>NZ_JBHUKS010000004.1:559039-871607 GCF_042684085.1 Amycolatopsis silviterrae
GTGGCCGCCCGGTTCTCCGGCGGTCCGTGAGGGGAACCCTGAGGGAATCAGAGTCCCTCAGGGTTCCCCTCACGGACGACCAAACCCGCACCAGCCCGCCACGAGCGGCACCGGCCCTGGCCAGCCCCTGCCACCGCAAGACGAGCCTCAAACGGCACCCGCAGCGCCCGCCTTAAGTCCCCGGCATTGGACCTAGATTCCCGCAAGGAGTCCTTCACGGACCGGGTGCCTGATCAGGTCTCGAACTTGTAGCCGAGCCCGCGCACGGTCACCAGGTGCCGCGGCGAACCCGGGTCCGGCTCGATCTTCGAGCGGAGCCGCTTCACGTGGACGTCAAGGGTCTTGGTGTCGCCGACGTAGTCCGCGCCCCACACCCGGTCGATCAGCTGGCCGCGGGTGAGCACCCGGCCGACGTTGCGCAGCAGGTACTCCAGCAGGTCGAACTCCTTGAGCGGCAGCGAAACCTCGCCGCCGTCGACCGTCACCACGTGCCGTTCGACGTCCATCCGCACCGGTCCGGCCGAGAGCACCAGCGGCGCGAGTTCGCCGTCGGTGCCCGGCTCGCCGCCGCGGCGCAGCACCGCGCGCACCCGCGCGATCAGCTCGCGCGCCGAGTAGGGCTTGGTCACGTAGTCGTCGGCGCCGAGTTCGAGGCCGACGACCTTGTCGATCTCGCTGTCGCGCGCGGTCACCATGATCACCGGCACCGCGGACCGCTGCCGCAGCTGCTTGCAGACGTCGGTGCCGCTCATCCCGGGCAGCATCAGGTCGAGCAGCACGATGTCCGCGCCGTTGCGGTCGAACTCCTCCAGCGCCTGCTGGCCGGTCACGGCCACCGCCGCGGTGAAGCCTTCCTTGCGCAGCAAGAAGGCGAGCGGGTCGGCGAAGGACTCTTCGTCCTCGACTATGAGAACCCTCGTCACAGGTTTCCTCCATGGTCTGGGCTGGAGACTTCCTGCCCGGTTGCCACGAGCCGGGGTGTCCGCTCGGGGGTCTTGTCCGGCCGCGCGGGCACGGCTTTGCGCGCGGTGTCGGCCGGTTCGGTGCGCACGTGCGCGGGGATGCGCAGGGTGAAGGTCGACCCGGTGCCGGGACGGCTCCACAGGCCGACCGAACCGCCGTGGTTGGCCGCGACGTGTTTCACGATCGCCAGTCCGAGGCCGGTGCCGCCGGTGGCACGGGAACGCGCCTTGTCCGCGCGGTAGAAGCGCTCGAACACGCGCTGCTGCTCGTCCTCGGCGATGCCGATGCCGCGGTCGGTCACCGCGATCTCGACCATGCCGTCGGCGAGCCGGCGCGAGATCGACACCGGGCTGCCCGCCGACGAGTACGCGACCGCGTTCTCCAGCAGGTTCGACAGCGCGGTGACCAGCAGCGTCCGGTCGCCCTCGATGAGCAGGCCGCTTGCCGCGTCGGTGGTGATGGTGATGTCGGCGGATTCCGCGGACAGCGTGGTGCGCCCGAGCGCCTCGCGCACGACGGCGTCGACCTCGACCACGTTGAGGTCCGGCAGCCGTTCGGCGCCCTGGAGGCGGGACAGCGCGATGAGTTCGGTGACGAGCTGGCCCAGGCGGGTGGATTCGCGCAGGATCTTGCCGCCGAAGCGGCGCACCTCCTCGACGTCCTCGGCGGCGTCCAGCACGGCCTCGGTGAGCAGCGCGATCGCGCCGACCGGGGTCTTCAGCTCGTGGCTGACGTTGGCCACGAAGTCGCGGCGGACCGCCTCCAGCCGGATGGCCTCGGAGTGGTCGACGGCCTCGACGACGGTGAACCCGTCGCCGAGCGGCCGGACCTCGCCGAGCACTGCCTCCGGCTGGCGGCGGCCGCGGCTTTCCAGCGGCGAGAGGTCGACTTCCATCGGCTCGTCGGTCTCGACCACCTGCTCGGCGGCCTTGCGCGCCCTCGGATCGGCCTGGTTCACCCGGACCAGGCCGAGGTCGTAGGCCCGCGGGTTGTGCAGCACGAGGTCGCCGAACCGGTTGAGCACGATGATGCCGCTGTTGCTCGAACGAATCAGTCGTTCGAGCAGTTCGGCGACGGTGGGGCCGGTCGGGCGGGCCGCCTCGCGCCGGGCGCGGGCCCTGGCCGCGAGGAAACCGGCGACCGCGCCGACGACAAGAGCGCCGATGGCCGTCAGCAGGGCAACAGGCGTGGTCACGGGGGAATCGTAAGCATCCCGGTAGCCTTCCGGCCTAGTCCTGGAAGCCCTGTCGTGAGGCGAGTGACACCTGAGGGGGACATATTTGCCTCGGGGTCAGGCCCTGTTCACCCGTTCGAGATGTTCCGGCCGGATCGACGCGCTGGCGATCAGTCTGCGTCGAGCGTCGCGAGGTCCTCGTCGGTCAGCTTGAGCGCCGCCGCGGCGACGTTCTGCTCCAGATGCGCGGGGTCGCTCGTTCCGGGGATCGCCAGCACGTGCGGACCCTGCGCGAGCGTCCACACCAGCCGCACCTGAGCGCCCGATACGCCGTGCCGGCGCGCGACCTCGGCGACCCGCTCGCCGGACTGTCCACTCGCGCCACTCGCGACCGCGAAGAACGGCACGAACGCCACACCTTGCTCGCCGCACAGCCGCAGCAGTTCGTCGTCCTCGCGGCGGGCGGACAGGCCGTACTGGTTCTGCACGCACACCACCGGCGCGATCGCCTGCGCCTCGGCGAGGTGTTCCGCGCCGACGTTCGAGATTCCCAGCTCGCCGATCAGCCCTTCGGTACGCAGGTCGGCCAGCGCGCCGAAGTGCTCGGCGAGCGAGCCGGTGCCGCGGTCGAGGCCGGTGCCGATACGTAGGTTGACCACGTCGATGTGGTCGCGGCCGAGTTCGCGCAGGTTCTGCTCGACCTGGCCGCGCAGCTCGTCGGGACGGGCGAACGGCAGGAACTGGCCGGATTCGTCGCGCGCCGGCCCGACCTTGGTGGTGAGCACGAGGTCGTCGCCGAACGGGGCGAGCGCGGCCTTGATCAGCTCGTTGGCCGACCAGCTGGTGCCGCGGTAGAACGCCGCGGTGTCGAGATGGTTCACGCCCAGTTCCACAGCCCGGCGCAGCACCGAAATCGCGCGGTCGGCGTCGAGCGGCGCGTTCGGGTCGAGCGAGCCGCCGAGCCGCATCGAGCCGAAGCCAAGCCGGTTGACGGTGCGGGAGCCGAGCTGCCAGGTGCCCGCGGCAGCGGCGGGAAGTGTCGTTTCGGTCATGGCTCCAGCCTGCTTCCCGGCCGGTCCCGGCGCTGTGTTTGGCAGCAAGCTGCCAACGCAGGAGACTGGATGACGTGCCCCGAGCCGAGGACGTCGCGAACCTGCGCGACGAACGCGAACTGGTCAGCCGCGCCGGACATCTGCTGGCCGGCGCCGACGAGTTCGCCTGCGCCGCGAACGACCTGCACACCTGGTCCGCGATGCAGAAGTTCGCCGACGAGCTGCCGAAACAGCGGAAGCTGCGGATCCGGAAGGTCTACCTGTCGCGCGTGCTGCTCGACCCGGCCGGCGCCGAGCACCTGCGGACGCTGCATCGGCTCGGCGCGGAAGTCCGGATCAGCGACCACGAGATCAACGAGACGATCCTGCTCGACGGCCGCATCGCGATCCTCGCCGCCGGTCCCGGCTACAGCGTCGTGACCAAACCGGACCTGGTGCGCGGCATTTCGTCGCTGTTCGAGGTCGCGTGGCGCTCGTCGACCGCGCTGGAGGCGTACGAGACGCGGTTCGCCGAGCTGCGGCAGTACACGCCGCAGCTGCTCGACCTGCTGTCTTCCGGCTCCACCGACGAAAAGGCGGCCCGGGAGATGGGCGTCGGGCTGCGGACGTACCGTCGGCGGGTGGCCGAATTGATGGATGTACTGGGTGCGACGTCGCGGTTCCAAGCGGGTGCTCTCGCGCGGGAGGCGGGCCTGCTGTGAGGCGCGCTGTCCTCGCCGCCGCCCTGCTCACCGCCGGTTGCAGTGGAGCTGTGTCCGCTCCGCCTGCCCCGTCCGCGCCTCCTGCTCCCGCGAATGTGGCCTATGTGGACGCCAAGGCGACCAGCGAAGCGGTGTCCGGCATCAAAAAGGCGGTGGAGTCCGCGTTCAGCTATGACTCCACGAAGCCGGACGAGGTCGCGAAAACCGAGCAGGAGTACCTCACCGGCGCGGCGCGCGCACAGTTCGACAAGACGTTCGCCGAGGTCCGGACCGAGCCGGTCACCACGCAAACGCAGGTGATGGAAACCGGTTTGGCCGAGCTGACGCCCGACCACGCGCGGATGCTGGTGGCCGCCGCGCAGCACAGCCAGCGCCCCGACGGAGCCGCCAACCAGGCCGGCGCGCTGATGCTGGTCACCGCGGTCCGGACGAACGGGCGCTGGCAGCTGCAAGACCTGAACTTCGACCCGCGCGGCCCGATGACGACGGGTGCCGCCCCGGCGAAAGGCCTTGCCGCGACAAGGGATTCGGCAGTCGACGCGGCCCGGCGCGACGGCGGGATCCTGATGACCGTCGACCCGCAGAACATCGACCGCAATTACGCGGCCTGGGAAAACGTGGCCGCTGAACCGCTGCTGACGGAGTTCCGGAAGAGTCGCGAGGAGACGGTCGACCGGATCAAGCAGACCGGAAAGAAGGCGACGTACGGCCCGGATTCGACGGCCGCGCTGACCCAGATCAGCCCCGACGGCACGCACGCGTCAGCCCTGCTGGCCGCCGTGCTGACCACGAGCGGCGGCCAGCAACAGGCAGGCGAGAACCGGCTCCCGGTCCACCTCGACCTCGTCCGGCAGGGCAGCGAATGGAAGGTGTCGGGCATGAAGGCGATCTCCGTCGGCAACTCGTGAGCGCCGCACCGGGTCGTGAGTGGCAATCCCGGTTCTAACCGCGATAAGCACTCACGACCCCCAAGCGGGCGGCAGTCAGTCAGCCCGGGAGCCTCAGCGCCCCTGGTTCGCCACCGCGGCGGCGGCGTCCTTGGCCGCCTCCGGGTCCAGGTACTCGCCGCCCGCCTTGACCGGCTTGAGGTCCGCCGTCAGGTCGTAGCGCAGCGGGATCCCGGTCGGGATGTTCAGCGCGGCGATGGCGTCGTCGGAGATCCCGTCGAGGTGCTTCACCAGCGCGCGCAGCGAGTTGCCGTGCGCGGCCACCAGCACGGTGCGGCCTGCCCGCAGGTCGGGGACGATCGCCGACTCCCAGTACGGCAGCAGCCGGCCCACGACGTCCTTCAGGCATTCCGTCAGCGGGGCCTGGTCGCCGAGGCCGGCGTAGCGCGCGTCGCCGGACTGGCTGAACTCGTCCTTCGGGTCGATCGCGGGCGGCGGCGTGTCGTACGAGCGGCGCCAGAGCATGAACTGCTCCTCGCCGAACTCGTCCAGCGTCTGCTTCTTGTTCTTGCCCTGCAGCGCGCCGTAGTGCCGCTCGTTGAGCCGCCAGTCGCGCTTGACCGGGATCCAGTGCCGGTCGGCGGCGTCGAGGGCGATGTTCGCCGTGCTGATCGCCCGGCGCAGCAGCGACGTGTGCACCACGTCCGGCAGCAGCCCCGACTCCGCGAGCAGCTGCCCGCCTTGCCGGGCCTCGCGCTCGCCGGTCTCCGAAAGGGGCACGTCCACCCAGCCGGTGAACAGGTTTTCCGCGTTCCACGTGCTCTGTCCGTGCCGCAGCAGCACCAGGGTCCCAAGTTCGGCCATGGCCACCAGCCTGCCAGAGCGCGCGAACGCTGCCCGTAGTGCGTCCACCCCTCTACCGAGAGTGCGTTACCCGGCAGTAACACCTTCACCCGACGCGCAGGCGGGTTGCCGACAACCAGGCCAAAGAGTGCAAGACGCTGCACGCTGTTATCCCCGCCAGCAAAGTTCACTCGAACGGAGTAACCAGTAGTCTTGTGATTACTGGTCGACATCTGACAGGTTGGGCATGTCCCGCTCAGCCGGATTCCACGCACTCCCGGCTGATCACGGGCAGTGACCGCGGCTCGTCTCCCCCCTGCCGAGCCGCGGCCCGCCGGCCCCGTTGGCATCCCCCTCGTCACCGGGTCCAGCAGGCGGGACATGCAGCGGGACGGCTCGAGATCGCGACTCCCCCCTCCCTCGAGCCGTTCCGCCAGCCCCTCACTCCGCGGGCCTGGTCCGACGCCGCCGGAACCACCACACCAGTGCGGCAGCCGGAATCCCGAACGCCACCAAGAACGGCAGCAGCACGCCAAGCACCCGCACCAGCCCGCCGCAGAACGCGACGAACGCGTCCCATCCCCCAGCCAGCCCGGACAGGAAGCCGCCCGCCTCCGCCGGCGCGTCCTGCTTCGTCACCGACAACGAGACGGTCGCCATCGCGACCTGTCCGGCCAGCGACTTCTGCTGCCGCTCCAGCGACTCCAGCGTGGCCTGCCTGCTGGTCAGCTCGCTCTCGACGGACGCGATCTCGGACACCGACTGCGCCTTCGCCAGCAGCGCGCGAATCCGGTCGACGCTCGCCCGCTGAGTCGCCAGCCGCGCGTCCACGTCGACCACCTGCGCGGTCACGTCCTGCGCGCTGATCTCCCGCCGCTTCACCTGGCCGAGCCCGCCGAGCTGGTCGAGCACGCCGTCGAGTTTCTCCGCGGGCACCGACAGGGTCAGCGACGCCGACTCGTCCGTCGCGCTCTCCTGCCCGGGGTAGCCGCCCGCGCCGGTCGCGATCGCTCGCGCCCGGGACACGACGTCATCCGTCTTCGGGGTGGTCAGTTCCAGCCGTGCGCTGCGCGCCAGCTTGCGATCGGTCGCGCCGGGCGCGGGCATCGGGGCCTGCGCGTTGTCCTGCTTCGGCACCGCGCCCTGCTGCTGTGCGGGCGCGACCGCCGACCTCGCCGACTCCGCGCTGTTGCCGCTGCATCCGGCCAGCAGAAACACCGCGGCGCCGGCGAGCGCGTATCTCCATCGAGTCCGCATTCCCGTCTCCCTCCAGTCGTTGGCGGTGAGACGAAACGACCGGGCGAAGCCGTTGCACGGACTCGGTTACGACTCGGTCAACCCCGGTTCGTGGCCGTCGGCGGGTTCGGCGAGGTGTTTGAACGCCTGCAGGTTCGCGAGCGATTCGCCGCGCGAGACCCGCCACTCCCATTCGCGCTTGATCGACGTGGCGAACCCGATTTCCAGCAGCGGGTTGAAATCGCCGTCGGCGGCCTCCAGCACCTGGCCGAGGATCTTGTCCAGTTCGGACTCGGTCACCGTTTCCTTGCCGAAGCGGCCGACCAGGTAGATGTCGCCCATGCTGTCCACTGTGTAGTGCACGCCGTAGAGCCGGGCGTTGCGCTGCAACAGGAATCGGTACACGTCCTCGTGCCGCTCGTCCGGACGGCGGCACACGAACGCCTCCACCGAGAACGCGTGGTCGCCGTCCACGAGCCAGCAGTTGGTCTGCAGCTTCTTGGTTCCCGGCAACGTCACGAAATAACGGCCTTCGCCGCGACGGTCGTATTTGAGCCCACTTGAGTCCAAAGTGGACTTGATAGTCGCGTCAAGGCTCACACTGCCACCTCCGCCCGCAGTTCCAGCGCCTGCCGGAACGCCATGGTCGCCTGAGCATAGATGTCCAGCAGGGAATCCGTGGTGCGCCGCCAGGAAAACCGCTGCGCGTGCCGGACCGCGTTGGACGCCAGCTCGGCCCGCCGGTCCGGACGCAGCGCGACGGCGGCGAGCGCGTCGGCCCATTCCGCCGCGCCGTGCGACGGAACCAGCAGCCCGGACACGCCGTGCGGCACCGCGACCGGCAGCCCGCCGACCTCGGCCGCCACCACTGGCGTACCGCACGCCTGCGCTTCGAGCGCGACCAACCCGAAGGATTCGTTGTAGCTCGGCACCGCGACCACGTCGGCCGCGCGGAACACCGTGCGCAGCTTCAGCCCGCCCTGCGGCGGCAGGAAGCGCACCTGCTCGGCGATGCCCAGCGACACCGCCAGCTCACGCAACGCCTGCGGCTGCTCCAACCCGGTCCCGGACGGGCCACCGACCACCAGAACCACCAGCCGCGACGCCAGCTCCGGCCGTCGCCGCAGCATTTCCGCCGCCGCGTGCAGCAGGACGTCCGGTGCCTTGAGCGGCTGGATCCGGCCGGCGAAGGCGAGCACGACCGCGTCCGGCGACAGGTTCAGCTCGCGACGCGCGTCCATCTGCGAGCCGGGCGTGAACCGTTCGAGGTCCACGCCCGGCGGCACCGCGTGCACCGCATGGGTGGCGGCCCCGTAGAGGTCGACCAGCTGCCGGGCCTCGACCTGGGTGTTCGCGACGAGACAGTCCGCCTCGGCGACCACCTGCTCCTCGCCCATCACCCGTGTGCGCGGCTCGGGCTTGTCGCCATCGGCCAGCAGCGCGTTCTTGACCTTGGCCAGCGTGTGCGCGGTGTGCACCAGCGGTACGCCCCACCGGTCCCTTGCCAGCCAGCCCACCTGGCCGGACAGCCAGTAGTGCGAGTGGATCAGGTCGTAGTAGCCCGGCTCGTGAAACGCCTCCGCGCGCAGCACGCCCGAGGTGAACGCGCACAGCTGCGCGGGCAGCTCGTCGCGCGCCAGCGGCTCGAACGGACCGGCGGGCACGTGCCGCACCGTGACCCCGGGCGCCAGCTCGGCCAGCGGCGGCTGGTCCGACGACGTCGCCCGGGTGAAGACCTCGACCTCGACACCGCGCCGCGCCATCTCCTGCGCGGTCTGGCTCACGTACACGTTCATCCCGCCCGCGTCGCCGGTGCCCGGCTGCTCGAGCGGGGAGGTGTGCACGGACAAGACCGCGATCCGGCGCGGTTCGGCGATGAATCCCTTGAGGGTCACCTAGTCACTCCTGCTACTCGGCTGCTGCGTCCCCGGCGAACCGCCGCAGCTCGGAGTTGAAGTCCTCCGGCTCCTCGACGAACGGCAGATGCCCGGCCTCAACGAACCAACGCAGGACCGCCCCCGGAATCTTCCCGGCCGAATACTCTGCCGCCGAAGGAACCACGACGCCGTCCGCCGATCCGTGCACCACGAGCGTCGGTTTGTCGACCGCGGCGAGCACGTCAGCACTGCCGATGTCCCGCCGGAACAGCGCGCCGCGCACCGCGGGCGGCACCGAAAGCGAGCTGCCGAGCATGGCCTGTGCGTACGCGCCGGGCACCTTCGGGCTGGCCTGCGCCCGGGTGAACTCGACCAGCGCGGGGATCGCCACCTCAGCGTCTTCCGACAACGCCCCGGGGAGCGCGGCCCGCATGACCGGCCCGGTCGCGCCGCCTTCGCGCTTGCGGCCGATCTCGGTGATCGCGCCGACCAGCACAATGCCGCCGAGCCGTGCGGTGCCGTGCTCGCGCAGGTAGTCCGCGATCACCAGCCCGCCGTAGGACCAGCCGACGACGATCGCGTCCGGACCGGCGAAGTCGAGCACCGCGGCGAGGTCGCCCGCCCACTGCGCCGGATCGTCGTAGCCGCCGGACGGGACGTCGGAGCCGCCGTGCCCGCGCAGGTCCATCGCGACGAGCCGGAACCGCTCGTTCAGCGCCGGGTCGGCCAGCTGAGCGGACCAGGCCGCGGCGGACTGGGCCCAGCCGTGCACGAAAACGATCGGACGCGCGTTCTCCGGGCCTTCGACGCGCAGTGCGATCCGCACGCCGCCGGCCCCGGTTACCTCAGTGTTCACTGCTACTTGTTAGCAGACGGCCAGTGGATCACTTCGCGGCCGAGAGCGACTTCCAGGTCGGCCAGTCGTAGAACCAGTCCTTGACGTCGGAGTTGGTCGGGCTGCTCAGCTTCGAGCCGGTGACCTCGACCGGGTCGCCGATCATCGCCGAGTCGAAGTAGCGCTTGGCGTCGGCCTCGAGCAGGTTGACGCAGCCGTGCGAGTTGTTCGTCTTGCCGATCGCGGCCGCGTTGTCCTGGTTCTCGTGGATGAACTCGCCGTGGTTGGAGAACCGGCAGGCCCACTTCTTGTTGACGTTGGTGTAGCCGTAGCGCGCGTTGTCGAACACCGCGTGCGGCTCCTTCGACATGATGATGAAGGTGCCGTTCGGGGTGTTGCGCTGGACGTCCGAGTCCAGCCCGTTGGAGCACGGGTAGCTCGCGCTCTCCGCACCGCCGCGGTAGACCTTCATCACGTGGTCCGGCGTGTGGATCTTGACCACCTGGTTGCGGCCGATCTTGAACTTGGTGCTGACGTCCGACTTCACGTAGACGCCCCCGCCGAGGTCAACGCCGTACAGGTTGGCCTCGACCTCGACGGTCGTGTTGGCAGGCCAGTACTCCTTGGGCCGCCAGTCCACCTGGTTCGCCGACAGCCAGGCCCACGAGCCCTGGACGTCCGAGCTGGTCTTGACCTTCAGCGCCTTCTCCACCGCGGCCCGGTCCTTCGGCGCGGCTCCGTTGAACTTCACGCTGATCGGCATCGCGACGCCCACCTCGGCGTCGTCGCCAGGGTTCAGCGTGGCGCGCACCGTCTTGGCCGGGCTGACCGTGGCGAACGACCCCTTCAGCTCGGCAGGCCGCTGGTCGGTGCCGGTCGCCTTGGCCGTGTAGTTGTAGGTCTTGCCGTAGCCGAGCGGTTCCGAACTGGTCCAGGACAGGCCGTCCGAGGCGATTTCGCCCTTGATCTCGTCGCCGCCCTCGTTGGTCAGCTTGACCTCGGTGAGCTTGCCTTCGGTGACCTTCACCACCACCGGCTCGCGCACGCTCGCGTCCTTGGCCCCGACGGCCGGGGTCGCGGTGAGCTTCGCCACCGGGGCGACCGGCTGGCCGCCGTTGTCGCCACTCCCGCCCTGCGGCACCGCGGTGCCGTCGTTGCTGCCGCCCGAGCACGCTGCGGCCAGCGCGGCCGCACTCGCCGCGGCGACGACCTTGAACACCGTACGGCGCTCGATCACGGTCTTACCTCCACTTGTCCCCCGCACCGGCATCTCCCACGCACATCAGCGCCGGTGAGCGACTCGACGTTACCTGCGGACCGGAAATTCCACTCCATCCCGCAAGACGTTTCACCCGGCGCCCGGTTGCTGCCGTTTCCTGTCGATTGGCTCACTCGGGTTACCCCCGGGATCCTCAGAGCGAACAGTTGATCAACAGCGGTTCGGGCCGCAGCCGCACGCCGAACCTGCTCTCCACACCGTCGCGAACCTCGCGAGCCAGCGCAAGCAGGTCACCCGTGCTGGCGGCACCGCGGTTGGTGAGCGCCAGAGTGTGCTTGGTGGACAGGGAAACCCGCCCGCCGGGCCCAGGATGTCCCTTGCCGAAGCCGGCCCGCTCGATCAGCCATGCGGCGGACAGCTTCACCCCGTCGTTCGCCGGGTACTGCGGGATCTTCCCCTCGGTCGACTCCGCGATCCGGCTCAGCACCGCCGGAGCTTCTCCCTCGGGGACGATCGGGTTGGTGAAGAACGAGCCCGCGCTCCAGGTGTCGTGATCAGCCGGGTCGAGCACCATGCCCTTGCCGCGCCGCAACCCGAGCACCGCTTCCCTCGCCTGCGCGGCGGGTACTTTCGCGTCGATTTCGACACCCAGCGTGCGCGCCAGCTCCGCATACCGGATGGGCGCGGACTGCCCACTCGGGTCGATCCGGAACCGCACGCTGAGCACCACGCCGCGATCGGTGCCCTTGAGGATGCTGGTGCGGTAGGCGAAGCCGAGTTCGTCGGCCTTGACCGTGCGCACCTCCTTGGCGACCCGGTCGTACAACTCGACGGAGACGATCGACTCGGCCACCTCGCCGCCGTACGCCCCGACGTTCTGGATCGGCGTCGCCCCGACCGACCCCGGGATGCCGGAGAGACATTCGAGCCCGCCGAGCTTTTCGTCCACCAGCGCGGAGACGAACGCGTCCCACTCCTGCCCGGCGGCCACCTCGACGAGGTCGCCGTCACGGGTCCAGCCGGTGTTCGCGATCCGCACGAGGGTGCCGTCGAAGCCTTCGTCGCCGACGACGAGGTTCGATCCGCCGCCGAGCAGCAGGACGGGCTCACCTGCGTCGTCGGCGTCGCGCACGGCGGAGACGAGTTCGGCGGCGGTGACCGCGGTGACGAACCGGCGCACCGGCCCTCCGAGGCGGAGGGTGGTGAAGTCGGCGAGGCGAACCGGGCCAGGCGTTTCAGCGGTGTCCACGGAGATTGACGGTACTGCCGCACCGCCAGCCCCTCGCACGGCTCCCCACCTCCGCGGACCGACTGTCCATACCGGACCCCAACCTTGCCGAAATGCCCGATTGGCACCCAGATGAACGAGTTCGCACGTCTGTGAGGGACCCCTTGAGGGAATCTGATTCCCTCAAGGGGTCCCTCACAGACCGCAACCTCGCCCCCGCCGACCGCCCCGCGACTGGCAGCAGTCAACTCGACCTCCCCGACCTGGGCAGACGCGCTTCAAACGCACCCGCAGCGCCGCCGACACACCCAATGTGGCGTTCGGTGCGTCCCACGCACCCAATGTGGCGTTGGTTGCGTCTGACGCAACCAACGCCACATTGGGGCGCAAGCCCCGCCCCCACCAAAACCGCCACCGATGCACCCAAACCAGCGAGGCACCCAGACCCACCCCCGCACCCCGATACGAAGCCTCCCTGCGCTCGGTGGGTGCTTGTCAAGGCATCTTTCCCGCCTTGACAAGCACCCACCGCCCGTCAGCACAATCGGGCTTCGGGGTGCCCCACGCGCCACCTCTTTCCACGGCGCACCAGCACCCGCCCGGTACTGTCCGTTTCATGGGATCCAGGATCGAGCACCGAGGCGAATTCACCGGCTCGCTCGAAAACGTCTTCACCGCACTGGCCGGCGAGGAAGCACTGCGCGCCCGCCTCGAAGCACTGGGCGGCGACGACGCCAAGCTCCTCTCCTACACCGCCGAAGGCGACTCAGTCCGCTACGAACTCCAGCACGGCATCAAGGCGGCCAAACTCCCGCAAGCCGTCCGGGCGCTGCACAAGGGCGACATCATCGTCAACCGCACCCAGACCTGGAAGCGGTCCGGCGATGAGTACACCGGCCGGTCCGACGTCAACGTAGGCGGCGTACCCGGCGAGATCGGCGCCTCGACCTACCTCACCGCGAAGGACGGCAAGGTCCTGCTCCGCACCACCGGCGAGGTCGTCGTCCGGATCCCGCTGTTCGGCGGCCGGATCGAGGAGTTCGTCTCCGAGCAGGTGGTCAACCTGCTCCGGCACGAGGACGAGTTCACCGCGCAGTGGCTGGCCGAGCACGCCTGACCCCGGTGGGAGCCCCGACCAGGGGCACCACCAATCCCAACCGGTTGCGCCGGGTCGACCGCTGGCTCGCGAGCGATCCGGGCGTCACCCGGCTGTTGCGGCGCGGCGAGAGTCCCCTTGTCGTCGATCTCGGCTACGGAGCGTCGCCGGTCACGACCGTGGAACTGGCCCGCTGGCTGACGCGGGTGCGGCCGGACGTCCGGGTGCTCGGGCTCGAACTCGACCCGGAGCGCGTCGCCGCCGCGCGGCCCGCCGCCGACCCGCCCCGGCTCGACTTCCGGCGCGGCGGCTTTGAGCTGGCCGGGACGCGGCCGGTCCTGGTGCGCGCGTTCAACGTGCTGCGGCAGTACGCCGAGGACGAGGTTCCCGGCGCGTGGCAGCTGATGCTCGACGCGATGCCGCCGGACGGGCTGCTGGTCGAGGGCACCTGCGACGAGATCGGCAGGCTGGTCACCTGGGTCGCGGTCGGGGCGGACGGGCCGCGCACGCTCACCCTCTCGCTCCGGCTCGCCGGGCTCGACCGTCCGTCCACAGTGGCCGAACGGCTGCCGAAGATCCTCATCCACCGCAACGTTCCCGGCGAACGCGTGCACGCCCTGATGTCCACTTTGGACGAATGCTGGGCAGCGGCGGCCCCGCACCGCTCGTTCGGCGTGCGCGCCCGCTGGACCACCGCGGTCGCGATGCTCGCCGACCGCGGCTGGCCGGTGATCGGCAATCCGGACCGGCGCCGCCTCGGCGAGCTGACCGTGGCCTGGGAGAGCGTCGCGCCGCGCTGAACCCACCTGTTCACCACGATCACCCCGCTGGGTCACCCGGTGGTGACCTTCAGTGCTGACGATGAGCGGGTGGAACTGCTGGAACACGTCACCGAGCTGATCCGGGGCACGCTCGGCTCGCCCTGGCTGTGGGTGCTCGTGTTCGCGATCGCCGGACTGGACGCGCTGCTCCCGTTCATGCCGAGCGAAACGACCGTGGTGACCGTCGCCGTCCTGATCGGACCGGACTTCGAACGGCTCGCGCTGCTGGTCGTCGTGTCCGCCGTCGGGGCCTGGGCAGGCGACTGTCTCGGCTACGCCGTCGGCCATGCCGCCGGGCCGCGCGCGGTCGCCTGGCTGCAGCGCGGACCGTCCGGACGGCAGCGCTACGAATGGGCTCGCGACCAAGTCCGCAGGCAAGCTCCGCTGCTGATCATCGCTGCCCGCTACCTGCCCGGCGGCCGCGTCGCGAGCGCACTGGCCAACGGCAGCCTCGGCTATCCGCTGCGCCGGTTCGTGCCGCTCGACGCCCTCGGCGCGGCGCTCTGGTCGGTCTACAGCGCACTGATCGGGCTCGTCGGCGGCACCGCGTTCGCCGACCGTCCGGTGTACGGCCTGCTGCTGTCGTTCCTGCTCGGCCTGCTGCTGGTGGCACTCATCGAATTCGGCCGCCGGGTGCGCGTGCGCAGGCTACGGTCGGCACATGGACGCGCCACGCCTGCTGGAGGCGATCGACATCCACGGGGACCGGATCAAGACCGCGACGCTGGCCGCGGGCCCGGCCGCACCGGTCCGGAACTGTCCGGAGTGGACAGTGCAGGACCTGGTGACACACCTGACGACGGTGCTCTCGTACGTGGTTGCGGCGATCACCGACCGGAAAGCTGAGCCGCGCCCCGCAGCGGAGTCGTGGGAGGACGCGCTCGGCCGCTGGGACGGCGAACGCATGGCCGTGCGCGAAGCCCTGCGCCGCCCGGCGGACACCTCGCTGCGATCGCCGTTCCCGCACGGCGGCCCGATCACCGTCGGAGACTGGACGCGCCGGCTCGCGCACGAGTTCGCCATCCACCGGCTCGACGCGGAAAGTGCGCTGCCCACGCCGCCGGACACCCAGTACCGCCCGGAATTCGCCGAGGACGGCATCGACGAGTTCCTCGCCTTCCTGACCCCGCGCCGCGGCCAGCCGAGTGGTCGCGCCGGGGTGGTCCAAGCCAGCACCGGCACGCGGAAGTGGACCGTCCTGCTGCATCCCGACCAGCCGCCGACGCTGGGCGAAGGCACCCCGGACCTCACGCTCACCGGCCCGGCCGACGACGTCTACCGCGCGTTGTGGGGCCGTCCGAACAGCGCGGAGAAAGTCGGCGACGCCACCCTTCTGGAGCCCCTCGCAGCGCCCTGACCAGCGGCCGGTGAGAATGGGCGGGTGTCAGATCCCCAGCGTTACGTGCTCACCTTCGGCTGCCCCGACCGCACCGGCATCATCGCCCGCATCTCGGGCTTCCTCGCCGACCACGGCGGAATGATCGTCGAGGCGGCGTATCACACCGACCCTGACTCGGGCTGGTTCTTCACCCGCCAGGTCGTGCGCGCCGACTCGCTGCCGTTCGACGCCGCGGGACTGCGCGAGCGGTTCGGCGCGGTGGCGAACGAGCTGTCCGCCGAGTCGAGCTGGCAGGTGCGCGACACCGGCGAGCGCCCGCGCGCGGTGGTGCTGGTGTCGAAGGCCGGACACTGCCTGTACGACCTGCTCGGCCGGGTCGCCTCCGGGGAGCTGGACGTCGACATTGCCGCGGTGATCGGCAACCACGACTCGCTCGCGGACATCACCCGCGCGCACGGGATCCCGTTCCACCACGTGCCGTTCCCGGCCGGCGACCCGGACGGCAAGGCGGCCGCGTTCGCCAAGGTCCGCGAACTGGTCGACGCGCACGACCCGCACGCGATCGTGCTGGCGCGGTTCATGCAGGTGCTGCCCGCGGAGCTGTGCGCGGCGTGGGCCGGGCGGGCGCTGAACATCCACCACAGCTTCCTGCCGTCGTTCATCGGCGCGAAGCCGTACCACCAGGCGCACACCCGCGGCGTGAAGCTCGTGGGCGCGACCTGCCACTACGTCACCGCCGACCTGGACGCCGGGCCGATCGTCGAGCAGGACGTGATCCGCGTCGACCACGGTGATTCGGTGCAGGACATGGTGCGCAAGGGCCGGGACATCGAGAAGGTGACCCTCGCGCGTGGGTTGCGCTGGCACCTCGAAGGCCGGGTCCTGGTGCACGGCAACCGAACCATGGTGCTCTAACACGCGAGCGTCAGCCGATCGTCGAGGTGTCGATCACGAAGCGGTAGCGCACGTCGCTGTTCTCGACCCGCGCGTACGCCTCGTTCACCTGGTCCGCGCTGATCGTCTCGATCTCCGCGCCGACGCCGTGCTCAGCGCAGAAGTCGAGCATCTCCTGCGTCTCCGCGATGCCGCCGATCATCGAACCGGCCAGCACGCGGTTGCCGCCGAGCAGGGAGAACACGTTGTACTCCAACGGTTCCCCTGGCGCGCCGACGTTCACCATCGCGCCGCCGACGCGCAGCAGGCTGAGGTAGGAGTCGACCGGCAGCTTCGCCGAGACGGTGTTGAGGATGACGTCGAACCGCCCGGCGAGCGTCTCGAAGGTCGACTCGTCGCTGGTCGCGAAGTAGTCCTTCGCGCCGAGCCGGAGGCCGTCTTCCTGCTTCTTGAGGCTCTGGCTGAGCACGGTGACGTCCGCGCCCATCGCGACGGCCAGCTTGACCGCCATGTGCCCGAGCCCGCCGAGCCCGACGACGGCGACCTTCTTGCCCGGTCCCGCGCCCCAGCGGCGCAGCGGCGAGTAGGTGGTGATGCCCGCGCACAGCAGCGGCGCGGCGACGTCCAGCGAGATGCCTTCCGGGATGCGGCAGACGAACGCGTCCTTCACCACGATCTGGCGGCTGTATCCGCCGTAGGTGTTCTCGCCGTCGAAGCCGACCCCGTTGTACGTCTGGATGTTGCCCTTGACGCAGAACTGCTCGGACCCGGCCCGGCAGTACTCGCACTCGCCGCAGGAATCGACCATGCAGCCGACCCCGACGCGGTCGCCGACCTGGTACTTCGTGACGTCCGAGCCGACCGCGGCGACGACGCCGGCGATCTCGTGGCCCGGCACCATCGGGAAGATCGCGGTCCCCCAGTCCTGGTGGACCTGGTGCAGGTCGCTGTGGCAGATCCCGGCGTACGCGATGTCGATGAGCACGTCGTCCGGCCGCAGGTCACGGCGCTCGATCGTCGTCGGCGCGAGCGGTCCGCCCGGCGCCGCGGCGGCGATGGCGGAGGTGGTCGTGGTCATGAAGCCCTCCTGGTGTCCCGATGATCGGGAACGAAGTCGATGTAAGAACCCTCTTACATCGACTAGCGTGGGCGGCGGCTTATTCCTCACCACGACCACGAGCGGGTGTGACACACGGCATGGCGGCGCAGTACCACCACCGCAATCTGCGCGCCGAGCTCGTGCGCGTCTCGCTCGACTTGATCGCGGAGAACGGGATCACCGGCTTCTCGGTCGCCGAGGCCGCCCGGCGGGCGAAGGTCTCCGCGGCCGCTCCGTACCGGCATTTCCCGGACCGCGCGGCGTTGCTGGCCGCGGTCGGCACGGTCGCCGCGCGCCAGCTTCGCGAACTCGCCGAGGAAGCCGCAGCCGCCGAAACGGACGACGGGGCCGCGCTGGCCGCGGTCGCCGCCGCGCACACCAAATTCCTGATGGAGACCCGGATCGGGCTGCACGTGTTCTTCGCCGCGGAGTTAGCCGACGCGCAGTACGGCGAACTGCACGAGGCCCGCCGGGAGCTGATCGGCGCGTCGCTGCTGCGCTGCCTCACGATCGCGCCGGACCCGGTCATCGCGCTGGAACTGATGGAGCAGCTGCACACCCAGGCCTACGGCTACGGCGATTTCTACCTCAATGGCGTCTACCAATGGCTCGGCTACCCGGTGGAGCAGGTCGTCGCCAAGTCCCAGCGGTCGGCGCGGATCGTGATCGAGGCTTACCGCGCCGGGATTCCGGAGATCAGTCCGGCGGAGTGGTGACGTAGCGGGCGGCCAGCCATTCTCCGAAGGCACGCAAGCGATCGGTGAGCGCGGACGGTTCCAGCACGTCGAAATCCACGTCCAGGTAAGCCAGCCAGCGGGCGGCCCAGTCAAGATCGTCGGTGCCGAAGCGGAGTTCGCACTCGTCGCCGTCCTCGGCCACGGTGGCCACGCTCGGGTCGGCGAGTTCCCGGACCAGATCAGCGGAAGTGTGCACCCGCACCCGGACGCGATACCGCCAGCCCGCGTCCGTGACCAGATCGGCCACAGTGGACGGTGGCTCCGGCGCGGGCAGCTTGATCCCGAGCGGCTGGACCGCCTCGATCCGGTCCACGGCAAAGACTTTCCATTCGGTGGTCCCGCGCGGACACGCGACGAGATACCACTGCCGCCGGACCGCAATGAGTCGATGTGGTTGCACATCAACCGGTTTCGCCGACGGTGCGTCCAGTGCCCGATGCCGGATCCGGACCGCTTCGCCAGCCCGGCACGCCAACGCGAGCGGCACCAGCGTGTCGCGCGCTGCTTTCCGGAAAGGCTTGCCCGGCAACGATTCCACGTCCGCGAGCGCGGTGAGCCGGGCCTGCCATCGCGTCGGCACCACCTGGGTCAGCTTGGCCAGCGCGGTCACCGTGGCGGTCTCCAGCCCGTCGACCGCCACCGCCGTCCGCAGGCTGAGCGAAACCGCGGCGACCTCGTCGGCGTCCAGCAGCAGCGGCGGCATCGCGGTGCCGTGCGCGAGCCGGTAGCCGCCGATCCGGCCCGGTTCGCCGTCGATGCGGTAGCCGAGTTCGCGCAACTGAGCGATGTCGCGCCGGGTGGTGCGTTCGGTGACGCCGAGCCGGGCCGCGAGGTCGGTGGCGGAGATGCCGGGACGCGCCTGCAGCAACGCCAGCGTCTCCAGGCGACGGCTCGTGGTGGTCATGGCTGCGATTCTCGCGCAAAACTAGGACAGGATCCGACCGGGTATCTGGTCATACTCGTTTTATGACTCAGCTGCTGCGCCCCGAAGGGCTCGTCCAGTCCCCCGCCTTCACCCACGTCGCGGTCGTCCCGCCCGGCGCGACCACCGTCTACGTCGGCGGCCAGAACGCCGTCGACGCCGAGGGCGGGCTCGTCGGCGGCACCGACGTCGCCGCGCAGGTCGAGCGGGTGATGGCGAACCTGAAAACCGCGCTGGCCGCTGGCGGCGCGACCGTTCAGGATGTGGTGATGCTGAACATCCTGCTGGTCGCGGACGTCGATCTCGCCCAGGCTTATCCGGCCGCCGCCGCGGCTCTGGCGGGCGCGACGCCGCCGGTGACTGTCCAGCGGGTCGCCGGGCTCGCGGTGCCGGGCGCGCTCGTCGAGGTCAGCGCGGTCGCGGCGGTGGCCCAGTGACCGTCGGACGCACCAAGGACGCGGGCTGGCAGATCGGGGTGTCGAAGACGATCGGCCGCTCCGCCGAAGAGGTGTGGGACTTCATCACCTCTGCGGAAGGTGTGGCGATCTGGCTCGGCGAGGGCGTGACCGTCCACCCTGAACCGGGCGTCGGCTACGAAACCGCCGACGGAATCAGCGGCGAGACCCGCAGTTTCCGCGAACTGGACCGGATCCGGCTCACCTGGCGACCAGCCGACTGGCCGCACGAAACCACCCTGCAGCTGGCCGTACGCGCCAGCGGCCCGGGCAAGGCGATGCTGCGCATCCACCAGGAACGGCTGGCCAACGCGGCCGAACGGGAGCAGCAGCGCCGCCATTGGCAGGCAGTGCTCACCGAATTGATCGACGCCCTTGCCTAGCCCGCGACGGACGGAGGACCCTGGTACACAAGCGGTTCACCGGCAGGAGGCGCGATGCTCTGCGTGTTCGACGTCAACGAGACGCTGCTCGACCTGACCGCGCTCGACCCGTTGTTCACCAAGCTCACCGGAGACCCGGAAGCACGCGAGGAATGGTTCACACTCGCGATCCACACCGTGCTCACGGTGACCGCGACCGGCCAGTACCGCGATTTCGCGCAGATCGCCGGAGAAGCCGCAGTCGCCGTTTGCGCGCGGCACGGCCATGAACTGACCGACGCCGAACTGGCGAAAGTCGGCGACGGTCTGCGTTCGCTGCCCGCACACGCCGACGTCGTGCCCGGTCTGGATCGCTTGCACCAGGCCGGGCATCAGGTCGTCGCACTCACGAACTCGCCGCTCGCGACCGCTGAGGCGCAGCTGCAGAACGCTGGCCTGGCAACGAAATTCGACCGGATCTTCTCCGCGCAGCAGGTCAGCCGGCTCAAGCCGGCACCGGAGCCGTACCGGCAAGTGCTGCGCGCCTTCGCCGTCGAACCCGGCCAGGCGGTCATGATCGCCGCGCATGGCTGGGACATCGCCGGCGCCCAGGCCGCGGGACTCCGGACCGCGCTGCTAACGCGTCCCGGAGTCCGTCCGCTGCCCGGCCTGCCCGCCGCGACCTACGCCGCGGCGACGATGCCCGAGCTGGCCGACGCGATCGTCAGGAGCTGAGGCGCACCAGCATTTTGCCGGTGTTGGCCCCGCTGAGCAGGCCGAGGAAGGCTTCCGGCGCGTTGCGGATACCGTCCACAAAGGTCTCCGAGTACTTGATCTCCCCGGACGCGACGAGCGGCGCGACCTCGGCCACGAACTCCTGCATGAGGTCCCAGTGGTCGAGCACGAGCAGGCCGCGCATGGTGATCCGCTTCGCGATGAGCTGCACCAGGTTGCGCGGCGCGGGAGTCGGCTCGGTGGCGTTGTACTGCGAGATCATGCCGCAGATGGCGATCCGGCCGTGCAGGTTCATCGACGCGATCGCGGCTTCCAGGTGCTCGCCGCCGACGTTGTCGAAGTAGACGTCGATGCCCTCGGGCGCGGCCGCGGCCAGCTGCTCGGCGACCGGTCCGTCCTTGTAGTTGAAGGCGGCGTCGAAGCCGAGGTCTTCGGTGAGGTGCCGGACCTTCTCCGCGGAGCCCGCGCTGCCGATGACGCGCTTGGCGCCCTTGAGCCGCGCCAGCTGCCCGACGAGCGAGCCGACCGCACCGGCCGCACCGGAGACGAAAACCGTGTCGCCTTCCTTGAACTCCGCGCTCACCAGCAGTCCGGCGTACGCGGTCAGACCCGGCATGCCGAGCACGCCGAGGTAGGTCGAGAGTGGCGCGACCGAATCGTCCACTTTGACCGCTCGTTTGGCGTCGAGCACCGCGTGCGTGCGCCAGCCCGCCTGGTGCAGCACGTGATCACCGGGGGCGAAGTCGTCCACAGTGGACTCGATGACCTCGCCGACCGCGCCGCCCTGCATGGCCTCGCCGACCACGAACGGCGGCGAGTAGGACTTCACGTCGTTCATCCGGCCGCGCATGGCCGGGTCGACGCTCATCACGACGTTGCGCACCAGGATCTGCCCGGGCTCCGGCGTCGGCACCTCGGTCTCGACGATGTCGAAATTATCCATGGTCGGGACGCCGTGCGGACGGGCCGCGAGCCGGATCTCGGTGGCCTTGCCAGGCGTTGCGGGTGCGTTCACCGTCGAACTCCGTTTCGTTCAAGCTGGACTGAAGCGGGGCGCGCGCCCCGCCTATCCGGCCAACGGAGCAACCGGGGCGCACATTCCGATTGTCCCCGGAGCTGTGGCAAGCGCTACACGATCTCCGCGAGCTTGCCGAGCACGCCGTCGTAGATCTTCTTCAGCCCGCCCGGCGCGAAGGTCTTCTCGAAGAAGCCGCCGACGCCGCCCGCGCCGTCCCAGCTGGTCTCGATGCGGACCAGCGAACGCTCGCCGGACGGCGTGACCGACCAGGTGGTGACCATGCTGGAGTTCGCGTCGGTCTCGACGAAGGTGCCCGGGGACGGCTCGGTCACCGTGGCCGCGACGTCGCGCACGCGCTTGGACGTGGCCTGCAGCTTCCAGCTGGCGTTCGTGCCGGCGCCGACCCCGCCCTCGCTGACCTCGTAGTCGCGGTAGTGCTCGGTGAGCAGCTTCGGCCGGGTCTCGGCGTAGTCCGCGACCAGCTCACGCACGCGTTCCACCGGCGCGTCGATCGTGCGCTCCGCGATGGCCGTGACCTTGCCCATGTCGTTTCCTCCTCGGGGTTCCGCCGAGGTCACCTTTGCACATGGGTGTCGTGAGTGGCGATCCCGGTTCTAACCGTGATCGCCACTCACGACACCTCAGCCCAGCCCCTGCTGCTTCAGCCAGTCCTTGGCCACGTCGGCGGCAGGCTCGCCGTCCGCGTCGACCCGCTTGTTCAGCTCGCGCATGCCGTCCGTGGTGAGCTTCGCGCTGACCGCGTTGACGACGTTCGCGAAGTCCGTGCCCCGCTCGTCGAGCACCTTCTTGTTCACCGCGGGCACCACGTTCTCGGTGGGCACGATGGTGAGGTCGTCCTTGAGCGCGACGTACTGCGAGTCGCCGACCAGCGGGCTGACCGAGTCGACCGGGATCACCGTGACCGCGCCGGAGTTGAGCTGCTGCACGCGCGGCCCGGCCTCCTGCACGGTCTGGAAGGTAGCGTTCGTCAGCTTGTAGACGTCCTTGAAGCCCTGGAAGCACGGCAGCCGCTTCTCGCACTCCGGCGGACCGGCCATGACGACCTTGTCGAGCTTCTTCAGGTCGCTGATCGACGCGATGCCCTTCGACTTCGCGACGTCGGCCTTCATGATGTAGGTGTTCTTGTCCTCGGCGGCCGCGTAGTTCAGCAGGCCGACGCCCTCGGGCGCGAACAGCTTCTCCAGCTGGTCGTGCTCGGCCTTGGCGTCCTTAGTGGCCTCCTTGCCGAAGCCGGTCGTGATCGCCGCGCCCTGGTACTCCGGCAGGAACTGCAGTTCGCCGGATTTGAGCGACGGGTAGACCAGCTCCCGCGAGCCGAGGTTCAGCTTCCGGGTGACCGGATAGCCCTTGGCCTCCAGCGCGCTCGCGTAGATCTCGGCCAGGATCTGGCTGTCGGTGAAGTTGAACGAGGCGACGACGATCGGAGCGCCGCCCTTGCTCGGCGCGGCCGGCTGGTCGCTTCCCCCACCGCACGCGGTCAAGCCGAGCGCGGCCGTCGCCAGCAGCGCGGCCACTCGGATGTTCCGGGTCCAGCGCACGTGTCCCCACACTCCTCAGTTCACTCGTTAGTGGGAATGGACCCTAACCGCGGTCCCCGACAGAAACCACTGGTTAGGAATCCTCGCCACGGAATCCCGGGGACCGGAATATGTCGCTCGATCGGGGTAACCTCATCCGGTGCACGCGTCCGTGACTCCGCTGCTGGCCGACAGCAGCCGTCCCCTCTTCGAATGGCGGTGGGTCGAACGCAACGCGGACGCGATCCTCCAGCGGCTCGGCGAGCACATCGCGCTCACCGCGACCGCGCTCGGCGTCGGCCTCGTGGTCTCGCTCGCGCTGGCCACGGTGTGCCTGCGCTACCGCTGGTTCTATCCGTTCGTCGTCGGCACGGCGGGCGCGCTCTACGTGATCCCGAGCCTTGGCGCGTTCGCGCTGCTGGTTCCGGTGCTCGGGTTCTCCTTCGCCACCTCGGTGATCCCGCTGGCCACGTACACGCTGCTGATCCTGATCCGCAACATCGTGACCGGCGTGCAGCAGGTGCCGACGGAGGTGCGCGAAGCGGCGGTCGGGATGGGCTTCACGCCGCGGCGGCTGTTGTGGCAGGTGGAACTGCCGCTCGCGCTGCCGGTGGTGATCGCCGGGCTGCGGGTGGCCGCGGTGACGACGATCGGCCTGGTCACCGTCACGTCGCTGCTCGGCAAGGGCGGGCTCGGCTACTTCATCCGCGCCGGCATCCAGACGCCGATCCCCAACCCGAGCCCGATCATCGTCGGCATCGTCCTGTCGATCGCACTGGCGGTGCTCGTCGACCTGCTGCTGTGGCTGAGCGAACGCGCGCTGGCCCCGTGGGCTCGGAGGGCCGCCCGATGAGCTTTTTCGAGCAGCTGAGCCACTGGCTGGCCGACCCGAACCGCTGGAGCTGGACCGATCCGGCCGGGATTCCGTTCCGGACCGTGCAGCATCTGTGGTTTTCCGCGCTGGCGCTGGTGATCTCGATCGTCCTGACGGTCCCGTTCGCGCTGTGGCTCGCGCACTACCGGCGCGGCCAATTCCTGGCGAGCAGCGCGGTGAACATCGGCCGCGCGATCCCGAGCTTCGGGTTGATCATCCTGTTCTGGTTCCTGGCCAGCAGGTGGGGCGCGAACACGGACTTCTGGCCGCTGCTGCTCGCGCTCGTCGCGCTCGCGCTGCCGCCGCTGTTCACCAACACCTACGCCGGGGTGGTGCAGGTGGAACAGGACGTCGTGGACGCGGCGCGCGGCACCGGGTATCGCGAATGGCAGATCATGCTGCGCGTGGAACTGCCGCTGGCGTCGCCGGTGCTCGTGGCCGCCGCGCGAGTGGCGTTCCTGCAGCTGGTGGCGACGGTCGCGATCGGCGCGATCGTCAACGACGGCGGCGGTCTCGGCCGCTACATCGTGGACGGTTTCGCACTCGGCGAGCAGGGCCACGGCGAGATCTTCGGCGGCGGTGTGGCTGTGGTGATCCTGGCGCTGGTGTGCGAGGGGGTGTTCGCGCTGCTGACCAAGCTCGCTACGCCTCGGGGGCTCGCGCTTCAGCAGGCGCGCCGGGACTCGTGAGTGTCTATCGCGGTTCTAACCGTGATTGCCACTCACGACACGCCTTAGCCAGCCTCTCAACTTCCTCCCCCAACGACCGGTCAACCACCACCGGCTCCACCCTCGCCCCGAGCCATGCGTAAGTGTCAGCCAGCTTCGGCGCCCCAGGTCCTCCGCTGAGGTACCGCGCCTGCCGTCCAGCGATCAGCTCGCACGCGGTGATCGCGAAGAACCGTTCGATGACGGTCTCGAGTTCGGCTCCGGCCGCGCTGGCAAACGCTTGCACATCCTCCTGACCAGCGGACGTGTCCAGCGAGCCAAGCGTCGCCGGAGCAGCCAGCCGGCACATCGCATGCAGCTCGCCAGCCGCACGTTTGTGCAACGGCGTAAGCCCGGCCTGCGGCCCCGGATCCACCGCGAGCTGCGACGGCAGACCGCTGAACTGCGGGTCAAGCAGCCGGTGCAGCCGCTGTACCGAAACCTCCGCCGCGTGGATGAGCGCAGCCTTGACGGCGTCCATCCGAAGCCCGAGCGCGGCGGCGTGATAACCGGTCGTCGGGACGAACTCGCCGTCGAGGAACGCCGGTGAGTCCGCCGGAGTTTCCCAGGACTCCTGCAGGGTTTCCCGTAGCTCCTCGGTGGCCTGGCTGGCGTATTCGAGCACCTTCGGCCCGACCCGCACCGAGATCGGCGCCTGCACCACCTCCGGCCTGGTCGCCGCGCCCGCGATGAGCTTCTCGATCCTCGTACCGCGGTAAATCGCTTGCGGCGCACCGAGAACGTCCACCGCGATGGCCGCGCAGACCGTCTGCCATTCGACCAGCCGACGCGCTCGCCCCGCGCAAACCCACGCGTACGCCTCGGACAACGGCGAGCCTTGGATCAGGCTCGCCCCCTCCTTCGGCCCGAGCACGAACGGCTCCACCCCGCGCCGCTGCAACGCTTCCGCCGCCGGGATCCCGGCACCGTCGTCGAGGACAGTGCCGATCCCGACGAAGGTCTGGAACGCGTGCGCCAGCGGGATGATCTCCCCCGCGCTGCCGAGACTGTCGCGCGGGACGGCGGGCAGGAAGCCGTCGTTGATCCGGTCAGCGAGGAAGACGACCAGCTCCGGACTGACCGCCGCGTCACCGCGCAGAAACCCGCGCAATCGCATGCGCAGCAACGCACAGGTCAGCTCCGGCGACAACCACGGCGGCCCGCCGACCGCCCGGCCGACCAGGAGATTGCGCTGGTGATCGGCCTGCTGCTCAGCCGTGAGCCGGGTCCCCGCGAGCCGCCCCATCCCGGTGCTGACCCCGTAGACCGGGCGGTCCCCCTCCAGCGCGGCCAGCATCGCCGCCCGCTGCCGCCTAAGGGCTTCAAGAACAGCCGGACTCGGCGTGACGTCGTCCACTATGGACAGATCAGCGCGCGAGCCCGTCGATGACCTCGGCATTCGGCAGCCCCGCGAGCGCCGAACCGGAGATCAGCAGCTTGCTGCCGCGGATCCCGCTGCCGATCACCAGCTCCGGAGCGTCGGCAACGGCCTGGTCGATGAGGATCGGCCAGCCCTCAGGCAGCCCGACCGGCGTGATGCCGCCGTACTCCATGCCCGTGAGGGAAACGGCCTCGTCCATCGGCGCGAAAGACGCCTTCCGCACGTCGAGGCGACGCTTGATCACCCCGTTGACGTCGGCGCGGGTAGTCGCGAGCACGAGCGCCGCGGCGAACCGCACTTCCCCAGCCCGCTTACCAGCCACAACGACACAGTTGGCGGACGCGGTCAACGGCGACCCGTACGCCTCGCAGAACGCGGCGGTATCCGCGAGTTCCGGATCGATCTCGGTGACGCCGAGCGCGTCCGGCGCGGGCATCGCGGCGAGCGCCTTCGCGACAGGTTCGGCAAGCAGGTCAGTACGGGTCGGCGCGGGAACGACGGTGAGGCTTCCAGCGATAGTCCAGGTGGTCACCGGCCCGAATGTAATCCGCCCGGCCCGCCCGTCACCAGTTGCGGTGGCCTCGCTGGACCTCGATCAGCTTCGGCCGCACGTCGACGATGTAGACAAGCGCCGCCGCCATCGCGGGCACCCAGAAGATGAACCCAGGCCCCTGGATCTGGAAGAGCACCAGCGCGAGCGTGGACCCGCCGGTGATCAGCATCCAGATCGGCTTGGTCTTGCGATCGGCCGCCGAGTACGCGTCGGCCCGCTGCAGCAGCGCGTGAACGAAGGCGAAAAGCCCGACCAAGGCGCTGCCCCAGTGGATGACCCTGAGGATCCAATCGGCAACCAGCACGATCCCAGCTTACGGCAAACCGCCCACGCCTCCCGAACCCCCGAAACCCACCGCCGCCCCGCGCCCGCTGGTCAGGGCGGGATGGGCTTGGGGCTGGCCATGATCGGCGCGGGGAGGAGGCGGGGTGACAACGGTCACTCTGGCTGGGGTGTCCCGGATTCGGAGCCTTGAAGGAGGCGGGGGCTTGGAAGCAGCCGGGCCGCCTCAGATCTCGGTGGGTTGTCTCGGAGCAGCCAGGGCGACGGGAAGCAACCGGGCCGCCTCAGGTCCGGCGGAGTCCGGTTCAACCCTGCCTTGGACTGGCCCACCTTCCATGCCCGCCCCAGGCCCGTTGCCTGTCGCCGCCAAGGCCTGTCTGGCCCGCGGCTTAGGTCCGACCTCGGCTTAGGCCGAACCCACGTCCGCCACCGGAACCTAGGTCCGACCCAGCGAAGATCCCTCAACCTAGGTCCGACCCAACGTCAGCCGCCGCCCCGGCCGCCCCAATGCCACATTGGGTGCATCCCACGCACCCAATGCGGCATTCGGTGCATCTCACGCAACCAACGCCGCATTGGGGCGCATCCAGCACACCCACGACACCCGCGCCCTGCGGCACCCGCGCCCCCGCAGCGTCCACCGCCCCAGCGCCCCTGCGCCCGCCCGGCAAGCTCCCCCAACACAGCCCGGCGAAACTCCCCCAACACAGCACACGGCGACCGGACCAACTCAGGCCCGGCCGCCGTGCGACCCCTCGATCTTCAATTCTCGCCCTCGGCACCCCGGCGCGAACCGGGCCGCCGCAACGGTTCGGGCAGGCGCCCGGACCGCGGTCAGTGCTGAGCCGTCACTTCTCCGTCTTCGGCGCGGCAGGCTTCTTGGCGTTCGCCGTCGTGGTGGTCGTGCGGCGGGCCGGCGTGGCGGTCTTCGGCGCGGTGCGGTTCGCGGCCTTGCGGGCGACCGACCGGGTCTCGTGCGCGACGTTCTCGCCGATTTCCTCGACGGCGTCGGCGGTCTCGCCGGCCACCTCGGTCACCTTGCGGGCGGCCTTCTCGCCTGCCGAGCGGGTGCGCTTGGTGACCTTCGCCAGCACGCCGTCGACGCGCTCGCGGGTCTCCTCGGTCAGGCCGTCGACGCGCTCCTGCGCGGCGGTCAGCGCGTCGTCCAGCTGCTCAAGGGCCTTCTTGACCTGCGGCTGCGCGGCGATCTTGTCCCACGCCTGCTCGCCGGACTCGGCCAGCTTGTTGTACAGCTTCAGCGCGGCCTCGGTGTACTCGTCAATGGCCTTGCGCAGTTCGGCCGGGTCGAGCTTCTCGCGGAGGCTTTCGACGTCGGTCGGCAGCTCCTCGAAGCCCTTGCGGGCGGCTTCGGTGTTCTTGGTGACGTTGGCGCGGGCCTTGGAAACCGCGTCGGTCACGGCCTGGCTGGCCAGGTTGCCGGCGCCGAGCGCGGCGAGCAGCGGGGTGCGGACCTGGTCGAGCGCGGTGTTGACGGCCTTGCGGACGTCCTCGGTCTTGGGCGTGGTCATGCCGACTCCTCAGTGGTCTCTTGGGTGGTCTTCGGTGCGGTGCTCGCGGCGGCGTTTTCGCGCCGGAAGGACTCGTAGACGTCGAGCAGGACCTGCTTCTGCCGTTCGGTCAGCTCGGCGTCGGCGCGGATCGCGTCGCCGACCGGGCCGCCGGTCGGCAGGTCGAGAATCCCGGCCTGCACGTACAACGCTTCGGCCGAGATCCGCAGCCCTTTGGCGATCTGCTGCAGGATCTCCGCGCTGGGTTTGCGGACCCCGCGCTCGATCTGGCTCAGGTACGGATTGGACACTCCGGCCAGTTTCGACAGCTGGCGCAGGGAAATCTTCGCGGAACTGCGCTGCTGGCGGATGTACTCGCCGATGTCGGAGGCGATGTCCGCGACCTTGTCCATGGGGCGCTGTGCTCCGCCGGGTTCTGTCATCCGGTCACCTCCTCGCGACCTACTCGACAGTACGCTCGCGTGCTAGCTATTGCAAGCACCCTGCTTGCAACCATCGGGTGTGGTTCCGCTCACCCCGTTACCCTGGGCTTATGCGGGCACAACGGTTGCGTCGACGCCTGGTCCGGCAGCTCGTCGAAGAGGACGTGCTGCACGACGAAGCCTGGGCGGATGCCTTCGCGACCGTCCCGCGGCACGTGTTCCTGCCGCGGTTTTTCGTGCCCGCCGGCCCCCGCTGGGCCGCGGTCGACCGCAGCGACCCGGACTGGCTGGACCGCGTTTATTCGCGCGACGTCCTGGTCACCCAGCTCGACGACGATCCGGCACTCTGGGACCGCGCCCGCGCGAGCGGACCGGTGCCCGGCGTGCCGACCAGTTCGTCCAGCATGCCCGCGATCATGGCGATCATGCTGGAAGAACTCCTGGTCCGCGACGGCGACCGGGTACTGGAGATCGGCACCGGAACCGGCTACAACGCCGGCTTGCTGTGTCACCGCTGCGGTTCCGGCCAAGTGTCCACAGTGGATATCGACGCCGGAATCGCCGCCGCCGCACAAGAACGCCTGACCTCCTGCGGTTACGCACCGGCTTGCGCGACCGGCGACGGCGCACTCGGCTTCCCCGCCGGAGTCCTCTTCGACCGGGTCCTGTGCACCGCGTCGGTATCGAGGATTCCCCTTGCCTGGCTTGATCAAACACTCCCCGGCGGCCACCTGGTCACCACCCTCAACCGCCCCCTCGGCGGCGGGCTCGTCCGCCTGACCGCGGGCGAAGGCGCGACCGCCGAAGGCCAAGTCCTAGCCCGAGACGGCCGGTTCATGCCCCTGCGCGCACATCGGCTGCCACCGCTCGCGGAACTCCCGCCCGCCACCGACATCCCATGGCGTCCGACTGAACTCTCGATGTCGGATGTCCTTAAACCACAACGACACTTTGAATTCTTCGCTTCGCTGGAACTGCCCGATGCCCGTCCCGTCCACGTCGATCCGAACGGCGCGTTCGCACTGTCGCATCCGGACGGTTCCTGGGCCAGAACCCGCCGAACGGACTCGGGTTTCGAGGTAGCGCAAGGAGGTCCGCGCGCATTGTGGGATCTCGCCGAGGACTCGCACCGCCGCTGGGAATCGCTGGGCCGCCCGAGCCGGTCCCGTTTCGGGCTCACGGTGAACAGCGAAGAACAAACCTTCTGGCTGGACGACCCGCAATCCGAAAACCGCTGGCAATTCGGCTGATCAGCCTTCGGCCACCCCGCGAAGCAGCCCCTCCAAATCACGTTCCCCAGCCCGCGTCTGCGCGCCGCGCGCCAGCCCGCCGCGAATCAGCGACTCCGCGGCGGGCCGCACGAACTGCCCCGCCCAAGCATCGTGTTCCCGTTGAAATCCCGCCGACAAATCGTCCGGAACGACAGCCTGTTTCGCCGCCGCGACCACGCCTTCCGGCAACGCGGCGATGTTGCGCGCCACCCGATCGACAACCTCATCCAGCTCGTCCGCGGGCACCGCCCGGTTGACCCAGCCGTAGCGTTCAGCCGTCTGCGCGTCGTACAACTCCGCCCCGAGCACGACTTCCAGCGCACGATTCCGGCCGACCCGACTGGCTAGATACTGCGTTCCGCCACCGCCCGGAACGATGCCCATCAGCGCCTCGATCTGGCCGATCCCGGCGGAGCCGATCGCCGCGAAGGTCATGTCCGCGGCCGCGACGAACTCCGCCCCGCCGCCGCGCGCCAGGCCGGCCAGCTTGACGATCGTCACCTGCGGCTGGTGCCGCAGCAGCTCGCCCAATGCCTGGAAAACGTTCAATCCCGGGGGCACTTCGGGGGTGAACTGGTCGAACGCGTCCGGCGCGTCGACCAGCGACATGTCGACGTGCGCGATGAAGAAGTCCGGGTCGGCGCTGTCGAAGACGATCACCCGCGCCGATTCGTCGTCCCGCAGCGTGGTCAGCAGCCGCCGGAGGTCCGCCATGAGGGCGACGTCGAGGACGTTGACGGGCGGGTTGTGGATAGTGACGCGGACGAGGCCGGCCTCGCGGCTCACTCGCAGGGTCGCGTAGGCGTCGTGGGGCATGCGGGTCTCCGATACGTATCCGGCAGGCAGCTAAGTTCCTGATGCATACCTAGACTCGGACCCGGACCGACCAGCGTCAATAACGCACTTTGGGCATCGCAAGGATCATGGAGGATACCGAGATGGCCGCTCCTGACCCCGGAATCGTCTACCGGGCCGACTGTCCCAGCCGCCCGATTCTCGACCAGATCGCCGACAAATGGTCGATGATGGCGATGGCCGTGCTGGAGGAGCCGCGCCGGTTCAACGACATCAAGCGCCGGCTGGAAGGCGTGACGCAGCGCGTGCTGACCCAAACCCTGCGCCGGCTGGAACGCAACGGCATGATCGTCCGGCGAGTGCTGCCGACGTCTCCGGTCGGCGTCGAGTATTCCCTTACGCCGCTTGGCGAATCCCTCCGCGAGCCGTTCGGTCGACTGTACGACTGGACTGTCGCGCACACCGCCGAAATCCACGACTCCCAGCGGAGCTACGACGAACGCGTCCGCACGGAAGGATCGTGAAGGGTCGCTAGGTCGGACCCAATCCTGGACCGGACCCAGTCCTCCACGGCGGTCACGACGTCGCCGAGCCGGGCGTCCGTCGTGTCGATGGACTCGACCTGCCCACGTATCCACAGGTTGAACTCGAGCATCTCCTCGATGCGCGGCTCGTCCCATTCCCGCCACGCCGGCCGGGCACGCAGCCGCCTGCGCAGAGTGTCGTCGTCCGCGACCAGCGCCAGGTAGTGCACTTCCGAGAAGAAAACCCGCTCTGGCAACGGTTCCAGCTCCTGCGGCGCGACCGTCCCGCACAGCACGACCGGCCGTCCGTTCTGGTGCAGCATCGCGGCCATCCTGAGCCAAGCGCCGCGGAACGCCGGATTTCCGGGTACGTCGTCGCGCAACGCGCCGGTCCACAGCACGTCCTGTTCCAGCACGACGGCCTCGCCCGCCAACCGCTGCGCCAGCTTCGGCCCGACGGTCGATTTTCCGCCCGCACTCGGCCCCGTCAACGCGAACAACGGCAGCCGCCGGAACGGCCACCGATGTCCGCATACCGCGCACCACAACGTGTCCCCGTCGGCCTGTGGACAACTCGCACGGTCGCCACAGGCCGGACAGATCCGCAGATCAAGCGCTACTGGGACGGTGGACAACTCAGTCGAAGAGGTTCTCGAGGAAACTGCGCTTGCGGTGCCCGCCGTACGGTCGCGGCGAATCCGCGTGCCCGCCCCGGTACGGACGGGGCGAATCCGAGTACCCGCCTTGGTAGGGACGCGGCGAATCGGGACGGCCGTGCGGCGCTCCGTACGGCGGCGGCTGCCGGTAGAAAGCGCTCTCCGCACCGGCGATCTGCTCCAGCTCGCCGCGGTCGAGGAAGATCCCGCGGCAGCCGTCGCACTGCTCGATGTGGACGCCGTTCTTGTCGACCGTGCGCATCATGTTCTGACACTTCGGACAAATCACGCAGCCGACCCTACGCGGATTTGCCGTGCCGTGTCAGCAGGCGCACAGGCAGAACGGGTGGCCCACCGGATCGGCGTACACGCGGAACGTCTCCGGGGAATCGTCGAGCAGCTTCGCGCCCAGCCCGAGAACGCGCTGGTGAGCGGCCTCCAGATCAGTGACATCGAGGTCGACGTGCGCCTGCTGCGGCTTCTCCTGCGACGGCCATTCGGGCGCGCGGTACTCGGCCACCCGCTGGAATTCCAGCCGGACGCCGCGCGGGTCGACGAGCGTGGCCCAGTGGTTGTCCGGGGCGATCTCAGGTTCGTCCCACTCAAGCAGGGAGCGGTAAAAACCGGCGAGCGCCGCGGGGTCCGGACAGTCGAACGCAATGCCGCCGAACGTCGGAATCGCACCCATTTTTCGTCCATCCTTTCCTCGTCGCGTAACCAGTAAAGTGAGTATGTCGGTTAGGAAGCCAGGTCGCAACCGCTATCGCCCGTACACTGGGCTGGTGCACACCGACGCTTCCCTGGTGGTCGCCTTTCTCAACACCGTCGACATCGAACGGGGCGACGACCTGCTGGACGATCCGGGACTGTGGCACCAGTGGGCCGCGGACCACGACGTGACGCCGAACGATCCGGCCGAAGCCCGCGCCGTGCGAGACAGCCTGCGCGCCGCGGTCGGCGATCCGCGGCTGCCCGCGACCACCCTGGACGTCCCGCTCCGCTTCACGCTCACCGACACCGGCCCGGCGCTGCTCACCCCGGACGCCATCACCGCGACCCTCGCCGCGACCACCCGCCTGGCCATCCGGGGCGACTGGGTCCGGCTCAAAATCTGCCCCGCCGACGACTGCCTCTGGGCCTTCTTCGACGAATCCCGCAACCGCTCCCGCACCTGGTGCTCGATGCGCGTCTGCGGCAACCGCGAAAAAGCCCGCTCCTGGCGCGCCCGCACGGCGGCTGTGCACAACTGACCCCCTGTGGACAACTTGTCCACACACACCACATATGCACGTGCAGATGCCCCGGATCCCCACAAGTTGTGGACAGCGATTAGGCCATCACCGTGAATTCCTGTGGATAACCCCGGGGATAACTCAGCTTCCTGTGGACAACTGGTTTGAGCGGGCCACGGCTGTGGTATAGGACGGCGCGCATGCGACGGAGCACCCGCCGCGCCTGGCCGCAGATGAGGAAGAGCGCGTGCCGCCGGGGCCGATGAGGTGGCGTCGGCGGCGATCCGCAAGCTTGAGCTGAGGCTGCGGCAGGACGCAGTCAGATAGCTTCCGCGCACGGCGGGACAGGTGCTTCCGCCTGCCTCGCAGGCAAGCGCATCGGAGCTGTCTCGCTGGCGAATTCCGCTCAACCACAACGAAAACCAGCAAGACGGCTGGCTGGCTTAGGTCGCACCGGACCTCGGTAGCTGGCCAGCAGCGCCAGCCGCCGAGCGGTAGATACCGCCCGCGGGCCGACGAATCCTCCCCGGGCGCAGGCAACCTGCGGCCGCTAGCCAGCCCCTCGACCGAACCCCCAGCCCGCAGCCTTTCAGCCTTGCCCAGCAGGACAGCGAGACTCCGAGCCAACCCGCCACTCAGCCAACCCCCACAGCCCCTTCAGACCCGTCCCAACAGGACAGCGAGACTCCAAGCCAACCCGCCACTCAGCCAACCCCCACAGCCCCTTCAGCCCGTCCCAGCACGACAGCAAGACTCCAAGCCAACTCACCGCTCAGCCGAATCCCCGCAGCCCAGCCATCCCCAACCAAGCCCCCGCACCAGAACAACCTCAGAACAACAACTGCGCCACCGCGTAAATCACCAGGCCGGCCAGCGCCCCCACCACGGTCCCGTTGATCCGGATGAACTGCAGATCCCGCCCGACCTGCAGTTCGATCTTCCGCGAAGTCTCCTCGGCATCCCACCGCTCGACCGTGTCCGTGATGATCGTCGTGATCTCGCGGGAGTAGTGGGTCACCAGGTAGACCGCCGCGCCCTCGACCCAGCCGTCCACCTTCGACGTCATCGACGGGTCGTCCACCAGGCGTTTGCCCAGTGATTCCAGGCCTCCCCGGACTCGCTGGCGCAGTTCGCTCGACGGGTCCTCCGCGGCCTTCAGCAGCATCTCCTTGGCCGTCGCCCACGCGTTGCCGATCAGCTTCTGCACTTCCGCGTGGCTCACGATCTGGCCCTTGACCTGCTCGGCCCGCTCCATGGTCTTCGGGTCGGTCTGCAGGTCTTGGGCGAACTCGCCGAGGAACTTGTCCAGCGCGAGGCGCATCGGGTGGTTGACATCCGTTTTCACCGCCCACGTGAAGGTCAGGACCTCGCCGTACACCTTGTCCGCCAGCATTTCGTCCACGAACTTCGGCGACCAGCTCGGTGCGCGGTCGGACACCACGCGCAGCATCGTCTGGTGGTTGTCCCGGACCCATTCATAGGCCCGGTCGCACATCAGGTCCACCAGCTTGTGGTGCGCGCCGTCCTCGAAGACGCCGGCCAGGATCTTGCCGAGCGGCGGGCCCCACGGTTTGTCGATCACGCGCTTGACCACGGCCTGCTCCATGATCGCCTGCACGTCCTCGTCGCGGAGCACCGTCACCGCGCCGCGCACGACCGTCGCCAGTTCCGACGTCACGCGTTCGGCGTTGTCGCGCTGGGAGAGCCAGCCGCCGAGCCTGCTGGCGACCTCGACGCGGCGGAGTTTGTCGCGGATGACGTCCGGGGACAGGAAGTTCGAGCCGACGAACTCGCCGAGGCTGTTGCCCAGCGCGTCCTTCTTGTTCGGGATGATCGCGGTGTGCGGGATCCGCAGGCCCAGCGGATGCCGGAACAGCGCGGTCACCGCGAACCAGTCCGCGAGCGCGCCGACCATGCCCGCCTCGGCCGCGGCGCGCACGTAGCCGACCCAGCCTCCCCAGCCCGCCGACTCCGCCCAGCTCGTCAGCAGGAACACGACCGTCGCGCCGAGCAGGAAGGACAGCGCGACCAGCTTCATCTTGCGCAGGCCGCGCCGTTTCGCCTCTTCGCCGGCGGTCCCGCCGGGCGGATCCGCGGGCGTGACCTTGCCTGGGGTGAGTTGCTCCACACCGCCATTGTCCGTGAGGATGCGTTCTCGTGCGTGAACCAGCTCTCGTCCCCCGCCTCCGCCCGTTCACCTCGACGGTTTTCGCGGAGATGACCGCACTCGCCGTCCGGCACGGCGCGGTCAACCTCGGCCAGGGTTTCCCGGACACCGACGGGCCCGCCGGCATGCTCGAAACGGCGAAGAACTCGCTGTTCGGCGGCGACAACCAATACCCGCCGGGGCCGGGCCGCCCGGAGCTGCGCGCCGCGATCAGCCGGCACCGCGAGCGCTACGGGGCCAGCTACGACCCGGACACCGAGATCCTGGTCACCGCGGGTGCGACCGAGGCCATCGCGGCGACGCTGATCGCGCTGACCGAGTCCGGCGACGAGGTGATCGTGGTCGAGCCGTACTACGACTCGTACGCCGCGGCGGTCGCGATGTCGGGTGCGCGGCGGCGGGTGATCGGGCTCGTCGAAACCGAGGGCGGCCAGCTCGAACTCGACCTCGACGCCTTCCGCGACGCGATCACCCCGAATACCCGTGCGGTGCTGCTGAATTCGCCGCACAACCCCACTGGCACGGTGTTTTCCCGCGCGCAGCTGGAAGAAGTCGCGCGGCTGTGCGTCGAACACGACCTCATCGCGGTCACCGACGAGGTCTACGAACACCTCGTCTTCGACGGCGCCGAGCACCTTCCGCTCGCGTCGTTCCCTGGGATGCGCGAGCGGACCGTCGCGATTTCGAGCGCGGGCAAGACGTTCAACTGCACCGGCTGGAAGATCGGCTGGGTCTGCTCGACGCCAGAGCTGGTCGCCGCGGTGAAGGCGGCGAAGCAGTTCATCACGTTCGTCTCCGGCGGACCGCTGCAGCCGGCCGTCGCGTACGCGCTCGATAACGAATTGGACTGGGTCGAAAACCTGCGCGCGAGCCTTCAGGAGAAGCGCGATCGGTTGTCGGCTGGACTCGCTGATGCGGGATTCGCGGTCCGGCCGAGTGCGGGGACGTACTTCGTGACCGCTGACGTGCGTCCGCTCGGCTTCGACGACGCCGCCGAACTCGCCTGGACGCTGCCGGAACGCGCCGGAGTCGCGGCGGTACCCGTCAAGGTGTTCACGGATCACCCGGACGAGTGGAAACATTTGCTGAGGTTCGCGTTCTGCAAGCGCAACGAGGTGATCGACGAGGCCGTCGACCGCCTGCGGAAACTCGTCTGACGACTGCGGCCCGGCCTCGGGGTCGGCGGGGTCCGGCGCTGCGGGAACAGGGCCACCGAGAGTGGCTCAGCAGCCGAAACGTCGGGTCGGCGCCCGGATTAGCACCGCCGGCGGGCCGCCCGGATGGCCGCATCCGGCCCCGATTCGCGCCACGCAGGGTGATCGACTAGGGCGGATCGGACACCAGAGCCGGTGCCGACGTTCCGCCTTACGGGGTGGATCGAGCGCGGGAGAGATGAAAGACTCGCGTCCGGTGCTAGAAAGAGGGCAGCCCCGGGGGACCTGCGACCTGGCCGGAAGAGAGCCCCAGCAAGATCAGTCTCGTGCGGTGGCCCGCACGAACTTCAGGCGCGGACGGTGGTGGTGGCGTGACCGGCATGGCGACCCCGCGCGGCCTCGCATCCTCCGCGTCGTTCGGCGCGAGCACCAGTCCGCCCGCGACGGCAGCGCTTCTCGGGATGGTCGACCGCGCTAAGCCGAACTCCCGCACGCGCGCGGGCGCGCGACGGCGGCCCCGTGCCTGGGCGGCCCCGATCGCCCGGCCCGCCGCACGAATCGCCGTCGCCGGCGGGCTCACGCTGGCCGGATGGCTGCTCGGCGCGGCGCTGTCGCAGGCGAACGCCGCGACGGACGACCAGATCGACCGTCCCACCGCCTCGACGCACGATCCCGAACCCGAGCACCGGTACGCCGGAACAGCCACGTCCGGCACGCTCACCTGGGCCATGCCCGGGTCGGCGACCGGCGCGAAGCACCCGCACCGGTTCCAGTTCTCCGCCCGCGACTTCCGGCCGGAGGTGAGCTTCCGGCCGAGCACGCTGTCCGGCAGCGACACCCCGGACCAGCACGCTTCCGAGCCAGCGGCCAAGCCCGCCAAGACACCCGAGCACGCCAAACCCGCCAAGCCGAAGAGCAAACCCAAGCACCACGCTCCGGCCAGCGATCCCGAGACCGCCAGCCAGCCCGGTCCCATCAGCAGCTCCGAACCCCAGCACGGGCTCCTCGACGGCCTGCTCGGCGGCTCCGACCGCGATCCCGGCCAGGGTCTCCTCGGCGGTCTCCTCGGCAGCCCCGAAAACGACCAGCCAGGGCTCCTCGACGGCATCCTCGGAACCGTCGACGACACCGTCGACACGACCCTGCACACCACCGTCACCTCGGTCGACACCGTGATCGACACGGCACCGGTCCGGGTCGTCGTGCCGCCGTCCGCCGAGGTCGAGCCGGCTCCGGCCGCGAGCGGGCCAGTCAGCGTTGCCGCTCCGTCGGCCAAGCTGGTCAAGGAACCCGCAGCACCGGTGGTTGTGAAGGTCAGCAAGCAAGCGCCTGTCGTGCACCCGGTGTCCGAGCGGGTCCTCACTGGACAGCCCGCGCACGAAACCCAGCCCGCGCCGCCGGTCAAGCAACGCAGCCAGGCCGGAGGCGGCGGCAGCGGCGGTGGCGGCGAGGGCCTTCCCTCGGCACCGGCCGCGCCTGCCGCGCCCGCGTCGACTGTCTCACCGGGACACGACGGTTCCGGCGGCCTGCGCCAGCTGTTCGCGCTGGCCGGCGACGGCGTCACCGCCACTCAGCTCAAGCTCATCGGTGTCAGCCGCGACCACGAGGTCGACGGCGCGGGCAGGGACGCCGCCCTGCCGACCACCTCCCCGGACTGACCGCCCGACCGGTTACCCGGGGAGAGCTACGTCCACCTCAAGATCAACTTCTTGATCGCGCGCGCCCGTTCGCCGCGCCGGGCTCACCCCTTCGCACCAGCGTCACTTCGATCAAGGGGCTGAACCATGACCGCACTTCCCGACCGGCCGACCGCGCCCGGCCGGATCGGGTCCTGGTCCCGGCGCCGCGCTGCCCCCGCGGCGCCGGGACCCATCACGGGCGTGCTCCGGAGGTTTTCGCTCACCGCGCCGAGCGAGAGCCTGCGCCAACCGAAGCTCGCCTGAACCGAGGGCGCTTCCCGGCACTTCGAGGGGCTGTGCCGGGAAGCGCCTCGGACGATCGGCCGGTGCGCCGTACGGACGACCGCCGCCCTCCCTGGAGTGGCCGGAATCCGTTCGGCGCACCGGCTGTTCACTTTCCGGGGGTCGTGCGTGCTGATGCCGGTTAGAACCGGGATTGCCACTCACGAGGACCGCGCTACGTAACGGGAATCCGCTCCGCGGGCACATCCGCGCAGCCGCGCACCGAAGCCGCCGCGACGCTGACCCGGCGCACCGCCTCCGGCAACTGCTCGCGCGGCAATCCGAACGGAAGCCGCAGCCAGCGTTCCAATCCGCCGTGCACGCCGAACCTCGATCCGGGTGCCAGCTGCACCCCGCGATTCGCCGCCGACACCGCCAATCGCGTGCTCATCGGCTCCGGCAACCGGCACCACAACGACAATCCGCCGGCAGGCACCTCGAATGTCCACTCTGGACAGTACTGGCGCAGCGCCGCGATCGTGATGTCCCGGTTCTCCCGGAATTCCGTCCGGCGCCGGGCGAGCACCTCGTATCCCTCCGGTTCCAGCAACGCCGCCAGCACCAGCTGATCGAACACCGGCGCGCCGAGATCGACCGCGAACCGCGGCGACTGCAGGCGGTCCAGCAAATCGGTCGACGCGCGGATCCAGCCCAGCCGCAACCCGCCCCACTGCGATTTCGCCGCCGACCCGACGCTCAGCACCAGGTCCCCGCCGAACGCGGCCAGCGGCGGCGGGCCGTCCACCGGATCGCCCTCGTAATCCAGTTCCACCAACGATTCGTCGACCACGACCGGCGTCCGCGACCGGGCGAGCAGCCCGCCGAGCCGCTCCCGGCCCGCCGCGTCGAGGCGCAGGCCGGTCGGGTTCTGGAAGTCCACCACGAGGTAGCCGAACCGGGGCGCGGCCTGGCGCAGCGCGGCCTCGATCCCGGTCAGATCCCAGCCGTGCACGGGATCGAGCGCGACCGGCACCGGCAGCGCGTGCGTCGCGCGGACGGCGTCGATGGCGTTCGGGTACGTCGGCTGTTCGAGCAGGACGCGGTCGCCCGGCCCGGTCAGCATCCGCAGGCACAGCACGAAAGCGGAGTACGCACCGGACGTCACCAGCACCTGGTCCGGCGAGGTCGGCAGCCCGCGCGCGGTGTAGCGCTCGGCGATCCGCTCGCGCAGCCTCGGCAGGCCGCCGGTGAGGTAGCCGTTGCCGCTGGCGTACTCGACCAGGTCGCGCCGCGCGGTGTCGAACGCGGCCATCAGCCCCGGCACCGCGGACGGGGCGGCTCGGGCGAGGTCGAGGAGGTCGTCGCGGGCCGCCTCGGGCTCGTCGCGGTGCCCGACGCCGGCCACCCACGAACCGGCCCCGCGACGGCTGGCAACGAGGCCGTCCGCGCGGAGCCGGTCGAGTGCCGCGCCGATGAGCGTGCGGCTGACGCCGAGCGCGTCGGCGAGTTCGCGCTCGGCGGGCAGCCGGGTGCCGATCGGCAGCTGTCCGTCGAGCACGTGCAGCTCAACCGCCGCGGCGAGGTCGGACGCACCCTGCCGGGAGCCACGCTGCCGCCATTCCCCCAGCAATGTGGCCAATCGCCGTCCCGAGATGCGTCCGCCCAGAGGTTCCATAAGGCCAATTATCCCGCATTGGCCATGGTTTATCAGGCCAGTGGTCGCCAATAGTGGAGAAGTGGCAACTATCGACCTCAGTCCGCTCAGCATCCGCCAGTCCCCCGCGCGCCGGGGCGCCCAGCTGATCGCCGGCCTCGCCCTCTACGGCGCGAGCATGGCCATGCTCACCCGCGCCCGCCTCGGCCTCGACCCGTGGGACGTGCTGAACGACGGCCTGACCAAGCTCACCGGGCTGACGTTCGGCACGATCAGCGCCGTCGTGGCGGTGTTCGTGCTGCTGCTGTGGATTCCGCTACGCCAGCGGCCGGGCATCGGCACCGTCGCGAACATCGCGGTGATCGCGGTGGCCGTCGACGCGGTGCGCGCCGTGCTGCCGGACCAGCACGTGCTCGTCTGGCAGATCCTGATGCTGGTCGGCGGCGTGGTGCTGAACGCCGTCGCGACCGCGGTCTACGTCGGCACCCGCCTCGGCCCCGGACCGCGCGACGGGCTGATGACCGGCCTGCACGCCCGCACCGGCTGGTCCGTTCGCCTGGTCCGGACCGGCATCGAGGTGCTCGTGCTCGCCGCGGGCTGGCTGCTCGGCGGCTCGGTCGGCGTCGGAACCGTGCTGTACGCGCTCAGCATCGGCCCGCTGACGCAGGCGCTGCTGCCACTGGTCACCTGGCGGACCGGGGCGCACGAGCAGGAACAGCATTAGCGTTTGCCGACGGCCTGGCGGACGGCCGGGTAGTCGATGCCGCGCGAGGCGAGGAAGTCGGCCACCGGGCCGCGCTGTTTGACCAGCGCGAGCAGCAAATGCTCCTGGCCGAGGTGCTTGTCTCCGAGGTCCTGCGCCTCTCGCAGGCTCATCTGCAGCGCGTTCTTCGCCTCCTCGGTGAACGGCAAGTGGTTGCGCCGGGAGCGCCTGCCCGCCTCGGCGAGCGCGCCCGGCCCGTGCGCCTGCTCGATCCGCTCGACGATCTGGTCGACGTCGATGCCGAACTCGGTGAGCGCCTCGGCATCGGCGTCGCTGATCCCGCCGCGGCGGCGAACCCGGGCCAGCTCGGCGAAGACCTCCTCGCGGGACACCCCGAGGGTTTGCAGCAGCCGCACCGCCTCGCCGTCCTCGATCCGCGCCAGCCCGGCGAAAACGGACTGCGCGGAGATCTCGCGCGCCCCCGCTTCCCACGCCGCCGCCTGCGCCTCGACCACCGCCATCCGGGCGTCTCTGGTGAACTTCTCGAACATCAATGCCTCCCGTACTTCTTGTGTACGGCCTGCCGGCTGACCCCCAGCTCGGCCGCGATGTCCTGCCAAGACCAGCCGTGCAAGCGAGCACTGCGCACCTGCACCGCCTCCAGCTGTTCCAGCAACCGCCGCAGCGCCGCCACCGCCCGGAGCCCCACCCGGGGGTCCTGGTCGCCGGCGCGGGCGGCTAGATCCGTCGCTTCCGTCATGATGTCAATCTAGGTTGACATCGCCGCTGCTGTCAACCCTGGTTGACACCACGGTCCGTGAGGGCCACCTTCACGGACTCTGAGTCCAATGCCGGGGACTTACGGCGGCGTTATGGGTGCGGCCGAGCGGTGTCCGCCCAGACCGACACGGCTGGTGGACCGAGCAGGCCCGCGTCGGGGCCGACGCGGGCGGCTGGAGCCGGGCGCGCCGGCCGTGAGGGCCACCTTGAGGGAATCAGATTCTCTCAAGGTGGCCCTCACAGACTTGGAGAAACGGGCATTTCGGCGTTAATCAGGCATTTCGCTGGACTGGACGTCCTTTGTGGACGGTCAGCAAGCTGAGCGCCCGCCTTGAGTCCCTGGCATTGGACTCTGAGTCCCTCGGGGTTCCCCTCACGGACTTCGGCGGCGAGCGGCGAAAGGCGAGCTACAGTCGGGAAGTGCCAGAGATTTCGACCGCCGAGCGAGCCGGAGTCGGTTCCGACGGCCATCCCCGCCCAACCGAAGACCACGTCGCCCTCCTGGACCGCGCCGTCCTGGTCCTGGACGGCGCGACCTCCCCGAGCCCCGACCTCCCGCCCGGCGGCTGGTACGCCGGTCTGCTCCGCGACCAGCTCGCCGCCGAACTGCGCACCCGCCCGCGGGAGGACCTGGGCGTTGCACTGGCCAACGCGATCACCGCCGTCGCCCGCGACCATGGCCTGGAGCCCGGCCGCTCGCCCTCCAGCACGGTGTCCGTAGTCCGCTGGGACGAATCCGAAGTAGAGGCACTGGTACTGGCCGACAGCCCAGTTGTCGCGTTTGGACGGTTCGGCACTGATGTCGTCTCCGATGATCGACTGATGTCCTTACGTGACGGCGGTCTCCTTCAAACCGGAGCGGACGTCCGGCGGCGACGCAATGCGGCAGACGGCTTCTGGGTCGCCGAAGCCGACCCGGCCGCGGCGCACAAAGCGGTACGCCGCAGCTGGCCCCGCGCGGACGTCGAGGCCATCCTCATCGCCACCGACGGCGTCGCGATCGGAGTGGACGAGTACGGGCTCTTCGACTGGCCGGAAGTACTGCAGATAGCCAAAAACAAGGGCCCCGAGGCGGTGCTGGACGCGGTGCGCGCGGCGGAGAACGACGATCCGCACGCGGTCCGCTGGCCGCGCGCGAAACGGCATGACGACCAGGTGCTCGTCCTCGCCGAGTTCGCGAAGTAGGGGCTGAATCAGGGGTTTTCCCTGATCACGAAACGCCGCGGAGCCGACACTCTTGCTGCATGGTGAACTCACGAGGCGTCCGGGGATGGCGCCTGACCGCACTCGCTGCGATCGCCTGGGGGCTGTTCACGATCACCGTGCTGCACATCATCAGCTCGCACGATCCGATCTACGACACGCTTTCGAGCTACACGATCACCGACCGCGGGGAAGGCATGCTCGGCGCGAGCGTGCTGTCGGTAGCCGTCGGTTCTCTCGCGGTGCTCGGCGCGCTGATCGCCGGTGGCGTGCCGATGACGTTCAGCACCAAGGCTTTGCTCATGCTGTGGGCCCTCGGGCTGGCCGTGGCCGCGGTTTTCCCGGCCAGTTACCCGCAAAGCCCGAACGAGCTCAGCGGCGACATCCACCTTTACTCGTGCCTGGTCGCGTTCGCGAGCCTGCCCGGCGCGGCGATCACGATGCTGGAACCGTTGCGCGGCACGGCCGAGCGCGCGTTCGTGGTGCGCTGGCTGAAGTTCGGGCTCGGCGCGGTCGGCCTGTTCGCGCTGAGCTTCCTGTTCGTGCGCCTCGACGAGGCCGGCGTGCAGCCGTTCCACGTGCTCACCGAGGTGCTGCCGGTCGGCGCGACGCAACGGCTCACGCTGATCGCGAACGTCGCCCTGCTGCTGGTCCTGCTCCGCATCGCCGTGCGGACCGAGGCCGCTCGCGCCACGGTGCTGGTTACTTCGGCGCCTCGGCCATGAACTCCGGCGCATAACCGAACAATCCGGGAAGACCGCCGGTGTGCACGAACACCACGGTCTCCTCCGGCGAATACCGCCCCGCCGCCGCCCATTCCACCAGGGCGGCGGCGGCTTTTCCGGTGTAGACCGGGTCGAGCACCACACCCTCGGTGCGGCCGAACAGCCGGATCGCCTCCCAGGTCCCCGACGCCGGAATCCCGTAGCCCTCGCCGATCGTCGTGTCGTTCAGCCAGACGTGCTCCAGCTTCGGTGGGTCGAGCCCAAGCAGCTGCGCGGCCCCGGCGGTCAGGTGGGACAGGTTGTCCACAGCCTCGTTGAGCGGATGGCTGACGCAGGCGATGTCCAGGTCCAGCGACCCCAGCAACTCCGTACCGAGCGCCAGCCCGGCCACCGTGGCCCCACTGGCGTGCGGACCGACGACGCGGGCCCGGTCCAGACCCAGCTGCTCCAGCTGGACGGCAAGCTCCCTCGCGGCATCCACATAGCCGAGAACGCCGAGTGGGTCGGACCCACCGACTGGGACCGACCTAACCTTCCGCCCCTCAGCCTCCGCTTCGGCGAGCAGCCGCTCGTACGTCTCGGTCGCTTCCGCCTCCGACGCGCAGATGTGCACGCGCGCCCCGAAAAGCACGTCAAGCAGGACGTTGCCGGACCGCTCGTACGCTTCGCCGGACCGCGGGACCTCGGCGACCAGCACCAGCTCGCAACGCAGCCCAAGCCGGGCGCACGCTGCCGCGGTCTGGCGGCCGTGGTTGGTCTGCACCGCGCCGAAGGTGATCACGGTGTCGGCTCCCTCGGCGAGCGCCGCGCCGAGGTGGAAGTCGAGTTTGCGCAGCTTGTTGCCACCGACGCCGAGCGGGTGGACGTCGTCCCGCTTGAGCAGCAACCGGGGGATGCCGAGCGCTTCACCAAGCCGCGGCGCCGGGACGAGCGGGGTCGGTCCGTGGTGGAGACCGGCGCGAGGGAAGCCGTCGAGGGCGGGGAACCGGGCGAAGTCGAACGTCATCGATCCTCCGTGCGCTGGCCGGGCTGATGGCGTGCAGTTATGGCGTGCAGTTTAGGGGGCTTTCTCAAGCTGTGGCTGGGTCCGCGGCCCTGGCTGCCCGCTCGATTTCAGCGCACCGGCGCTGCCAGAAGGCGGAGTCCAGCCCTCGCCGGGACATGGCGGCCAAGTCCATCTCGACCGCGCCGTCCAGCTGTTCGCGCAGGATGTCGGCGTGCCCGGCGTGCCGGCTGGTCTCCGTCAACATGTGGACAAGAACGTTGAACAGCAGCACATCCGGGCGTGGCCACCACGGCACGTGGCCAGGCGCGTCGACGGCGAGCGCGGCGATCGTCGCGTCGGAGTGCTCGCACACGCGCCGGTAACGGCTGACGATTTCGTCACGGGTTTCGTGCTCTGTCGCCCAGAAGTCGGCACCGCGCTGTTCGAGGTCGTCCCACCTCGGAAGGGGTTCGGGGAACGGGCGGCCGAAGACTTCGCCGAAGTAGCGAGCCTCCGCCAGCGTCAGGTGTTTCACCAGGCCGAGCAGGTTGGTGCCAGTCGAGGTCAGCGGGCGGCGGATGGCGTATTCCGGCAGCCCGTCGAGCTTCCGGAGCATCGTCGCGCGGACCTCTCGCAGGTCGTCGTGGAGGTACCCCTTCGCGAAGTCATCGATCACGAGGACCAGCATGCCGAACTTCAGCCCCCGAGGTCAGGGGTGCTTTCCCGGCGTCAGCCGTGATACGTTCGTTCGAGCGAACGAGAGGGGAGCCGCTGATGTCTTCCGCGATGACCGAGTTCACGTCCCTCGCCGAGCAGGCCGCCGCGCTCGAGGCTGGCGAGACCACGGCCGTGCAGCTCGCCGAACTCGCTCTCAAGCGGGCCCACGCGAGCCAGCCGGTGCTCAACGCGTTCCGGGTGCTGCGTGACGAAGCCGCGCTCGCCGAGGCGGCCGAGGCTGATCAGCGCCGCGCCGACGGGGATCGCGCGCCGTTGCTCGGGGTGCCGGTGGCGATCAAGGACGACGTCGACCTCGCCGGCCTGCCCACCGCGTTCGGGTGTCCGGGCGAGTTCCCGGCGGCGACGGCGGACGCGCCGGCGGTCGCGAATCTCAAGCGGGCCGGCGCGGTCATCATCGGCAAGACCAACACTCCTGAGCTGGGCCAATGGCCGTTCACCGAGGGCACGGCGTTCGGTGCGACGCGCAATCCGTGGCAGCCCGCGCACACTCCGGGCGGGTCGTCCGGCGGGTCGGCCGCTGCGGTGGCGGCCGGGATCGTGGCCGCCGCGCTCGGGTCGGACGGGGCGGGTTCGGTGCGCATCCCGGCGGCGTGGACCGGGCTCGTCGGGATCAAAACCCAGCGCGGCCGGATTCCGACCGACAGCGAACTGTTCCACGGTCTCACCGTGCTCGGCCCGCTCGCCCGGACGGTCGCCGACGCGGCCACGCTGCTGGACGTCACCGCGGGCACCGGCACGTCGTTCCAGACTGCCGCGCGGCGGGAACCGGGATGGCTGAGGATTGGGCTCTCCACCCGGATTCCCTTTACCGCCACTAAAACTAGGCTCGACCCAGTAGTCGAAGCCGCAGTGCGCGACACCGCCGAGACGCTCGCCGGGCTGGGGCACGAGATCGTGCCGGTCGAACCGGGATACGGACTGATCGGCCTCACTTTCCTGCCGCGGTCGCTCACCGGCGTGCGCGATTGGGCCCGCCGGGTGCCGGAGCCGTCCGCGCTCGACCCGCGCACGCGCAGCAATGCCCAGCAAGGCGGCCTGCTCGCCGGGCCCGCGCTGAAGCTCGCCCGCGCGCTCGAACCCGTGCTGCGCCGCCGGATCGGCGCGATGTTCGGCGACATCGACGTCCTGCTCACCCCGACCACCGCCACCCCGCCGCCCGCGATCGGTTCGTTCGACGGGCTTTCCGGCTGGCAGACCGATCAGACGATGATCGCCGCGTGCCCGTACGCTTGGCCGTGGAACGTGCTGGGCTGGCCCGGGGTGAACGTGCCCGCCGGCCTGACCGCGGACGGGTTGCCGCTCGGCGCCCAGCTGCTCGGCCCGTCCCATTCCGAAGAGCGGCTGATTTCCGTTGCCGCGCAACTGGAAGAGGTACTGCGGTGGCCGGATCGACGTCCCGAGCCGGGGTGGTGAGCACGCGCGACGCGATCCTTCGCGCCACCCTGAAAGTGGTCGGCGAGCAGGGCGTCGGCGGGCTCACCAACCGGCGCATCGTCGCCGCAGCCGGAGTTTCGCTCGGCACGCTGACGTATCACTTCCCAAGCCAGACCGAACTGCTGCGCGAGGCGATGCTGCTGTTCGCCGAGGAGGAAACGGCGAAGCTGTCGGGGATTGTCGAGGCGTACCAAGCGCAAGGGCTCAGCCTCGAAGAAGCGGCGACCGTGGTCGAGCACGTGATCAAGCAACTGCCGTTCGGCACCGACGAACTCGCGCCGCACGAGCTGTACCTTCAGGCCGCCCGGGACCCCGGACTGCACGAGGCTTCGGCGAAATGCTTTGCGGCGTATGACGAATTGGCGATCACGATCCTCACCGCGCTCGGACTGCCAGACCCGGAGCGAGTGGCCGGACCGGTGGTCGCGCTGATCGCCGGGCTGCAGTTGCGCCGGCTCGCCACTGGCACGGACGTTCCGGCCGCCGAGCCGTTGATGATGCTGCTGCATGGCGCGCGGGGCTGAGCTGGCCCCGCCGGTCGTGCGCGGCACGGCGGCCTGGCGTTACTTCGGCGACTTCCGCGACGTGCTGCTGGCCGGGCAGGTGCTTGTGCTGCAGGTCGCGCATCCGGTCGTTGCGGCCGGGGTGCGTGATCATTCGGACTACCGCGAGGATCCGTGGACCCGGTTGATGCGCACCGCCGCTTCCCTGTCGATTTACGTGTACGGCGGGACAAAAGGCGCGCAGGCCGAGGCCGAACGGCTGTGGAAACTGCATCGCACCTTTACCGGCACCGCCGACGGCCGCCGATACAGCGCGCTCGACCCCGGCGCGTACGCATGGGTGCACGCGACGCTGGTGATGGCACCCGTTGACGCACAACGGTTCTTCGGTCGCCCGATGTCCACTTCGGAACTAGACGAGTACTACGCGCAGATGTGCGGCATCGGCCGGATCCTCGGCGTCCGCGAGCGGGACCTGCCGCCGACCTGGCCGGACTTCGAGCGCTACTACCGCGAGATGATCGCCGGATTCGGTCCGAACGAAACGATCAGCACCTTGTTCGAGACCATCGACACCGTGCGGAAGCCGTTCTCCCGCATGTCGGACCGCCGGTGGTCGAGACTCCAAAAGGGACACTCAAGTGCGCAGATGTTCCTTATCCGCGCGACACTCCCGGCCCAGCTTCGTGATCGACTCGGTCTGCAATGGACGGACGAGGACGCGCGCAAGTTCACTCGCTTCCGCCGGGCGGTCAGAATTATCGGCACCGTGGTTCCGCCGCCGCTGCGCACTGTCCACATGCGAGCGATCGGCAGGCTGAACGTGTGGCTGCGCGCGCACCCGTGGGCTTACCGGTTCTTCGTCCGCTCGTAGTGTGCCCGCGCCTTCGCCCGGTTGCCGCAGCGGGACATCGAGCACCATTGCCGCGTCCGGCGCGGTGAGGTGTCGACGAATCGCAAACCGCAATCGTCCGCCGCGCAGATTCGGATGTCTTCCGCGCCGGTGGCGAGATCGACCGCGTCGGCGGCCAGTACGGCGAACGCCGTCGCCACCGGGTTCTCCGGGGCGGGGACTTCTCGCTGGAGCACACCGTCCTTCAACAGCAGCCGGGCAGGTTTCGGCGCGGCCGCGAGCGTGTCGTTGACCAAGCGAACGTCGGCGACCAGCGGTGTCGCGGTCAGCAGCCGGTTCACTGCCTCGCGGAGATCCTTGGCCGAAGCCACCTGAGCAGCGCTCACCCGCAGGCGGCCGAACCCGGCCCGCTCAAGCCATTCCGCGAGCGCGTCCGGGCCGGTGAGCAGCTCGATGCTCTCGGGGAGATGCCGGGAGCGCAGCGTGTTCACCAGGTGCAGGCACGGCCGCCCGGCGTCGAACACCCAATCCATACCGCTCATTCTAACCATTGAAACCGGTGAGAACCCGGGCTACCGTCTAACCCTATGAACCGGTTAGAAGCAGCCATGGCTCAAGTCGGCGACCTGCGCATGCATTACCTCCGTGGCGGGGACGGCCCGCCGTTGTTCCTCTTGCACGGGTGGCCGCAGACGTCGCATTGCTGGCACCGCGTCGCCGGGCCGTTGGCCGAGAAGCACACCGTGATCGCTCCTGACCTGCGCGGATACGGGCGCACCGACAAGCCCCGCACCGGCTACGACAAGCGCACGATGGCCGCGGACGTCGCCAAGCTGGCCGAGCAGCTCGGGTTCGACCGGGTGGCGGTCGCCGGGCACGATCGTGGCGGGCGGGTCGCGCATCGGTGGGCGCTCGACCGTCCAGACCAGGTGGAGCGGCTCGCGGTGCTGGACATCGCGCCCACCCGCGAGATGTGGCGACGACTCGACCGCGACCTCGGAAAGGCGTACTGGCACTGGCTTTTCCACCTGCAGCCAGACCTTCCGGAGCTGCTGGCGGGACAGAATATCGCCGCGTATCTCGGCTACTTCTTCGAACGCTGGACCTTCCAGCGGCACGGCCTGCCGCCCGAGGACGTCGCCGAGTACGTGCGCGCCTTCGAAGCACCCGGCGCACTCCGAGCCGGTTTCGACGACTACCGCGCCTCATTCCCCGACGACGCCGACCTGGACGACGCCGATTACGCCGCCGGAAAGCGCCTTACCCAGCCGGTACTCGCGATGTGGGGCAAGGCCGGCTTGCTCGGCAGTCTGCCCACATTGAACATCTGGCGCGACTACGCGGACCACGTGACCGGCGTCGGTCTCGAAGACTGCGGACACTTCCTGCCCGAGGAACAGCCCTCACAAGTCGTGGCGCATCTGCGGGAATTCCTGGCCAGTTAACGGAATCCGCGCGAACCCAGCTCCGACGGTCTGCTCGATCGCCGCGCCGACCCGGAAAGCCGTGCCGTCGTCGTACTTTCCCGCCACGACCTGGACGCCGGTCGGCACGCCGTTCCCAGCCCAGCCGGACGGCACGGCGAGGACCGGATGTTCGCTGCCGACGTTGAACGCAGGCGTGAGCGAAGCGTCCGAAAAGTGTTCCAGCGCAACGCCGTTGACCACGACTTGCTCAGTCAGATAGTCCTCGCCAGCGGCGAACGCGGTGGCACCGAGGGTCGGCACGATGAGCGCGTCGAACTGGTCGAACACCGCGTCGAGGCGTTCGCGGATCGCGGCCTCGACGGCGGCACCCGTCTCCGCGTCCACAACGTTCTCGACGCCTTTGCGCGCGAAGGCCAGGCAGTACGGGGTGATCACGCCCGGGTTAAGCCGGTCCAGTTCCAGGACCTCAGCGGCCAACCCGGTCCCGAAATGCGCCCACAGGGCCTGTTTGACCATGTCGAGCGTCCAGTCGATCTCGATCTCGGTCACCGCCGCACCGGCGGACGTCAGCGCCTTCGCGACGGCGCGGGTGTTGGCGGCGATCTCCGGGTCGACCGGGAAATCCCCGGGCGCTGGGCAGCAAGCGACGCGAAGGCCGCGTACGTCGCCCGTCGTCAGGGTCACCGACGGGAGCCGCGAGTGCGGGTCGCGCGGGTCCTCGCCCGCCAGGACGTTCTGCAGGAGCGCGCAATCGGCGACGGTCCGGGCCATCGGACCGTGGTGGTAGTAGGTGTCGAGTCCGGCGGGCGGGAGGACCGGGTTACGGCCGTGCGGCGGTTTGAACCCCACGACGCCGGTGAAGGACGCGGGCGCGCGCAGCGAACCGCCGATGTCCGATCCGGTGGCGAGGGCGGCGGTGCCGGCCGCCAGCGCCGCGCCCGAACCGCCGGACGAGCCGCCTGCCGCGGTCTGGAGGTGCCACGGATTGCGCGTGCTCCCCCAGCGCCGCGTGTGGGACAGCGGCATGCAGCAGAACTCGGACGTCGTCGTGCGAGCGTGCAGAATCCCGCCGGCCGCCTGGATCCGGCCGAGTCCGATCGCGGTCTCCCGCGCCAGTTGAGGCGGGCGCAGGAGGGTGCCGTCAGTGACTGGATACCCGGCTAGTGGCTGTTCCTCCTTCGCCGCGACAGGCAGTCCTTCGAGTGGCCTCGGACGGCCACCCGGTGCGTACTGCTTCTCCGCGACGGCGGCGGCCCGCAGCGCCTCGTCGAACATCTGCTCGGCGAAGGCGTTGACGTCGGGCTCGACCCGCTCCGCCCGCTCCACGACCGCGCGCATCAGCTCCACCGGCGACAACTGCCGAGTCCGGAAGAGACGCAGCGCTTCGACGGCGGTCAGGTAGTGGAGTGGGGTCATCGCGCGCTCCGTGGGGTCGGGCCGCTCAACCTACTCAGCCAGCAACCCTCGCCAAACCGACATTCAGCCCACAACCCCCGGCACCCACGGTAACCAGAGCCGATCCGCATCCCACCCGATCGAGTGACTGTTTGCGAATCGCACCCCGTCGAGACATTGCCGTGGTGGACTACTCGCTCGGCGGCAGGTCGAACTGACCAGCCTTGACCGCGACGAGGAAGGCGTCCCACTCGCCACGGTCGAAGACCAGCACCGGGCTCGTCGCGAGCTTCGTGTCGCGCACCCCGATCAGGCCGGGACGGGAGAGGTTGACCTCGACACAGTTTCCGCCGTTGGGCTCGCTGGCGAACGACTTCGCCCAGGCCGCGGCCTCGAACAGCGACTCCGCCGTGTCCGGGTCGTAATCCTGGGGCGACGGATAATCCGCCATGGGTCGTCCACCTCCGAGCCTTGTGCAGGGCGTGCGCGCTGGTGCACGTCCCCGGCTTCTTTGCGTCACTACGGAGCAAACCGCAGGGCCAAGCGGGTGATCAACTCGACCCGATCTCGACATGAAGATTATTCCAGGAGTAGGATTAATCGCAGCGATCGGGGCGTCAGTGGTGGGTGAATGGCTTGCGACATTCAGCCCAACACCGGCAGCACCGGCCCGGGCACCCGGCCCGGGCGGCGGACCAGCCGCGAGATATCGGGAGGAGTGCGGATGCGAGCCGACCCGTTCGGCCCGGCAAGGAGCCGATCCGCCCGCCTCACCGGAATCGGCGCTGGTCCAGGTGCCGTGACGACCCTGCGGAGACACCGCAACGGAGCGGTTTCCCTGTTGCCCGGCGATGACCTGCCGGGCGCGCACTACCCCGATCCGGCCGGCGCCGACCCGCGCCGGTACCCGTCATCAGAACTGGGGGTGTGATCCCATGGCCGTCCGGCTAACCACGCTTTTCCGCCGTGAGGACGAACACACTCGCGGCCGGCGTGGGATCAATCACGAATTGCGCAACCGGTTCGGGTTCAGCCTGATCCAGGCCCCGCTGCGCAGCCCGATGGTCGTGGACACCGAGATCGAAGTACCGGCGCCGCGGCAAGCGGACCACGTCCACGCCACCCGTCACCACCGCGAGACACGAGTACCGCTGCTGCACGGGCTCGGCTGAGAGCCCGCATCGTCCACGCTCCCCGGAACGCATCGCCCGGGGAGCGTTTTCGTGTCCTGGGGCAGGTTTGCGGAGGTCTGGACCAGTGGCGGTCTAGACCACACCCGCGGCTTGATGACCCCAATGCCACATTGGGTGCGTCAGACGCACCGAACGCCACATTGGGTGCGCAGGACGCACCCAACGCCACATTGGGGTCTTCACGGCAGCGCTCGGCCGGGACAAGACGAGCCGCGCAGCTTCGCCCCCGCAGAGTCCGTGAAGGACTCCTTGAGGGAATCTGATTCCCTCAAGGAGTCCTTCACGGACATCGAGCACCGCAGCGCTGCGGGACAGCGAGAGTCAGGGCTTGCGGCCCAGAGCGCAAATCCCGCCGCTGAACGAAGGGTCGTCCGCCATCCGCGCGCTCGCGGTCGTTTCGCCCGCTTCCGGATGCCAGTCCGACACCCACGAGATGCCCGGATCCACCAGTTCCAGCCCGCTGAAGAACTCCGCGAACTCCGCCCGCGAGCGGTAGTGGAACGGGGTGCTCGACTGCTGGTACTGCTTGTGGATCTTGTCGCGGCTCTCGCCGTCGTTCGTCGGCACGCCGTCGTCGGTCAGGTGCGAGGACAGGAAGTACGAGCCGGACGGCAGCAGCGACAGGTACTTCTGCACGATCTCCAGCGCCGGCTCGTCGCGGCCGACGAAGTACAGCACTCCGACCATGATCAGGCCGATCGGGCGCTTCGGGTCGAGGACGCCGGTGTCGAGGGCGCGCGGCCAGACGTCGGCCGGGTTGCGCAGGTCGCCCTGCAGTACCGCGTGCCGGTCGGCGACGCCGTCGCGTTCCAGCAGGATCTGCGAATGCGCGACGGCCACCGGCTCGTTGTCGACGTAGACACAGCGCGCGTTCGGGTTCACCGACGTGGCGATCTCGTGCACGTTGCCGACCGTGGGCACGCCGGAGCCGATGTCGAGGAACTGGTCGATGCCCTGTTCGGCCATGTACCGCACGCCGCGGCCGAGGAACTCGCGCCCGGCCCTGGCGATGGTCTTGATCATCGGAAAGGTCTGGACCGCCCGTTCGCCGAACTCGCGGTCGATCGCCCAGTTCGCGGTGCCACCGAGGAACCAGTCGTAGATCCGCGCCGCGTTCGGCCGATCGAGGTCGACGCCCTCCGGGGCTTCCGGATCCGGTGCCTGAGTCATCAGCTTCCCCTTCCGTGCGGGTACCAGTGTGCCCACTCGCCGCGGCCGCGCCCCGCCGCCCCCTGGTATCGCCCGAAAATGCCACGACTCCGGTACATCCGGGCCACTAGGTTGCGAGGGATGCGCATTCTTTTCTCGTTCGTCGGCGGACGCGGCCACTTCGATCCGATGGCACCCGTCGCGCGAGCGCTCATCGCGCGCGGCCACACCGTAGCGGTCGCCGGCGGCGGTTCGCACGTGCCCGCGCTCGCCAAGGCTGGGTACACCACCTTCGCGGTCAACGAACCGCGCGAGGTCGAGGCGACGCGACAGCCGATGCCGCCGGTCGATCCGGCGCGCGACGACTGGGAGATCCGGGAATTGTTCGCCCGCCGCGCGACGCGCGAGCACGTGCCGGTTCTGCTGGAGCTGGCCCGGGAATGGCGGCCGGACCTGATCGTCCGGGACGAGGTGGACTTCTCCGCCGCGATCGCCGCCGAGGCGCTGGGGCTGCCGTGCGCCACCGTGCTGGTGCTCGCGGCGGGAACGTTGCTGCGCAAGGAACTCATCGCCGAACCGCTCGCCGAGACCCGCGCCGCGCACGGTCTTCCGGACGACCCGCGGCTCGAAATGCTGACCCGCGGCCAGGTGCTTTCGCCGCTCCCACCATCCTTTCGCGACCCCAGCGCGCCGCTGCCGCCGGGCACTTTCTCGTTCCGCCAAGGAGATCCGGTCGCGCCGCGCCAGCCCGCCGAGAAGCCGCACGTCTACTTCACCCTCGGCACCAACTTCAACCTGGAGTCCGGCGACCTCATCGAGCGCACCCTCGCCGGTCTTGGCCAGCTGGACGCCGAAGTGACCGCCACCGTCGGCACCCAGATCGACCCCGCCGAGTTCGGACCGCAACCGCCGCACGTCCGCGTGGAACGGTTCGTCCCGCAGGCCGAACTGTTGCCGCGCCTCGATTTGATGATCTCGCACGCCGGGTCCGGCAGCGTGATCGGCGCGCTCTCGCACGGTCTGCCGTCGCTGCTCTTCCCCATGGGTGCGGACCAGCCCGGCAACGCCCGGCGCTGCGCCGCGCTGAACGTCGGCCTCGCGCTCGACCCGGAAACGTCCACACCGGACGAAATCCGGCAAGCCGCCGCGAAGGTGCTCAGCGATCCCAGCTATCGCGAAGCCGCGCGACGCGTGCAAGCGGAGATCAACGCCCTGCCCGCTGCCGAGGAAACCGTGCCCGTGCTGGAAGCACTGGTCACATCATCTGCGAGCGGTAGCTTTCCGCCAGCTCCTTGAGGAACTGCCGCGTCTCGCCCCGCTCCAGGGCGGCCCCGCGCAGCCGGTCCCACGAGTCCACGAAGATGTTGAAGTCCTTCACGTCGTCGAGGTACAGCCCGCCCGCGGAGTGTTCGATGTAGACGAAGTCGCGGGTGCGGTCCGGGAACCGCATGATCGTGAAGTCGTTGGGCACCGCGGCGAGCTTCGCGCTGAACGGCAGCACGTGCACGTACACGCGCGGATGCCGGTCGAGCGCCAGCAGGTGCTCCACCTGGTCCAGCATCACCGCGGGCGCGAACCCGCCGGGTGCGCGGCGCAGCGCGCCCTCGCTGATGATGAACCGGTAGTACGGCGGCTGCTGCTGGTCGAACACCGCCTTGCGGTCGAGCCGGTTGCGCACCAGCGACGTGACGTCGGTGGCGCCCGCCTCGGTGAACTGCTTGAGCATGTAGTGCTCGGACTGCAGCGGCCCCGGCACGCGCTCGCCGTGCCAGGTGAGAATCTCCGCGGCGGCGGGCTCGAGGTCGGTGAAGGTGCGGAACCAGTGCGGCACCACCGACCGGTAGCCCGACCAATGGCCGCGCTGCCCGGCCGCGGCCCGGGCCAGGTTCATCAGAGTGTCGGCTTCTTCGCCGTTGATCCCGAACGCGTTCAGCATGGTCCGCACATCTCCGAGCTTGACCCCCACCGCACCGGACTCGATCTTGTTGACCTTGCCCTGGGTGCAGCCGAGTACCTCGGCGACTTGCTGCTGCGTCATCTTCGCGGCGTTTCGAGCATGCCGAAGCTCGTTGCCGAGCTGCTTGCGGCGCGAGGTGACGGTGCTCGCCATCTCCCCTTGCTCTCCTGGACCACTCCTGCCGACGGGCTTTCCGCCGGACCGCGAACTACGAACCACCCAGGCCACTGCGACCCAACGGAGTTCGATGATGACACCCGGCAGCGTTTCAGGAAATGCACGAGAACGCCAGTCACCCGGCATGTCACCCTGGCGGAGCAGTCTATTCCCGGCGCCATGGACATCCCAGCTACTCCATTCGGACTAAGCGGAGACTTACGGGCACAGCTGCGCCACGAGGGCCCCACGCTGGCGATCCGGGCGGCATAGTGTCGGCGTGATCGATCGATCCCCCCACGCGGCGCACGTCAAACAGCTGGCAGACGGCGCATTCGGCTACGTCCAGCCGGACGGTTCCTGGTTCATCAACAACTGCGGTTTCCTCGACGCCGACGGGCACGCTGTGCTTATCGACACATGCGCGACCGAGCGGCGTACTCGCGCCCTCCTGTCGGCCGTCGGCGACACCGCCGGCCCGGTTACGACCCTCATCAACACCCATCACCACGGCGACCACACCAACGGCAACTATCTGGTCGCCGGAGCCACCGTCGTCGGCCACCGCAAGACCCGCGAAGCGCTGCTGGCCGACGGGATCCAGCGGTACGAGGGCGTCTTCAGCGACAGCGACTGGGGCAAGCTCGAACTGCGCGTGCCCGACCTCGTCTTCGACGACACCGTCACGATCTACGCCGGGCAGACCCGGATCGACCTCATCCACCCCGGGCACGCCGCGCACACCACCAACGACATCCTGGTCTGGCTGCCCGAGCAGCGCCTGCTCTACGCCGGCGACCTGGTGTTCAACGGCGGCAGCCCGTTCGCGCTGATGGGCTCGGTCGCCGGCTGGCGCGCCGCGCTGAACGTGATCCGCGAGCTGGACCCGGCGGTCATCCTGCCCGGGCACGGCCCGGTGTGCGGGCTCGAAGCGGTGGACACTGTGGACGACTACCTGGAGTTCGTCCAGCGCGCCGCGGAGACCGGCAAGGCGGCCGGGCGCTCGCCGCTGGAACAGGCGAAGGCGACCGACCCCGGCCGGTTCGCCGAGCTGACCGAGCAGGAGCGGCTGGCCGGGAACCTGCACCGGGCGTACGCCGAACTCGACGGCGGGCAGTGGGGTGCGCCACTCGATCTGGTGGCTCCGCTGAAGGACATGCTGGCCTGGAACGGGGGCCCGATCCGCTGCTTCTCGTGAGCACTGGTTTTGTGACTAGGCTCGGAATCCGGCAGAGGTTTTCGGAAAGGTTTCGGATGAGCAAGAAGGCGAGCATCGGGGTCACCGGCCTCGCGGTCATGGGCCGCAACCTGGCGCGGAACCTGGCCCGGCACGGGCACACGGTCGCTCTGCACAACCGCTCCGAGGAGCGGACCCGCTCGCTCGTCGAGCAGTTCGGCGACGAAGGCGACTTCATCCCGGCGTACTCCGCGCAGGAGTTCGTCGACGCGCTGGAGCGGCCGCGGCAGATCGTGATCATGGTGAAGGCGGGTGGCCCGACCGACGCCGTCATCGAGGAGTTCGCGCCGCTGCTGGAGCCGGGCGACGTGATCGTGGACGCGGGCAACGCGCACTTCGCGGACACCCGCCGCCGCGAGCAGGCGCTGCGCGAACGCGGCCTGCACTTCGTCGGCACCGGTGTGTCCGGCGGCGAGGAAGGCGCGCTGCACGGGCCGAGCATCATGCCCGGCGGGTCGAAGGAGTCCTACGAGTCGCTCGGCCCGCTGTTCGAGGACATCTCGGCGAAGGTCGACGGCGAACCGTGCTGCACGCACGTCGGCGCGGACGGCGCCGGGCATTTCGTGAAAATGGTGCACAACGGCATCGAGTACGCCGACATGCAGCTGATCGCCGAGTCGTTCGACCTTCTGCGCGGCGCGGCGGGCTACTCCCCGGCCGAGATCGCCGACGTCTTCGGCACCTGGAACACCGGGCGGCTCGACTCGTACTTGATCGAGATCACCGCGCAGGTGCTCAAGCACGTGGACGCGGCGTCCGGCAAGCCGTTCGTGGACGTGGTCGAGGACGCGGCGGAGCAGAAGGGCACCGGCCGCTGGACCGTGCAGATCGGGCTCGACCTCGGCGTGCCGATCAGCGGCATCGCGGAAGCGGTGTTCGCGCGGTCGCTGTCCGGGTCCACCGGGCTGCGTTCGTCGGCCCGCGGGCTGGGCGGGCCGACGCGCACGCCGCTCACCGGGTCGGCCCTGGAGACCTTCGCGGACGACGTCGAGCAGGCGCTGTACGCGTCGAAGGTCGTCGCGTACGCGCAGGGCTTCAACCAGATCCAGGCCGGTGCCGCCGAGTACGGCTGGGACATCGACCTCGGCCGCGTCGCCTCGATCTGGCGCGGCGGGTGCATCATCCGGGCGAAGTTCCTGAACGACATCACGTCGGCCTACGCCGCGGAGCCGGGTCTCCCGACGCTGCTCACGTCCGGCGGCTTCCGGGCAGCAGTCGAAAACGCGCAGGACTCGTGGCGTTCGGTCATCTCCACGGCGGTCCGGCTGGGCATCCCGACGCCCGGCTTCTCGACCGCACTGGCGTACTACGACGGCCTGCGCGCGGACCGGCTGCCGGCCGCGCTGGTGCAGGGACAGCGCGACTTCTTCGGCGCGCACACCTACCGGCGGGTGGACCGTCCGGGCTCGTTCCACACGCTGTGGGCCGGGGACGGTGCCGAGGTCGAAGCCTGATTTTGCTGCTGTGGAAGGGCTCTCCCCGTGGTTTGGGGAGAGCCCTTCTCGCTGTCATTTCTCCAGCGTGCCCAGGATTTCCGCGAGGAACTCCTTGATCTTCGTTTCGGCCCGGTCCTTGTCGACCCCCAGTGCGGCAAGGACTTCGTACCCCGCGCCCTCGCCCTGTTCGAGCAGGGCGAGCAGGATGTGCTCGGTGCCGATGTAGTTGTGCCCGAGCCGCAGCCCTTCGCGCAGAGTCAGTTCCAGGGTCTTCTTGCCCGCGGCGGCGAACGGCACCTTCTCCGGGGCCTCGTCGAGCGGTTCCGGCAGCTTCGCCTCCGCAGCCTCCTTGACCGCCGCCAGCGACACCCCTTGGGCGAGGATCGCGCCAGCGGCCAGCGCATCCGGTTCGGTGAGCAGCCCGAGCAGCAGGTGAACGGTGTCGATGTCGGCACTCTTGGCGTCGATGGCGGCCTGCTGAGCCGCGACGACGACGTGCCGGGCCCGGTCGGTGTAGCGGCCGAACATCCGCTGGATCCCGCCGGATGGATCGTCGCCCTTCGGCACGAATCTCTTCTGCGCGGCTTGTTTGGACACGCCCATACTGGCCCCGATATCGGTCCAGGAAGCCCCGCTGCGGCGCGCCTGGTCGACGAAGTGGCCGATCAGGTGGTCAGCCACGTCACCGAGATGCTGGCCGACGTAGACGGCGTCGGTGAGCTGGGCGAGGGCGTCTGTTTCGTTGTTGGCCTTGATGGCGTTGATGAGGTCGTCGAGCTTCACTGAGTCGGTCATGTCGTCAACTGTAGGTTGACGATGGAGCTGCGTCAACCTTGGGTTGACCAGGTTGGCGGGCTCAGGCGAACGGCAACCCCACGTAGTTCTCCGCCAAACTCGTCGCCGCCGCCCTAGACGAAGCCGTGTACCGCAGCTGCGACAGCTGCAACCGCCGGGCGAAAGCGTCCGCGCCTGGGTCCACGTGCAGCATCGTCGTCATGAACCACGAGAAGTGCTCCGCCCGCCACACCCGGCGCAGGCAAGTGTCCGAATAGGACTCCGCCAGCGACGAATCCCCTTGCAGCAACGCAGTCAACGCCCGCGAGAGCACCACGACATCCGCGACCGCCAGGTTCATCCCCTTAGCCCCGGTCGGCGGCACGATGTGCGCCGCGTCGCCGGCCAAAAACAGGCGGCCGTGGCGCATGGGCTCGGTTACGAAGCTGCGCATCGGCGTGATGCCCTTGTCCAGGATCGGCCCCTCCTGCAGCGTGAACTCCCCCTCGACCGCCAGGCGCGTCGACAGTTCCGTCCAGATCCGGTCGTCCGACCAGGCGGCCAGCTCCTCCGCCGGATCCACCTGCAGGTAAAGCCGCGTGACGTCGGGGGATCGCATGCTGTGCAAGGCGAATCCACGCGGGTGATGCGTGTAGATCAGCTCCTCGTGCGACGGCGGCGTCTGCGCCAGCACCCCCAGCCAGGCGAACGGGTACTCGCGTTCGAAAGTCGTCAGCACACCGTCCGGAATGGACGGACGCGAGACGCCGTGGAAACCATCGCAGCCAGCGATCGCGTCGCATTCCAAGGTCTGCAAGGCACCCGCGGAGTCCCGGTAGCGCACCACCGGTCGCGAGGTGTCCACTGAGGACAGAGAGACCTCCGAAACCTCGAAGTGCAGCGGAAGATCCGCAGCCTCATGGGCGTCCACGAGATCCTTCACGATCTCCTGCTGCCCATAAACCGTGATCGCCTTGCCGGTCAGCTCGGTGAGCGCGATGCGGTGGTCGGCACCGTCGAAGCGAAGCGAGAAACCCTCGTGCGGCAAGCCTTCCGCGGCCAACCGGCCGCCGAGACCGATCTCGGTCAGCAGGTCGACCGTCGGCTGTTCGCAGACTCCGGCGCGCACGCGTTGCCGCACGTACTCGCGGTCGCGGGCTTCGAGCACCACGGCCTCGACACCCGCCTGGTGCAGCAAATACGACAGCAGCAATCCGGCCGGGCCAGCGCCGATCACGGCGACCTGCGTGCGCAACGGAACCTCCGATCAAGCCGCGGTGCGCGACTTCAGGTGTGCTTTCAGGTCGAACGAACTGGCTTCCAGATCCGCGTACGCCGGGTGCGGCTCAGCCGCGAAAAGCCGGCGCGCGGCGATGTGGTCCGGCGCGCGGTTGACCGATTCGACGGCGATCAGCACCCCGTCGCGGAAAGACAGCACGGAGAACTTCCCGACGGACCGATCACCGGTCACCACGGTGCGGTCCGCGGCGCCGAGGATGCCCGCGATCTGCAGTTTCGCGCCGGTCTGGTCGGTCCAGAACCACGGCAGGCTGTCGTAGCGCGCTGGTTCCCCGGCGATCGCGGCGGCCACCGAACGGGCCTGGTCCACGGCGTTCTGCACGGATTCCAGCCGGGTCGCGGCACCGGCCTGCACGCACGGGAAGCACGCGCAGTCACCGATCGCGAAGATCTTCGGGTCCTCGGTGCGCAGGTGCTCGTCCACGACGACGCCGTTGCGCACCTCAAGCCCAGCCGCCTCGGCGAGCGCCGTCTCCGGCAGGACGCCGACCGCGACGACCACGAGATCCGCGGGCAGCCGTCGTCCGTCGGAGAGTTCGACGGACTCCACATGACCCGACCCGTGCAGCGCGGTGACCCCGACGCCCAGCAACAGCGTGTGCCCGGCCGTGCGGTGGTGCTCGGCGAAGAACTCCGAGATCTCCGGCGACGCGACCCGCGCCAGCAGCCGGTCCTGCGCCTCCACCACGGTGACCGGACGGCCGGCGTGCGCGGCGAACTCCAGCCCGATGAACCCGCCGCCGATCACCACGACGTCGCCCGCCGCGTCCAGCGAAGCCCGCAACCGGTCGGCGTCCGCGCGAGTGCGCAGCGTCAGGACGCCTTCGAGGTCGGCGCCGGGCACCGGCAGCGCACGGTTGCGCGCGCCGGTGGCCAGCACCAAATGGTCGTACCCCAGCTCCGTACCGTTCTCAAGCCGGACCTTCGCCGCAGCACGGTCGATCGCGGCGACCCGGCCGCGGACCAGCTCGATGTCCTTCTCGGCGAAGTAGTCCTCCGGCCGCAGGACCAGCTGCTCGACGCCCGCGCTGCCCTCCAGATACGCCTTCGACAGCGGCGGGCGCTGATACGGCACCCCCGGCTCGTCGCCGACGAGAACCACGCGTCCGGCGAACCCCTTGTCCCGCAAGGACGCGGCGGCCTGGAACCCGCTTTGCCCACCGCCGACGACGAGAACGGTTTCGGTGCTCATTTCGCTCCTCCCGACAACTCAGCTCCATCTGAGCACAACTCGGCCAAGATCGTCGAGGAGCGGCCCTCACACCCGCTGCAGGAACGCGATCGCGTCCGCCGCGCCGACCGCGTCGAACGGGAGATATCCGCGTCCGTCGCCGGTCCGCGCCGGCAGTTCGGGGTCGATTCCGGCGGTTTCGACCAGTTCACGGTCCTGCACCGTCGCGGCGAGATACGCCTGCAGCGTCCCCGGGGCCGGTTCCCCTACCCCATCGGAGAAGCCGAAATCGGTGGCAATGAACACATACCGGTCGCCAAGGCGGTGCGCCACCTGCGCGCCCGCGCTCCACCATTGCCCGCCCATCATCGAGATCCCGTGCCGCTGCAGGTGCTGGTTGTGCGCGGAGACGAAGGTGCGCGGCAGGGCGAGCAGGTTGTCCGCCATCATCGCGTCGCGCTGCGCCCCGAGCCGGCTCATCCGTTCCGGCGAGGTGTCGGCCATCAGCGAGTGGTAGCGGCAGAGCCCGACCGCGCACCGGGCGAGCAGCGCACCGCCCTCGGGCAGCGCCGGCCGCGCCCGCTCGAACTGACTGACCAGGTCGTCGGCGACTAACCGCAGCTCACGGGCCTCCGGACTGTCCCCTTTGGACTTCGACCCGTCCCACATAGCCGCTTCGTCCGCCCACGCCGCGTCGTCGCCAGCCAGCCGTTCGATGGTCGCGACGTCGTGCGGTACGTCGTCGAGATGCGCGGACAGGAACCCGTGCAGTTCGGTGAGCACGCCGCGCGGGCTGGGCGCGCTGGCCATCTCCAGCGGAGCGTCGAAGCCGTGGAAGTGGACCTGGTCTTCGGGCTCGCGGCCAGCGTTGTGGTCGCGCAGCCACTCGACCAGCGCGCGGTTCGACGGGAACGCTCCGAAGCCGTGGCTGAACCCGGTGGCCAGCACCTGGTCGAGGTCGCCTTCGCCGGTGGTCACGTAGCGGTCGACCAGCCGCCCGGCCAGGCAATCGGACTCCAGCGCGATCGACCGGTAGCCGTGTTCGAGGACGAGGTGCTGGAAGATTTCGTTGCGGAACAACGGGAACGCCTCAGTCCAGTGCGTGGGCTCGCCCAGTCCGAGCAGGGCCGGGGAACGGGGTGCCAGGAAGTCGTCAAAGGTCTGCATTGCTTTGACCGTATCGTTGAACTTTTGGTTGGCACTTCTCCGCGGATCACCTGGTTGAATAGCGGAAAACCCTCAACCGGAGGTGAGATGCGACCGAAAGACCTCGCCCGCGAGCACGGCCTGTCGACCCAGGCCGTGCGCAACTACGAGGAGGACGGCATCCTCCCGCCGGCCGAGCGCGGGCCGCAGGGTTATCGGACGTACACCGAACGCCACGCGCAAGCGTTGCGCGCGTTCCTCACGCTGCGCCCCGGCTTCGGCCACGCCCGCGCGGCCGCGATTCTGCGCGCGGTCAACGAGCGTTCGGAAGACACCGCGTTCCAGCTCATCGACGAGGGCCACGCCGAACTGCTCCGCGACCGCGTCACCCTTACCGAGGTCGAACACGCCCTGCGCAACCTGACGCGGGAGCCGGATGTGCGCCAGACGGTGCCGTCGATCGGCGCGCTCGCGCACCAGCTGTCCGTGCATCCCGCCACGCTGCGCAAATGGGAGGCCGCCGGGATCCTCCAGCCGGAGCGCGACCGGGCCGGAAACCGCCGCTATCCCCCGGCCGCGGTGCGCGACGCCCGCCTCGCCCACCAACTACGCCGCGGCGGCTACCCCCTCGCCCGGATCGCGGCGGTACTGGAGCAGGTCCGGCAGGCGGGCGGGGTCGCGCCGCTGGAGGAAGCCTTGCGCACCTGGCGTTCCCGGCTCACCGCCCGGGCGCACGCGATGCTGGACGGGGCTGCTCAGCTGTCGCGTTATCTCGGATGATCACTCCGGCAGCAACGGCCGCATGAACGTGCGCCGATACCGGATCACGCACCCGCTCTCGTCCCGGATCCGGTCCGCCGCCACGAACTCCGGGTCCACTCCGAACAGTGTCCGGTACTGCTCATACGCGGCAAGGCTTTCAAAGCTGAACAACGCCCGCGCCTCGTCGCTCGCCCCTTCCGCGGGCAGGAAATACCCGTGGTGCACCCCGCCCTCGCGGCGCACCAGCCGCATCCACTCGGCGGCGAACCGTTCGAAGTCGGCGATCTTCTCCGGGTCGATCACGTAGTCGACGACGCAGGTGATCACGCACGCCCCCAAACCCGCTCCGCCGTCGAGACGATCAGCTCCAGCTTCCGCAGCTGCTCACTGGCGGTCAGGTCGTTACCCTCCTCAGTGGACGAAAACCCGCACTGCGGCGACAGGCACAGCTGGTCCACGTCCACATACCGCGACGCTTCCTCGATCCGCCGCACGAGCGCGTCGGGGTCCTCCAGCTCCGGCCGCTTGCTGGTCACGAGCCCGAGCACGACCCGTTTTCCCTTCGGCACGAACCGCAACGGCTCGAAACCGCCGGAGCGTTCGTCATCGTATTCCAGGAAAAACCCGTCCACCGCCAGCTCGCCGAACAACGCCTCGGCGACGAACTCGTAGCTCCCCGACGCCACCCACGACGAGCGGAAATTGCCGCGGCACAAGTGCGTCGTCACCGTCAGGCCCGCCGGTTTTCCGGCGAGCGCGGCGTTGATGGTCGAAATGTTGCGCAGGTGCATGGTGTCCGGATCGCTGCCCATACGCGCGACCAGTTCACGCTGCTCCGGGTCGTTGAGGTAGGCCAGGCTGGTGTCGTCCAGCTGCAGATACGTGCAGCCCAGCGCACTCATCGCGCGCACCTGCTCCGCGTACGCCGCGCTGAGGTCGGTGAAGAACTCGTCCAGCTCCGGGTACACCGTCTCGCTCACCGCCGCCCGGCCACCGCGGTAATAGACCATGCTCGGCGACGGGATGGTGAGCTTCGGAGTGATGCCCGGATCGGTGTGCGCCTTCAGGAACTCGAAGTGGCCGGCGAAGATCGGCGCGTCCAGCCGCACCTTGCCGTCGACCTGCAGGCCCGGCGGGCTGAACTCCAGATCGCCCGCGAGGTTGTGGAATTTCACGTGCAGCCGCTCGTCGCCGCGCGAGACGCCGCCGAGCGCGTGGATGAAGTCCATGTGCCAGGAGGACCGGCGGAACTCGCCGTCGGTCGCCGACTCCAGCCCGGCCGCCTTCTGCATCTTCACGACGTCGCGGATCGCGTCGTCCTCGACGGCCCGCAGCTGTTCGGCGGAGATCTCCCCCGCCTCGTGGTCGCGCCGCGCCTCGCGCAGCACCGCCGGCCGCAGCAGGCTCCCGACATGATCGGCACGGAACGGAGGTCGTGCAGTCATGTCTGGCATGGTCACACACAAACCGGCGGTATGTGCATCCATAATCTGGCGGGACCACAGCGAAGGAGCCGCTCATGACCAACGCCGCGCACCCGGTCGACCGGGGCCTTCCCGCCGGGCGGCTGCTTCTGCTCGGACTGCAGCACATGGCGATCATGTACACCGGCTGCATCGCCGTGCCGCTGGTCATCGGCAGCGCGCTGCACCTGGACAGCGCGTCGGTCGCGCTGCTGGTGAACGCGGACCTGTTCGTCGCCGGACTGGCCACTTTGGTCCAGTCGGTCGGCATCGGGCGGCTGTTCGGCGTCCGGCTTCCGGTAGTCGCGGGCGCGACCTTCACCGTGGTCAACCCGATGATCCTGATCGCCGCGCAGTACGGCCTCACCGCGGTGTACGGCGCGATGATCGCGTCCGGCGTCTTCGGACTGCTGATCGCCCGGCCGTTCGCCGCGCTGATCCGGTTCTTCCCGCCGCTGGTGTCCGGGACGCTCCTGCTGGTCATCGGCATCTCGCTGCTCGGCCCCGGCACCGCGATGATCGGCGGGCACGACACCGGCGACCCGTCCTACGGCGATCCGGCGAACCTCGGGCTGGCGTTCGGCGTGATCGCGCTGGTGGTGCTGTTCACCCGGGTGCTGCGCGGGTTCCTCGGCCAGATCGGGCCGCTGGTCGCGCTGGTCGCCGGCGTGCTGATCGCGATTCCGCTCGGCCGCGCGCACTTCTCCGGCGTCGGCGAGGCGAGCTGGTTCGGCCTCGCCTCGCCGTTCCACTTCGGAGCGCCGACGTTCCCGGTCGCCGCGGTGGTGTCGATGTGCGTGGTGATGCTGGTGTCGTTCACCGAAACCACCGCCGACCTGATCGCGGTCGGCGAGATCACCGGCCGTCCGGTCACCCCGGCCGACCTCTCTCGCGGCCTGGCGACCGACGGGCTGTCGGCGATCTTCGGCGGCTTCATGAACTCGTTCCCGGACACCGCGTTCGCGCAGAACGTCGGGCTGGTGCAGATGACCGGCGTGCGCAGCCGCTGGGTGGTCGCGACGACCGGCGGCATGCTCGTCGTGATGGGGCTGGTGCCGAAGATCGGCGCGTTCATCGCCGCGATCCCGGAACCGGTCGTCGGCGGCGTCGCGGTGGTGATGTTCGCGATGGTCGCGGTGGTCGGCGTGCAGACGCTCAAGAAGGTCGAGTTTTCCGGCAACCACAACGGTTTCGTGGCCTCGGTGGCGATCGGGGTCGGGCTGCTGCCCGCGTTCGGGCTCGACCGGTTCGGCAACTCGGTGTTCTTCCAGCACTTCCCGGCCTGGCTGCGGACGATCTGCGGCAGCCCGATCACCGTCGCCGCCGTGCTGGTCTTCGTGCTGAACCTGCTGTTCAACCACCTTGGCCGGCGGCGGGAGGGAGACCTGCTGCCGTGAGCAGCCGGTCCGCGAGCCGCACGCCGATGCCGGGTTCGACCGGCCTGCTCAGCAACACCCGCAGGTACAGCGGGGCGAGCACGTAATCCAGCAGGTCCTGCAGCTCCAGCGCGGGCTCGCCGCGCGCCGCGGCCGCGGTCAGCATCTGCTCCAGGTCCTCCCCGCGCGACAGCAGATGCTCGATCGGGTCGGCGTTGGTCCCGATGAAGGTGATCAACGCCCGAACCAGCACCGCGCCGTCCGGATCAGCAAGCGCACGCTCGACCGCGGTCGCCCACTCTTCGACGTCGCCGCGCAGCGAACCGGTGTCCGGGATCGGCGACGTAAGGCTCAGCCGGGCGACCGCGGCGTCGAGAAGAACGCTCGCGCAGCTGCCCCAGCGACGGTAAATGCTGGTCGGATTCACCCCGGCCCGCTCGGCGATCTGCGGGACGCCCGCAGTCGTCTCGCCCTCGGCGAGCAGCTCGATCACCGCGCGGTGCACCGCTTCGCGCACCCGCGCGCTGCGTCCGCCCGGCCGAGTCATCCCGTCATCCTAAAGCAAAGAGGGTGGCCTTAACGACCGGAGTGCGAGTAGGTTAAAGGCAAATCCATTGGCCTTAAGGAGTCCGAGATGGTCAGCAAGATCCCGCCCGCCGAGCGCGAGGCCCTGCTCGCCGAACCGCTGATCAGCGTGCTGAGCGTGGCCGCGGAGCCCGGCCGCGCGCCGCTCACCACCCCGATCTGGCACCAGTACACGCCCGGCGGCGAGATCACCGTCCTCACCTCGCCGGGAGCCCGCAAGACGAAACTGATCGAAGCCGCCGGCCGGTTCGCGCTGTGCGTGCAGGACCCGAAAACGATCCGGTACGCGACCGCGGAAGGCCCGGTCACCGGCGTCCGCGCGGTCACCGAAGAGGACCGGCTCGCGATGGCTCGGCGCTACCTCCCCGAGGAGGCAGCGCTCGCCTACCTCAAGGCCACTCCGGAACAGGACAACAACATCGTCATCTCGATGCGACCGGAACGGTGGAACACCGCGGACTTCAGCGACCTGACCGACGAGCTTTCCTGACCCGCCCCGGTCGGCTCCGCTCCCGCGCGAAGCCGACCAACCCCTTGTGCCACACCGCCATTCGGCCGCAGCGCTCCGATCCTGCCCCGCCACACTCGGCTTCCCGGCCGTTAGGGCAGTTCTTTCGCCGCCGCATCCCGAAACGCGGAAAGCCGGATTTTGCCCATTGCGCCGCTGATCTCGGCCATGGCACCTTGTGCCGGAAAAGACCTCCGGAAAAGACCTTCGGACAGAAGAGGGCGCATGGACGGCACTCCCCTCATTCTCACTTCCGCCGAACGGACCAGAGCGGCGCGGCTTTTGGCCCGGTTCACCGACAGCTACGAAAATTCGCTCACTCGTCGCCCGATCGCTCCTGACGAGGACCGGGAAACGCTCGCTAAACTGCTCGCCGAACCATTTCCCGAAGAAGGTCTTGGCGTGGACGCGTTCTTCGCCGACGTCGTCGACCGGATCGTGCCGTACACCACCACGATCGCCCATCCGCGGTTTCTCGCCTACGTCCAGGGCCCGCCCAACGGGATCGGCCCGTACGCCGAGGCGATCGCCGCGGTGCTGAACCAGAACTGCAATCTGTGGCAGATCTCCCCCGCTGCCAACGTGATCGAGCGTTCCATCATGGACTGGCTGACCGGCCTCTTCCGACTCGGCCCGCACTCCGGCGGACTACTGACCAGCGGCGGTTCCGGGGCCACCAAGGACGCGATCACCGCCGCGATCGCCGACCGCAGAACCGATTTTCGCGAGCGCGGCTTGCAGGAAAACCACGCCCCGCTGGTGCTTTACACCTCCGACGAGGCACACCGCAGCGTCGTGAAAGCCGCCGCCCTTCTCGGGATCGGCCTGCACAACGTCCGCACAATTCCGACCGACGACCGTTTCCAGCTTCGCGTAGATCTGCTAATGCATGCGATCGCCGAAGACCGGGCCGCCGGAAAAGAACCATTCTGCGTCGTCGCCACCGCAGGCACAGTTACCACCGGTTCGATAGATCCGATCGGCCCAATCGCCGACCTGTGCGCGAAAGAAGACCTTTGGCTGCACGTAGACGGCGCATATGGCGCATTGTTCATCCTCGCCGATTCGGCCCGGGACGCACTGCTCCCGTTGTCCCGAGCGGACTCCATCACGCTCGACCCGCACAAACTGCTGTACGCCCCGCTCGAAGCGGGAGCCCTGCTGGTCAAGGACATGGCGAAGCTACGCGCGGCGTTCGCCTTCTCGTCCACGTCGTCGTACCTCACCGCGATCGACGACGCCCACCTGCTCGACTACATGGACCACGGGCCGCAGCTTTCCCGCAGCTTCAAGGCATTGAAGGTCTGGGCCGCCCTGCGCACGTTCGGCGTCGGCGCTTTCCGGACAGTCACCGAACGCTGCCTCAGCCTGGCCGCCCGGCTCGGCGAGCACATCGCCGACGCACCCGGCCTGGAGCTGATGAACCCGGTCACGCTCACCGCGGTCTGCCTCCACATGCCCGGCCGCAACGCCGAAGCACACGCGGAGCTTCTCACCAGGCTGCACGAGGAAGGCACCGCGATGCTCGGCCCCGCACGCGTTCACGAACAGGCCTGCGTCCGCGCCTGCGTGACCAACCACCGCACCACCGAAGCCGACATCGACCTGCTCGCCGAACGTCTGATCGCCCTGGCGAAGCGTTAACCCACGCGCACCAACGGCCGCGTCGCGCGCGCCCGGTCCGGTCCGCCGGGCTTCAGAGGCAAATGATGTTCAGGACGCACGGCGGCTCATGGCTGCTCGGCGACGACGGCTGGCTCGAATTCGACGGCTGCGAAGGGCTCGACGACGGCTGCGCCGGCCCGGTCGGACCGGTGGTCTCCGGCCGGTTGCTCGACGACGGATGCGCCGGAGCGGAATCGGCCGGGTGCTCCGTAGTGCTGTGCTCGCCGAACGGGTTGACGTTCGCCTTGCTCGAAGGCGCGTCACCGGCGTTCGCGGTGCCCTCTTCGGTCTCCTCGCCGGTGGGCGTCGGCGGGTTGGTCTCGTCGACCCCGCCAGCCCCGCCGGTGCGATCCGGCATCTCGATCACGCGCATCTCGGTGATCCGAGCGGCCCCGTCGTTCGCCGTGGTCCCGTACGAGACGAGCATGGCCGCCGCCCCGCATCCGACGATCACCGCGAGCATCACGGAAACCATCCGCCACCGGGACCGGGACGGCGGCGGGATCCGTCGTTCGTGTCCTTCGCGCACCAACAGCTCGGCGACCGAAACCTCGTCGTTCACCAGGGAGACCTTTCACCAGGAGTGGTCTATTCCTACCGGATGAGCCCACCGAACGGGTGACAAAGAGCGAAACCTTCTACCCAGAGTGCTCACTCTAGCGGGTGTGAATCACAGCGCATTCACAGCTGCTCTTGGCCAAAATCCCAGCATGCCCAGCCACTCTGGACGCATGTCGCCGCGCGAACCGGATCCGGAGCCCCGCCCGGCCCGCGACGCTGCCACCCCCCGGAAGTGGCGATCCTTCCCATGGCCGCGCGAACAGGTCCTCGAACCAGCCGCAAGCGGGACCCCGTCGGCGGGCATCACCGGTGCCTCGACGGCCGTATTGACCAAGGCCGAGCCAACCCCCGCCAGCGCTTTCCTCTCCGCTTGGCGACCAAAACGGGCCTGGCTCGGTCTCATTCCCACCCCGCGGTCCACGCCGTTCACCTTCGGCTACCTCGTCCTCCTCCTCGGCACCTCGCTGCTCATCCGTTTCGGCAGCCCCACGTTCACCGACAAGCTCCTCGCCGTCTCCAGCACCGACGCGCACAACATGGCGCGCCACCCCCTCACCGCCCTCCTGACCAGCGCGTTCTGGATCGCGGACGGCGGCTGGCTGCCGTACGCGGTGATCTTCGCGATCGCCGTCGCCCCGCTCGAGCGCCGCTTCGGCGGGCTCCGGACGGCGGTCGTCTTCTTCACCGGCCACGTGCTCGCCACGATCGCCACCGAACTGCCGGTCATGGCCCTGATCCACACCGACGTCCTGCCGCATTCCGCGGGCCACTGGCTCGACATCGGCGTGAGCTACGGCTTCCTCACCACGGCGGGCGCGCTCGTCGCGCTGCTCAGCGGACGGGCCCGGATCGCCGGAATCGCGGCCCTTGAGCTATTCGTTATCGGCGTCTACGTGACCGACGATCCGGCCAGTCTCGCCTCCGTCGTGACCGTCCTCGGACACGCCTGTGCGGCCCACTTCGGCCTGCTCGGATGGGGTCCGCGACTGCGCAGCGTGCCCCGCATCGCCCGATAGCACCGACGTCGGCGTCCGGACGAGTGATGCAAGCGGCTCGCTGTGCGGATATACACAGGCTTCACTCGGTGGTGTAATCGACGGGCCATACGCCGACAAGGGGGATCGGAAGCACCATGGAGGCTGACGCCCTGGCCGGTGAACCGGGTGGAATCACCCGGCGCGCCCAGCTCGCGGGCCTGCGGCCGACTGACGGCGCGGGGGTCCTGTTCTCCCTGCATGCCTCCGATCCGGCCACCCTCACCTGGCTGCCCGGCCTCGACGCGGTCCTCGGCCTCCCCGGCGCGAGCGGCAAGGAGCTGTGCGACCGGCTCACCGAGCTGCTCCGTCCGCTCACCGCGGACCTCCGCCGGACCCCGCCCGGGCGCGATTTCGAACTCGAACAACCCCAGGACGGCGCCGATGGGACCCCTCGCCGCATCCGGCTGCGCGCGCGGACCGTCGGCGAGCAGGACCACACGACCGGCCTGCTCGGCGTCGCCTCGGCGGTCGCGGAAACCGGGACGGCGAAATCCGCCCTCGCGGAGCTGTCCGACCGCTACCAGCTGCTGATGGAGCAGAGCCCGGACGCGATCTGCGTGCACTCGGGCGGCGTCGTCACCTACGCCAACCAAGCCGCGCTCGACCTCTTCGCGGCGCGCGCGGCGCACGAGGTGGTCAGCCAGGAATTCGCGAGCTTTGTAGCTGCCGAATCCGCGCACCTGGTGGAGAATCCCAGCGCGGAACCCAGCGAAGCGGTACTGAAACGGCTGGACGGGAGCAAATTCGTGGCGGAAACCGTGTCGGTGCGCACCAGCGACTCGAACCCTCCGTCGTTCCAAGTCGTGATCCGCGACAGCACCGTGAAGCACGCCGCCGCGGCCGCCGTCCGCGCGCAGGAAGCGCTGGTCACGCACGTCAGCGACGCCATCGTCACGATCACCGGCGAGGGCATCGTCACCGGCTGGAACCCGGCCGCCGAAACCGTCTACGGCTGGCCGTCGGCCGAGGCGATCGGCAGGCGGGTGCACGAGGTGCTCGGCATCGACCCGGACCCGGTCGCGATCCGGGACGGCGTCGCCGAGCAAACCCACCGCGGCCGGGACGGCTCACCACGGCTGGTCCGGGTGTCCGCGACCGAGACCGAGACCGTCGACGGCTTCCTCCTGGTCTGCACGGACGAAACCGCACGTCGCCGCGTCGAACAGCACTACGCGACGGTCGTCGCCGCACTCGACGAGGGCGTGCTGGTGGTCGGCCCGACCGGGCTGATCCAGTCGGCGAACCCGTCCGCCTGCCGCATTCTCGGCGTCCCGGAAGCGAAGCTGCTCGGCGTCCCGTGCACGACGCTCGTGCTCTTCGACGAGGACGGTAACCGCATCCCGGACGACGAGCTGCCGACCATCCACACCCGCCGCACCGGCATTACGCACAACGGCCTGGTCGTACGCCTGCGCCGGCCCGACGGCCGCGACGTGTGGGTGTCGCTGACCTCGCGGCTGCTCGACACGGACGACCCGAACGGCGTCTCGGTGGTCACGTCCTTCACCGACATCACCGAGCGGCGCGCGATCAGCGCCCGGCTGGCCCACGAGGCAACCCACGACCCGCTGACCCGGCTCGCCAACCGCACTCTTGTCCTTGACCGGCTGGACCGCCGCGACGGCACCGAGCCGGCCGCCGTCCTGTTCCTCGACCTGGACAAGTTCAAGCTGATCAACGATTCCCTCGGCCACCCAGTCGGCGACCAGGTCCTGCGCATCGCCGGCGAGCGCCTGCGCCGAGCCACCGGCCCCGACGACGTCGTCGGCAGGCTCGGCGGCGACGAGTTCGTGGTCGTCACCTCCGCCACGACCGGCCAAGCGCAGGTCGGCGTATTCGCCGCGCACCTGCGTTCCGTCCTGTCCGAACCGGTCTCCGTGCACGGCAGGCAGCTGCACCTGGACGCGAGCATGGGCATCGTCCTCGTCGAACCGGACGACCGCCGCAGCGCCGAGGACCTGCTGCGCGACGCCGATGTCGCCATGTACCAAGCGAAATCCCGCGGCCGGGGCCGATTCGAGTTCTTCGACGTCGCCCTGCGCGAACGCATGCAGCGCCGGCTGCGGATGGAACAGGACCTCCGCGACGCCGTCCACAGTGGACAGCTATGGCCCGCCTACCAGCCAGTGGTGGACCTGCGCACCGGCGAAATGGTCGGCGTCGAGGCTTTGCTGCGCTGGACCCACCCGAAACACGGCGCGATCTCGCCCGCGGAGTTCATCCCGCTGGCCGAGGAAAGCGAACTGATCAACGTGCTGGGCAAGTACGTCCTGCGCGACACGACCCGCGAACTAGCCGCCCTGCGCACCGGCCGGGGCCTCGACCTCAGCCTGAAAGTCAACCTCTCCGTCCGGCAGCTGGACGACCCGCACCTGGTCCCCGCGGTCCGCGACGCACTGGCCACCACCGGCCTGCCACCCGGCTCGCTGACCTTGGAAGTCACCGAAAGCGCTCTCATGCGCGATACGTCGGCGGCCGCGGAAGTGTTGTCCGCCTTGCGTTCCCTTGGCGTCCTGCTGGCCATCGACGACTTCGGCACCGGCTATTCGTCACTGGCCCAGCTGCGCCGCTTGACCCTGGACACCCTCAAGATCGACCGCTCCTTCATCACCGGAATCGCCGAATCCCGCGACGCGGCCGCGATCGTCACGAGCATCATCGCGATGGCGCACGCGGTCGATCTGACCGTGGTCGCGGAAGGCGTCGAAACCGCGGAAGAGCTGGCGCTACTGCGAGAACTCGGCTGCGACCAGGCCCAGGGCTACCACCTCGGCCGGCCGCTCGCCGCCGCGGAGCTGTTTCAGTAGGTCTCGAGCAGCGCCGCCAGCTCGTCCTCGGTGACAAAGACGTCGAGGTCCTCCAACGTCTTGCCAAGATCGACCGGCTCGATCGTGCGTGTCTCCACCGTGCCGTCCGGGTGGCTCTCCTGATACTCGCGCCCGAGCAGCCGCCGGAACCGTCCCGGCTCCAGCCGCATCACCACGATCCGCCCGGTGAACGGCGACTTCGGATGCGTGGACGTGTAGTGATGGAACACCTGGTAGTCGATCGGACGGCTGCGCACCTGCGGAAGCACCTCGTGCAGGTCCTCCCACCCGTCGCCGTCCTGCTTCTGCAGCACCCACCAGCCGTCGCGCAGAATCATCCGGTGCGTCCAGCCGGCCTGGTCCACCTCGGCCCCGTCGATCAACGGCATCGGCACCAGAATCCCGGCCCCGAACCCGACGTCCACGAGAAACTGTTGCCCCTCAACGGTAATCACGAGCGTCATATGCGTGTAGGGCCCGCTCTTGTGCGGCTGCACCCGCGCGACCGTGCGCTGCACCTCGTAACCCAACTGCTCAGCGACGGCCGCGAACAACCCAGCCTGCTCGTAGCAGTACCCGCCCCGCCGCCGCCCGACAAGCTTCTCGCTGACGACGTCCAGCTCGATCCCGCGATGCCGGCCAATCACGACGTCGACGTTCTCGAACGGAATCGCCTCGACATGCGCCTGTGCCAACCGCCCGAGCGCCGCCGCGGACGGCTTCTCCCGCCGCTGCCCCACTCGCGCGAGGTAAGCGTCGACGTCCACGGCCTCGGTGTTCCATGCCCCAGTCATAGGGCTCAGTCTGCAACCTCCACCTAGCTCTAAGTCAACCTGCCGACGGCAGTCACCCACGGTCACAACGGTTGTGACTGGCACCACTCTCTGGTGTGATGTACCCCCGACGCCTACCAGTCAGTAGCACACGTCCGAGTGACGTGGACGCCCTCGAAGGGAGCCCGATGAAGACCCCTCGACCACTGGCCCGGGCCAGTGCGGTGACGGCGCTGGCCACCGCCGCCGCGTTGCTGCCCGCGACCGCGTGGGCGGACGCCCCGACGTGGGCCCCGGCGGACACCGCCGCCGTGCACCCCGGCGTGCAGACGCACACCAACGGGGCGCAATGCACCTCGAACTTCGTGTTCAGCAACGGAACCGACGTGTTCCTCGGCCAGGCCGCGCACTGCTCCGGCACCGGCGGCTCGACCGAAACCAACGGCTGCTCCGCCGGTTCGCTCCCGATCGGCACCCCGGTCTCGATCACCGGGGCGAGCAAGCCGGGAACGCTCGTCTACAACTCGTGGCTGACCATGCAGTCCCGACACGAAACCGACGCGAACACCTGCCAGTACAACGATCTCGCGCTCGTGAAGATCGACCCGGCGGACGTGTCGAAGGTCAACCCGAGCCTGCCGTTCTGGGGCGGGCCGACCGGCATGAACACAGCCGGCACGAAGCAACTCGGCACCGTGCTCAGCTACGGCAACTCCGAGCTGCGCGGCGGAATCACCCAGCTGTCCCCCAAACAGGGCACCAGCCTTGGCGACACCGGCGGCGGCTGGAGCCACACAGTGCTGACGGTAACGCCCGGCATCCCCGGCGACTCCGGCAGCGGCTTCCTCGACCGCGACGGCAACGCACTCGGGGTGCTGAGCACCCTGAACCTGCTGCCCCAGCCCGGCACGAACGGCGTCGGCGATCTGTCGCATGAGCTGGCGTACGCAAGCGCCCATGGCGGGCTCGGGTCCGTGCAGCTCGTTCCTGGCACGGCGAAGTTCCGCGGGCCACTGATCTAGCGTCGATCTAGCGGATGCACGGTTGGGCTCGGCGCGACGCAACTCGCGCCGAGCCCGACCAACCCCGTCGGCCTGCTGACCTGGCACCTATCCGGCACCCGCGAGAAGCCTTCACCGGACATCGCCGAACAGGGCGTTCACGCCGAGCTATCCGTTGCCCCACAGGCGACTCCCGATCACCCGCCGCTCCGGGACGACGGTCAAGCCCCACCACGAACCCGGCACGGCGGCGCAGGATCACCGTCACGGCAGCGCAGGATCAACCGCAGCCCCGACCGCCCCAATTCCCGATCGTCGACAAACCCGGGTCAGTCCCCCACCACGACCGCGTACAGGTACCACGTCGAGTGCGGCAACCACTGTTCATCCCACCGCCAGTCATCGTCCTTGCCGGTGACGACATAACCGCGGTCCCAGGCGATCCCGCTGCCGTCCTCGTTCAAGCCGGTGATGCCGTTGACGATCCCGCCCGCCGTCGGCAGGAACTGCCATGAGCCGAGCCAGCTGTACTGCGGGTTGGCGTGGCCGCTGCCGTCCAGCATGCAGACGCCGTACGGGTTGCTGCCGCAGATCCAGTTCAACTGGTCAGCCGCATACGACCGCAACCGTGCGGCGAACTCGCCGGAAAAGCGTTGCGCGGCAAGGCGAGCCGCGGTCGCCAGTGACGCGATCCGCGCGTTCTCGCCCTGCCACCACTGATCTTTCGCTCGTGGCGTGACGTTGTGCGGGAAAAAGAATGAGCTGTACCTCTTACCCTCCCCATCTTGCACAAGATTCCGCGCATACCCAAACGGGTTAGGCACCTCAGCGGTCACCGCGAGCTCGAACTCCAGCGACCGCCGCACCGCCTTCAGCACCTCCGAAACCGTTGCGGCATCAGCGATCTCCGCATAGGCGAGCAGGCTGATCACCGGCAGGCCGGCGTCCGACGGGTGGAAGTACGGCCGGTCGCCGTCGTCCGCGCGCCAGTAGTCGCGGTAGGACTTCCAGGAAACCAAGCGCCGCAACAGATTGCGGGCCCGGCGATCCGCCGCCTCGCGGTACACTGGCTTTTTGGTCACCTGGTACAGCTCGACCGCCGCCAGCAACGCACCGTAGTCGTCCTGGATATTTTCCTTGCCGTCATTGGTCATCTCGACGTTGTGCTGCTCCAGGAAATCGAACGCCGCCTCGGCCGTGGCCAGATACTCCTCGTGGGAGTAGTCGCCCGACGTGTCCAGCGTCGTCGCGGCAGCCAGTGCGGCGATCGCGACGCCGCCGCCCTCGCGGTAATTCACCTGAACAGGTTCGCCATCGCCGTTGGCCTGGACGTACCGCAGCTTCGGATCCTTCGGCGGCCCCGGCTGGATGACGGACGTGACGAACGTGCCGCCCTCCAGCTTCACGCGGCGCAGGTAGTCGGCGCCGAACAGCGCTTCATCAGCCAGCCAGGTGCGCAACTGGGTGAAGTTGGCGTCGCCCCGCGCGGTGAGCCGCTGGTAGGCCTTGGCCAGCACCCATGCGGTGAGCGGGATCTGGAGAGTGTTGAAGTAGCTGCGGTCGGACAGCTGTGTGAAGTGCTTGCCGAAGTCGCCGGTCGCGTCGTACCAGCCGCCGTGCGCGTCCATGACCTGCGTGCCCTTGGCGCCGATCGGCGCTTTCCGGTCCTGGCGATCGAACCGGTCCGAGCTGCGGGTGCCCTTGAAGTAGTGCACGACGTGGGAGAGCGTGTAGCGCTCAAGCACCTGCTGGCCGACGCGGAACGGCTGGGATCGACCGTCCGCGGCGAGCAGGACGTACTCGCCCTCGGTCTTCAGCGCGGAGAAGTCCGCGGTCCAGTAATGCCGGTCGTCCCAGCCCGGAACCTGGGCCGCCGGCCGCGGGGTCCCGGTGAAGACGGTCTTTCCAGTGGCGACGTCCGCGACGGTGAACCGGGGAACCGCCCGCGGCGACTCGACCGCGAGCACCGCCCGCTTGGGCGCGCCGGGCGCGTAACCGACGTTGTTGGCGTAGATCGCTACCCCGGACGGTCCTCCGGCGGCCGCGGCCTCGGCTCCGAACGGCGTCATCGCCCCAACCCCCACGATCGCCGATCCGGCAAGAAAACTGCGACGTCCCACATCTCCCGGCATTCTCGACCTCCAGTGGTCCAGACCTCTGAGACGTTACCTAGGCTAAGTAGCCGTTGGAGGCTTTGACAAGACTGCTTCCGAATGGCAAATCCGAACGGACCCCCGCCCGGTCCGCGGTGACGGCCTCGCCAGGGCACAAGAAAAAGCCCCCATCCGTCTGGATGAGGGCTTCCACCGAGAATTCTCTGTGGCCAGGGCCGGGGTCGAACCGGCGACCTTCCGCTTTTCAGGCGGACGCTCGTACCAACTGAGCTACCTGGCCGGGAACGCCGGCAAGGAGCCGAACGATCTTGCGACCCTGACGGGACTCGAACCCGCGACCTTCGCCGTGACAGGGCGACGCGCTAACCAACTGCGCCACAGGGCCTTACTGGTACTGCGTACTCCCAACGGGATTCGAACCCGCGTTGCCGCCTTGAAAGGGCGGAGTCCTAGGCCACTGAACGATGGGAGCCCGATCGGTTTCGGTGGACCGACCGACCGCGCTCTCAGGTGTTCCCCTGGGAGCGATTACAAGCATAGGGCACGTTCCAAGGGCTTTGCACCGGGGGTTCCTTAACCGCTCGACGAGCCTCCGACCTGCGACAACACTCGCGCCGCCACTCCGACGGCACAGCTTCCCGCCGATCGCCCCGCCCGAACCCGCGCCGGACGATCGGTGTGCTCCAGGCCACTCTACGCCGACACCGGTCCCGCACGCCGAAATCCAGACCTCCCGGCAGGCGGCCCGATCCGCGTTTCCCAGCCATCGAGACACGACTTCGCGCGTGTTCGGCCGGGAGCAGACGGCCCAGATCAGCGCTGCACAGGCGCCTGACCGTCGTCACCCGGACTTAGCCCGAGCATCTCCAGCAACTGCGCACAGTCCTCCACGTCGAGCGCGCCGGCCGCGACGGCCAGGCGAGCGCGACGGACTTGGTCGTCCGAGACCCGCTGGCCCTCTGACGACCCGCGCTGGGCCGGCACGCCGCCGGACAGCGACGTGCTTCCCCCGTCGGCACCTTCGTACCGAAGGAGGAACTGACGAACTTCGACCGATCCGCTCATGGCCCCTCCATGCGGTTCGCAACAACTGGCCGCGAGGCTAGCCAGCGGCGAGCACCACCGGCAGCCCCCCGGAGAGTGAACCTGGGAACACTCTCCGCAGCGGCCCTGGTAACGCATTCCAAGATCGCGCAGAACGATTTCTCCCGGCTTCCCCTCGCCGATCCCCGGAACTCGTGCAACAATCGGTGTTGCTGACACACCCCCGGTCAGCGCCTGTGGAGATCCCCTCCGACCCCCGCGTTCCTCCCCCTGGCGCGGGGGTCTCTCCATTTCTGCACATCGGCACTGACCTGCGGATCTACTCTCCGTACTACTGATCAACAGACAGTCGCGAAATGCGTTTACCGACTGAGCTGTTCAGGTGATCGAATTAGGCTTGCCGAGCACGGAAATGCGTGTGTCGTGGCTCACAGTGGTTTGTTTGCCGAGACCGGACCGTTATCGTGGCCGAGTGCCTCTTCCCTCCCTCGGCCGCCTGAGCAGCCGCACGAACCTCAAAGCCGTCTCGAGCGGGCGGCATCGCAATGCCGCCAAGGTCGCCGGCGACGAAGTCGTCGAGGACAAGGAACTCACCAGCTACCTCGCCGCGCTCGCCCCGGACTCCGACCCGGAGAGCACCGGGACCGGCAGCCGTTTCGGCGACGCGCAGGTCTACCAGCTGCGCATGAACCTCATCGCCAGCCAGCAGCTCAAGGACATCGCCGTCGCCAGGAACCTGACCCCGCAGGCGCTGGCGCAGGAATGGATCCTGGAGCGCCTCTCGTGGGAGGGCCAGGCCGCCTCCGCCCAGGAGCGCCGCCACTCCGACGCGATGACCGACGAATTCCACTTCCCGGCGGAGACCTTCGAGCAGCCGCTCGTCGGACACTGACCCGCCCCCTGAACGAAAACCCCCGGCTTCCCCCGACGGCCGGGGGTTTTCCCTTTTCCGGGGTCGCGGGACGGGCGGGTCCCGGTGGGCGGGACGGGTGAAGGATTCGTTTGCGGGCTGGCGCGGCTTGGTGCGGAGCCTGGCCAGCGCGCCCGGGCTGGTCTCACGGCGGGCAGTGCGCGGGCTCGTGAGTGCTGGCTCTAACCGGCGCGGCCATGCTCAAGGGGCCGCGCGGCGGGCGAGGCAAGGCGGCGAGGCCTCGCGACTGGCGGGCACCGGCTCCAACCCGGCGCGGCGATGCACAGGGGCGGCGGGGGTCGTGAGTGCCAATGCCGGTTCTAACCGGGATTGCCGCTCACGAGGTGCGGCACGGTGGGGCGAAGAGGCGGGGCTCGCGCGTGCCGGTTGCCGGTGCCGACCCGCACGGCCGCGCACGAGGTCTCGCGAGCGCTGATGCTAAGCGGCGCAGCCATGCGCAAGGGGCAGCGCGGCGGACGAAGCGAGCGGCGGGCGCTCGTGAGCACCGATTGCCGGTGCTAACCGGCGCGGCCACGCGCCAGGGGCGGCGGGCGAGGCTGGGGCTCGTGAGCTCGGGCGCTGGTTCCAACCGACACAGCCCACGCACGAGGGCGGCGCGTTGGCGAGGCGAAACGGCGAGGGCTCGTGCTGCCGGTTGCCAGTGCTAACCCGCGCGGCCACGCACAAGGGGCCGCGCGGCGGGCGAGGCAAGGCGGCGAGGCCTCGCGACTGCCGGGCACCGGCTCCAACCCGGCGCGGCCATGCACAGGGGCGGCGGGGGTCGTGAGTGCCAATGCCGGTTCTAACCGGGATTGCCACTCACGAGGTCAGCAACCAGCCCAACTCACCCAGCCGTCGCGAGCAGCTCGGTGCCACTCGATCGGGTCGAGCCGGGTGCACCCACTCACAGTCGGGCAATCAACCGATCCGGCGTCGCCCGGACGTGCCCGGCCCAGCGGAAATCCGCCCGCATCGGACCGGCGGCCGCGCCCCACTGACCCGGCGGACCCCGGCGAGACCGGCCGGAGACGATCAAGGTGTGGCGCATCCCACCCACCGGCTCACCACACCCCAAGCCGCCCCGGACCGCCCGAACCACGAAACCCGCACCGCACCGTGATCGACCGCGGTAACCGTCGCTTCGAACATTCCCCACAACGGAACCCGCAATGAAAAAAGGCCCCGACGGGAAATCCCGTCGGGGCCCTTCATTCAGGCCTGAGAAAACGCGCGGGCCTGACTCAGATCGCGCGGACCTTCTGGGCCTGCGGGCCCTTCTGCCCCTGGCCGACCTCGAACTCCACTCGCTGGTTCTCCTCAAGGGTGCGGAAGCCGCGGCCCTCGATCTCCGAGTAGTGCACGAAAACGTCGCCTTCGCCGCCGTCCTGCGCGATGAAGCCGAAGCCCTTCTCCGCGTTGAACCACTTCACAGTGCCTTGCGCCACCGCTGTACTCCTCGTAACAGATCCGCTTCGAATGCCACCGAAGCGGCACCCAGGCCGTCCCGGGCGGTTCCAACGAGACGAGCGAAGAGCTTTTCGGCCCCACGGCTCGCGTCAGAAGTTCCGCGAGTGTGAAGCCACGAACACGCAAAACGACGGCCTGGTCAGCAGCCTACCGGGATCTCACCAAATCTGAACCCCGTTGATCGCAAGGATCGGTTCCGACGTGCACGCATCACCGGAACGTCGTATCGCCGCCTACGCACCGCTGTCGGGCCCCGAAGCTACTCTGATCCAGTACACCCAGCGCACTTCGGCGATGCACAGTGCGCGGTCGGTCGAGCCGCTTCCGTGATGGTCACTCGGTGCAGTGTGATGCTGGTCACCTCGTTTCCGGTGAACGCGACGCCAGGCCCGGACGTCTGGGTGGTTGGGGTACCAAAAGGGGAGATTGGGGATCGGTGTGACTATCCGACACTTCGCACGCCGCCGGGCCGGCGTCGCGGTGCTGGGCTTGGTCGCCGCGCTCACGCTCGGGGCGTGCAGCGGCGGGTCGAGCGTGAACGCGGGCGGGACCGCGGGCGGAGGGCCGACCGAAGAGGCCGCCACTCCGGCGAAACCGGCGGCCGTGGCGATTACGCCGGCTGGCGGAGCGGGCGAGGTGGCTCCGGGCGAACCGGCGAAGGTGACCGTCACCAACGGCACCATCGGAGCGGTCACGCTCACCAACGCCGACGGGAAACAGGTGCAGGGCCAGCCTTCGCCGGACAAGAAGAGCTGGAGCACCACCGAAGACCTCGGCTACGGCAAGACCTACACCTGGTCCGGCCAGGCGACTGGCGAGGACGGCAAGCAGGTCCAGATCAACGGCTCGTTCACCACGGTCAAACCGCGCCGCCAGATGCAGGGCAGCCTGAACGTCGGCGACGGGCAGACCTACGGCATCGCGATGCCGATCGCGCTCACGTTCCCGAGCGCGGTCAAGGACAAGGCCGCCGTCGAGCGCGCGCTGTCGGTGGAGACCACGCCGAAGACCGAGGGCGCGTGGGCCTGGCTCAACGGCGACACTTCGGTGCACTGGCGGCCGAAGGAGTACTTCAAGCCGAACACGAAGGTCGTCGTCTCGGCCAACATCTACGGCATTTCGATGGGCGACGGCACCTACGGCAAGCAGGACGTCTCGGCGAGCTTCACCATCGGCCGCTCGCAGATCGTCAAAGGCAACACCCAGCAGCACACCATGCAGGTCATCCGCGACGGCCAGCAGGTGATGGACTTCCCGGTGAGCTACGGCCTCGACTCCGACCCCGGACGCGTCACGCACAGCGGCACGCACGTGGTCATGTCGAAGCACGCGACGTACTCGATGAGCAACCCGCGCTACGGCTACACCGACGTCAACGTGCCGTGGGCGGTGCGGATCTCCAACAACGGCGAGTTCATCCACGGCCTTGCCGCGTCGATCTGGGCACAGGGCAAGAAGAACATCTCGCACGGCTGCCTCAACCTGGCTCCGAAGAACGCGAAGACGTACTACGACAGCGTCCTTCCCGGCGACCCGGTGGAGATCTCCGGCAGCACCCAGCAGCTGGGCGCGAAGGACGGCGACTACAACGACTGGACCTACGACTGGGCTGCGTGGACCAAGCTGTCGGCGTTGTCCGCCTGAGCACCTAAGCACCACCGGACGGCCGGGAGACCTCCAAGGCTCCCGGCCGTTCGCCTGTTCGGAACAAAGAAAAATCCGATGCAACCCCGGCGGCGGCCGGCGGCATGACTAGAGCAGAGAAGCGCCACCCGGCGCTCGTGGAACCAGGAGGAAACTCGTGCGTGTTCGCTTCGCTCTGGCCATCGGCTCCCTGCTGCTCGTCGGAGGAGCGGTGACCGGCGGCGCGGTCGCTTTCGCCGCGGACGCCCCGCCGGCGGCGCAGCCGGCCCCGACGCAGACCGCCCCGGCCGAACGGCCCACCGGCGCCCCGGCTCCGGCGCCGTCCACGGACCGTCAGGTCAGCCCGACCCCGGGTGCGCCGAAGGTCGCCGCTCCGGGCCAGCCGCCGCGGAAGGCCACCGGCAAGCGCGTCCCGACCGCCGTGCCCGCCGGCCCGACCGGCGACCTGAACCTGCCCTCGGTCTGGGGCTGATCACCCGGTGCCATCCCGCTCCCGTCCGGTGTCCGGGCAGAACTCGCCGTGGGACGGCGAGTTCGCCCGGTACTTCGGCGAGCGCGCACACAGCCTGCGGTCCACCGCCTACCTGCTCTGCGGGGACTGGCACCGGGCCGAGGATCTCGCACAGGCCGCGCTGCTCAAGCTGTACCTCGCCTGGCCGCGGCTGGCCCGGCACGACGCGCTCGACGCTTACGCGCGCAAAATCGTGCTGCGCACTTTCCTCGCGGAAAACCGCCGCAGCCGCTGGAAACGGGAGCGGCTCACCGACGCACCACCCGACGTCCCGGCCCCTGCCGCCGAGACTGAGCACGACCAGCTGATCCAGCAGGCACTCGCCGCGTTGGCCCCGCGCCAGCGCGCGGTGCTGGTGCTGCGGTACTTCGAGGACCTGTCCGTCGAGGAGACCGCCGCGGCGCTCGGCTGCCGGACCGGCACCGTGAAAAGCCAGGCCGCGCGCGGTCTGGCCACCCTGCGGGCCCGGCTGGGTCCGCATTTCGAGGCACTGCCTGTCTCTGGAGGGAGGTGAACGAGATGGTTTCCGACGACGCCAACGACACCGAAGCCGTGCGCGCCTTGTTCGCGCAGGCGCCGGACGGTCCGCCCATGCAGCTCGACGCGGCGGACGTGATCGTGCGTGGCGCCGCGGTCCGGCGCAGGCGCAAGCGCTGGGCGGTCGTGGGCAGCTCCGCGGCGACGGTCGCGGTGATCGTGGCGGCCGGTCTCGCGGTGGGCAGCCGCGGGACCGAACCGCCGCCGGTCATGCCCGCCGGGCCGGGATTGGCCACCGTCTCGCCCGCCCCGTCCAGTCCGCCGGGGCCGCCGGAGAACCCGCCCAAGGCGACGCGGACGCCTTTGCCGGACCCGGGGATCCAGCCGGGCGCTCCGACCAAGGTTCCTCCGACGGAGCGGCAGACGGTTCCTCGGCCGGGTACGTCCCGTCCGGCGCCGCCGCCGCGAGCGGACCCGACCACGAGCGATCGAGCCCCGGTATCTGTGGGTTCACCTGCGGGAAGCACGGCGTTACCCAGCCAGACCTCCCGCTGAAACGCTTTCGCGGCAAGAGTGGTGCACGTCACCAGATCAAGTGGGTTTCCGACGAAATATCCCGGGCTTCCGGGGCGATGTTCTCAGTGGCGGCCGGAGCGGCCGTCGAACCCGTCGCTCAGCCGGCACACCATTGGCCGGCCCGAGAACCCGAGGAGGAAGCACCATGGTGCTCGTCGCACTGATGATCGAAACCGTTGTCGCCGTCGTGGTCGCCGGTGGCCTGGCAGCTTGGGCACGTAAGCGCTTCGCTCCCCAGGCGGCCGAGGCGACGCAGAACAGCTGAACTTAAAGCTTCACAACGAAAGACCGCCCTCTGTCCTTAATGGACGGAGGGCGGTCTTCGTTGTTTTCAGCGAGTACTCATTTGCCGACGCCGGCCAGCTTCCCGCCACCGGTGTCCGCGGTGTCGATCTGCTCGATCGGCACCTGCGACGTCTCCGGGATCTTGATGATCGGGACGAGCGCGATGAGCGCGGCGGCGATCAAGTAGTACGCCGGCCAGTCCGGGTTGCCGGTGCTGTCGATCAGCGCCGTGACGATCACGCCACAGGTACCGCCGAACAGCGACGTCGAGATGTTGTAGCCGATCGCGAACGAGCCGTAGCGCACGCGGGTCGGGAACATCGCCGGGAACGTCGAGCCGATCACCGCGAGCAGCAGCGCCAGCAGGATCGCCACGACCAGGAAGCCGACGATCAGCCACGCCAGGCTGCCGGTCTGCATCAGCTTGAAGGTAGGCCAGCTCAGCACGATGAACCCGATCGCCGCGGTGAGCATCAGCGGTTTCCGCCCGATCCGGTCGGACAGCGAGCCCAGCGGGATCAGCAGCGCGAACTGCACGATTTCCACGCCGATGATGATCAGGCTCGATTCGGTGGAGCCGATCTTCAGCGTGTCGGTGAAGTACGACGGCATCGTGGTCAGCAGCATGTAGTCGGCGATGTTGACCAGCAGCACGATCCCGATCAGGTTCAGGATCATCCGCCAGTTGCGCTGGATGGTCTCCTTGAGCGGAGCCTTCTCCGCCTTCTCGCCCGCCGCCTCGAGCCTGCGGAACTCCGGCGTGTCCTCGAGCTTCGACCGCAGGTAGAGCCCGATCGCACCGATCGGAAGCGCGATGAAGAACGGAATCCGCCAGCCCCACGTGTCGAACTGCTCGGTCGTCAGCGACAGCGACGTGATCAGCACGGTCGCGTTGCCGAGGACGTACCCGGCCAGCGTGCCCATCTCCAGGAACGAACCGAAGAAGCCACGTCGTTTGGTCGGCGCGTATTCGGCGATGAACGTCGCCGCGCCGCCGTACTCGCCGCCGGTGGAGAAGCCCTGAATGAGCCGCAGCAGCAAGATCGCGATCGGCGCCGCGATGCCCATGCTGTAAGCACCCGAGTAGGTCGGCAGCACGCCGACCAGGAAGGTGCAGCCGGACATCAGCAGAATGGTGAGCGCGAGAACCTTCTGCCTGCCGAGCTTATCCCCCAATGGGCCGAAGAAGGCCCCGCCGAATGGCCGTACGATGAAACCGACGGCCAGCAGGGCAAGCGATTTCAGCACCGCGTTGCCCTCGCCGGGGAAGAACAGTGTTCCGATACTCGTCGCGATCGCGCCCGAGGTGAAAACGCCGTAGTCGTACCACTCGGTCGCATTACCCATCGCGGACGCGATCACCGCGCGTTTGACTGTTCTCTGATCGACCTCGGGTTTCCCCGTCTTTGGCTCACTCATCCCGGCGGTGACCTCCTCCTGCACACGTCCCGGTCCATCCCTTGGAGCACATTTCCCCAGTCTTGACCCGTTGGCATGAGCTGGCAGGATGAGTCGCCAAATTTCTACCGTGCGGAATTTTCCGACTACCCTGTGCGCAGGAAATGCTGCCGCGCCGGTCAGGGCGGGTGCCGGCGGGTCCTTCCGCCGGGTTAACGTCGTCCCATGAGTCCTGTTTCCGGCCCGTGGCCGCCCGTGCCGGTGGAGCCGCCGGAGATCCACCCGAAAGCCCCCGCGCCCGGCACCGAACTCGGCGCACACTTCGCCGAGTGCTTCGGCTGCGGCGACGAGGTCGACGACGGCCTGCACCTGCGGTCCGCCATCGGCGACGGCTACACGGTGCACTCGAAGTTCACCGTGACCTCGGCACACCAGGGCGCCCCCGGACTCGCACACGGCGGTCTGCTGGCGTGCGCCTTCGACGAGGCCCTCGGCTCAACGGTCGGAAACCTGCTGCACCGCCCCGCAGTGACGGGCAAGCTGGAGACCGACTTCCGCCGCCCAGTGCCAGTCGGCTCCACGCTGTACATCGAGGCCCGGCTAGACGGAGTCGCCGGACGGAAGATCTACGTAAGCGCGGACGGCCACCTGGACGCGGCGGACGGCCCGGTCGCGGTCAACGCGCGGGCGGTGTTCATCGCCGTCGGCTTCGACCACTTCAGCACCCACGGCGATCCGCAGGCGCTGGAGAAGCTGGCCGAGCAGCATCGGCGCAACAAGCGCGAATGGGACATTAACCCCTAACCACCCGCGGGTCGAGCGCATTCGTCCGTGAGGGCCACCTTCACGGCCCCTGATTCCCTCAGGGTTCCCCTCACGACCCGCCGCCGGCGACGTCCGTGAGGGGCCCCTTCACGGAACCAGATTCCCTCAAGGTGCCCTTCACGGACCTTGACCGCCCGCCGAAGCGCCCCCACCGCAACCGCCGCCGATACACCCAACCAACAGTGCACCCACACCACCCCCGCACCCCGATACGAAGCCGAAATGCGGACGGCGGGTGCTTGTCAAGACATCTTTCCCGCCTTGACAAGCACCCGCCGTCCGTCATCACAATCGGGCTTCGGGGTGCCCCACGCAAGAGCCCAAAGCAATGTCGCCGCCAGGCGACGAGCCGACCCCCTCAGGTAAACGTCCGAGGCCGAATCGAGTTAGCCCGATCCACCAACGCGATCCGGTCGTTCGTGTTGTCAGTCAGCCGAGCCAACGACCGATAACACCGCTCCAGCCCAAACCGGACGTCACGCTCCTCCAGCTCACACCCCAGCACCTTCGCCGACGTGGCCGCCTTCGCCTGCCCAGGCACCTTCAGCCAGTCGTAAGCCGCCTCCAGCACCTCCGCACTAAGCCGCGTGTGCCGCTCAGCATCAAGGTTCAACCGCTGCAACCGCCCAGACGCATCCACCAGATCGCCCTCGGTAACAGTCGGATGCTCCCCGGTCCCAACCCCCTGCGCCCGAGTCTTGATCTTGATCGCGGCGACCTGCGCATCCACATAATGCGTAGACGTCGCAGGCACCCCCTCCAAGACCTCCACCGCACTCTGCCGAGCCCCCTGAGCCAGATACACCCGAGCAAGCCCGAACGCAGCACTCACATACGTGCGATCAGTCCGCCACACCAGCTCATAGAACCGAGCAGCACCGAAGTAATCCCCAACGCCCTCAGCACTGACCGCCAACGCCAGCTTCGGCGCGATCTCCCCCGGCAAGTCGTCATACACCGCGTCAAACGCCACATGCGCCACCCGCGGCCGCCCACCGGCCAGCTCAATCAGCCCGCGATACCAGTCGATCCGCCAGTCGTGCGGGAAACCATGCCGGATCGCCAGATACTGCGCCGCCTGCAACTGCCGCTGCGCCTCGACAAACTCGCCCAACTCGATCCGCGCCCGCACAATCCGCAGCCGCACCTCGATCGACTCCCGGGGCGCGGTAGCAAGGGCCTCAATCGCCTCGTGCGGATCAAGCGCCGTGGTCGTCGCAAGCACACCAGCGGCAGGGTCATCCGTGTCGACCTGCGGGATCGGCAGCCCAGCGACAACCTCAGCAGCGTCCGGCAGCGGCACGCGCTCGCCCTGCTCCGGCACCACCAGGTGGACGCCGAAAGTACGGCTCTCCGGCCCGAACACGGTCGACGCGGCCGGGCGCGGCTGGCCGGTGCCGAGCGCCATGATCTCGCGCAGGACGCCGGTCAGCTGGTCGGCCATGTCGTCGGCGGCGATGAACCGGCGGTCCGGGTCGGCGTGCGTCGCGCGCTTGAGGAAGCGGTAGTACGAGCCGAAAAGCGCGAACAGCGGCACGGCGTCCGGGCCGGGCAGCGTGTTCTTGTACTCGCGGGTGTAGCCGGCGAACTCGAAGCTCAGCACGGCCAGCGTCCGGCCGACCGTGTACAGGTCCGAGGACACCGACGCACCGTGCGACGCCAGTTCGGGCGCGCTGTAGCCGGTGGTGAAGAACAGCGGGCTCTCGTAGTCGTCGAGCCGCCGCACCGCGCCGAGGTCGATCAGCTTGAGCTGCTCGCGGGTCTGGATGACGTTGTCCGGCTTGAGGTCGCAGTACAGCAGGCCCTGCCCGTGCAGGTAGCCGAGCGCGGGCAGGATCTCCAGCCCGTACGCGATGACCTGGCCGATCGGCAGCGGCTCCGGCCGGTTGCTTTCCCGGTGGTGCTGCAGGGCGAGCTGGCGCAGCGACTGGCCGCCGACGTACTCCATGACGATGTAGCCGACGGTGTTGCCGGTCTGCGCGTCCGGATGCTGCACGAAGTTGTGGATCTTGACGATATTCGGGTGCTCGACCTCGGCGAGGAACCGCTGCTCGTTCGCCGCGGCGGCCATCGCGGTGGAGTCACCGGTGTCGATGAGGCCCTTCAGCACGACCCAGCGGTCGGACACGTTGTGGTCCTTGGCCAGGTAAATCCAGCCGAGACCGCCGTAGGCGAGCGCGCCGAGCACCTCGTACTGGCCGCCGACGAGTTCCTGGGCCTTCAGCTTCGCGACGAACGAGAACGACGTACCGCACTTCTCGCAGGTGCCCTCGGGTTCGCCCGGCTGACCGTCCTTGCCACGGCCGACCTTCGCGCTGCAGTTGCCGCAGAACCGTTTGTCCTCGGCCACCACCGGGTTCGCCAGCACCGCGGTCGACGGATCGCGATACGGCACCGGCGGCACGTCGATGAGCCCCGCGCCGAGCCGTCCGCGCCGGGAGCGGCGGGTGCCGCGCGAGCCGGTGCGCCGGGAGGTGCCGGGGAACGAGCCGGTTCCGGTGCCGGTTCCTTGCGAGCCTTGCGAACCGTGCGTGCCGGTGCCGTGCCCTTCGCTGCCGCCGGACGGCAGGACGCTGTCCGTGCCGTGATCGGGCAGCGGGCCGCCGTCGGCGGGGGCCACGCGCGGGGTCGGCGGCATGATGCTCTGGGTGTGCGGCGTCGGGCTGGCCAGCACGCTGGTCGGCATCGGCGCGGCCGGATCGACCGGCGCGACCGGCTGGTTCGACTGCGGCAGGATCACCGGCGCGAGATCGCCGGGCGGACGCGTCGGGGCTTCGGAGCCTTCAGCCGGACGCTTCGCGCCCATCGGGATCGGGCCGGAGTTCGGACCGGTCGCGCGGGGCGGTCGATTCCCCTGCGGCTGCTGCGGACGGTTCGTCGGCGGGACCGGACGCTGGCCGGTGCGCGACTGCGGCGGATACGGCTGACCCTGCGACGGCGGCGCGGGCTGTCCCGGTGCGGAAGCCGGGTACTGCTGGCCCTGCGGGCGGGCTTGCGGGGGCATTTGCTGTCCGCCGCGCGGAGCTGGACGGCCTTGCGTTCGCGGTTGCTGCGCTGCTTGACCCGGCTGCGCGGACTGGCCTGGCTGAGCGGCTTGGCCCGGCTGCGCCTGCCCTTGCGGAGCGGACTGTCCCGCCTGGCTCGGCTGAGCGGGCTGCCCACCCGGCCCCCGCTGCGTCTGCGGACGCTGCACCGGAGCGTTGATCAACGTCTCGGCGTCGGGATCCGGCTGCGATTCCAGCCTCCCGGCCACCGACGGTTCCGGGGTGTCCCAGCGCACCGGCGGCGGCGGGGTCCACGAAGCGTCGGCCTCGCCCCGCCCGGACGGCTGGTCCCCGGCTTTCGCCTGGTCGCCGTCCCCGTCCGGTGCTGCGTGCCGAGGACGGCGCGCCTCCTCCGACACAACTACCTCCCGAACTCCCCGCGGCAAGCCTGCCGCTCAAAAAGTACAACGTGCGCCGCGCCCGCGATGCAAGACCGGCCTGGTCATCCGTATTGCGGGTTCGGCGGATTCGCCGGTCCCAGCCGTGCGCCCACCCAGTTCTGGTAACTGCTGGCCCAGGTGCCGTCGCCGCGGATCTTGTCCAGCACCGCGTTCACGAAGCGGACCAGGTCCTCCTCGTCCTTCGGGATCCCGACGCCGTAATTCTCCTGGGTCATCGGGTCGCCCGCGACCTTCACCGTCGGGTCCTGCGCGGCCATGCCCGCCAGGATCGTGTCGTCCGTGGACACCGCGTCGACCTGCGCCTGCTGCAGCATCACCAGGCAGTCCGACCAGTTCGGCACCGACACCGCGACCGGTTTGGCCGGGTCGGTGGCGATCTTCGCGAGCGAGGTCGACTTCGCCGCCGCGCACACGCGTTTCCCGGCGAGGTCGGTCAGCGACTGCGCCTTCGACGACTTCGGCACCAGGATCTTCTGCCCCGCCACGTAATACACCGACGAGAACTGCACCTGCTGACGACGGGCGCAGGTGATGCTGTAGGTCCGGACCACCACGTCGACCTGGTGTTCCTTGAGCACCGTCTCCCGCTGCGACGACGTGATCGCCCGGTACTGCACGTGTCCGTCGGAAGTGCCGAAGATCGCCTTGGCGATCTCGTTGACCAGGTCGATGTCGAAGCCTTCGAGCTTGCCGGTCTTCGGATTCCGGAAGCCGAACAGATAGGTGGTCTGGTCCACGCCCGCGATGAGCTTCCCGCGCTGCTTGATCTTCTGCAGGCTCGGCCCGGAGGGGTCGAGACCGCTCGGCGCGAGGCTGGCCAGCGGGTTGCAGCTGGTGTCGGAATCGCCGCCGGCCGCGGCATCCGGGCCGCCGACGCCCGCCGGGGTCGGCCAGGCCGCGTCGGTGACCGGCGCGGCTTCCATCGGCCGGTCCGCCGTCCCGCAGGCGGCGGCGAGAACCGCGACCACCGCGAGGACGGCAGTCCGGACGAAGTGCCGCGACCGGATCACCGGTACTCCCTCAGTCTCTCTCGCACGCCGACTGTCACGCCGCCCGCGGCGAGCACCGACAGCACCCCGACGCCCGCCGCGAGCGCGGTGAGCGCGTTGTCGCCGGATCTGGTGCTGTCGAGGAATTCCTGGCGGCAGACGTCGATCGCGGCCTGGAGGTTCGTGTCGAGCCGGGCGAACGCGGCGGCGGCGCTGTTCGGGGTCACGCTCGTGGCGAAGTCCACCGCCTCCTGGTACTGCCCGCCGTCGTCGAGGCGGCGCACCTGAAGGTGGGCCAGCGACCATTCGCGCGCGGCCTGTTCCGCCGCTTCGATCTTCTTCTCGCCCGCGGTGCCGGACGCGAGGTCGCGCGCCTGGCCGAGCAGGCCGCCCTTGCCGTCGGCACCGACGAGGTTTTCGGCCAGCTTGATGAACTGCTGCTCGTACGCACCGCCGTCGCCGCGCGCGACCAGCGTGAGGGTTTCGTCCGCGCGTGCCTGCAGCGCGTAGATCCGGGCCCGCACCAGGATGTCGACCTGCGACGTGCCGTCAGTGCGCCCGGTCGCGACGAGACTGCCCTGCACGACGAGCGCGACCGCGCCCCACAGCAGCGACAGCACCATGCAGCCGGTGGCCACCAGCAGCCCGATGTTCACCACGCGGTTTGTCCGCCGGGTCAGGTAGATCTGCGCGGCCACCAGCGCCGCGAGCGCGGCGAGGACCAGCGCGACCGCCGCCCACGGCACGTCGCTGCTGCTGTCCTGCTCGTCGGAAAGCTTCTGGGTGTGCGCCTTGTAGAGCGAGTCCGCGGCGGGCAGGATCGTCGAGCGCATCAGCTGCGAAGCCTCGCGCAGGTACGAAGCGCCGGACGGGAAACCCTGCCGGTTGTTCGCGCGGGCGGTCTCGACGATCCCGGTGTAGACCGGGACCTTCTGGTTCAGGATGTCCACCTGGTGGGCGGCGTCACCGACCTCGGCGGTGTCCGACGCCGCGCGGGCGAGCGCGGATCCCGCTTCCGCGATGTCCTGCTCGTACCGCTTCCGCAGCGCGGGCGGTTCGGTGCCGACGGAAAGGAAGGCACTGGCCGCGGTCGCGTCCGCGTCCGACAGCGAGCGGAACACCTGCTGCGCGGCCGCCGCGAGCGGTTCGCGGTGGTCGATCAGGCCGTTGATCGTGTTGTCCTTGTCCTTCACGGACAACACGCCGACGAGCCCGGCCACCAGCGACAGCACCACCAGCGCGACCGCGATCAGCGACAGCTTGCCCGGCGTCGTGGTCGTCGATCTCACGACCGCCCGCACCGCCTGGCCGGGCAGGTCGAGCAGCCCGGCGATTCCGCTGCGGCCCTCCGGTTCCTCCGGTGGGGGCTCGGCAGTCGTTTCCGGCCGCGTCGCAGTGCTGCTCATCCCCGATCCTCCCCGTGTGCCACTCGCAGAAGGTAGCCGGTCGGGCAAGTCGCAGCGAACGACACCCGGAAGGTGTCACCTGCACGTGATCTCAGCCAGCGCAGCGACCGTGGCTTCGGCCTTTCTCGCCGGTTCCGCTGATGGCGGTACTGCGCAGCAACCCCTGGGTTGCCGCTTCGGCCATCGCGGCGCGTACGTCGACACACCATGGCCCATCGGAACGCAGCTCGACGTACGCGCCTTCGCCGTTCTTCAGCTCTAGCTCACGTTCCCCGTCTACTGCGATAACGCCGCCACCTGCGGCAAGGTCCACGCGCACGCCGGGACGCAGCACTCCCCAGCCGCGTACGCCGACTGGACGCACCACGCCGGGCGCGATGGCGGCCTGCACCACGTACGCGGAACTGTCGACCGGGCCAAGCTGAAGCGCCACGCCTTCCGCGCTGGAACGAGAACTCGGACACAGTTGTCCGGCAATGCTCGACAGGCCAATGCCGTCCGGCTCGGCGAAGGTGCAGTACAGCTCGGTGAGCGCGGTGGGATCCCAGAGCGCCTTCGCGCCGACGTGCTTGTTCATCGAGACCGCGACGTCCACCAGCGCGATCTCGCGGCGGTTCTTCGTCACCACCTCAAGCATGCTGACCCGCTGCGTCACAAGGTCGGCGTCGACCTGGCCGCTCGCGACCATCCCGGCCGCGAGCCCGGCCACAGTGGCCTCGCCTGCCTGCGGGAACGCGTTGTTGGTACCGGTCGGCAACGCGAGCAGCGGCACGTCGCCGCACGCCTTCGCGGCGACCCGCGCGGTGCCGTCGCCGCCGAGGCAGACGATGACGCCGGCCCCGGCGTCGACCATCCGGCGCACCGCGTTGACCGTGTCCTGCGCGGTGCCGGTGAGCGTGTCCTCGTCGCAGAATTCCACCGTGGGCAGCGGCTCGCGGCCGAGGTCACGCAGCACCGCGGCGGAGATGCCGCCGAGGTCGGTGGACAGCAGGACGCGTTCGACCCCGGTCACCGCGAACGCCGACAGCAGCCGGCGCACCAGGTTGGCCTTCTCCTCTACCGGAACGGCCGACGCCTGCGTGACGAGTCTTCGGATGTCCTGACCGGACGCCGGGTTCGCCACGATCCCCGCAACGACTTCCCCCATCGAGCATCCCCCTCAGTCCGCATCCGCCAGGGGACCAGCACACGCGTCCGGCCGCGCGGAGGAAAGGGTTGCACGGACGTTGCATCGGCCGTGCCTCCACGCCGGGCCAGAGCCTACCCTGGGTTCCGGCGTGGCTACCGATCGTTCAAACGAGAGAAGCAAGCCCTTCGTAGGTGTATCCGGCTTCCTCGACCGCGGCACGGACGGCCGTCTCGTCGAGGGCTTCGGCGCTGCGGACCGTCACGTGTCCGGTTTCGACCTCGACGGTGACGTTCTCGACCCCGGGCACCCCGGTCAGTTCCTCGGTGACCGACTGCGCGCAGTGGCCGCAGGACATCCCGGTGACGAGGTAGGTGTTTTCGCTCATGCCCGCGAGCCTACGAGGCCGAAGGGGACCACGATCGGGTGATCCACAATGGCCGGTCAGGCATAGAAAGCCTTGGCGGGCAACAGGATCCGCATCGTGAGACGGCCGGAAGGCCGCGGAGACGAAAGAAGCCACCACCCCCGGAACCGGGAGTGGTGGCGACTTAGCGATAGACGCAGGTCAGATCAGGCTGACCGACGTGGCCTGCGGGCCCTTCTGGCCCTGGCCGATCTCGAACTGCACGCGAGCGTTCTCCTCGAGGGTACGGAAACCGTTGCCCTGGATCTCGCTGTAGTGCACGAAGACGTCGCCGCCGCCGTTGTCGGGAGTGATGAAGCCGAACCCCTTCTCGGAGTTGAACCACTTCACGGTGCCCTCAGTCATCTAAACAATCTCCATACATAACACCAAAACAGGAAGCCGACCGACGTCCTGGGCCCAGACACGGGCGAGATGCGTTCCTCGAAGAGGAGGCCCACGCCCGCTGAGTTCTGCGAGCGTGCTTTACCACGAACACAAAAATCGAGACCATCGAAAGTAAAGCACAGCGGCGCGGGCCCGGACAAGCCGACTCACCCCAGTTCGCGAGACCGGGTCACTCCCCGCTGGCGTGACGGAGCGGCGCGCCGAACGGCGACCGCCAGTCCGCCCCCTGCTCGGGCGCGACCACGGCTACGTCGTGTGCCTCCGCACTGGCGCTGAACAGCACCGGAACCACTCCGGACCGGGTCTGCGCGGGCACCTCGACGGCCTGTTCCGGCTCCTCGCGCACTACGGACACCAGCGCACCGGCCCGCGCGGACCGGGCCCGGCCGCGAGCCGCCGCGGCGGTACGGGATTTCCCGTCCTTTTCGTCGGCCATGACGAACTCCCCTCGTTCCTTCCCCGCGGCAAGCGGGGCGATGACCGCGATGGTGCCATCCGGCACCGACAAAATCCGGCCGAAACCGGGTGTTCCCCACCCCTGAAACGGGCCGAATGGCCGCGAACCGAGCCGGGAACGTGTTCGCCCGGGAATTTCCCCAACCGGACGCCAGCCGAACCTCGCTGGGCGAACCGGGTCCGGATGCCGAACCCCGGGAACACCGTCAGGCTACCTGAGCCGTCCCCGGCCAGCCACCGAACTTTCCCGGCGTTTCCTTGTGTTCTCAGGAAGATTTCAGGTCGCGGAAGGACGCGGGGCTCCGAGAAGCGTGCTCAGGCGGACGTCCGGGGTCACCACGTCCGGGTCCGTCCGGACATCGATCACACACGGCCGCTGCCGTACGAGCGCGCTCGCGATGATCGGTTCGAGCCGCTCGCGATCGTCCACCGTGTACCCCGCCGCGCCGAGCCCTCGCGCCCACGACGCGAAGTCCGTCAGCGGAATGGTCACGCCGGACAGCCGTCCGTGCGTACGCGCCTGATGCATCGCAAGTGGACCGTGCAAGCCGTTCTGGAATACGACGACCATCACAGGCGCGCGGTAACGCACAGCGGTCTCGATCTCTTGCCCTGTCATGAGCGTGCCCGCGTCGCCGACCATCGCGACCACAGCGCGCCGCGGCTCGGCGAGCTTCGCCGCTACGGCCGCCGGCACCGCGTACCCCATCGCAGCGTTGCTCGGACCGAGCTGGCTGCGCGGAGCGGTGAAGCACCAGTAGCGGTGCATGAACTGCGCGAAGTTGCCAGCGTCACTTGTGACGATGGTGTCCTCGGGCGCGAGCTTTCGCAGCGCGCGCACCACGTCCACCGGGTGTACGCGCGTGTTGTTGCTTGTGTTCGGCGGCGTCATGAAGGTGTGCACGGCGGCGTTCGCGGCCGACGCTCTGCGCGTACGCGGCGAAGCGATCGCGCGCAGCTCCTTCAGGAACGGCTCCACTTCAGTGTCTACACGGAACGTGAGGCCGCGGCGGCGCTGTTCGTCGATGCCAGTGCCGACAAGGACAAGCGTCTGCTGTGGCGTCGGGTAGCGGTAGCCCTGTGTCGTGACTTCGTCGAGCTGGGTGCCGAGCGCGAGTACTAGGTCAGCTCGTTCGAGCGCGTCAAGCTGGCGTGCGGGGATGCCGAGCCCGAGATGGCCGGCGTAGCGCGCGTGGTTCTCCGGGAAAGCGTCCTGGCGGCGGAAAGCGTTGTACACCGGAAGCGCCAGCTCGTCCGCCACCGCGATCAGCTCGTCCCGCGCCGACCGCGCGCGTCCGCCGACGATGACCACCGGGTAGCGCGCTTCGTCCACCAAACCGGCGACAGCTTCCGCCGAACGGCCCAGCGTTCCGGTGACCGGCGGGCGGACCTTCGCCACCGGTTTGGCCGAGTCGTACGGCACGCCCCACGCGTCACTGGGCACGCCGATGACCACCGGACCCGGCCGCCCTTCGCGGCAACGGGCGAGACCTTCGGCGAGGAGATGCGGCACGTCGTCGGGATCGTCCGCGCGCACGCACCATTTGGCGATCTTTTCGAACATTCCGCTCGAATCGGACGCGGGGACCTCGCCGGTGAGCACCGGGTCGAGCGCGGGGGTCTCGAGCAGCACCACCATCGGCGTCTCGTCCTGGTACGCCGTCTGCACGCCCATGACCAGCGCGGCGGCGCTCGGGCCGCGGCTGGCGAGCAGCACGGCGGGGCGTTCGGTGAGCTTGCCCTCGGCCTCGGCCATGAAGGCGGCACCCGAATCGTGGCGAGCTGAAACCAGCGTGACGTCGCGCTCGCGGCGAAGCGCGTCGAGCAATTCCAGGAACGACTCGCCGACGACCGCGTACACCCGGCGGACCCGGGCCTCGTTCAAGACGCGTACGGCCGTTTGCGCGACGGTGGTTCCCACTTGGTATCTAATGAGGAGAGCTTAGGGCGGCACCGTGAACCGGCGTCAAGTGATCTTGAACAACTCGCCGCCGGATTGTGCCGATTGCCGGATCGGGCTGCCCACCAGTTGGGAGGACGCCGTCGTGACATCCGTCGAACATGAGACTGTTTTCACTTATGGAGCCCCCGCGCTCAAATACGGAACCGGGGCGAGCGACGAGATCGGATACGATCTGACCCAGTACGGCGCGCGCCGCGTGCTCGTGGTCACCGACCCGGTCGTCGCGGCCACCGGCTGGCCCGAGCGGATCGCCGAGGGCATCCGCGGCTACGGGATCGCAGCCGAAATCTTCGACGGCGTACACGTCGAGCCCACCGATGTCAGCCTCCAGAAGGCGGTCGACTTCGCCCGCGGCACCGGCCCGTACGACGCGTTCGTGGCGGTCGGCGGCGGCTCCAGTATTGATACCGCGAAGGCCGCCAACCTGCTGACCAGCAACGACGGCGAGCTGATGGACTACGTCAACGCACCGGTCGGCGGCGGCCGCGCGCCGGCGAACCCGCTGAAGCCGCTGGTCGCGGTGCCGACGACGACCGGGACCGGGTCGGAGAGCACCACGGTGTGCGTACTGGACGTGCTGTCGCTGCGGGTCAAGAGCGGGATCAGCCACCTGCGACTGCGGCCGGCGCTGGCCGTCGTCGACCCGCGGCTCACGGTCAGCCAGCCCGCCGGGGTCACCGCGGCGGCCGGGATGGACATCCTGTGCCACGCCGCGGAGAGCTACACCGCCAAGCCCTACACCGAGTTCGGCCGGAAGCGCCCGGAGGAGCGGGTCCCGTACTGCGGGGCGAACCCGCTGGCGGACATGTTCGCGGAAAAGTCGCTGCAGCTGCTGTCGTGGGCCCTGCCGGCCGCGGTCCGCGACGGCGACGACCTGCCCGCGCGCGAGGCGATGGCGCTGGCCGCGACGTTCGCCGGACTCGGCTTCGGCAACGCCGGCGTGCACATCCCGCACGCCAACGCGTACCCGATCGCCGGACAGGTCCGGGATTTCCACCCCGACGGCTACCCCGGCGACGAAGCGATGGTGCCGCACGGCATGGCCGTCTCGCTCACCGCGCCCGCCGCGTTCCGGTTCACCTTCGCCGCGAACCCGGAACGCCACCAGCGAGTCGCCCGCCTGCTGGCCCCGGACTTCGAATGGTCCGGCGACTTCGCCGATCACCTGCCCGCCGTACTGACCATGCTGATGCGCGAGATCGGCCTGCCCGCCGGGATCGGCGCCGTCGGCTACACCGAGTCCGATGTGGACGCCCTGGTCGAAGGAACCCTTAAGCAGCAACGATTGCTCGCGACCGCACCGCGCACCCCGTCCGAACAGGACTTGGCGGGCATTCTGCGTGATTCGGTGCAGCTGTGGTGAGCTACCCGCATTGGCAGACGGTTCCGTTGCGCTGGAAGGACAATGATGTCTACGGGCACGTGAACAACGTCGTGCACTACTCGCTGATGGACACGGTGATTAACACCTGGCTGATCGAACGCGGCGGCCTGGACATCGAGTCCGGGCCGGTGATCGGGCTGTGCGTGGAGTCGCGTTGTGCTTACCACGCTTCGGTTTCTTTCCCGGACACGCTGCGGATCGGGCTGCGGGTGGCACATCTCGGCCGGTCGAGCGTGCGGTACGAGATCGGGATGTACACGGCCGCGGAGACCTTGGTGGCGGAGGGGCATTTCGTGCACGTATTCGTGGACCGTGGGTCCCGGCGGCCGGTGGAAGTGTCCGGGAAGCTGCGGGAAGCACTGGAAAGTTTGACGTCCTAGGCTCGCCGGGGTTGCCCGCATGTGCGAAACGGCACTGCGGGCACACCTTCGGCTGATGGTGAGCGTCTGGCTGAGTAGTAGAAAGTTCGGTCAAACAATCACCAGGAGTTCGCCATGATCGCTCTTCGCCGCACCCTCGCCGCCACCGCCGCCCTCGCGATCGCTGGCGGGGCCGCCGCCCTCACCGCAACCGCCGCGAACGCGTCACCAGCCGAAACGCCGTTCTGCACGGACGCCGACGTGACGGTCACCGCGACCCCGGCCACCGACCACGCAGCCGGACACCACGCCGACGTCCTGCACTACTCCGCGGCCACTCCGAACACGCACTGCACGCTCAGCGGCGCTCCCTACAACACCGTCTTCTACGACAACGCCAATGCGCCGCTGGGCGTACCGACCACTTCGGACTCCAGCGAAGGCGCGCCGGTCATCCCGACCACCACCGAGCCCGGCCCGAACTCGGTCAAGGCGCTGGAGATGCACCTGCCGTCCGACGCGTCGCGCACGCCGATCGGCGTCTACTGGCCCGGCAACGACCTGACCACGTCCGCGCACTTCAGCGTGATCACGCAGGACTGACCCGGGTGGTGGTGTCTGGGCCGGGGTCGGGCTCCCGGGCCGGGCCGGGTCTGAGAAGGGTCCGCACGCAGGTCCGGAGCAGGGGCCGGGCCGGTGAGCGCGGGGCCGGACGGTGCCCGCTAGACTGAGGGCACGGGCCGTTAGCTCAATTGGTAGAGCTGCGGACTTTTAATCCGTAGGTTCTGGGTTCGAGCCCCAGGCGGCCCACCAAAATCCCAGGTCAGCGACTTGTCTCGGACCTGCGGTCAAGATCAGCTCCCCGGTTTTACTCCGGTTTTGGGCTGGGATGGGCTTTCCAACGAGCCTTCCAGAACTCTCGCGGCGAGCAGGCCCTCCGGTCTTGCGATCGGGTAGGTGCCCTGCGCCACGGCACCCGACGGCGGCCGAGGCTGCCGCCGACGACACCCGGGCCGACGACCGCGCGGACCAACCTGGCTGCAACGATCGAGGTGTGCCGTAACCGGCCAGAGAAGTCGTCCACATTGCGCGACGGCAGCCCCGACTCCCTGCGATCCCGTGGCAGCCCAGGCTAGGCCTGAACACAGACGATGCAGCCGCAGAAGGCCATGCAGTCCCGCAACGTACTCGATCCCAGCCTTACTGCAGACATTCTTCGCTATGGAACTTTAACCAAAATCGCTCTCTTGGATAATCAGCATTGACGGGGCCAACAGGATCCTCGCATGACACAAACGAACCAGCTAGCTTCCTGTGCTTGCGGTTGGTTACACGACCGACTAATCCATTCACTCCTCCAAGCATACTTAACCCCGGGTCATTCTCTTGCCCTGCACTATTATCATGCACCTGGTGCAACTGCCTGCCGAATTCCGCGCGCAGAACGCTTTGCAGCGACCCTCCCAACCGTTGAATATAGGCGTCGAGCGTAAGAAGTTTACTTCGACCTCCCCTGCCCAGCGAGAAATCGCCCCATGACGAGGCATAGTTCACGGAATGGGATTCAATCCGCTAAATTCAGTCCTCGCCAGACTGTCAACCGCTCGCAAAATCTCCGCCTTAGTAACCGCTGGAACCACAAGAACGTTCGAGAGTGAAAAATATCCACCCGAAGACAACTCGTCAGCGATTTCCTGAGCCAGTCGCGCAGGGTCATAGATAGTTAGGGTGAATGTCGCCTTCCCTGTCGAGACCACAACGTCAACCAAGTAGCCTTTAGCTTCAGTCTCGACTTCGTAACCATCGAAGTATTCCGGGAATTTCAACCTGTACTGGATCATCTAGCGACCCCTCGCTCACCTGGTTCGAACATGAGACAGCACATCAGCATACCGCTCAGGTGTTAAGTTAGCACCTGGCGCTGGCACAATCTCGAAGTGTCTAGGATCTTTCCCTCGCTGGATAATTCGAAGAGAATCAGACACACTGCTCATGTCTATGATATGTGGCACGAACCCCTTTCCGGAAATGCTTTCCGGGTGGTCGAAGACGGGCACGCCATGCGTTTCCTTGACGAAACCTGTAGCCGGGTCAACCTTGTAGTCATTCGGGCGAGGAACGAAGCTCGGTGCCTCGCCCTCCCTCGCCCCTCGGTCTTGAGGTCCGCGCCCGCAGCAAGGGACAGGCTCGCCGCAGTGCGGCGGTGCCGTGATCGAGAGCGATCACGCGGTTGCTGGTGTCGCTTTTCGGCACGTCGACCTCGACCGTCGCGCCGACCTGCCGGATCTGATGCGACGCTGTCAGATAGCCACCCTCGAGGTCGACATCGCTCCACCATATGGAACACCGGCATGCCCACATAGCCCTCGCTCTTCCCTCATCAACGACTGAAGGAAGACCACTCCATCTCTAACCTGACTGCGGAGCGTATCCTCTGATGACCGCCGAGTCGCCAAAGGTCGACTTTTTACTTTCGACTGGGTCGCGACCAGCGTACCGAAGCTGATCTGACACTCGCGAAAGCCGTAGTCGCCTGAATGAACCAGGGAATCAGGCACCACTACGGATTGTAGACCTCGCACCGGAACTGAAACTCTACTGGCCCCCCGATCGGGTTCCAAGAACATTTCCTATTATCGGAAATACCGTACTGGCCAGCTTCTGCTGAATCGATCGCAGCATCCCGACTGTCTCCTCGTCAGAGAATCCCGTGGTTATTGACCAGTCGTGACCTGACCCGACTACGTCGCTAATAAAGGCAATTTCCGTTGACAGGAGTGCACGTGCCCAATCTATCGGCTCCAGCGGCTCGTCAGCGGCCAGCTTTTCACGAATTCGCCCACCTTCTCGAAGGAGGTCATCCATACCCGAGAACCCCATGGCAACGGCGAACTCTTCCGTGCCGCGAGCGGGCCCGCTCCACTCCAGCAGGCCACGCCGGAGCAGATCGCGCTCCTGCCCGGACAGTTTCGGAGCAGGGCCCGGATCCAGGCTCCCTGTGCTCATTGCAATCCCTGCCAATACCCGTCCACCTTATCCGCGCTAGGGCGAAAGACGGTCCCCCCATCTTTGTGACTCGGGTCGTGGATTACGATTGTCTCCCCATCCTGACCAAGGTATGCCTTCCTATTTCTCGCGAGGTCCTTGGTATCGAGCGGGTTCGTCATGACGTCTTCCACATGCCTTTCCAGATCGGAAGCTGACATTCCGGGGAACTCGCCTCCATGCTTTTTGTTTGCGTGACCACCCGCAATATCGGCAGCGTCATCAGCTCGCCAGTCGCAACCCGGGTTCGTGTTATGTACCAGAACTGCCGTCGTGCCAGCAAGTACGTAGTACGTGTGGGTGGTGTCGATAGTGAGGTTGTAGGTGCGGATGCTGCTGGTGTAGCGGTTGAGGGTTTGGACGGCGGCGTGGCCGTCGCCGGGGGTGTCGAGAAGGTCACCGGGCCGGAGGTCGGTGGCGTCGGTCCAACTGTGGGTGGTGACATCCCACCATCGGTGGTGCGCGGTGCTGGTGATCTTCTCGGGACCGCCAGGAGTGGCGACGGTGACGTCGACGAAGTCGCGATCGGTGTCGGTGATGTGCAGAGCAGTGACAGTGTGAATTTCAGTGTCGGCATTGTCGGGCTGTGCGTTGCGGACCTTGTCGCCGACCTTCACCTGCTCGATCGGCTTCATTGTCCCGTCGGCCATGAGCACCGGGGTGGATCCGGCGAAGCTGTTGCGGCAACCTGCCGCGAGATCTTCAGCGACAGCACGGCCTTCCGCGCCGACCTCGCCCTCGAGAAAGCGAGCACCTCCGGAGACGGCGAGTTCGGTGCCTCTGGCCGCGGCACCGCCGGGGACGAACCACACCCCGACCTCGAGCACGCCCTTGATGCACCCGACGACTGCGGGATCGCGGAAGCAGCCGTCCACCACGTCCTTCAACCCGGAGCCCTCATAAAAGGCTTCCCCGATGTCACTCAATGCATTCGTGAACCAGTTCCCCTCGCTCTTCTTCTCGCCACCTCCGCCGGACCCACCGCCGCCTGATGCCCCGTGCTGTTTCGGCGCGGCCTTGCGGTGCCCGCCGGACGACGCGGGAGCGCCGTGGTTGGCAGGGTGCTGCTGGGCTGCCCGGCAGCCGCAGGTGTTGTTGTCCTTCTTGTCGCAGCTCCAGCCGCCGTTGCGGCAGGCGTCGCCGCCGCCGATCGAGCCGTCGGGCCGGCGGCACGCGCCGTCGGGGACGCCGGGGCACAGGCCGGACGGGTCGGTCAGTCCGATCGGGTTGTCGTTGGCGTAGGAGTAGCCGTTCATCTGCTGCGGGTCGTCGGTCTTCAGCACCGGGTCGACCGTGGTGAACCGGCCGAGCGCCGGGTCGTACTCTCGGGCGCCGAGGTGGGTCAGGCCGGTCGTGTTCCGGTATCCGCCCAGGTAGCCGTGTTTGTCCGGCCATAGGGAGGGAGCCGGGCCGCGGGCCACGCCGTAGGGGTCCTGCCAGCGTTGGGTGACGGCGAGGTTGTCGGCCTTGACGGTGGCGTAGGCGGTGTTCTGGGTGTCGGTCATCGACCAGGTCAGGCCGCCGTTGGCGTCGCGTTCGGCGACGGGTGCGCCGTTGAACGTGTAGAACCGGGTGCCGACCGTGGTGGACGTGCCGGTGCCGCGGAACAGTTCCAGGTCGTTGAGGGTCAGGGTGGTGCCAGTCGGGTCCTTGGTGAGCAGGAGGTTGCCGTCGGCGTCGTAGGTGTAGCTGGAGACCTTGCCGCTGGCGTCGGTGGCGGTGGCGATGTGGCCTTCGGCGTCGTAGGTGAAGGTCAGGCCCGCACCCGCGGGTCCTTGGGTGAGGGTGCGGCCGGAGGGGTCGTAGGTGTAGGCGGAGTGGCTGCTGCCGTTGGGGCCGGTCGTGTCCAGTGCCTGGATCGCGTGCGGTTGCGGCTGCCCGGCGTTGGGGTAGGTCGACTTCGACGTGGTGTCACCGGCGGCGCCGTGCTGAGTTTGGGTGAGGCGGTTGCCGGTGGTGTCGTACGTCCAGGAGGTCCAGTACGGCGCGGCTCCGCCCAGGCCCGTGGCGCTCGGTGTGGTGGCACAGTTGCCCGCGGAGGGGGTGAATGCCTGGGTCAGGCGCTGGAGGTAGTCGTAGCTGAAGCACTGGGTGTCGGACTGGGCATCTTGGGGAGTGTCGGCGATGGAGGTGATGTTGCCTGCCGGGTCGTAGCTGTAGAACCGGTTGGCGATCATGAAGTTCGTCTTGGTCGCGCGTTCGGCCAGGGTGGTGGCCAGCCGGTTGGTGCCGTCGGCGTAGGTGTGGGTGACGGCGATCTGGTTGGGCAGGGTCGGGTCTTGGTAGTTGGTGCGCAGCACCTGCCCGTAGGGGTTGTAGTCGGTCTCGGAGACCAGCAGGGTGCCGGTGCCGTTGTCTGCCGCGTCCTGCAAGGTGACGGGCTGGTCCAGCGCGTCGTAGCCGGTCAGCATGGACTCGTCGGGCAAACCGCCCTGCGCCGGGCTGCCGAAGGACCGCAGGACGTCGCTGAGCGGGTCGTAGCGCCAGGAGAACGAGTAGTTGCCGCCGAATCCGGTTTCGCCGAGCGGGACAGTGAACCGGGAGTTGGTGACCCGGCCCGCGTTGTCATAGGCGAAGACGGTGTTGGTGTAGGTCTTGCCGCCGGCGTAGCGGCTGGAGGCGGTGGGCTTGTCCTTCAGCACCGTGTCGTACGTCCACGCCGCCAGCTTGGTTCCGCTGAGGGAATCCTTGTATTCGGCGGTTTTGCGGCCGAGGTTGTCGTAGGCGTAAGCCAAGGTGCGGCCGCTGGCGTCGGCGCTGGTCAGCATCCGTCCGCCGTTGTCGTAGGTGTACTGGCTGAGGCCGGTGTCCGGGTCCGTGGCGGACGTTTTCCGGCCGAGCAGGTCGTAGCTGGTCTTCCAGGAGTTGTGCCCGGTTGAGTCAGTGGTCGAGGCGAGCAGGCCGGCGTGGGTGTAGGCGTAACTGGTGACGTCGGCCGGGTCGCCGGGGTTGGTGTGGGCGGGGTCTTTGTATTGCGCCAGCTGGACTTTCTGGCCAAGGCCGTTGGTGACGACACTGCTGGCCGTGCCGCCGCGGGGCGGGATCGAGGTGGTGCGGTCGCCGTCGTAGACAGTGGTGCCGCGCCATTGTTCGACGCCGTACAGCTGGTACGCCGAGGCCGTCGCGCGGCCGGCACTGTCGAATGTGGACACTGTCGTGCTCGGGACGGTGTTGTCCTTGACGGTCAACAGGGTGCCCACGGGTCCGGAATCGCCGTTCCAATAGGCGTCGTGGGTTTTCCACACCTGGCCGTGCGAGCCGTAGTAGGAGTCCGTGACGACACGGCCGCCCTGCGAATACGACGTCGGGGCCTGTGTTTGCACGGTGCGGCCGAGTCCGTCGACCAGTGCGTAGCTCGTCGCGTATTTGCTGCTGGACAGCAGCGTGTTCGTGGCGACGACGCTGGGTCCGGTGTTGCTGACGGTGTAGTTGTAGGTGGTTTTGGCCGGGGCGTTGACGCTCTTATTGTGTCCCGGTGGCCAGACCGCGGTCAGCCGGCCGAGCGCGTCGTACGCCGCGTCGGTGCGCAGTCCGCTGTGGTCGACCGCGGCCGTGAGGGCTCCGGTGATCGGGTCGAGGTACCGGGTCGAGGTGAACTTGGTCGTGTCGGTGGCGCTCACCTGCGGTGTGGTGGTCACGACCTGGGTGACGGGGCCGCCGGTGGCCGGTGTGAAGGCCGTCGTGGTGGTCAGGCCCAGTGCGTCGGTCACGGACACGGCGCGGCCGTAGTTGTCGAAGTCGGTGCGGGTGGCCGGGGACAGGAAGTGTTCCGCGCCGTCGGCCGGCCAGGAGTCGACCGTGTCAGTCTGGGTGACGTTGCCGGCCGTGGGCACGGCCCCGAACGGCTGGTGGTCGAAATAGGACCGGGTGTCGGACACGATGGTGGCACTGCTGGCGGGGGTGGCGCAGGTGCCGGCGGTCGTCTGGACCTGGTTGACGTAGTTGATCAGCCACGCCGCGGTGTTCTGGCTGTAGGTGCTGCGGGTGCACGTGGCCTGGTTCGGATCGGCGATGTCGCCGTCGTTTTCGACCTGGGTGGCCAAACCGTAGTTGCCGAAGGTGGTGCTCGTGCGAGTGGTGCGCCAGGTGTTGGCCGCGGCGATCCACGTGCGGGTGCGGGTGGTTCCGGTGCCGGTGTAGAAGGCTTGGGTGCCGTCGGTGTTGGTCGCGCTCGGCGCGGAGATCCACGGGTCGTTGATCGTGGTGGCGATGACCTTGCCGTCGAGGTAGGTCTGGGATTCCCGGGCGAAACCAGGCACTGGCTTGCTGTCCGGGATGGACTCGCCGAGGCTGTCGGTCATCGACGCGCTGCGCTTACCGCCCCCGGGGAGGGTGTCTCCGTCCATGCCGCGCAGGTACAGGGTCTGCGTGACCGCCGGAGGACCGGACGGATCGCTGGTGGCCTGCCCGACGGTGGTCTTCACTGCGCCGTAGCCGCGCCACAGCGACCAAGTGCGGTTTTTCGGGTCGGCGAGGTAGTTCTCGTCGTAGTGCCAGGCACCGCCGCCGACGTAGTCGTAGTGGGTCAGGGTTTGCTGGGACAGCGTCGTGCGGCCGTCTTCGGTGACGTCGGTGACCAGGTACTTGTTGAACCAGTCCAGCACCGGCTCGGTCGCGCCGCCCGGTGTCCAGTACGTCGGGTAACAGGCCAGCGTGTTCGTTTCCGGGTTCGCCGGCATGGTTTTGCCGGGGACGCACTGCGGGTCGGCGTACTTGACCGCGGTGACGCCGCCCTCTTCGTTGGTGACGGCGTCGATCCGGTTGCGGGTCAGCGCGGTGTAGTTGTTGCTGGCGTCGACCCGGTTCGCCAGGGCCTTGGGATGGAAGCTCACCGGCGGCAGGCTGATCGAGCCGCCTGCCTTGCCGGTTTGCGTGATCGAGTCCAGCCACATCGCCGGGCTGGAGCCGTCGCCACTGGCGGGGAAGGACTGGGCCAGCGTCCACTGGTTCGCGGTCTTCCAGCCGGCACCGCCGTCGGTGACCTGCGTGCTGATCGCGGTGATGCGGCGGCGGGAGAAGAACGCGGGCGACACGTTGGTGCAGTTCGCGCCTTGCGCGCACAGCTGGTCGGCGGGCACGTCCGGCCACGACGCCGCGTTGGCGGTGGTGAGCTGGGCCGGATCGCAGGTGATGGCGCCGCCGGGCAGGCAGCGTTCGGTCGTGCCGAACACGATCTGCGCGGGTGCGTGCGTGAACACTCCCGCGACGCGGGTGTTGAAGCCGTATTCGATCCGCTGCAGGTAGCCGCCGCGGACGTAGGAGGTGCCGGGGCTGGTGGTGTTCAGGTTCAGCCCGTAGTAGTTGGTTTCCGGCTGGTAGTAGAACGTCATCGCGTTTCCGCGCGGATCGACGACGTAGTCGAGATTCCAGCGCCACGCCTGCTGGCACCACGACGCGGCGAACGTCGCCGCGTTGCAGGGTTCGCCGGGGTTGTTGCCGAAAACCGGCTCGGTCCACGTGGACTGGGTTTCGGGATTGCCGGCCTGCCAGCCCGGCAGGTGGTTGAGGCCGAAGAAGTACTGGGTGCCGTCGACCGTGGTGACCTTCCAGTGCTCGCCGCCTTGAGCGCCGTTGCTCGCGCCGTTCACCTTCTCCACGCGCGAACCGTCGTCCGTCCGCAGACGCCAGGCACCGGTGGCGGTGTCCTTCACCAGCTCGGTGGTTTTGCCCGCCAGTGACAGCCGCGCGTTGTCGGTCGCCCAGCACAGGTCGCCGGTCTTGGTCTGCCCGTTGTTACCGCCGAGGTCCTCGGAGCATGATTTGTAGGACCGCTCGACGTATCCGCCGCCGCTCACGCTCCAGCCGTCGCCGATTTCCGACGCCTGGTTGTTCGTCGCCGACGTCAGGCCGTCCACGGCCCCGGAGGAGTACTGCAACGACACCGACGGAGCCGGCCCGCCCGGGCCCGCCGGTGCGGAAAGCGGGTACGAGTAGTTGAATTCGCCCGAGGGCTCCCCCGCGGTCCACGACCCGGCCGGGGACAGCTTCGTCACCTTGAAGTCGCCGCCGCCGCTGGAGGTGTCCGGAGTGGCCGCGAGCACCGTCGCCGTCGGAGCAAGGGCGACTTCGCCGGCGAGCTGCCCGGCTTTCGCATCGTTGACCGAATCGACGGGCGTTCCCTTGCGGCACTCGGGTTTCTCGGGCGTGCTCAGCACACAGGACGGGTACTGCACAAACCGCAGCCGACGGCCGAAATCAGCACCGTAGGCACCGGCGAACGACCGGTAGTCCAGGACGACCTCGACCGGCCCGGACGTATCACCCGACACCGGCGTGACCTGCACCAAGGTGCCTCGGATACCCGCTTTGTCGGCCACCGCGTGATCGACTGTGCTGACCTCGACCCGGGCCGCGTCGTGCTTCTGCGGCGAACTGGCCGCCGTCGCGGAGTAGGCACCGGTCCGGCTGTCGCGGCCGTGTCCGCGGGTCACCGACACCTGGTTCCCCGCCGCCATGCTCTTCGGCGACTTACCGCCCTGCGCGGTGGCCGGGAGATCGACCTGGGCCTTGCCCGCGGCGGGCCAGTGCACCGCTGGGACGGGTGCCGACGCGGTTTTTGCCGGCGCGTTGCCGGAGAGCGTCTTGGCGTCGGTGCCCTTCACCGAGCGTTCGGCTTGCAGGGCGGGCAGATCCCAGCCCAGCCCGTGCCAGCCGGTCGGTGCCGCGACCGCGTCCTGGCTTGAGGCCAGCATGATCGCGGCGATCGCGACAGCCGTCACGCGCGACCATGTCTTGATCCGAAAAGCCCGTCTCGAGCCGCTCATGATGCTCATCACCCTTGTCTGCACAGGTGCAACACGAAAGAAGAAGACTGTTGATCGACTACAGATTGCGGATGCCGAAAGTCACGCCGGGGTCATCAGTTTTGGCGTCCTCGAGGAGATCCTTGGCCGTGCGAAGTCCTTGATACACGCGCACTCCGGCCACACCGCCGTACCATTGATCGGACCGCGTCCCGTTCCACACACCGCGCCCGATGAACAGATCACCCGTGCTGGGCCGGCTGACGACGCCTTGGCCGCCGCTCGTGTTCAAATAGGTGTTTTGTTTCACGCCGTTGACGTAGAACGCCATGGTTCCGGTCGACGCGTCGTACGTGGCGGAAAGGTGCGCCCAGGTGTTGTCGACTGCGTCGGCGTCGCTGACCGCCCACCACGCGCCAGGTCCCGTTGCTGACGAACTGATCAGCATCGTCCACTTAGGATGCTGAACGCCGTTGGCGTCGGGCAAGCTGTGGTAGCCGAGCAGTTCCGCGGAAAACTGCGCGTCGTCCATTCCGACCACCGCGCGTCCGCTCGTGTCGATCGCGCCGTGGGCGGCGACGTCACCGGCGGTCCAGGAGTGGTAGGCCCACGCCTCGACGGTGTAGGACTTCTCCGTGCGCAGGTTCGCCGGCCGGCCCGCGTCGATCTGTCCCGTTCCCGAGACGTCGAACCGCGCGGCGCACGCGTTGTCGCTCGACGCGAGGCTGACGCCGCCGGAACCGGTTCCGGTCGCCCTGCTGATCGTGTCGAAGTAGCGGTGGCCGTAGAGCGACGCGACCTGGTCGTCGGTCAGGACCTGGCTCCACGCCTGGACTTGATCGACCGAGCCCTTGAAGAAGTTCCCGGTGCCGAGGTTCGATCCGACCGTGTAGGCGTCCGTGGCGCTCCAGGCGGTGGGAAGGGTGTTCTGCCCTTCGAGTTTTCCGTTGACGTACAACCGGACTCGCATCGACGACTGGTCGAAGACCCCGGTCAGCAGTGTCCAGGTCCCAACCTGCGGCGGCTGGTTCCCCAATGCCCAGTGGTAGTTGTCGACGGTGTCGTCGTCAGCCGTGGTCATCCCGAAAACCCAACGGTTGACGTCGGGCGAATAGCGCAACTGGAACGCTGCCGCGTGTTTCCCGCCTTGGGTGAACAGCGTGTAGTAGCCGTTCGCGTCGTCCAGCTTCGCCCATGCGGACACGGTGAACGACTTCGCCGTGTCCACCGCCGGAGCGGCGGAGCCGTAGCCGGTGGAACCGTCGAAGTGGACAGCGCCCGCGGTCTTGCCGGTCGTCCAGCCATAGCCGCCGTTGAGGGTCATGGTGTTGCCGAACTTGCTCGAGTCGGTGGCAGTGCTGCCGGTGCCATCATCGAAGGCCCAATTGCCTTGCAGCGACGGGACAGTCGTGCCGAGGACGTCGGTGCAGCCTTCCGCCAGACCGTACTTCGCCAGCGGGGCCGCGGCGTTGGCCAGGTCGTGCGCGTCCTGTGCGGACAGCACCCGTTGCCACGCCTGGACGTCGTCCACCTGCCCCGTCAGGAACTCGATTCGGGCCCCGTTGTACTTGTCCGCACCGATCACGAAGTTTCCGGAGGAAGCCCAGCTCCTGGCGACATTGGTGGCTTGTTTGACGCCATCGACATAAAGGGTCATCGTTCCCGTCGAAGCGTCGTAAGTGCCGGCCAGATGCGTCCACACGCCCAGCACCGGCGGCTTCGTCGACTTCGCCCGGATCGGCCCGGCATTGGCCTGGTCGGCGGCCAGCATGCTGAACGCCCACGCGTTGTCTGCTTTGGAGTACTGCAGATAAAACCCGCTGCCCTGGTTCCCGTCCTGGGAGACCACGGTCTGGAAACCGTTGGTGTTGGCCAACTTGACCCACGCACCCACGCTGAACGACTTCGTCGTGTCCAGCACCGGGCCGTTCGTGTTGACGTAGCCGCTGGAACCGTCCAGGGTCAGCGCGCCCTTGGTGCCTTCGCTGTAACCGCCGGTGTCCGGATGGGTCCAGGCGTTGCCGTGGTCGTAGCCGGCGACCCAGTCGCCACCGCCGTTCAAGCTCGCGGTGTGGACCGCCAGGCCGTCGTTGTCCGGTGTCGTGTTCGCGGTGTCGGCCAGGACCCGGCCGCCCATCTCGTCGAGCGGCCAGGCTCCCGCCAAGCCGACGGACGGGGTGTAGGGCAGCACGTGGAAGGAGCACGAAGCGGCCTCGAGGTTGCCGCTGGCCAAGCAGGTGGCGTCCGGGCCCGGGGTGCCTGCCTTGTTTACCGCCTTGACCTTGATGTAGTTCTGGTTGCCGTTGATGGCCAGCGCGTTCAGGTCAGCCGTCGCAATCGGGTTGCCGTTCGCATCCGTGCCTCGGGTGGCAGTGACACTGGGCGAACCCTGCGGCTGCGGCTCGGAACCGTCGGTGGTGTAGATGAAACGGCCGATGTCGTAGAACCCGGGAGTGGCCATGTCCACCGAGACGCTGAAATGCACGCTGTCGTTCTGGTGCTCGGGAAGCGTGCCGGTCATGCGCACCGACGGTGCCCGCGGCACCATCGAGTCCACAGTGAACTCGCAACTGCCCACCCAGGCCGACGCCAGCTCGCCGTCACTGACCTGCATCGACCAGTTGTAGATCCCGTCCCCCGTGATCCATCCGCCGGGAACGGCCGCGAACTGCGCGGTCGCCGCCTGATTCGGGCCCGGCGTGCCGACCGTCACGAGGTTGCCGCGGTTGTCGTGGACGTTCGTGCTGTGGCCTGCGGTCCCGGCTCCGACTGCGAACCCGGCGTAGAGCGTGCCGCCGTCGGGGTCGGACACCGACCCGGCCAGCTGCGGCGTCTTCGTGGCGATCCACGGCCGGTTCTCGCCCTGGACGCATTTCGAGGTGCCGTGCTGCATCGTCAGGTTCCAGGGCGCGTTCGGGCGGGAGTTGTAGTCCACCTGGAAATACGGGTTCAGATCGAACCGGCGCCACGCCGCGGTGGTGCCCTCGTCCCGTGCCGCGAGTACGAACCACGTGCTCTGCCAGTAGTTCGCTGCCGCGTCCTGCGCCGCTCGGAGCGCGTTGAACTGGCCGATGACGTTGGAGTCGTCGTGGCAGTTCGCGACGTTCATGTCCGACACCCAGTACGACCAGCCCGGTTGCAGGTTCCAGGTCGTGCCGGGATCGGCGGGGTTCGAGACCCACAGACCGGTCGGCTGGGGACTGCAGCTGTAGCTGTGCTGGATCGTGGTGTTCAGAGTCGCGGACTTGATCACCTTGCCGCCGAGGACCGAGGTGTTCATCTGGATGTACGACCGCGACGTCCTCGCGTTGTCGTAGTCCTCGTACCCGGCCTTCAGGTTCGACAGATCCCCGGTCGACGCGTTCCAGTTGTGCGCGTCCGGATACCCCGACTGCACCACGACGTGCGATTGAATGCCACAGGACGTGCACCAGTTGTCCGGGTCAAGGGACACCGGGTACTTCGTCTTCGGGTCGGCGAGAAACGCTTCGTCCGGGCTGATCGTCACCTTGTCCGGAGTGAGCGTGAAGCCCATTACCGCTTCGCGCCGGCCGCCGCCCTCGCCCAGGTGCTGCTCGGCGGCCGAGCCCGCGCCGGAGGAGTCCCACATCCGCGACGCGTCGCCGGCGAACACGACGGCACCGCTGGAGTTCTTGACCTCAAGCCCGTTTGTGGGCGCGGCCTGGGCCGGGGTGCCGCGGCCGTCGCCTTCCTTCACGGAAACGGTGGCGTTGTGCGTGTACAGCCCGAACGGCACTTCCCGCAACTGCGGGTTCTTCGCCGCCTCGGGAGTCTTGATGACGAGGTTCTCGGTGTATCCCTCCGTGGCGGCCTTCACGGTCAGGTCGACGCCGGGAAGGACCTCGGAGTAGGTGGCGGTGTCGCCGGACTGCGTGGGGACCGGGAGGTCGGCGGTCCACTTCAGACCGACCGCGGTGTCCTTTTCACCGGCCTGGACGATCGGCTTCGCCGCGGAACCGCTGCCGCCCGGGTTGAGGCTGACGTCCACGGTGACGGCCTTCGGGCCGATCGAACCGTCGGGTTTCCGCACCAGCGTCGTGTCGATCGGAACCCAGCCGCTCCCCTGCTTGACCCGCACGGGATGCACATACTGGGTCAACGACCACGAACCGTCCGGGTTCGCGACGGTCTTGGAGGTCTCCGTGGTCTCGGAGGCGACTTCGACCTGTTTGCCGCCTGCCCGGGCATAGGCCGTCGCTGTCGCCTCGTCCGGAGCGGAATCCGGGACGTTCGCGACCGGAGCGGCGAGAACCGGCTGAACCACGGCCACGGTACTCGCTGCCACTGCGGTCGCGACAAGAACAGCGCGCCAGCGCACACCAAATGAACGCACGAGATCCCCCACGTCAAGAACAGCCAGCCAATCTGCTGGGCCCCCGACGAACCCGAGATGACTTTGCCAAACAGCGTTAACCAAAGAAATAGACCAAGTGGGGTATTCGACAAATCGTGACCGCGGCAGCTTTAACTGGAATAAGGGAACCTATAAGGCAATTCGAATAAAACCGACACAGGCGGAGATCTCTCGCCACATGGGCTCATTGTTGGAAAGTCTCCAGTATGTACTCGAACGCGCGTCCAGCCTGAACCAACCCGCGAACCGCCACAGGCCTGCCAGCAGTACTTCACAACGCCCCCGCGGCGGCTTCTGCATCGCGAAGCAACACGGCCGATGTACCCAGAATGCGCTCCGGAGTCGACGCAGAGCCCGACACGGCACAACACAAAGCGTCAGTCAGTCACCACAAAAATTGACCGACACCTGCACAAACTGACACGAGCAGAAACTGCCCAACATTCGCTGAAACTCAATACCTTGGGACTTTTAATCCGTAGGTTCTGGGTTCGAGCCCCAGGCGGCCCACTCAATAACCTCACCTGCTGACCCGGGCCGCCGTGATGCGCACGGCTGGGCGCACCACGGCATTGCGTCAGAACACCCAGTCGTAGTTCGACCAACCGGATTTGATCAGCTGGCCGGTGACGTCGTTGAGCACCGTTTCGGGCTTCGCCGGGTTCCACACTCCGCAGGGAGGACTCCCCGCAACTCGCCGGACGCGGTCAGCCGGGCGGCGAAGTCGGGGTAGTCGTCGTGGTTGAAGTCGGGGAACAGGATGTGGCCGGCCGTGTTCATGCCCGACCCGGCGATCTTGAACCATTTGGCGACGGGTTTGCCGCTCGAGTCGACGTCGGCGAAGAGGTCGAGCATCCACGGGGTTCCGTCGGACATCGTGATGAGGATGTCCTTGAAGTAGTCACCGGTCAGGTCGGCCAACTGTAGGACGTCTTGCCGTTGACCATTCCGGCCAGCGGCGGTCTCTTCGTGGTGCGTTTCCTGATCGTCACCCCCAATTCGTGGTGCGGGTGGACTACCCGGTCAGCTGGCGAGCCAGGTCCGGGACGAATTCGCCCGTTCGCGAGGCAGGCGCGACTCCGCAGGGGCCGTCAGAGACCCCTGGGACGGTGAGCCAGGCTTGCTGAAGTGCGCCCGGTTGGTCGGACAGCACCGAGTCCGGTCCGATCCTGGCACCGGCGGGGATTGCAGGTCCCGGTGACGACGGCAGCATTGCGGGAGCTGTCAGCCAGCAGGAAATAGTCGCTTCGGCCGGTAGCGGCGGCAAGCGCGTCGTAGAGCTTCCGAGCGGGCCCGGCCAGCTGTGCGGCCGGCGTATAGCCACCGACGCCGAAGGTGACGCCGGCGGCCTGCGCTACCCCGGCGGAAATCAACCGCGCGTGCTGCTCGTCGACTGTTCCGCCAGCCGACACGTCCAGGAACACGAACGCGTTGGGCGCCTCAGCTCGGAGCTGCCGCACCGACGCGTTCAGGTAGCGGGTGACCCTCGCGGTGTCCGCGCATTTTCCGCCAAGCAGGCGGGGTTCGAGCACCACGATCGCTTTGCCGTCGCCAAGGCCGCGCGCGAGGTCGCCGACGGCGGGCGAACGCTCGGAGGGACAAGCACCAGATTCGGTGAACGCCGCCACGAGCATCGGCATCCAACGTTGTTTCGCCGCTTGGGCCAGGTAGTCGTGGACATGCTGGGTGAGGTCCGGCTCAGCAACGGTGAACCGGTGCGCGACCGGGGTGTAGGCGACTTCGCGCTCGATCGGTTCGAAAGCGGGCGACTTGCCGCCTACGTTCTGGCGCGTCCATATCGCGGCGGGGCTCTCCGGATCACGGGCGAGCTGGAATGTGCCCGCGAGCAGCCGCGATGCCGGTGGCGGACCCGCTTCGCCAGGCAGGTCGACACATCCGCCCACGAGCAGCAGCACTGCCAGCAGGATCGGTCCCAGCCGGTTCACCGCGCCACCTCCTCGCCCGGGTTGGCGAGCGAATGCGCGAAATAGCGCAGCACTCGCTCGCGTCGCGCGGGCACGACCGTCACGACCGACTCGTCGGCCGCACCAGTTCCCTCGCGACCATAAGCCGCTCTGGTACTGGGTGGCGAGTACTCCTCAGTCCACCCCGAGACCGCCCCCAAGGTCGCCCGCGCGCCCGGTCCGGTCGCCCGCCGCAGGCAGCGGGTAGTCGTCGACGGTCATGGAGTTGTGGACACGTGCGGTCTTGGTAGTGAGGCGAAGCAGACCGCGGCCAAGCCCCGCAGGCAAGGCGGAGACGAGGCGGGCTCCATACGCCAGCCCCTGCACGCCAAGACGAGACGTGGGGATCAGAGTCTTCGCCGCACTAAGCGCGGACGCGCGGCTGCCGCGCACATGCTCCGCCATAGCGCGCTCATAGGCCGGGAACGCGCGCGAGTGGTCGCCCCCGGCTCGCGCCAGTTCTCCGGCGAGGACGTATGCGCCGACAACGGCCAGGGTGGTGCTGCCGCCGACAGCCGGGCCTGGGCAGTAGCCCGCGTCGCCGACCAGGGTCACCCTTCCGCGCGACCAGGTGTCCATCCGGAGCTGGGTGATCGAGTCGAAATAGAACGCCGGGGAGCCGTCGAGGTGGTCCAGCCAGCGGTCCACGTCGGGGTGCAGGCCGGCGAACGCGCCGCGCAGCAGATCCTTCTGACGCGGGACGTCGCGGTGGTGGTAGTCGAGTTCGCGCTCGCTTCGGAACAGGAACAACGCCCGTGCCTCGGCTAGATGTCGGGCGCCGTAGATGCCGGCGGTGCGGCCGATGCCGACGTGGATGCGGAGTTCTCCTTCTAGGCCAACGGTGTTGGGCAGGGTCAGCACCCCGAGGTAGGCCCCGATGAAGGAGCTGAAGCGGGACTCGTCGCCGAAGGTTAGGCGGCGCACGTTGGAGTGCAGGCCGTCCGCGCCGACGACTAGGTCGAAACGGCGTGGTGCCGCGTTTTCGAACCGTACCTCGCCGTCGGGGGAGATCTCGGTGATCGAGTCGCCGAAAATGTACTCGGCGTCGTCGCGGGTGGCGTCGTAGTAGATCTCGCTCAGGTCGTCGCGCATGATCTCGACATGCCGGTCGGAGGTGGCGCGGAAGATCTTGGCTAGGTCTACCCGGACGGGACGCCGTGTGCCTTCCCGGTGGACGGTCATGCGGGTCGTGCCGGTGGCTCGCTCCTCGATCCGCGGGAGTACGCCCATTTTCGCCGAGATGTCCACCGCGGGTCGGTACAGGTCGACGGCGTGGCCGCCGGTCTTGCGTGGAGCCGGCGCGCGTTCGACGACGGTGACGGAGAATCCGTGTCTGGTGAGCCAGTACGCCAGCACCGGGCCGGCGACGCTGGAGCCGGAGATGAGAATTCGCAACGAAACGTTCCTCCTGACTAAAACGCGGTGAAGGCCAAGAGGGACGTGGCGGTGCGGGGTGGATCTTCGATGTTGGGGGAATGCCCGGCTCCGGGCAGCATCTCGACGGACGCGTCGGGGACGGCTAGGTAGTCGCTGGCGGAAGAAGGGCGCCACCTGCGGTCTTCGTCGCCGAAGAGCACCAGCAGCGGCTTGCCTAGCGGGGCCAGCCGGGCGGGGAGGGTTCGTTCGTTCAGGTAGGCGCGGATCGCTTCCGATATCGCCCCGAACACGGCTAGGTCGACGTCCCGGGCCTGGTCCACGATCCATGACGGGATCTCGTAGCCGGGGCGGAATCCGTCGCTGATGGCGTGGCGGATCTGGTCGTCGGTCAGCTCCGCCCATGACGCCGCCTGGAGGGGCGCGTCCGTAGCGATGTAGGCGGCCATGCCGGGGCCGGTGTTGATGAGTGCGAGGGCGGTTACCAGGTCGGGGCGTTGTTCGGCGAGGGCTGTGGCGAAGACTCCGCCGCTGGAGTGGCCGACGGCGGTGAGGTGTTCGACGTCCAGCCTGTCCAGCGCCGCGCCGACTCGGCGCGCTTGGTCCGGGACTGCGTAGCTCGCGCCGTCGGGAGCGGCTGACTGGCCGCATCCGGGCAGGTCGAGCCGGATGACGTGATGGGATCCGGTCAAGAGCGGGACCATCGGGTCCCAAGAGCGGCCCGACATGGCGGTTCCGTGGATGAGCAGGAGCGCCGGGGCATCGCCCGGGCCGTCCTGGCGCACGTGGATGTCGATGTCGTCGCGGGAAACAGTCATGCGTGACACTGTCGCCGCCGGTGTGTGCTGGTGGCTTGAACAAATGTTCCCGCGGGCCGGCGTGCGTAGCATGGCGGAATGGGGTCCGGGGACGACGCGGTGTTGTGGGACATCACCTGCCCGAGCCGGTCCGGCCTGCTGCCTGGCACCGCCATGGCCGGGTTCCGCGACCGGGGCATCACCCCGCCTGGGCTCCGGTTGATTCCGCACCCAAGCGTGACCCTGATTCTGGTGTTCGGCGGCACGCTCGCGGTGGAAGACGCGGCTGGACGGCGGCGGCACGGCAGTTTCGCTACCGGGCTCGGGTTCGGTGACGTCGTCCAAACGCTGCGGGCGGACGCCTTCGAGGTGCTGCAGGTACGGCTGTCGCCGGTGGTCGCCCAGGCGGTTCTGGGCACTACCGACCTTGGCGACGCTGTGGTGACGCTCGACGAGCTGTGCGGCCGGGAGGCGGCGCGGATCAGCGAGCGGCTGAGCGAACTAGCCTCGTGGGAAGACCGCTTCGCGTGGACAAGCGCGTGGCTCGCCCGACGTTATGCGGCGGCGCCGCCGGTCGCCCCGGAGGTGGCCTGGGCCTGGCACCGGATCGCCGCCACTCGCGGGAAGGTCCGGGTCGAGCAGCTGGCGGCCGAACTCGGCTGGAGCCGCAAACAGCTGTGGTCCCGGTTCCAGGCACAGCTCGGCTTGCCGCCCAAGCGGGCCGCGCGGCTGGTCCGCTTCGACCACGCGGTCCACCGGCTGGTCGCGGGGCAGGACGCGGCCGGAGTCGCGGCCGACGGCGGCTACGCCGACCAGCCCCACCTGCACCGGGACGTCGCGGCGTTCACCGGGCTGACCCCCGCGACCGTGGTCGACGAACCTTTTCTCGCGGTCGACGACCTCGCGTGGGGCTGGCCGGGACCGCGCAATTCTCGCGGCCGGACAGAATATTCCTTTGTGGACTGATCCGCCCGCACCGAAAGACTAATTACCGCAACGACTTCTCAGCGTGTGGGCGATCACGCAACCCGAGCAGCGCAGTCGCGGGCGAGGAAACTCACCCCATGTTCCATCGTGCCCACTCCATCAGGTAGAGGCCCGGTCCTGCCGACTGAATCCCATTGTGCTCGTGCTCGAACACTCGCATTCTGTTATTCGGCAATCCATCGACCGCCAACTACCCTAGGGGAACTATCCGATGACTAGCGCACCCGCGGATTCCGTCGACGCGTTGATCGAAGCGGAATTCGACAAACTCGACCTCAACCACGACGGCCGCCTCGACTGGGCGGACTACGAGATCCTCATCGACCGCTACCGGAAAACGGCGGGGGTGAACGAGGACGACCGGCGGATCCAGGAGCTTCGTGCGTTTTACCAATTGCATTGGCTGGAACTGCTGCGGCACTCCGGGGCCGCCGGGGACAGCTTGTCGCGGAACGAGTTCGTCGAGGCCACCCGGCGGACTACGGGCGACACGAACCGGCTGGACGCGGCCAAGGTCGGCGGGCACGTGATCTTCGACCTGGTCGACGCCGACGGCGACGGCAGCATCAGCAGGGACGAACTCGGCCGTTATCTGCAGGGCGTCTGGCAAATCGACCAGTCCGACCCCCGGTACGATTTTGACGCGCTGGACACCAACAAGGACGGCGTAATCTCCCGGGACGAGTTCGTCACCGGCATTCAGGAAGTTCTGCACGCCTAGCACTGCCGTTGTCCCGAAGTCACGAGTTCCACTGGTATTGCCGAGTCGGCACGTACGCCTTCCGTCCGGAAATGGCGTACGTGCCGACAGTGCGTTTTAGCGTCTCACCACCGCACGAGCACCCGCTCCAGTCCGCCGACCACCAGACCCTCCCGGATCGCCAGGTTCTCCGGCGGCTCGGCCAGTTCCAGGGTGGGCAGCCTGCGCAGCAGCACCCGCAGCACGGCGTGCAGTTCGACCCGGGCGAGCGCCTGGCCAATGCAGACGTGCGGTCCGATACCGAAGGTGAGATGCGAGTTCGGAGCGCGGTGCAGATCCATGCGGCCGGCGTCGGCGAAGGCGCGTTCGTCCCGGTTGGCCGCGCCTAGGCTGCACACGACCATGGTGCCCGCGGGCAAGGTGCGGCCCGCGACCTCGATGTCGGCGGAGAGGTAGCGCGGCACCCCGAAGCCCGGGTTGGCGTCGTAGCGCAGCGCCTCCTCGACCGTGGTGCGGACCAGGCCTGGGTCGGCGCGCAGCTGCGCCCAGCGGTGCGGCTCGGCGAGCAGCAGCGCGATCATCTTGCCTATCATGCCCGCCGTCGTCTCGTACCCGGCGACCAGCAAACCCTGACTGGTGCCGATCAGGATCTCCTCGGGCAACCTGCCGCCGAACTCGTCGGTGAACCGGATGAACTCGCTGATCAGGTCGTCGCCGAGGGCGGCCCGTTTGGCGGCGATGTGCGCGGCGAAATACGCGGTGAACTCCGTTTGCGCGGCGTCGATCTCGGCCTGGGTGAACCGGGTCATCGCGAGCATGGTGTCCGACCAGTGCGCGAACCGGTCCCGGTCGGCCTCGGGCACCCCGAGCTGGTCGCAGATCACCCAGCGCGGCAGCGGAAAACCCACCTCCTGCAGCAGGTCGGCGGGGGCTCCTCGTTCGAGCATCGCGGTGACGAGTGACTCGGCCATCTTCTCGATTCCCGGCTGCAGCGCCCGCACGCGTTTCGGTGTGAACGCCCGGCTGACGACCTGCCGCCAGCGCTGGTGCAGTTCGTCCTCGGTCAGCTTCTCGCCGAAGACTCCGCCGCCCTCGTTCACGGTGACCCGCGCGGCGTCCTCGGCGCCGGGGTGCCGGGTGAACCGCGGGTCGGACAGCACTCGCCGGACGTCCTCGTACCGGGTGAGCAGCAGGGCCTGGTCCCCGCTGGGCAACCGCACCTCCGCCACCGGCTCGCCGTCGCGCAGCGCCGCCCATTCCGGCGGCGGGCTCAGCGCGTCGGGCAGGCAGAACGGGTACGGGGACACGTCATTGCTCACGATTGGCTCCCGAAAATCGACTCGGCTCGATATCCCGGTACGACGATAACCGCATTACCCGCACGGAGGAAAGATTCCCGAATGGCGGCATCGGACTCGGTGAAGAATATTCCAGTCCGAAATTGACTGGCTGGCAATTCCGCTGACAGGGAGCGACCTGGTGTCACCTGTCCGAGTCCCCGCGCGGCGAAAAACTTGCTGTTACACCACAGAAATGGCCCGCCAGCAGCTCGATCCGCCACGCAGGGAAGACAACCCGCACGGATAGAGATCAGGCGGAGTGCGCACGACTTCCTCCTGTTCGGAGCGCAGGCACGACACTCAGCCGGAATAGCCCTTTCGTGGAATTCAGCCGTACCCACAGCGACTTTCCCCGGTTCGGCCAGACGCGCCGGACAGAACACCCGATCTCGGGAAACTTCCCCCGAGGGGTTGTTGTTTGTCGGTCGCGTGATCAATTGTTGGGGTCGGGCGGCAAGCGACTGCGGACGGAAGGGTGGCCTCGGATGGACGGCGAACCTCACGAGGAAACCGCGCACCCCGACCCGCCGTCGATCTGGCGCGGATACAACGCGGACGGAGCGTCCTCCGAACTGGTGGCGGTGAGCATGCTGCGGCGCGGCGATTCGCCGCGCGTGTCGGGGATGGACGACGAGCACGCGGGCGTGCTGGCGAAGCTCGACATCCGGCTGCCGCCGATCATCGTGCACCGGGCGACCATGCGGGTGATCGACGGCGCCCACCGGGTGCGCGCCGCCGAACTCGGCTCGCGCCAGCTCATCGAGGCCCGGTTCTTCGACGGCGACGAGCACGACGCTTTCGTGCTCGCGGTGGAGGCGAACACCGCGAACGGCCTGCCGCTCTCGCTGACCGACCGCAAGGCGGCGGCCGGACGCATCATCCTCACCCACCCGACGCGGTCGGACCGGTGGATCGCGCAGGTCACCGGGCTGGCCGCGACCACGGTCGGCGCGATCCGCAAGTGTTCGAGTGCGGCGGACGCACGGTCGAACGCGCGGGTCGGCCGGGACGGCAGGCTGCGCCCGCTCGACAGTTCGGCGGGAAGGCAGCTGGCCGGCGAACTCATGCGGGCCGACCCGAACCGGTCGCTGCGCGACATCGCCCGTGCCGCGGGCATCGCTCCGTCCACGGTGCTCGACGTGCGCAACCGGCTCGATCTTGGCCAGGCCCTGGTGCCCGTCCAGCGGACGAGCGGCTCCCGGCCCGCCCGGCGGCCGGCCCCGGTGGAGGCCGCGCCGGAGCTGGACCCGGCGGTGATCATGCAGACCCTGCGCCGGGATCCGTCGCTGCGGTTCAGCGAGGCGGGCCGGACGTTGCTGCGCTGGCTGGACGCGCACGTCCTCGCCGGCCAGGCCACCGCGCCGCCGCCGGACGGCATCCCGCGGCATTGCCTCGGCACGGTCGCGGACCTGGCCCGGCACAACGCCCGGTTCTGGGCCGCGTTCGGCGATCAGGTCGACGAGCTGCGCCACAGCGGCCGTCAGGTCGAGCGGGCCTGACCGGAAACCGTATGCAGCGCACCGACTCCGCTCGCGTGGCACTGATCACCGGCGGCCGCGGCTTCATCGGCACGCACCTGGCCGTCGGCCTGGCGCGGCAGGGATTTCACGTGGTCGCGGCCGATCGGATCGCCTGGCTGGACGACCGGGTCGAGTCCGCCCGCCTCGACGTCACGTCGTACGCCGAATGCCTCGATCTCGTCCGCGCGGTGCAGCCGCACGTGGTGTTCCACCTGGCCGCGTTCTCGACGGTCGACGCGGCGTTCAGCGATCCGCACGCCTCGCTGGCCACCAACGTCGGCGGGACGATGAACATGCTTGAGGCAGCCCGCTCGGTCCGCGGCCTGGGCAGGTTCGTGCTGGCCTCGACGGACAAGGTCTACGGAGAACTGGTCGGCGACGCGTACGTGGAGACGTCGCGGCTCGACGCGCGCGGGGTCTACGACGTCGGCAAGATGGCCGCCGACAACCTGGTGCGGCTCTACAGCGAGGAATTCGGTCTGCCGGTCGCGATTCTCCGGCTGTGCAACGTCTTCGGCCCCGGCGATCCGAATACCGCCTCGCGGATCGTGCCACGGACGCTGAGCCGGATTTTCGACGCCGCGGGGCCGCTGCCGCCGGTGATCTACGAGGGATCGATGGCGCACGGCCGCGACTACGTCTACGTGACGGACGTGGTCCGGGCGCTCACGACGGTCGCTTTCGATCCCCGCGCCTGTGGCGAGGGGTTCAACATGGTTCCGGCCGCGCATCGCACCACGCTCGATCTGGTGGCGGAAATGATCGACCAGTCCGGGAAAGCGTGTGAATTGCACGACCGGGATTGGGCGGACGCCATTCGCAAGAACGGCTACGAGGTGGTCCCCGGAACCGGGCTGCCCAGCGCGTTGGAAAGGCAGCATTGCGACGCGCGGAAGCTTGGCGCACTGGGCTTTTCCACTCAGGTCACGATGACCGAAGGACTGCGCCGCACCATCGGCTCGTTCCTGCGCCGGCGGCTGGTCGGTCGTCGAACACGCTGATCGCTTGCTGTGCCCCGCAGGCGTGTCTACGTTCAGGAACACGGACCACGAGCCCTCGTATCGGAGGATCGCAGCGATGGCGGTACTCGGCCGACGATCGGTTTCCGGCGCGTTCTTCCGGCCGCGAAGCGATTCGTGCCCGTGGTGCGGTTCGCGGGAAATCCGGCACCGAATCACGGTTGTCGACACGCGGCAAGGCAAACCCGGCGCATTCGGCATGGACGAATGCACTGGATGCGGCCATCTCTTCCAGAATCCGCAGCTGACCGAGCCCGGGCTCGCGTATTACTGCCGCGACGTCTATGACGGGCTGGGCCGCGAGCACTACGCCGCGATGGCTCGGCGATCCCGTGCCGCGCACCGCAAGCGAGTCCGGGCCGCTCAGGCGACTTCCCCGAAGCGCTGGCTGGATGTCGGTGCCCGGCAAGGACATTTCTGCCACGAAGCCCGCATGATGCTGCCCGGCACCGAGTTCTGGGCGCTGGACCCGAGCCCGGAAATCCTGGCGGCGGCCGAGCGCGGCTGGGTCGACTCCGCGTCCCGCACTCCGCTGGTCGAGTTCGCCGAGGCGCATCGGGCGGAGTTCGACGTGGTCAGCGTCATTCACTACCTGGAGCGCACCACCTCGCCGCAGCGCGAGCTGGACTCGGTGCGCGAGGTTCTCCGCACCGGCGGGGTGGCGCTCATCGAACTGGTCAACCCGCAGAGCCGGTTCGCCCGGCTGTACGGGAAGTACTGGTACTGCTGGATGGCACCGCAGAACCTGCACCTCATGCCGTGGCGAAACCTGTGCCTCTTGCTGGAGGAACGCGGGTTCGCCGTGTCCCGGGTGGAACTCGGCGCGGCGAACAAGCCGTTCGACACCATGGCCGCGCTGCTCACCGCGCTCAACTATCACCTGCCGCCAGCCAAGTCCTGGCCGTGGCTGAGCCGTCCGGTACGGCTGCCCGCCAGGCTTTTCCGGAAGGTGGCGCTGACTTTCGCCATGCCCGCGCTGGGATTCGCGCTGGCATTGGACTTGCTGTTGCAGGCGGTGATCTCCCGCGGCCAGGGCGGCAACACCTATCGGATCGTCGCCGTGGCGCGCTGACAGCTTCATCACACGGGAAGGCGGAGCGGGTTTGGACGTCCAACAGCTTCAGGCACGAGCGGAAAAGGCCGCGGAACGCGCGATCACGAACCTGTACGACCGGCAACGGGAGGACGGTTCCTGGGTAGACCGGCTGTCGTCCTCCACGATCGCCACCGCGCTCGGCGCGCTTTCGCTCAACCGCGCCGATCCGGTCGGTTACCGCGACCGCATCGACTCGGCGGTCCGGTGGCTGCGCGCCTACCAGCGCGGCGACGGCGGCTGGGCGATGGCCGACGCCGAATGGCCGAGCAGCCCGGGGATGACCGCGTTCGGCCTGGCAGCGTTGCACGAGATCGACCGGGACGGCGCACACGATGCCATCGAGCGGGCGCGCGTATTCCTTGACGACAACGACGCGGTGAACGTCGTCCCCGGCCTGTCCGGCGAAGCACCGAAGACGTGGCCCGCCGCGCTGCCGACCATCTGGGCCCTGACCGGCCTGCGCGACTTCGAGCAACAGCCGGACCTGCCGGTCGAGACCGTGCTGGTGCCGCGCCGGTGGCGCAACAAAGTGTCCATCGCGCTGCCCGCCGTGCTCGGCCTCGGAATCATGCAGAGCCGGACGATGAAACGCGGCCTCCCCCGCAAGCTGTTCGGCCGGATCGCCGAGCCGAAGGCACTGGACTGGCTGCGGGAGATCTCCGGCACCAACGGCGGCATCGAGGAGTGCCCGATGATCGCCGGCTTCGTCTATCTCGGCCTGCGGCAGGCGGGCGTCGGCATCGATCTGCAGCTGACGTCGCTGCACTACCTGCTGCAGACCCAGCGTGAGGACGGCTCGTGGGCCATCGACCGGGACCTGGAAATCTCGGTCACCGCCTACGCGGTCATGGCGCTCAGCGAATTCCGGGACCCGGCGGATCATCCGCTGCTGCGCCGGACCCGGGAGTGGCTGCTGCGCAACCAGTGGAACAAGCCGTTCCGCCAGTTCGACATTCCGCCGGGCGGCTGGGGCTGGGCCAATCCGTCGGGCTGGCCGGAGTCCGAGGACACCGCCGTCGTGCTCGGCGCGCTGGCCGACCTCGGCGTGCCCCGCACCCACCCGGCGGTGCAGCTCGGCATCCAGTGGCTGCTGAAGATGCAGAACCGCGACGGCTCGTGGTCGGAGTGGGTGCGCGACACGCACATCATGAACGACCGGCCGTGTCCTGGCGTCACTGCGCACGTGGTGCTGGCGCTGCGCCGTTTCGGGCTGTCGGAGTCCCCCGGCTCGGCTCTCGCGCGGGCCCGCGAGTACCTGCGCGGCCACCAGTGCCGCGACGGTTCGATCGCGTCGGTGTGGTTCCGCGACAACACCCACGGCACCAGCAGGCTGCTGGAGGCGTTCGCGGACGGCTCCCCCGCCGCCGACGCGGCCCGGAAGTGGCTGCTGGCCAACCAAGCGGCCGACGGCGGCTGGCCGCTGCGGCACGAGCTTCCGCCGAAGGGCAGTACCGCGGAGGAGACGGCCTGGGCGTTGTTCGCGCTGCTGGCCGGCGGCGAAGACCCGAGCAGCGCCGCCGTGCTGCGGGCCGTGGAGTGGCTGGTGAACCACCAGGACGACCAGGGCACGTGGCGGCCGAGCAACGTCGGGCTGTACTTCGACGACCTCTGCTACACCGACGACCTGATCGCGCACACGTTCGCGCTGCGCGGTCTCGGCCGGTGGCTCAAGACGATGGCCGACCGGTGACCGAGCTGCGCCGTTCCCTGCCACCAGGGCCAAGGCTGCCCGCACTCGTACAGACCCTGATGTGGGCGGCGGCTCCGGTGCGGTTCGGCAAGTCCTGTCTCCGGCGTTACGGTCCCCTGTTCACCGCGCGCATCCTCGGGTTCGGCGACGTCGTCTACGTCTGCGCGCCGGACGGCATCCGCCGGATCCTGCGCGACGATGCCGGTTCGTTCGGCGCGGCCGCGGCGAACGAACCGATCAAGTTCGTGGTCGGCCGCCATTCGCTGCTGATGTCCGACGGAGCCCAGCACACCAGCCGTCGCAAGGAGCTGATGCCGCCGTTGCACGGGGACAACGTCGCCGCGTACGTCGAGGTGATGGTGTCCATTGTGGAGCAAGAGATCCGGCAATGGCCCGCTGGGCACACCGTCCGGCTGCTCGACTGTTTCCAGCGCGTCACGCTGGAAGTGATGATCCGCGCGGTCTTCGGCATCACCGACTCGTCCCGGTTGGACCGGCTGCGGGTGCTGGTGCCGCGTTTGCTCGACATCAACCCATTGATCATCCTGCTGCCCGCCGTGCGCAGGCAATTCGGCGGATTCGGGCCGTGGGCGAGGTTTCAGCGGCTGCTGCGCGAGGTCGACGGGATCATTTACGCGGAGATCGCCGACCGGCGGGCCAATCCAGTCGACAACGGCCGCGACGTGCTCTCGATTCTGCTTGCCCGCCAACAGAACGATGAGGAGTTGCGCGACCACCTCGTCACGCTGCTCGCGGTGGGCCAGGAGACAACGGCGACCCAGCTGGCGTGGTTCTTCGAACGCGTACTGCGGGCTCCCGGCGCGCTCGACCAGGTCAGCGGCGCGGGCCCGAAGGTGCTCGACGCGGCCATTCACGAGGCGATCCGCACGCGTCCGGCCACTTTGGACGTTGGCCGGATCGCGACCCAGCCCTGGACGTACGACGGATGGACGTTCCCGGCCGGGACGATGTTCGCGGTGTCGCTCGGCCTGCTGCACCTGTCCGCGGACCTGTACCCCGGGCCGGAGACCTACTCGATCGGCCGGTTCTTCCCCGCCGAGCCGCCGAGTGCGCACTTCCTGCCGTTCGGCGGCGGCACGCATCGCTGCCTCGGCGCGTCGCTGGCGATGGTCGAGATGCGCACGATCATCGGCGCGATCCTGCGGCACGTCCGGCTGGACCTCGTCCGCACCGCGCCGGAGGCGGTCGCGCCGAAGGGGCCGATGCTCGTCCCGCGCCGGGGCGCGGAGGCGGTCGTGACGGAGAACCGGCTGCTGGCGGGCCGGGCATGAGGACCTTGTTCCCGTTCCCGCGTGCGTCCGGACTGGACCTGGAGCCGGAATACCTTTTCCGGCAACGCTTCGAGCCGGTCAGCCGGGTCAAGTTCCCGTACGGCGAACCGGCCTGGCTCGTCACCCGGTACGCCGACGTCCGCACGGTGCTGACCGATCCCCGGTTCTCCCGCGCCGCCTCGCTGGAGCGCGACGTCCCCCGGGTCACCAGGGAGAACTTCTCCGGCGGCATCGTCGCGATGGACCCGCCGGAACACACCCGGCTCCGCTCGGTCTGCCGGCAGGCGTTCACCCCACGGACCGTGGCGCGGCTGCGCGAGCGCGCCACGGCGATCGCCACCGAGCTGATCACCGAAACCGACGACGAATTCGACGGTGTCGAGGAATTCGCGCTTCCGTTCACTTTGAAGATGATCTGCGAGCTGCTCGGCGTGCCCTACGACCAGCGCGCGAGCTTCCGGGAGTGGGCCGAAGCGGGACTGGCGACCACCTCGATCACCGAAGATGAACGGCTGGCCGCCACCGGGAAGATGTGGGATTTCGTCGTCGAACTGGTGGCGCAGCGGCGAGAACGGCCGAGGAACGACCTGATCTCGGCGATGCTCGCGGCACAGACGGAGACCGGCGACGTCACCGACTACGAGCTGGTGATCGTGGTGATGACGATTCTCGTGGCCGGCTACGAGACCACGTCGACTCAGCTGCCGAACTTCCTGTACTTGCTGCTGACGGACCGTTCCCGGTTCCAGACGCTGACAGAAGACCGGTCGTTGATCCCGTCCGCGGTCGAGGAGCTGATGCGCTACGTGCCGCTGGAGGCCAACGGCACCACCCCGCGTTACGCCGTCGAAGACATGGTGCTGAGCGGGACGCTGATCGAGGCAGGTTCGCCGGTCGTACCCGCTTCCGCAGCGGCCAATCGGGACCCGGAGGTCTTCGCCGATCCCGACCGTCTCGACTTCGCCCGCACACCCAATCCGCACCTCGGCTTCGGCGTCGGCGCGCACTTCTGCCTCGGCGCGCCGTTGGCCCGGCTGGAACTGCAGGTGGCGCTGGAAGTGCTGACCGCCACCGCGCCGGGTCTGCGGCTGGCGCGCGGGGAGGCGGGAATCGACTGGAAGACCGGGATGCTCGTGCGCGGCCCCTCGCGGCTCGCGCTGACCGAGAGGACTTGAGCACGATGTCCGACCGCACCGCGGAAACCACCTCCCGCCGGCCGCCGCCGGTCGAACGGTTCCGGCCCGCCGACCTCGATGGCATCGACTGGCGAAAGCTGCGCGCCGCCTGTCCCGTGTCGCCGGCGGAGGGGCCGGACGGCGCGCGGGTCTGGCTGGTCAGCCGTTATCCGGACATCCGGAAGGTGCTGGGCGGCCCGGCGTTCAGCGTGTCGCCGATCGACCCGGAGCGCGGGGCGGGTACGGCCGAGGCCAACGAGTCGATTTTCCAGGACCCGCCGGAACACACCCGGCTGCGCGGCCTGGTGGCGGGCCCGTTCGCGATCGGCTGCGTCGGGCGTTACCGGGACGCCATCCAGGCCAAGGCCGACCAGCTGCTCGCCGCGGTGTCCGGACGGGCCGACGTGATGGCGGACTTCGCCAAGCCGCTCACGATGAACGTCATCGCCGAGGTGGTCGGCGTGCCGGAGCCGGACCGGGCGATGTTCCAGCGGCTGTCCGACCAGTTGCTCGTGCCGCTGTCGGAGGCGCAGGGCGTGGTGGCACTCGAAGGCTGGAAGCAGCTCAACGACTACGTGCGCGAGTTGATCGCACACCGGCGCCGCACGCGCGGGGCGGACGGCACCGACCTGCTCGCGCACCTCATCCGGGCCCAGCGGGACCAGGACGCGGTTGACGATGTCGAACTCGCGACGATGGTGCTCGGCCTGCCAGTCGCCGGGTATGTCAGCACGGCCAACGCGATCTCGGTGGCGGTGCGCTATCTGCTGGAGTTCGGGTGGCTGGCTCAGCTGCGGACCGCGCCGGACCTGCGCGCGAGGTTTGTCGAGGAGGTGCTGCGCGTCCAGTCCGGCGACAACGGCGAGTCGATGCCGCGGTTCGCCGCCGAGGACGTCCGGATCGGCGACGTCACCGTCCACAAGGGAGACATGGTGGTGGCCCCGCTCGTGGCGGCCAACCGGGACGAAGACCTGTTCGCCGACCCGGACGTGTTCGACCCGCAGCGACCGGGGCTGGTCAAGCACCTCGCGTTCGGCTTCGGCATCCACCGCTGTCTCGGTGCCAACCTCGCCCGGCTCGAACTGCAGGTCGCGGTCGACGCGCTGACCGAATGCGGCCTGGACTTCCGGATGCTGGAGGCGTGGAAAGCGGTGCCGTGGCGGGTCAACATGCTCGGTGACCGGTTTCCGGAACGGATGCTGGTCGAGGCACGCGGCAGGGGCGTCTGATGGGGCGGCAGGTGCTGTTCGCGTCCGTCCCGGCGTGGGGGCACGTCTACCCGGTGCTGGCGGGTCTCGCCGAGCTGGTCCGGCGGGGTCATCGCGTGCGCTGTCTCGCGTCCGGGAGCTTCGCGGCCGAGGTCGGCAAGGTCGTTGAGGTGGTGCCGTACGAGTCCCCAATGGACTCCGCGCGGGCGGAACTGGCCGACATGGGCAAGGTGCTGCCGTTGCTGCTGGAGGAAACGCGGGCGTCCTACGCGGAGCTCGAACGCGCTGTCGGCGAGCGACGGCCGGACGTGCTCGTGTCGGACGTGCTGGCGACGTCGGGGTGGCTACTCGGCCGGGCGCGCGGCATCCCGGTGGTCCGCACGTGGCCGGTTTTCGCGTCGAACTCCGAGTTTTCGCTGCACCAGGACTATCAGTCGCGTAAGGACACCGACGAGTCGATGTCCGCGTTTTTCGGTGCGGTGGCCTCGTTCCTCCGGGAGATCGGCCTGGAGTCCGAGGTGTCGCCGGAGGAATTCTTCGACAACGAGGCCGAACGCAACATCGCGTTGTTCCCGCGCGAGATCCAGCCGCGCGGGGAGACGTTCGGCTCGCGGTTCACCTTCATCACGCCGTGCGTCCGGCCCGCTGAGCAGTCGCCGGAACTGGCGTGGCTGCGCGAAGCCAAGCCGCTCGCGGTGGTTTCGCTCGGCACGGTCTTCACCGACAACCTCGATTTCTTCCGCACCTGCGTCGAAGGGGCCGACCGACTCGGCTGGCACACCGCCGCCGCGCTGGGCGCCAAGATCTCCCCCGCCGACGTCGGACCGGTCTCCGACCGGGTGCTGCTGCGGGCGAAGCTGCCGATGATCGACACCTTGCGGCACGCGTCGGCCGCGATCACCCACGGCGGGCTGACCAGCACGTTGGAGGCGCTGGCACAAGGGGTTCCGGTGCTGATCGCGCCGCAGATCGGCGAACAGCGCGGCGTCGCGGATCGCGTCGAAGCACTCGGTCTCGGCGTCCGGCTGCACGAGCCGTTCACCCCGGATCAGCTGGCGGACGTGCTCAAACAGGTCGCCGACGACACCGCCATGGCCGAACGGCTGGCCCGGTTCTCCCAACGGCTGCGGAACGGACGCGGCCCCGACGAGTTCGCCGACGCCGTCGAAGCGGCGTTCCCGGCATGACCGAAGCGAAGGAGGTGACGGATGTGCGGCAGGAACAACTGGCCGAACCGCTGACGGACTATCCGTTCGCGCGCGACTCGATCATCGACCCGGCCCCGGCGCTGGCCCGGCTGCGCGAGGCCGCACCGATCCGGAAAGTCCGGATGGCCGGCGGAGCAGAAGCGTGGCTCGTCACGCGATACCAGGACGTGCGCGAGGTGCTGAACCATCCGGCGTTCGGCACGCAGTATCCGGGAGTGCTTCCGGCCGCCGACGAGAACAACCTCGCGGCCGGGTTCATGTTCCTCAAGGACCCGCCCGAGCACACCCGGTTGCGGCGCAGCGTGAGCCGGGCGTTCACCGTCCGCCGGATCGCCGAACTGCGCGAACGCGCGACGGAAGTCGCCGACCGCCTGGTAACCGCGATGCTGGCCGAGGGCGGAGTGGTCGACGTGCAGGAGGCGTTCGCCTACCCGTTGCCGATCGCGATCGTCAGCGAACTGCTGGGCATCCCGGCTGCGGACCGCACGCGGTTTCGCGGCTGGGCGGACGTCGTGCTGCGTTCGACCGGGGACATCGGGACGGCTTTCGGTGACCTGCAACGGTTTGTGGTCGAGCTGGTCGCGGCGAAGCCGGACGGCGGGGATCTGCTCAGCGACCTGGCCCGGCAATCCCACGAACCAGGTGGGCTGAGCCGGCTGGAGATCTCCTCGATGGCGATGGGCCTGCTGATGGCCGGTTACGTCACGACCGCGTCGGCCATCGCGCACGGCCTGCTCCGGCTCTTCGAGAACCCGCCGGTACTGCGCGCGGTCCGGACCGGGGCGGTACCGATCGACGACGTGGTCGAGGAGCTGTTGCGGCTGCAGGACGAGGAGGTGGGCATCCAGCGGATCGCGCAGTCCGATGTGGACATTTGCGGCATTCGTATCGCCTCAGGGGAAACGGTCATCGCGTCCCGCGTCGGAGCCAACCGCGACCCGGCGGAATTCGCCGACGCCGACGCGATCGTCCCGGACGCCCGGCGCAGCCCGCATCTAGCGTTCGGCCACGGCATCCACCACTGCCTCGGCGCCGCGCTCGCCCGGATGGAGCTGACCGTCGCGCTGAGCACCCTGTTCGCCCGGATCCCGGGCCTCCGGCTGGCCGGTCCGCCGCACGAGGTGCGCTGGCGGGCCGAGGGCATGGACGTCAGCATCGAGCGGCTTCCCGTCACCTGGTGAACCGCTCGCGTTACCCCGGCAAGACCGAATCGAAAGGTGGTTCACCACATGGGCAGCATTGTCCCGCGGCTGGCTCAGCCCTACGACGTCGCGGCGATGGACGCCGCGTTCCGGGAGGAGGGCGCGGTCGTCCTTTCGGGGGCGTATTCGGGCGAGGAGTGCGACACCTACGTCACCCAGGTCCAGAAGTACCTCGCCGAGAACCCGGAGGAGGCGGAGTACGCGGCTAAGTCACTGCTCGCCCAGTTCCAGGGCGACACGTCGGTCACGCTGCACCAGCTGATCGGAGCCATCCCCAGCGCGACGGACATGGTGCTGCACCGCGACATCGTCAGCGCCGCCCGCCGGTTGCTGAAGCCGCTGTCGGACACGATCCTGTTGATCATCGCCGAGTACATGGGCCGCAAGCCCGGCGCGCCTCGCCAGGAACTGCACCGTGACACGTTCTCGTGGCGGCACGCCCCGTACGGGGAGAATCCGATCGCGCTCTCGGTGATGTGCGCGATGAGCGATTTCACCGCCGAGAACGGGGCGACCTGGGTCGTGCCGGGCGCGCACAGCGGTTCGCCGATCGACCCGCCGCCGGACTGGAGCGAAGCGGCTCAGGTGGAGATGGCGAAGGGCGACGCGTTGCTGTTCCGCCAGGACCTGTTCCACGCGGGCGGCGCGAACACGACCGAGTCCGACGAGCGGCACATCCTCTCGTTCGGCTTCCAGGTCGGCTGGCTGCGGCCGGTGGAGAACAGCCTGCTGAGCGTCCCGCCGGAGACCATCGCGGAGCTGCCGCCGGAACTGCAGGAGCTGCTGGGCTACTCGCATGAACTGGTGCTCGGGCTTTACAAGGGCGGCGATCCGCGGAACGCCCTAAAGGCCTGATGGTCCGTGAAGGACCTGAGGACGCGGTCAGGTGAGCACCAATCGGACATTTCGGCGGCGATTGTGTCCTTTGTGGACTGTCGCCTGGCTGTCACGCAGTTTCAGCCACTGGCATGGGAGCAAACGTCCGCGAGGGGAACCCTGAGGGAATCAGAGTCCCTCAGGGTTCCCCTCACGGACGACCAAACCAGCGGCGCCGCCGTCAGGAACCGGCGGGTTCGTATCGACGGCGCATCAGCCGCCGGGCCAGGACGGTCAGCAGCAGCGACGGCACCCCGACCGTCAGTGCCAGTCCGGCCCGGCCGGCCGCCGCGATCAGGAAGGTGCCGAGCACGATCCGCTCGACCACCACGATCTCGTGCGCCCGCACACTCACCGCCCGCGAGATCGGCCGTGGCGCGCGAAGCACGCTGCGCAGCGAAACCCAGCCCAGCGCGATCGCGACGGAAAGGGGCAGGTAGTAAGCCACCGGATCGACCCGGCCGCCGAGCACCGCCGGAGCAGCCAGCGCCAAAGCGACCCAGCCGACGTAAAACCCAGTCAGGCCGCGAACGGTCGCCTCGTCGCCGCGTTGGACCGGGTAGGTCAGGTAGCCGCCCCGGCGGTCCCCGTCGCGATCGCACAGCGCGCCGAGGAGGTTCGATCCGGAGTCGTGCACCCAGAACATCAGCGACAGGACCACCAGCTCCGGCACCGGCAGCGGCTGCACGGTCATCGAGCCGTAGAGCACTGTCAGCGCACTGGGCAGGCCGCGGCTGGCGTTGCCCCACAAGCCTTTTCCCTTCAGACACCGCGCATACGCGATGCCGAAGACCGCGGCCGGGATCGACAGCAGCACCGTCAGCGGATTGACCGTCACCGCGAATAACGCTCCCGCGCCAATCAGGAACACCATCGCGTTGCGCGCGGTGACCGGCTGGATTCGGCCAGACGGTATCGGCCGATGCGGTTTCGTGAGACCGTCGAGGTCACGATCGAAATAGTCACCGCCGTACAGCGACGCGATCCACGCGAGCGTCGGGACGAACCAGGCTGGAAACAGTACCGCGAACCCCGCGTCCGGCCGGGTGAGAATCGCGCCGCTCAATCCGATGGCACCAGCGTAGAAGACGGTGTCCGGCCGGCAGGCCTCGACGTGGGCGAGCAGCCGGACCTTGAAGGAATGCATGTTCCGGAAGGTAGCAAGAATAGCTGCTGTTTCGGCGAATGGAGATAAAGGATGCTTTCCGCGAATGTCATCGGAGCCGGAATAGCGGGACTGGCCGCCGCGGCGGCGCTGGACCGTCGCGGGTGGACGGTGCGCGTCTTCGAGCGCGGGCCGGATCTGCGCACCACCGGCGGCGGCATCGGCATCACCCCCAACGGCATGCTCGCCCTCGACGCGATCGGCGTCGGCGACGCGGTGCAGGCCCGATCCGTCGTCCAGCGGGAGGGCGGGGTGCGAGCGCCCAGCGGCCGGTGGATCGCCCGCAGCAGCCTGGGTTTCGTGGAGGAGCGGTACGGCGAGCCGATCCGCGCGCTGCCCCGGACCGACCTGATCACCGCGTTGGCGGACGCTCTGCCTCCCGGCACTATCCAGTTTGGTGCGCGGGTCGAGCCGGCCGGAGTCGGCGACGCGCATACGCCTGGCACGATCCGGGTGGACAGCGCCGAACTCGAAGCAGACCTGGTGGTCGCCGCCGACGGCATCCGTTCGGCGGCCCGGCGCGAGCTGTACCCCGAGCATCCCGGGTTGCGCCGCACCGGTTCGGTGAGCTGGCGCTGCGTGGTGCCTGCCGACGGGCTCGCCCTCGACGCGGCGGAGACCTGGGGCGCGGGCCTGCGGTTGTCGATCCTGCCGCTGCCCGGCGGACGGGTGCACTTCTCCGCGCTGGCCAGGACACACCGGGCAAACGTCGAGGACGGTCCGGTGCCGCTCTTCGGACACTGGCACGAGCCGATCCCCCGGCTGCTGGAGCGCTCGGCGCGGGAGGTGCTGTTCTTCGACCGGATCGAGGAACTCGCGCGTCCGGTGGACCGGTTTTTCGCCGGTCGCATGGTGTTGACCGGCGACGCGGCCCATCCGATGACGCCCAACGTCGGCTCGGCGAACCTCGCGCTGGAGGACGCGGTGGAACTCGCGCACGCCCTCGGCCCGGCCCGGTCGTGGGACGAACTGCGAGCCGGCCTCGCCCGTTACGACGCGAGCAGACGGCCGCGCACGTCCCGGCTGAGCCGGATGTCGCGGTGGATGGGCCGGTTCGCCGAACTGTCCTCGCCCCCGGCGATCGCCGTCCGCAACAGCGGCGTGTGGCTCGGCGGATTCCTTCCCGAAGCGGTTTCCCGGCGGTCGATGGACGCCATGGTCCGGTGGGCGCCGCCATTCGGCTGACCGGCGTTCGCCGCGCGATATTGCGCGGTGCCAACGGAGCTGTTTGACTTCGTTTTATCGCCGCGCCGATCCGAAATTCCGAAGCGGAGACGGGACAGCATGGAAACGCGAGATTTCGAACTTCTCATCGGCCGGAACATCATCGAGAAATACCGCGCGGACCGGCACCGGCCCGCCGTGTTCGCATTGGCCGGGCTGGAATGGGATCTGCTCGACGAGGTGTGGCCGCCGACCTACTCGCCGGGCGGGGAACTGTTCGCGGGCCGGATTCCGTTCGACCGGATGTCCTCGTTTCTGGAGATGGGCTGCGGAACCGGCATCATGTCGGTGCTCGCGGCGCGGGCGGGGGTCGAGCGGGTGCTCGGGCTCGACATCAACCCGGCGGCGGTGCGCAACACCGAGCTGAACGCGCGGCGGCACGCGGTCGCCGACCGGGTCACCGCACGGGAAAGCGACCTCTACTCGGCGGTCGGGCCGGACGAGCGCTTCGACGGAATCTACTGGAATCCGCCGTTCCTGAACGCGCCCGAGGACAGCGTGGACACGTCGATCTGGGACGAGACCATGTTCGACCCGGAGTACGCCAAACTGCGCCGGTTCCTCGCCGAAGGCCGCGAACTGCTTACCCCACGGGGCAAGGCATACCTGTGGTTCGGCGAGGCGCTGGGCAATCCGGCGCTGGTCGCCGACCTGGCCGAGGAGACCGGCTATGACCTCGGTGTGCTCGCCAAAACCGAAATGGCGGAGATCCCCGAGGCACTGGCCGACGCGTTCCCGGCGGACCTGGTGGGCGGGGACAGCGAGGACGGGGAAGACGCCGCCTGGCATCTGCACCTGCTGGAACTGCGCCCACGGCAAGCCTGAACCGCGAAAACCGTCCACCACGAGGGGAATCAGCAAATGTCGGATCGGCCGCTTCGGGTCTGGCTCGTGCAGCAGGGCATCTGGGCGATGTCACTCGAATCGATGCCACTGGCGTCGGGCTATCTGAAGGCGACCGCGCTGGCGGACGAGCGCGTCGCGGCCGCCATGGAAATCGAGATCCGCAATTTCGACGGCGGAGCCACGCTCTTCGGCATGGCCAACGAACTGTTCGCCGAGGGCGCGCCGGACGTGCTGGCGTTCTCCGTACTCGGCTGGAACTACCGGGAATTCGCCGCGCTGGCCGAGACGTTCAAGCAGCTCAACCCGGACGGCTGGGCGGTCTTCGGCGGCAACCACGTCTCCGGCCAGGCCGAGCGGGTCTTCGGCATGCACCCGTACGTCGACGTAGTGGTCAACGGCGAGGGCGAGTTCACCTTCCGCGACCTGCTGCTGGCCCGCCTCGACCGGGACTCGCCGCGGTCGCTGCACCACGTCGACGGCATCTCGTTCCGCGACGAAAGCGGCGCGGTGACGACCACAAAGGACCGGCCGCGGATCGAGAACCTCGACGAGATCGCCTCCCCGTTCCTCACCGGCGCGATTCCGTTGACCGGCAAGGACGGCCAGTTCCGCTACGACGTCGCGCTGCTGGAGACCAACCGCGGCTGTCCGTACAAATGCTCGTTCTGTTACTGGGGCGGTGCTGTCGGACAGCGGGTCCGCGCGTTCTCCCGCGAGCGGCTGCGCCGGGAGATCGAGATCTTCGCCCAGCACCAGGTGCACACGCTGGTGCTGTGCGACGCGAACTTCGGGATGCTGCCGATCGACCTGGAATTCGTCGAGGACGTCATCGAAATCCGTGCCAGATACGGGTATCCGAAAAGCATCGAGACCTCCTGGGCGAAGAACAAGTCCGCGGTGTTCTACAAAATCGTCAAGGCGATGAAGGACGCGGGCCTGCACAGCTCGTTCACCCTCGCACTGCAGACGCTGGACGAGGACACGCTGGACCTGATGAACCGGCGCAACATGAAGGTCAACGACTGGGAAAGCCTGGCCGCGTGGCTGGGCAAAGAGGGCCTCGACTGTTACGCCGAGCTGATCTGGGGCGCGCCCGGCGAGACGGTCGAGACCTTCATGAAGGGCTACGACCGGCTGGCCGGCCACGTGTCCCGGGTCGCGGTGTACCCGATGCTGATCCTGCCGAACACGACCTACCACGACGAACGGGAACGCTTCGGCCTCGTCACCGTGCGCGGCAATACCGACGACTTCGAGTACCTGCTGTCGCACGACACCATGTCTCCGCGCGACAACCAGTACCTGCACCGGTTCATCTTCGTGTCGCGGCTGGTCGCCGAAAACCCGGTCTTCCGCTACGTCTGGGGCCCGATGCGCACGCTCGGCGGCATCACCCAGTCCCAGCTGATCCGGTCGCTGATGGACTTCTTCGAGAACGATCCGCATCCGGGCACCGAGCCGTTCCGCACCGGCATGGTCAACTCGTTCACCGATTCGGACGTGCTGGCCCCGGTGGTCGCCCTGCTCTACGGCAGCGAGGAGGCCAAGGACATGCTCCGCCGCTGGTGGCGCGAATCCGTGCTGCCGCTGGTGCCGGAGAAGATCCGGTCCATTGTGGACACGGTGTTCGAGTTCGATCTCGTCACCCTGCCCGCCTACACCCTTCCCGGCCGGATCCCCGCACCCCGCCGCCCCGGCGAGGCCCTGCCCAAGGTCGAAATCGACGGCGAGCGCTACTACGTGCGCCACGACATCTGGAGAGGCTTCGACGTGCCCGCGTTCACGCTGGCGCTGCGGCGCGAGGAGCCGTGGGAGCACCTGCTCGCCGACACCGTCCGCACCGTCTATTACAAGGTAGGCGCCGACCGTTTCCTGCCGTCGACCAACCACGAGGAAATCATCTACTACATGGGCAGGCTTGAGACGCAGCTGGCGCGGCCGCGGCGCGAACTCGCCCAGCGGGAAGGACGACGATGACTGGTCAGGTAGCGATGGAGACGGCGGAACGGTTGCCCGGTACCGGCGTCCCCGGCGGGCTGGCCGGGAAGGTCCGCGACCGGCTGGCCGAACGCTGGCGGGAGGAGACGAGCCTGCTCGGCACGATGTGCACGGAGGCGCTCGTGCCGTCCGGCAAGCTGTTCCGGCCGATCCTGCTGCTGGAATCGGCGCTGGCGGTCGGCGGCGACCCCGAGGTCGTGCTGCCCGCGGCGATCGGCGCGGAGTGCGGGCACGTGGCGAGCCTGGTGCACGACGACATCATCGACAAGGACGACCTGCGCCGGGGAAAGCCGTCGGTGCAGCACAAATTCGGGGCGGACAACGCGATCCTCGCCGGGGACGCGCTGATCTTCGACCTGTTCTCCGCGCTGGCCGAATGCCGCCGCACCGGAGCGCGGGCGGACCGGATCGTGGCGGCGCTCGAGGTGGTGTCCCGGTGCGGCATCGACCTGTGCCGAGGCCAGAGCCTTGAGGCGGAGCTGGGCGAGCGGATGGACTTCGACCTCGACGCTTACCTGACCGTGGTGCGGCTGAAGACCGCCACGCTGTTCAAGAGCGCGTGCGAATGCGGTGCGCTGCTGGCCGGAGGGGACGAGCGAATGGTGCGGACGCTGGGCGGCTACGCGGAAAACCTCGGTTGCGCCTTCCAGATCCACGACGACCTGATGTCCTACACACGGGAGACCGACGTGATGGGCAAGCCCGACACCAGCGACATCCGCAACAGCAGGCTGACGCTTCCGGTGATCCTCGCCTACCAGGCCGCGACCCCCGTCGACCGCGCGGCGATCACGGACATCCTGGTCAGCGACGGGGATCCGGCCGTCCGCCGGGACCTGCTCGTGAGCATCATGGACCGCACCGGCGCGCTGACCACCGCGGGCCGCCTGGCCAGGAAGTACTCGGAGAACGCCATCGCCATGGCGAGCGGGCTGCCGGTCACCGCCAGCCGCGCCCGGCTGTGCGGCTACGCGCGGGCGGCCGTCGAACGGGACCGGTGACTCATCCCCATGGGAGACCCCATGAACCAGCCCCTGCCGACCGGTCCGTTCCCCCGGCCGGACCTGCTCGCCCTCGCCCCGGCCGTGCGCGAGATGCAGGACCGGTGCCCGGTGTCGCGGTTCCGGACCATGGTCGGCGACGAGGCGTGGATGGTCACCGGATTCGACGAGGCGAAGCAGCTTTTCACCGACGCCCGGCTGACCCGGTCCCATCCTGATCCGGAGAACGCCCCGAAGCTCACGTACTCCGCGCTGGTCGACGGCTCCGGCTGGGAGTACGAAGACAGTCAGTCCGAATTGGACAATGAGGCCGCGATGCACGCGCTGCTGTCCAAAGCGTTCTCCGCCAAGCGCATGGCCGCGCTGCAGCCGTGGATCGAAGGGCAGGTGGACCGGCTGCTCGCGGCGATGGCCGGACACGGCCCGCCGGCAGACCTGATCGAGTCGCTGGCCGGACCGCTGCCGGCGTTGGTCATCTTCGAATTGCTCGGCGTCCCGCGAGCCGACCACGAGCGCTTCCTGAAGTGGTCACGGCAAAGCGCCGACGCGACGGACGCGCAGACTTCTCGTGCCGCGATGGAAAACCTCTTCGCCGGGATGGGCGACCTGCTGGCGCGCAAGCGAGCCGAACCGGCGGAGGACGTGCTGTCCGACCTCGCTGCCGCCTGCGAGTCCGGTGCACTCACGATGGCCGAGGCGAGCACGACCGCGGGCGGCCTGCTGTTCGCCGGGAACTCGACCACTGGCGACGTCATCCAGTGGGGAGTCCTGCACCTGCTCGCCAATCCGGACCAAGTCGAAGCGCTCCGGCAGGATCCCGCGTTGCTCGCGTCCGCGGTCGAGGAAATCCTCCGCCGCCGGATGACCGGCGGGGACACCTTGGCGCACTACGCGGACTCGGACATCGAAATCGGCGGCGTGACCATCAAAACCGGCGACGCCGTGGTGATCAATTTCGTCGGGGCCAACCACGATCCGCGTGCGTTCCCCTGGCCGGAGCGATTCGACATCGCCCGGAATCCCAATCAGCACCTGGCTTTCGGACACGGCAGGCACCTTTGCGTCGGCCGGAATCTGGCGCGCGGCGAACTGCGGGCGGTGTTCGGCTCGCTCTTCGCGAGGTTCCCGGCGTTGCGCCTCGCGGTGCCGGTGGATCAGTTGCGGCCCAACGACAATCCGATCGTCGGCGGGCTGCGCGAGTTGCCGGTGGAGTGGTGACGATGGCGGAGCAGAACCCGGCCCGGGTGATGGACCTGGTGTTCGGTTTCATCCCGACGCAGATCGTGCGCACCATGGCAACCCTCGACCTGGCCGATCGGCTCGCCGAGGGCCCCGCCTCGCCGCAAGAACTGGCGAAGCTGACCGACTGCCATGAGCCGTCGCTGCGCCGCCTGCTCCGTGGTGCCGCTTTCCTGGGCCTACTCGCCCTGAACGACGACGGCACCTACGAACTCACCCCGGACGGGCATCTGCTTCGCGCGGACGTGCCGGGTTCGGTGAAGCAGCTGGCGGTGTACCTGACCGGGGAACCCACGTGGAGCGCTTGCGGAAGCCTCGCGCACACCGTGCGCACCGGGCAACCCGCAGTGTCGGGTTACGACTGGCTTGCCGAAGACCCCGCCGCGCAGGCCGAGTTCTACGAATCCTGTGCGGGGGTGGCGCGGCAGGACGTGCCGGAGCTGGTCGAGGACCTCGATCTGTCGGGCGTCCGCGACCTCGTCGACCTTGGCGGAGGCACCGGCACGCTCATGGCCGGGCTGCTCGCCGCGAACCCCGGGCTTCGCGGCGTGCTCTTCGATCAGCAGGCAGCCCTCACCCCGGCAGTGCTGGAAGCCGCCGGGGTCGCCGACCGATGCGCGCTGACCGCCGGAGACTTCCGCACCGATCCATTGCCGCCCGGATATGACGCCTACGTGCTCAAGAACGTGCTCTGCGACTGGGGCGACAACGATGTCGTCCGCATCCTCCAGGCGTGCGGCCAGGCGATGCGTCCGGACAGTGTTTTGTTCGTCATCGACCTGGTCCTGGCGGAAAACGGCACGCCCGGCCCGGTGGCGCAGATGAGCGACCTGTGCACGCTCGCCTGCGGTGGCGCGATCCGGACCGAGCGGGAGTTCGGCGACCTCGCCGCCGCGGCAGGCCTGCGGTTGGCGGAGATCAGCGAGCACCGGACCGGAACCGGCACGAGCATCCTTCGCGTGGCCAAAGGTTAACCTTCCGCTTGCCCGGGCCGCGCTTTTCCGTGGCCCGCGCCAGAAAACTTTCACCCTCCACTCCGGACTTCCGTGGCCGGAAGTTCCCGCAGGCCAGCACATCCGAATCGGCCGTCGACTCCGGGCGGACCAAGATCCAGTGCCCGGCTTGTCCGCCTTGACCCACATCACAGCCTCTAGACGATGCCGCATCCCCTCCTTACGGTAGGCGAGCCTTGCCTAACTCCCCTCCCTGAGGAGCAGACATGCCCCTGCGCAGTTCGACCTTCGACAAGGCCTCCCCGGTCGCGATCGGCGTGTTCCGCATCGTCATCGGCCTGCTTTTCGCCTCCCACGGCGCGGCTTCCCTCTTCGGAATCTTCGGCGGCGCGGTCGGCACCCACGGCGGCACTGTCGCGACCGGAGCCTGGCCGTCCTGGTACGCGGCGGTGATCCAGCTCGTCTGCGGGCTGCTGGTCATGGCCGGGGTATTCACCCGCGTCGCGGCGATCCTGGCCTCCGGTTCGATGGCCTACGCCTACTTCGTCGTCCACCAGCCCGACGGGCTCCTCCCGCTGCAGAACCACGGCGAATCCTCGGCGCTGTTCTGCTGGACGTTCCTGCTGCTCGCCTTCACCGGCCCTGGTGCCCTCGCGCTCGGTTCCGTCGTCCGCCGCCCCGGAAGCGCGCCGGTCCCCGCGGCCGGATAGCCGATATTCCACTAAGGACTGTCCTAACCAGATCACCGTCGATCGGAGAACCCATGCACCGCAAGCCTGTCTTCAGCCTGCTCGGAATCGGGAGCGCGGGCCTGTTGCTCGCTGCGTGCGGCGGCGCGCCGGCCCAGTCGCAGGCGGGCTCCGTGCACGTCGAGGCCACCGACGCCGCCTGCACCCTGGCGAGCACCACCGCGGCGGCGGGGCCGATCGCCTTCGAGATCGCCAACAAAGGCGACCAGGTCACCGAGTTCTACCTCTACGGCGCCGACGGCCGGATCATCAGCGAGGTGGAGAACATCGCCCCCGGCACCAGCCGCTCGATGACCGCGCAGGTCACCGAACCCGGCAAGTACACCACCGCCTGCAAACCCGGGATGAAGGGCGACGGCATCCGGGGCGACTTCACCGTCACCGCCGCCGGAGCCGCCGCCGTGGCACCCGCCGTCCCGCAGGGCGTCGCCTCGCAATACACCGTGCTGGAACAGGAAATCAAGGACGCGGGCGGCCAGACCAAGGTCGGCCCGTGGCGGATCGCCTACATCGTCGAAGCCGCCGAACCCTGGTACGCCGCCGACGGCGGGCATCAGCACTTCCGCAAGCCAGCCAATGGCGAAACGCACCACATCGAAATCATCCCGATCGAGGCCGCCACCGGACGGATCGTCCCGGACGTGCCGATTTCCGTCGAGGTCGTCGACAGCACCGGGAAAGTGGCGGACAGCAAGAAGCTGAACTTCTACTACTCGGAGTTCTTCCACTACGCCAACAACTTCTCCATCCCGCAGGCCGGTACCTACACCCTGCGCGCCAAACTGGACTCGCCGACTTTCCTGCGCCACGGCGAGGAAAACGAGCCGCCTACGCTCGCCGAGGGCGCACAGGCCACCTTCGAGCACGTCGAGCTGAAGCCGGAAGGCTGAGTTCCCGACGACCGCGAAGGAGCCGCAGTGGATCGCAAGCGAACATTGGCTTGGGCGGGTGCCACCTCGGCCACCGCACTGTCCGGGGCACTGGCCGTGGGCGCGGTTCTCGGGCTCCTCGACGACGGACCCGCTGCGGCGCGTCAGCCGGTGGCCACGGAGACCAAGACCCGAACTGTCCCGCCACCGGCCGCGCCAAGCGAAACGGGAAAGCCGCCCATCCCCGTATCAGTGGACCGCGGTTTGCCACACGTCGTCAAGGGGACGCCGCCGCCCAGCACCAGTTCGGCGGCGTCCCCCTCGCACAAGAAACACAAGCGCGTCCACCACCGGGGCAACCGGGGCCACGGCAAGGGACATCACCATGGCTGACCAAGCCCCAGCGTCGCCAGCCCGGATCCTGACCGGCGGCGCGATCGCCTCCGCCGCCTTCCTCACGATCGCGGCGCTGGCGCTCATCGCGGCACCAGACCGGGCTCCGTCCCATCCCGTGCTCGCCGGGATCGCGCTGTTCGTCATCGCGCTTTTCCTGGTGGCCCTTTGGCTCACCGCGCGCGACTCGTGGTGGACCGTCGCGGCGGCCAGTCTCGCCGCGAGCGCGTTCCTCGCCGCCTGCGTCTGGAGTTCCGCACACGTGCAGGCACCTCCCGCGCTGCGCACCGCGGCGCTGTTCGCGCACCTGGCTTTTCTCGTCCTCGGCTTCGGCGCGGTGCTGGTCGCCGACTACCACGGCCTGCTGTGGGCGATCCGCCGCTGCACGCTCGCCGAGGTCGTGACCAGCACCGCCCGCCTGCACCTGCCGATCTGGATCGGACTGGCCGGGCTGATCGTCAGCGGCACCCTGCTGCGCCCGGACCTGACGTCCCCGCTCACCCAGCTCAAACTCGGCCTGGTCGCGGTGCTCACCGTCAACGGCGCGCAAGCGAGCCTGCTCGCCGACCGGATGCGCCAGCACCTTCCCGCCGACCTCCCGCCCCGGATACTGGCTTGGGGAGCGGCCACCGCGCTGATCTCGCAGGTCGGCTGGTGGGGTGCCATGGTGATCGGCTTCCTCAACAGCGAGACTTGATTCACCGGCCGCCGGTAAGGAACTCGAGCAGGATTTGGCGGCTGGTCTGCGAAGTGAGGCTGCCGTAGGCGTCGTCGAAAGCGTGTTCCGCGAAAGGAAGTTCCTCCATCGTCGTATCGACTCCGTGTGCGCGCAGGCTGTCGGCGAGCGCGGTCACGCTCTGCGGCGTAGCACTGCGGTCCCGGTCGCCCACGACGAGCAAGGTCCGTTGCAGACCCGCACGGACTTGCGCGGTCGGCGACACCTCGCGGTAGCGCTCCGGGAACTGCTGCGGGGTGCCGCCGGTGAACAGTTCCGCGGCCTCGCGGCTGCCGCCGACGTCGCGTTGCCACATGTCGGTCACGTCGGTGCCCGGGTAGAAGCCGACCACGGACGCCGGGGGCTTCGGGGTCGGGCCGTCGGTCGCGTGGAGGGTGCCGTTCCGCAGCCGGTAGGCCGTGTTCATCGCCAACGTGCCGCCCGCCGACATACCGCCCATCGAGATCCGCGCCGGGTCGAGGCCGTAGTGGCCAGCGTGGGTTTCGACCCAGCGCAGGGCGGCGACCAGGTCTTGCGGAGCCTGTTCCCAGGTCGGCCGATCCGGCCGGGCGAGGCGATAGTCGACGGCGAAGACGGCCACCCCGTGCTCAGCGAGCCAACGGCCGGTACCGCGGAGGTCGCTCTTGTCGAAGACGTGGAAACCGCCAGCATGCGCGAGGATTACCGAAGGCGCGTTGGCCTGTCCCTTGGGGAGGTACACGTCCGCTTGCAACGGCTCGCCGTCGCGGGTCGCGTAAGTCTCGGTCCGGTCTGGCGTGACGTCGGGATAACCTAGTTCGCTGAAGATCTGTCCAAAGGAGACATCAGCATTCGCCTTGCGCGCCGCGGTGAATTGAACGCCGGTGATGACCAACGCCGCGACGGTGGCCAGCGCGGTGATCGCAGTCGTCGTCGCACCCCAGCGCCGGAGGCCTCCGTGCCAGGCCACAATGGACAGTGCAAGGCCGAGAAACGCCAGCAGCGCAAGGTGCACGGGGAATTGACCGCCGAGTACCGGGCCGAGCACCCCGATCTTCGGAATGGCCGGGAAGTAGGCGCCGAGCATGATCGCGCCGGTGAGGAAGGCCAGTACGGAAGCGACCACGGCGAGACTGGCCAGCCCCGTCTTCTTGAGCAATGTGGACATGGGCGGGTTCTCCTGCGGATGAACGGGGGGCTCGTCGGACAGCTCCCACTTTCGCTCCGCCCGGCCCCGCTTGTCGTCACCGTGCGGAACCAGATTTCCGGGTGGCTCTCCAGGGGCAGATCCCCCTGCGGAGCTACGGACAAGCCACGACCTCAGCGGGACGCCGGCCCGGGCCCCGCCTGTTAGCTTCAGGTGGTGCTACGCGCGGTAACGAAAGACCTCCTCACCATGCAGCCACGCCCGCTGCCGCCGCTGTCGTGGCCGCGCGGCCTGCGCTGGCTTCCGCACGTCCTTGTCCTGCTCAGCGCGGTGGCCCTCTCGCTCACCGGTGCCGACCTCGCCGCCAAGGTCCTCGCCATCAGCCACGCGGCGATGCTCCTCGTGGCGCTGCGCTGGCCGGTTCCGGCGTGGTGGCTGTCGCTGGGATTCGTCCTCGGCATCGCACTCGGCCATCCGCCCACCGCCGACAACGAGCTATGGGCTTGGCTGGTACACGCGGAAGCGCTTTTCCTGCTCACCTTGCGAATCCGGCCGGTGCCAGCGGTGGTGGCCACCGGCGTCAGCATGCTGGTGGCGACCGGGTGCCTCGCCGGGTCCTGGCGACTCGTGGTGAGCACAGTCGTGTTCTTCGGGGTCGCGCTGCTGGCCGGATCGCTGGCTCGGATGCGCCGCGAAAGCCGGGACCGGCTCACCGCTCAGATGGCGGCCACGGCGCACGAACGAGCCGAGCGGACGGTCCTGGAGGAGCGGACCCGGATCGCTCGCGAGCTGCACGACGTGGTGGCGCACCACATGTCGGTCATCTCGGTCAAGGCCGAGGCCGCGCCGTACCGCGTCCAAGACCCGCCTCCGGAACTCGTCGCCGAATTCGCCGCGATCCGCGCCAGCGCAGTCGACGGGCTGGCCGAACTCCGGCGGCTGGTCGGCGTGCTGCGGTCCGGCACGGAACCGGCGACCGCACCGCAACCGTCGCTGGACCAGCTCGAAACGCTGGCCGAAAACGTCCGCGCCGCCGGGCTTCCGGTCGTCGCGCGCATCGACGGCACGCCCCGGCCGGTGCCCGCCGGAGTGGAGCTGTCGGCGTACCGCATCGTGCAGGAAGCGCTGAGCAACGCACTCCGGCACGCCCCGGGCGCCGAGACCACGGTGGCCGTCACCTACCAAGAAACGCTGTTGCGACTGCGGATCAGCAACGGCCCCGCCACCTCATCGGCACCCAGCTCGCCGGGCACCGGACACGGCCTGATCGGCATGCGCGAACGCACCGCCATGCTGGGTGGCGATCTCGCCACCGGGCCGACTCCCGAGGGCGGCTACGAGGTCGCCGCGGCCCTGCCCCTTCCAGACTCCACAAAGGACACCCCGTCATGACGATCCGCGTACTCATCGCCGACGACCAGGCCATGATCCGGGAAGCCTTTTCCGTCCTGCTCGGTGCCCAGCCCGGCATCGAGGTCATCGGCACGGTCGAAGACGGTGCGGCCGCGGTCGCCGCCGACCAGGACCTCGCGCCGGACGTGATCGTGATGGACATCCGGATGCCCGTCCTCAACGGCATCGAAGCCACCCGGCGCATCACGCGAAGCGGCTCGGCCAGCAAAATCCTCGTGCTGACCACCTTCGACCTCGACGAATACGTCTACGAGGCACTTCGCGCGGGAGCCAGCGGCTTCCTGCTCAAGGACGCGTCCGGCACGCAGCTCGCCGAAGCCGTCCGCGTCGTCGCCCACGGCGAAGCGCTGCTGTCCCCGGAGATCACCAAACGGCTCATCACCGAATTCGCCCGGCTCAGCCCCGCGCGCCAGCCACCGGCCGAGGTCCGGATCGACGCACTGACCAGCCGGGAAACCGAAGTCCTCGCCCACATCGCGCAAGGACTGTCGAACACCGAGATCGCCGCCGTGCTCGTCGTCGCCGAAGAAACCGTCAAGACCCACGTCGGCCGCATCCTCCGCAAACTGGGGCTGCGCGACCGCACCCAAGCCGCGGTTTTCGCCTACGAAACCGGGCTCGCCACGCCGGGGTCGAGCTAGCCCCGCTTCGCCATCGCCCATGGCCTCCGGAAGACGACGAGAGTGCCGAGCAAGACCAGGCTGAGCAGGGCCGCGCCGCCATCGGTGATCAGCGACGGCAGGAGCCCGGCCGGCCCGTAAAGGGAAGCCGAGGCATCGAACACCGCCGGCGGGATCACCACGACGCCAGCGGCCTGGGTGACGTTCACCGCCAAGACAACCCAGAACGTCCACGCCTTTCCCCGCAACGCGAGCAGGCCGACCGCGTTGCCGGCGAGGTAGACGCACCCGACCACGCGAAGCCCGGTCAGAAACCCCGGCGCCCCGGCCGGGTCGGCACCCGCCAGCCGCAGCGCGCGGTCAAGCATCTCCAGGTCGATGATGAGAAAGTTCTGCAGAATCGTGCCGGCCGTGAAGACCAGCGAACAGACCACAGTGGCGATTTGCAGCGGCCGAGTCCACGCGGTCGCCGGTGCTTGAGACATGAGACCAGCCTGGTCCCGTTCGCGCCGCGGAACATCCGGGCAGACCACCCAGATCGCGATCCGGGAATCCCCTGAGGTCAGGCCCGCCGGGTTTCCTGTGCCTCGAGATTCGTCCGGTACGCCGAGCGTTCCGGACGGTCCGCGTGCAGCGCGCGGTCGTCACGGACCAGACGGCGGATGCGCTTGAGGACCGGTTCCGGAGTGATGCCCGCGGCGGTGGCGAGCAGGCCGACGTAGCCGGGGACGGCGATCTCGGCGCGGCGGGTGCGCACCGAATCGACGACCGCCTTGGCGACGTCTTCCGGCTGCACCTTCGGGATCGGCCGCATGTCCAGTCCCGAGGCGAGCGCGGTGTCGACGGCCGACGGGAGCACGGCGCTGATGCTGATCCCCGCGTCCGCGAACTCCAGGCGCGTCGCGGCGGTCAGGCCGACGACGGCGAACTTGGTGGCGTTGTAGACGGCGAGACCTTTGACGGGGAACTTGCCCGCGAGCGAAGCGACGTTGACGACGTGGCCGGAACCGCGTTCGACCATGCCGGGCAGCACCTCCTTCATCCCGTTGAGGACCCCGCCGAGATTGACGTCGATCTGCAGCCGGTCAGTAGCGTCGGCGAGTTCGAGGAAGCCGCCGTTCGGCATGAGACCGGCGTTGTTCACCAGCACCTGCAACGGTCCGTGCGCTTTCTCGGCCGCCGCGACGAAGGCGGTGAACGAATCGCGGTCGGCGACATCGAGGTGGTGTGCGGTGCCGCCGATCATCTCGGCGGTCTCCTCAGCGGCTGGCAGGTTGAGGTCGCCGATCGCGACCCGCGCTCCCTTGCGCGCGAACAATTCGGCGACGGCGCGGCCGATTCCGGCACCCCCGCCGGTGATCGCGACGGACGCGCCGGCGAGGTCGATCCTGGGGTAGCTCATGAGGTCGCTCCTTGCTCGATGGCGGCGCGCACCCGCGCCGGGGTCAGGGTCCGGCAGGCGCGAAGCACGTCCGGACGGCGGCGCAGGTCCATGAAGTTGGGACCCATGACGTCCAGTTCGGCCTGCCCAGGCTCGATCCGGAGCACCCGGATGCCGGCGGCGCGAAGCTGCTTGACCTCGGCGTCGACGCGCCGCGTCATCGCGTGCCGGGCCAGCCGCTCGATCCGGGCGAAACCGCGGCCGCGCGCGCCGCCCGAGGTGGACATCGGCGGAATGAGCACGACCTCCTCGACGCCAGCTGGGAGGACAAGGTCAGCCGACGTCGGCGAGACAGTGCCGCCATCGACGTACCTGCGCCCGCCGATGGCGACCGGCGGGAACCACCCGGGAATGGCCCAGGATGCGGCGATCGCGGTACCGAGCTGAGTCCGGTGCGAATTCCCGAACGCGACCCGCTCCCCAGTGCGGATATCGGCCCCGACAAGCCAGGTCCGCGGATGGTCCACCCAGCCGTCGGCGTTGGCCAGCGCGGTACCGAGATCGCGCAGCCAGCCGGCGTCGCCGCGCCCTCTCGGCAGCACCCCGGCCAGTCCGGCCAGCAGGTCGGCCCGGCCGCGCAACGCGGCGACGGTCAAGCCGAGACCTGGCAATGCGGGCGCGGGCCACGGCGGCAGCATGCCCGGGTGCTGGGCGAGGTGGTGCGCGACGCGCTCGTCGGCAGGCTCGCCGAGCAGCGCGGCCATGACCTCGCCGACTCCGATGCCGGAGCCGAGAAACGCGGCCATCTCCGCGCCCGCCGACGTGCCGACCAGGACGTCGGCCTCGCGAGCGTCCCAGCCCAGCTCGGCCTCGACCGCGGCGAGGGCCGCCGTCGTCCAGGCGAAGCCGAGCGTGCCGCCACACCCGAGCACCAGTGCGCGTTTGGTCATCGACCACCTCTACGGAATCGCGTGTCAGTGTCGGAACGGTATGTCATTTCAGGTGCCGGGGCAAGGCCGGTCAGCCGAGGTCGGCGATGCTGACGACCTTGTTGCGGCCGGTGTTCTTCGCGCGATAGAGGGCCTGGTCGGCCGCGTGGACCAGGCTGTCGATGCCGGAGCCGGAGTCTGGATAGGTCGCGATGCCGATCGACGCGGAGAGCCCGTCGATCGTCTTCCGGCCGCTGGCGGCGGGCACCTCCACGGCGAGCCGAGCGACGGCTACGCGGACGCGTTCAGCGGCGACGCGGACCTCTGCCGGGCGAGCGTCGGGCACCAGCACCACGAACTCTTCGCCGCCGAAACGGCCGACCGAGCCGTAATCGCGTACGGCACCGGTGATCGCGGTGGCGACGGCGCGCAAGACCGCGTCGCCGCTGAGGTGCCCGTGCTGGTCGTTGATCCGCTTGAAGCGGTCGAGATCCACCATCAGCACGCCGAAGCTGGCGTCGGCGGTTCGCTCTGCCCGGTCGAGTTCGCGGGTGGCGAGGGCGTGCCAGCCGGTGGTGTTGAACAGGCCGGTCTTCTCGTCGGTGGTAGCGGCGATTTCCAGCTGCTTCACCAGCACCGCGCGGTGGATGACCAGCAACGGCGGAAGGACGCACAGGGCCAGCTCGACCATGGTGGTCACGGCGAGCGCGGTCAGGATGCCGAGGCAGAGCGTCGCGACCTCGAGCAGGTTGTCGCCCCATCCGCCGAACAAAGTGCGGAGTGACCGGTCCGGCGCACTGAGGCCGGGGATCGTGATCAGGGCGGCGATGACGAAGTAGGTGACGGTCGCGAGGGCGAGACTGCCGGACCCAGCCCACCCGGAGTGCAGGGCCGCGTCGAGGCGCGGGGCCGCAGTCTGGGAGAGGACGGCCGCCGTCGCCTGGCAGGTCACGACCACCAGCGCCGCGTTGAACACCACGCGGAACGGCGCGCCGCGACGGAGGCGATAAGGGCGGCGCAGGGCCAAATACAAGTAGAGGATCGCGACGAGTCCGGTGACCAGGACCGAGGGCAGCACGAGCACCCCGGCGAAGCTCCACACCGACGTCAGGTTGATGTGCGGGGTGCCAGCCATGAGCCGGAGCCGTTCGACCTCGCGGCCCAGTTCGGCTTGCAGCAGGCCGAATCCGCCCAGGATGCCGAAGACCAGGAGATCCCAGCCGCCGACGTGCGCGGTACCGGCGGCGATCGCGGTCGTGACCACGGCGGCGGTCTCGATCAGGAGGCAGTAGGCGATCAGGCCGGGGCGCTGGGTCCACAGATTCCACTGTTTCCACTGCGCCGGCGATATCGCGGTACGGAAAGAACGCGTGGTTCTGTCTGCGATATCGGTGTCAGCCATGCTCGATTCGATGCCCCCATGCCCGCCCACCCTGCCTGACCAGCGTGTCCCCCGACGGACCATCAACAGTAGCCGCCGGCGTGCGCACTGTCAGCAGAGTTCGGAAAAATCCGGGCCAGGGCGGGAGGTTCTCGAATTCCGCACCGGAAAACGGGGTGCGCTGGACAATCCAGCGCACCCGTTCGCGATCAGTGCCGGTTGAACGGGGTCAACGGGTCCCAGAGTTCCGCACAGTGGTGCTGACGCGGGATTTCCGTGGAGATCTGGCTGTCCCCGGCGGCGTTGAGCACCATCACCACCGGATCGTCCTTTGTGTACGGATCCCAGCGCGGCGCGCCGTCCACGGTCGGATTTCCGGTGCGGGCGAAACCCGTCCACTGGGTCACGAGCTGGTCGGAGAGCACCTGCTGATTGGGCGTGAGCTGGACGCCGTTCGGGAACAGCAACAGCCATTCGGCGATGTGATAGGCGCCGTTCGGCTTAGTGGGGTCGACGAAGAATTGCGCCGGGACATCGGTGTCGTCGACCTGGTAGGCGAAAACTGGAATATGCCGGGACAACCGCTCGTCGTTGAGCAGCGCGGGACAGACCGAGTTGGAGTCGGCGACGATGGTGCGGAAGGCCAGGAATGGGGCGGGCTTGGGGAAACGGTTCATCGGGTATGTCGCACGGACCTCGCGCGCGTGCTTGCCGTACTGCTGCTTCACCAAATTGTCGTAGTCGGCAGCGGTCGTGGCGGAGGGAAGCTGGGTTTCGTCGCGGTCGACGCCGTGCATCAGCGTCACGCGATTGACGTGCCCTGTGGCGAAGGCCTCGGCGGGCGACATCGGCAGGGTCGTTCCGTTGACGATCGGCGCGATGGTGCCGCTGTCCGGCCCCATCCCGCGTCCCGCCTGGTTGAGCACGTCCCGCGCCGGCAGGCGACGCAGGCACGCGGCAGTGCTGCACCGGAGGGCGGTGGCGAATCGTGCACCGGCGAGCTGCGCTTCTTTCTCAGTGGGCAGCTGTGCTTTGCAGTCCTGCGTTTGCCACACCGTGTCGATGCCGAGCAGCGAGTTGTACTCCCCGCTTTGACTGATCCCGCGCTGGAACAGCCCGGCCGAGTCTGGCGAAGCGGTGTGCGCGCAGACGCTCGAACCACCCGCGGAATCACCATAAATCGTGACATTGTGCGGATCGCCGCCGAACTTGGCGATGTTGCGTTGCACCCAGCGGAGGGCGGCCTGCTGGTCTTGGAGGCCGTAGTCGCCAGCGTGCTCCCCGAACGATTCATGGGCCAGGAAACCGAAAATCCCGAGCCGGTAATTGACTTCCACGCTGATGACGTTCCCGCCGGTCACGAGACGGCTCGCGTCCTGCGGCTTCCAGAACAGGAACCCGCCGCCGTGGATCTGCACCATCACCGGAAGCGGACCAAGACCCGCTTTCGCCGGAACGCGCACGGTCAGGTTGAGGCAATCCTCGTTGTCCGAACCAGGACCGGTGCCAGCCGGCTGCGGACACTGGTTGCCCTCCTCGGTCGCGGCGAACGGTTCAGTCCAGGGCTGTGGCCGCCGCGGCGCTTCCCAGCGCAGCTCGCCGACTGGCGGTGCAGCGTAGCGAATTCCTTGCCACGACTTGACTTCCGCGCCCGCGATCCCGCACACCGGGCCGTCGTCGGTGGTCACGGTAGTGTCTGGCGAACAGGCTGGCGCACGCAGACCGGTGGCCAGCGACGCCGACGCGGGCAACGACAGCACCACCGCCACGACGGCCGCCAGCGCGGCGGGTGCCTTTCCGGCGAATCTCATCCGTCCTCCTTCGGTCCCGCCTGCCCGGGGAGGACGAACGACGAGCAGCATCCACGCACCGAACAGGCGGTTTACCGGCATGGGCTCGACCGACGACCAGGTCAGGGTCATCGCCGCGGGACCTCATCCCGCGAGCCTCCAGTCTGACCGCCGCGCGCGGCGGCACAACCTCCGTTCGGGCGCGCGGGAACTGGCAAATTCCCGGGCACGATGGTCTTTGTCCGGGATCAAGGCCGTAGCGCTAATGCACGGTTTCCCGGGCCGCCACTTCCCGCAGTTCCCGCACCAGCTCGCGCACCGCGAGGGACTGCGCCCCGGCATAGGTGGCGACATACCCGATCCGCCGGGTGGGCGGGTCGGCGATCGGCGTGACGTCGACGCCCGGCGGAGCGGCGGCGAGGCTGAGCTTCGGCAGGATCGCCATGCCGATCCCTTGCGCCACCATGGAAAGGACCACCCCGTCGTCGGCGACGTCGATTTTCGCCGACGGCAGCCAGTCCTGTCTGGCCCACCAGGATCGGGTGTAGGACGAGCAGTTCTCCGGCCAGTCGAGCAGCGGCAGACCGCGCGGGTCGGGGCGGCTGGCCGGGTTGACGAGGAAGTACGGCTCGCGCAGCAGTTCCCCGGCGACCAGGCCGGACGGCGGCGTTTCGTCCTCGCCGAGGGTGGCGATGGCGACGTCCGCGCGGCCGTCGGCCACCTCGCCCGCGGTGCCGCGGCCCAGTTCCTGGACGATCAGGACCTGCGGACGCAGACCGGAATGCTTGGCGGTCAAGCGTTCCAGCGCCGGCGGCAGGAGTTGTGCGGCGGCACTGCGGAAAGCGGCGATCCGCAGCGGGCCGGTGAGGGTTCCGGCGGCCGCGCCCCGGGCTTCGGCGCGGAGAACGTCGAGCTGACGCAGAATCAGCCGGGCGTGCACGAGCGCGCGGGCACCGGCCGCGGTGGGGCGGGCGCCGGTCCGGCCGCGGTCGAACAGGACGGCGCCGACCTTGCGTTCGCAGGTCCGGACCGCGTGCGAGACCGCGGACTGGGTCAGGCTCAGCTCGGCGGCAGCGGCGGTGAAGCTGCCGGTGCGCTCCACCGCGAGCAGCAGGCGCAGCTCGCCCGGGGTGAGGTCGACAGCATCCATCCGGCCAGCCTAACCGGATCCATGAGCGAGATTCATGGATCCGCCACGTCCATCGATCCCGACGGCTGCCCAAGCGCCTTCCGCACGCCTACGTTGCAGGTCAGAGCCCTTCGCTAAGGAGATCCCGTGTCACTGACCGCCGTCCGCCAGGTCCGCCGCCCCGAGGGCGCGCCGAGCGCCGCCGATTTCGAGTTCGTCACCCAGCCGCTGCCGGACCTCGCCGACGGCCAGGTGCTGGTCGAAAACCGTTACCTGTCAGTCGATCCGTATATGCGCGAGCTGATGGAGTGGGGCGGCTGGGAGCTGGGCGCGGGTCTGGAGGGCCGCACAATCGGCGAGGTCGTCGAGTCGAAAGAGCCGACGCTGCCGGTCGGCACGACGGTGTTTCACCGGCACGGCTGGGCCACCCACGCCGTCCTCACCACCGCCGACGCCCGCGCGATCACCCCGGCGGACGGCGTTCCGCTGAGCGCCTACCTCGGCATTCTCGGCGGAACCGGGCTCACCGCGTACGTCGGCCTGACCCGGATCGCGCGGATCAGCCCCGGCGACGACGTGTTCATCTCCGCGGCTGCCGGTGCGGTGGGCAGCGCGGCCGGGCAGATCGCCCGGCTGCTGGGCGCGGGGCGGATCGTCGGCAGCGCCGGATCCGCGGCGAAGGTCGAACACCTGACCCGCGACCTCGGTTTCGACGCCGCCTTCGACTACCACGACGGCCCAGTCGCCGACCTGCTCGCGAAAGCCGCGCCGGACGGCATCGACGTGTACTTCGACAACGTCGGCGGCGACCATCTGGCCGCGGCGATCGACGTCCTGCGCGACCACGGCCGAGTCGCCTGGTGCGGTTCGGTCGCGCAGTACAACAGCCTGCGCACGCCGCCGAGCGCGCCGCACAATCTGTTCGACGTGGTCGGGAAAAGCCTTCGGATCGAAGGGTTTCTGGTGCGCAATCACCTCGACGCGCGCGAGGAGTTCGAGGAATTCCTGATCCCGCGCGTCCGCAGCGGCCAGGTGCTCGTGAACGAGACCGTCGCCGACGGGTTCTCGCAGGTGGTGGACGCGTTCATCGGAATGCTGCGCGGGGAGAACGTCGGGAAGATGCTGGTCCGGATCTGACCCGCAATGCCGGGGACCTAAGCCGGGTGGCCTCAGCCTACTGACTGTCCACAAAGGACGATCAAGTCAGCGAAATGCCTGATCAATGCCAGAATGCCCGTTTCTTTAAGTCCGTGAGGGGCCCCTGAGGGAATCTGATTCCCTCAGGGGCCCCCTCACGGCCGACACGCTCGGCTCCCGCTGTCCGCGTCGGCCCCGGCGCATGCCAACGGTCCGCCAGTGGCTTCGGCCTGGGCGAACACGCCTCGGCTGCCGCCATAACGCCGCCTTAAGTCCTTGGCATTGGATCTGACCGCCGGGAGGGGGCACGCGGCCCCCTCCCTAGGTCAGCACCTCAATCGCGCCAACGGTTGTTGAGGAAGGCGTCGTCGTCCTCGTCGTCTTCCACCGGACGCGGACGACGGCTCGGCCGGCGCGGAGCCTCGGCTCGCGGCGGACGCTGCTCCGGCGTCACCGCGAACGGCGACGCCGAACCCGGCTCGTTGCCGAACTCGTCGGAATCGAACGCCGAGGGCGGTTCGGTGCTCGGCCGGTCCGTGCTCCACCCGGACTTGGTCTTGCGCTTGCCCAGCTCCCGCCGGTGCTGGACGTACCGTTCGGCCGCCTGCACCTGCTTGGTCATGTACTCCTGGGACTGCGCCTTGACCTCTTCGGCCTTCTGCTCGCGCAGCGCCCTGCGGTCGGCCTGCTCCCGGACGAGCGCGTCCAGTTCGGCCTTCATCGCGGCGGTTTCGCTCATGCGTCGCTCCTACCTGGTCCGGATGATCGGCGCGTCGTCGTCATCGTCGAGTGAACCAGTGATCCGGCTGGCCGGCTCGCCGAGGTTGTCGAAGACCGCGCCCTCGACCCGGTACGCCGCACGCCGCTCGGTCTCGCCACCGCCGCCGCCACCGCCGTGGCCGCCGCCCATCGCGCCCATGCCGGGCATCCCGCCGGACCCCTGCTGGCCTGGCTGGCCGGGGCCGCCTGGGTGATCGCCCGCCGGCTGCGAGAACCCGCCGGTGTTGGTGCCGGCGATCGGCGTGTGGTCGACCCCGACCACGGGCCCGCCGTGCAGCGGAGCGCTCGGGGCACCAGCGGGGATGCCCGGACCACCGCTGTGCGAGATCTCCGGACCCGGGCCACCGGCCGGAACGCCGTGGTGCAGCGGCTGGGCCGGTTCGCCCGGATGCGGCACCCCCGGACCACCGCCCGCTGGACCGCCGGAATGCGAGATCTCCGGACCGGGGCCACCTTCGATCGGATGTCCCGGAGCACCCGCGGGATGCCCGCCGAACGGATCGCCGGTGTGCGACATCTCCGGGCCGGGTCCGCCCTCGATCGGATGCGTCGGCGAGGGGTGGCTGCTGCCGGGCGAGGCACCGCCGTGCCCGGGGCCGTCGGGTCCCTTGTGATCACCAGCGGGCTTGCTGGGACCGTCGTCGTGCTGGCCAGGACCGTCACCCGCGTGGTGCTTGCCGGTGCTGTCCTGCGGCTTGTCTTCCTCGCCGAGCGTGTAGGTCGTCGGGTTGCCCTTGCCGTCGTCGACCGTGACGACAGTCGGCCCGTTCGGCCCGTCCGGACGCTCGGCGGTGATCTTCGTGTCGCCGTCGCGGAGGTGGATCTTGCCGTCCGCGCCGGGGTGGTGGACCTGGTTGCCGTGCCCGTCCTCGCCGCCGTGCGCAGCCGCGGATTTGTCGTCGGCGGACCAGTCGATCTTGAAGTCCTTGACGTGCCCGGCACCCTCGCCGATCTTGATGTCCATCTTGCCGTCGTGGTCCGGCTCGGACATTTCGAAGGTCTTGTCGCCCTGCTTGACCTTCAGGACATCCCGGTCGTCGTCGCCCGGCTTGCCGTCGTGGCCCTTGCCGTCCTCGTCGCCGGGCTTGCCGTCGTGCCCCTTGCCGTCGTCGTCGCCCGGCTTCCCGTCGTGGCCCTTGCCATCGTCGCCGGGCTTGCCGTCATGGCCCTTGCCGTCGTCGTCACCCGGCTTGCCGTCGCCCGGCTTGCCGTCTTCGCCGCCGGGGTCGGTCTTGATCGGCGGGCCGTCCACCGGCCCACCGCCGCCGGAACCGCCGCCGCCCTTGTCGCCAGGAGCCTTGTCGCCCGGGCCCTTGTCGTCCGGCCCCTTGCCGTCGGGACCCTTGTCACCAGGGCCTTTGTCCCCGCCGCCGGGCTCGCCCGGACCGCCGAGGCTGCCCCCGCCGTGGCTGCCCTGCGAGTCCTTCTTCAGCGCGTCCATCGCGGCCTGCGCCTTTTGCTTGGCCTCTTCCTGAGCCTTTTGCTTGGCTTCCTGCTCGGCCTTCTGCTTGGCCTCTTCCTCGGACTGGCCGTTGTCCCCTCCGCCACCGGAGCCAGACCCGCCCGGACCTGAACCGCCCGAGCCGGAACCGGACCCGCCGCCGGAATCGGTCTTGATCGGCGGACCGTCCACCGGCCCGCCGCCGCCAGTACCGCCGCCGGGACCGCCGCCCGAGCCCCCGCCGAGGCTGTCGCCGCCCGGCGAACCGGACGGAACGTCGAGGTCGGGAACCTTCCCGCCGCCCGAACCAGACCCGCCGCCAGTACCGCCACCGATGCCGCCGCCAGTGCCACCGGGATGGTCGCCCTGCGGCTTGTCCGAACCGGACCCGCCCCCGGTGCCCCCACCAGTACCGCCGCCGGTGCCACCGCCAGTACCGCCACCGGTGCCACCGCCGTAGCCGCCGCCACCCTGGCCGCCACCTTGACCGCCACCCTGACCGCCGCCCTGGCCACCCCCGCCAGGACCACCGCCACCAGGCCCACCAGGCCCGCCCGGACCGCCACCGGCTCCGCCGGCCCCACCGGCTCCGCCGTCTTTGGCGCCCTCGAACTTGTTCTTGAGCTTGCCCATCTCCTTGTCAAGGGCGTCGTAGGCCTTGTCGACCAGGTCCTTGGCGTCCTTGCAGGCCTTCTCGAACCCCTTGTAGATGGTGTCCCACATGTCGGGGTTGAACTGGTTCATGATCCACTGCTTGGCGAGGTCCTTGCCGTGGCTCTGGATCTCGTCGTCGTTGCAGCAGCCCTGGTCGTTGAGGGTGTCGACCAGGTTGGTGCCGAAGTTGTAGTCCATCCAGCCGGCGATCTGGGCCAGGTCGTCGACGCTGCCGTGCTCGCCGTTGGCGACCGCGATGACCTTCTGCGCCATCGTGTAGTCGGCCTTGCCGACCTGGTCGCGGTACAGGGCGATGACCTGGTCGGCCTTCCCCTTGCACAGGTCGAACAGCGTCTTCGTAGCGGCCAGCGTCGCTTCGCTGGCGTGGCTGAGGTCGTCCCCCAGCTTCGCGGCCTTCTTCTGGATGCTGTCGTTGTACTTGTCCGACGCCGCGTCGGCTCCCGCCCCGGTCCAGGTCTGGAACAGGGTGCCCAGTTCCTTCCCGGTCTCGGTCAGCGTCGACTTCACGGTTTCCGAACCATGCTTGAAGTGCATGGCGTCGTTGATGAAGCCCTCGAAGCTGATCCCGCGCTGCTCGTCGAAGGGTCCCCGGATGTCCTTGTCGAGGTCGAGCTTGCGCGTGTTCCCCTTGCAGTCGTCGGGGAGCTTCTCGAGCAGCCCGCCGAAGGTCTCGAACACCCGCAGCGCGGCCGCCGCGGGGTCGAAGAGTTCATCGGACGTCTTCGTGCCGGTGGCTCCGGCGTCCTTGCCCTCGCCGGGGGCGGGCGGAGCCTTCTTGTCGAGTTCGCCCTTGCCCTTGTCGACTTCTTTTTTCTTCTCGTCCTGGTTGTAGCTGTTCTGCTGGCCCTTCTGCCGGGCCTCTTCGTAGACCTTGTCGAGCGGCGGGGCACCGCCCGGCATCGCGAACGGATTGTCCGGGATGGGAATGAACGTGCGCCCGTACGACTTGATGTACTTCGCGACGTCCTTGCCCTCGTCGCCCTCGGGATGCGGGTGCTCGTTCACCCACGCGCGGAGCAGTCCGTCCTTCAGCTCCGGCGGCACCGCCGAGTTGTCGAGCAGCTTCTTGACGTCCGGCCACGTCTTGGGCTTGTTTTCGTCCGCCATCAGAGGATCCCGTCCACGCCGCTGCCGGTCTGGTTAATGGCCCCGGCCTGGTTGTCCTCGTTCTGGCCGTAGGCCGACCCGGCGGTCTTGATGTTCGTGCCGAACGATTCGAGAGCCTTGCTGTAGCCGGAGACCGCTCCCCACAGCTGTTTGGTGCCCTCGAGGTACTTGTCGGCGTGCGCCTGGTGCACCCGGCCGAACTTCTCCTTGGTCAGCTCGGACTGCTCGAGGTCCGGATTGTCGTCCAGCAGTTTCTCCGCCAGGTCACCGATTTTGGTCGACGCCTTCGACAACGCTTCGGTTGTCGCGGTGTACCCGCCCCCACCGCTCATTTCAGTGCTTCTCCTCAGCTCGGCTTGTTGCCAGGGCCTCCGCCAGCACGTCCGCCACGGATTCCACGTCGGTGAACCGATCGAGCTGGTCCAGATCGATCGACACGTCGTAGTAGATCTCCAGCGCCGCGAGGAGCTTGATCCGGCCCTTCGAGTCGATGCCGAGCTCCTCCAGCGGAGCGTCGGGCACGACGAGGGCCGGGTCGAGCCGGAAGGTGTCGCTGACGACCTTCGTGACCTCGGCGCAGTGATCACCCACGGACGCCACCGTAACGCGCTTTGGCGGCGGACCGGGCGACCTTTCCGCTGGAAGTGCGCGGAAGTCCGCCAGAAGGGACCAGGTGTACCGCGCGAAGGGTAAGATCGTGCGCCCTCGACACCGCTCGCAGCACGGCCCGCGTCACGTCTTTGACCTCGGCTTCCGCCCCGCGCGCCCATTCCGCGACCACCATCGCGCCCTCGCCCTGCTCGTCGGCGACGCCGAACGCGGCGACCCGGTCCCGCCGGATCGCCGGATGCGCCTCGCCCGCCGCGGCTTCGAGGTCCTGCGGGTGGAAGTTGCGGCCGTCGACGACGATGAGGTCCTTGAGCCTGCCGGTCACGTAGAGGTCGCCGCGGTGGTACACGCCGAGGTCGCCGGTGCGCAGCCAGCCGTCGAGCCCGTCGAGGACGCCGCCGAACGAGTCGGCGTCGCCGCGGCCCCAGTAGCCGGACGCGACGTTCGGCCCGTGCACCCAGATCTCGCCGACCTCGTCCTCGGGCTGCTCGTGTCCGTCGTGGACGATCCGGACGAGCTGCCCGACCGGCCGTCCCACCGACATGACCGGCTGGCCGTCCGGGGTTTCGACGGCGCGGCCCTGCGCCAGCGCTTCCCGGTCGAGCACCGCGCCGCGCGGGCCTTCTTCTCCGGCGCTCGCGACGTACACAGTGGCTTCAGCCAGCCCGTACGACGGCCGGTGCGCCTCCGCGCGGAACCCGCGCGGGCCGAAGACCTCGTGGAAACGCTCGACCGTGCGCGGCCGGACAGGCTCGGCGCCGTTGAGCGCGACCCGGACGTCCGAGAGATCGAGATCGTCCTCGGCGCCGACGTCGGCGGCCAGGTCGTAGGCGAAATTCGGGGCGGCGGTGAAGACGGCCGGATAGTCCGACAGCTGGCGCAGCCACCGCTGCGGCCGGTGCACGAACTCCGCCGGCGACATGAACACCGACCGGCCGCCGACGTAAACGGGCAGGCACAGCAGCTGGATCAGGCCCATGTCGTGGAAGAACGGGATCCAGCCGGCACAGGTCGTCCGCTCGTCCGAGGCGTACGCACGGCTCGCCTGCCAGCAGGCCGCGACGATCGCCCGGTGCGGGATCACCGCGCCCGCCGGCTCGCGCGTCGAACCCGACGTGTACTGCAGGTAGGCGGGGCTTTCCGGGTCCACCCGAACCGGGTCGACACCCGGTCCGGACAGCTCGTCGACCACCACGAGTTCGCCGGGATCGCTGAACTCGCGCACCTTCGCCGCGACCGCCGACGACGTCGCCCAGACTCGCGCGCCGGAGTCGGCGAGGACCCCGGCGAGCCGGTCGGCCTGCGCGCGGTTGCCGGCCAGCATCAGCGGAACGGCGACCATCCCGGCGGCGAGAGCGCCGAAAAACGCCAGCGGATAAGCGAGTTCCTGCCCGGCGAGGATCGCGACGCGCTCGCCCGGTTCCGCGACCCGGCGCAATTCCCCGGCCACCACCCGGACTCCTCCGGCGAACTCGGCCCACGTCAGCGTGTGCTCGACGCCGCGGGTGTGGTCTTGGTGGGTGAACAGCGGGCGTTCGTCGGCAGCGCGGGCGAACAACCGGTCCACGATCGAGTCGTGCAGGACCTCGTCAGGCACGCTCGCGGACGTCCGGGACACCCAGCGAAACCTACCCGGTCGGACAGAAGTCCGTGAGGGGAACCCTGAGGGAATCAGATTCCCTCAGGGTTCCCCTCACGGACAGCTGCGGCCCGGGATTCCAGATAGCGTTTTTCCGCGATACTCGCCGTCGCCTTGGCCGCCAGCCGGTAGTTCTCGTACGCGCCAGGCAGATCCCCGGCTTTCTCCAGCAAATGCGCCCGCACCGACAGCAGCCGGTGGTGCCGCGCCATCCGCTCCTCACTGTCCAATGTAGACAACAGGGCGAGCCCGGCCCGCGGCCCTTCGGTCTCGGCGAGCGCGATCGCGCGGTTCAGCGTCACGACCGGATTAGGCGCGATCCGTTCCAGGATCAGGTAAAGCGCGTGCACCTGCCGCCAGTTCGTCTCCTCCGCCGTCTCCGCGTCGGCGTGCGTCGCGGCGATGGCCGCCTGCAGCTGATACGGGCCGAGCGTCGAACCGCCAAGGGACGCTTTCGCCAGTTCAGTGCCTTCGTCGAGCATGGCGCGATCCCACGTCGTGCGGTCCTGGTCCGCCAGCGGCACCAGATCGCCAGACGACGTCGTACGAGCGGCACGACGGGCATGCGTCAGCAGCATCAACGCGAGCAGACCGGTCACCTCGCTGTCGTCCGGCAGCTGCGCGTGCACCATCCTGGCCAGCCGGATCGCCTCGTACGCCAGGTCGGCGCGGTGCAGGTCGCGGCCAGAGGACGCGGTGTAGCCCTCGTTGAAAATCAGGTACAGCACCTGCAGCACGACCCCCAGCCGCTCCGGCCCTTCCGCACCGGGGAACGAACTGCCCGCCGCCTTGATCCGCTGTTTGGCGCGGCTGATCCGGGCAGCCATCGTGCCCTCCGGCACCAGAAACGCGGCGGCGATCTCGGCCGTGGTCAGACCGCCGACCGCACGCAGGGTCAACGCGGTCTGCGACGCCGGCGTCAGCGCCGGATGACAGCACAGGAACAGCAGGAGCAGCGTGTCGTCGGTGTCCGGCACCTCGGGCGTGGTCTCGACGACGTTCGCCAGCTCCCGCTCGCGGCGCGCCTGATCGCTGCGCAGCTGGTCGACGTAGCGCCGGGACGCGACCGTCGCCAGCCAGCCGCGCGGATTGTTCGGCACGCCTTCTGCCGGCCACTGCTGGGAAGCGGCGAGTACCGCCTCCTGCACCGCGTCCTCGCACCCCTCGAACTGGCCGTACCGGCGCACCAGCACGCCAAGGACCTGCGGCACGAGTTCGCGCAGCAGGTCCTCGACAGCGGGAGCGGTCACGCGTCCAATTGTCCTTCCGAGAACATGATCTGGCGCACCTCGACCCCGAGCCCCTCGATCGCGGCGTCCGGGACCTGCGCGGCCAGCTCGATCGCGCGCTCCTTGCTCTCGACGTCGAGCAGGTAGTAGCCGCCAAGGAACTCCTTGGACTCGAGGAACGGTCCGTCGGTCACCACCGGCTGCCCGTTGCGGACCGACACCACCGCGGCCTGCGACGGATCGGCCAGCGCCTGTGCGGCGATCAGCTCGCCGGACTTGCGCGTCGACTCCATGAACGCGGTGACGCCGTTGCCGAGCGCCTCCTTCTCCTCGTCGGTCAACGCGTCGAGGACGGACTGGTTGATGTGCAGGCTGATCAGGAACTTCATCGTCTTGCTCCTCGTGGTTTCGGGGTCTTTCGGGGAGTGGTCGGAGGCGCGGGCGGATTCTGGACATGGACTTTATGTGACGCGCGTCACTAGCTGCCGTGGCGGAAGATTACCGGCATGGAGACCGACGCCTGGGCCGCGCTGGCGAGTCCCTTCGTGGAAGGCGCGTACGCGTCCGTCAAGGGCCGCGTCCGCACGTACGTCCTGCACCAGCAGCTCATGACGCACCTTCCCCCGCCGCCGGCCACGGTGCTCGACGTCGGCGGCGGGGCCGGACATCAGTCGTTCCCGCTGGCACGTATGGGTTACGACATCGTCCTGCTGGATTCGTCCAAGGCGATGCTCGCGAAGGCCGAGGAGCGTCTCGCCGCCGAACCAGCCGAGGTGCGCGAGCGAGTCCGGCTGGTGCGCGGCCGCGGCGAGGACGCCGTCGTGGCAGTCGCCGGGCAGAAGTTCGACGCGGTGCTGTGCCACGGCGTGCTGATGTACGTGGACGATCCCGTGCCGATGATCGACGCCCTGTGCGCTTGCGCGGCACCGGGCGGGATCGTGTCGGTGATGGCACTCAACGCCGAGACGCTGGCCGTCCTCCCCGCACTGGAAGGACGGTGGAGCGACGCACTGGTCGCCTTCGACGCGCACCGGGAGCGGGGCGTCCTCGGCGTGGACACGCGCGCGGACACCGTGGCGGACCTGTCGCAGCTGCTCGTCGGCCAAGGGGCGGAACCCCTTGCCTGGTACGGGGTTTGGCTGTTCGCCGACTGGATGGACCTGGCCGCCGACGAGAACGAGCTCGCCGAGATCGCGGAGGTGGAACTGGAGGCCGCGCGACGCGATCCGTACCGGCGGCTGAGCCGGGTGTTCCACCTCGTCGCGCGTGCCTGAGCCGTTCCGCGGTCAGGATCCCCAGAACTCCGTGAGGATTCGCGCGCCCTGGACCGGATCCTGTGTCATCCACCAGTGCCCGAGCCCCTCGAGCACCGCGAGCTTCGCTCCGGCCCGCGCGGCCGAGTCGCGCCGCTGCTCGTCAGTCCCGACGTAGTGATCCTCAGTCGCCAGGATCACGAGCCCCGGACGCTCCGCCGCGCGTTCGAGATCCCGGCCGAACTCCGCGATCACCGGCTGCGCCGCGGACCGGTAGAGCGGCAGCACCGCGCGGGCCATGTCGTCGTTCATCCCCGCCGCGACCTTGGCCGCCACCGACTCGTGCATCCCGCCGCCGACCAGCCGCTCAGCCCGCACCTCCACCGGCGCGCCGAACATCGCCGCGACGGATTCCTCGCCGACGCCCGGCTTCTGCCACCCCTGCGCGAGGTCGTGCCAGACGTAATCCGGATGGAACGCCCCCGCCGTGTCGCTGGCCCAGCTGCGCACCAGCTCCGGACGGGCCATGACGGCGTTGAGCACGTGCGCGCCGCCCCAGTCGTGGCCGACCAGGTCGACCGGCTCGGGGAACTTCTCCAATTCGCCGATCAGCCAGTCGCGGTACTCGACGGCGGTCGCGCCGAACCCGGCGGGCAGCGGCGAGCCGAATCCGGGCGGGGACAGGCACACGGTGCGCCGGTCGCCCAGCTCGGCGAGCAGGCGCTCCCACACCGCCGGAGTCTCCGGGTTGCCGTGGACGAAAACTGCGGTCATCGGACTTCCTCCCTCTGGTCACCGTCACTCTACCCATACTTGTTTGTCAGCTGGCAAGTATGTTGTAGAGTCTGCTCCCGTGACCACGCCGCGCCGCACTCAGCAGGAACGTCGCGACCAAGCCGCGGCCGCGCTGCTCGAAGCCGCGGCCGAGCTGGTCGTCGAGGAGGGCGTGCGCGCCGTGACGCTGGCGCGCGTCGGCGAGCGTGCCGGGTACAGCCGCGGCCTGGTCACCCACCATTTCGGCGGCAAACAAGCGCTGCTGGAACAACTCGCCCGCACCACGCAGACCGGCTTCGTCCCCGGCCTGGACACGCTGCCGCCCGGCCTGGACCGGCTGCTGCGGCTGATCGACGGCTACCTCGCACAGCTCAGCGAACCCGACGTGCTGAGCCGGGCTTTCCTGGTGCTGTGGGCGGAATCGATGACCGCGCCGGAGCTGGCCCCGATCTTCCGCGAACGCGACCACGCCTTCCGCGCTGACCTGCGGGAAGAGATCTCCGCGGGCATCGCCGACGGCACCATCCGTCCCGATCTCGATCCGGAGCAGACCGCCGTCGCCATCGCCGGACAGCTTCGTGGCATCGCCTTGCAGTGTCTGCTCGACCCGGCCGCGGTGAACCCGGCCGAGCTGTGCCACTGCACCGCCGACGGATGGCGACGGATGCTTCAGAGCTGAGACGCGCCGCCGTCGACCGCCAACTCCGCGCCAGTGGTGTAGGTGGCGTCGAAGGCAAGGAACAACATCGCCGCCGCGACCTCCTCCGGAAGCCCGAAGCGGGACATCGGATTCTCCGCCGCCATCTGGGCTTTCGTCGGCTCCGCGACCTCCGGCGGCAGCGAACGGTCAAGGATCCCGGTGTCGATCGGCCCCGGACTGACCGCGTTGACCCGAATCCTCCGCGGCAGCAGCTCGGTCGCGAAACTGCGAGTCATCGAACGCAGCGCCGCCTTCGTCGCGGCGTACCCGCTCATCATCGGCAGCCCGCGGACGTTCGCCACCGACGTCGTGAACACCACCGCCCCGCCCTCGCTCAGCAGCGGCGCGAGCTTCTGGACCGCGAAATACGGCCCCTTGGCATTGACCGCGAACAACTCGTCGTAATCCTCTTCACTCACCTCGGCCGCCGGTGCCATCTTCGCGATCCCCGCATTCACGAACAGCGCGTCCACTGTTTTTAACTCTTTCTCCGCCCGCTCGGCCAGCGCGTCGATATCCGCCAACGACGCAACGTCGCCACGTACCGCGATGGCACGTTCGCCCAGCTCAACCGCAGCCTTGTCCAGCTGCTCCTGCTTACGCCCGGTGACAATCACCCGCGCGCCTTCATTCACCAACTGCTCCGCGACCGTGAACCCAAACCCACTGGTCCCGCCAATAACTACAACCCGCTTGCCTTCGTACTTCATGACTCCAGTCAAGAACCGTTCCCCGCCGACGTCCAAGACCCGTTTCGCAGGTCGTGATGCCCGAACCGCAGGACGCGTAGCCTGGATTTCGTGACCAGCCCGCTCGACCCCAGCGCAGATTTCGACCTGCGCCTGGTGCGGTACTTCCTGGCCGTCGCCGAACACCGCAACCTCGGCCGAGCCGCCGCCGCACTGCACGTCGCGCAGCCGTCCTTGGGCAGGCAACTCCAGCGCCTAGAGGACCAACTGGGCGTCCACCTGCTGAAACGCACCCGGCACGGCACCCAGCTCACCGAGGCCGGCGAGGCCTTCCTCCCGCACGCCCAGCAGCTACTGGCCACCGCCCACGTAGCCCGCCGCTCCGCGAAAGCCGCCGCGGCCCCGCAGACCGTCACCCTGGGTTACACCGACGACTTCATCGTGACCCCCGTAATTCGCGACCTGCGCCGCCAACACCCAGACGCCGAGATCCGCACCCGCCACCTGCGCTGGAACGACACGACAGCGCTGCCCGAACACCGCGTAGACGCCCTGGTCTCCCGCCTCCCGTTCCCCTTCCCGGCGGACGACCTGCGCGTCACCGTCCTCCGCGACGAACCACGAGTCCTGGTGGTCTCGACCGAGCACCCCTTGTCCGCCAAGGATTCCGTAGGCGTAGCCGACCTGGCCGAGGAACCCGTAGTCCCCTGCACCGGCCCCACAACGACCTGGCGCGAGTTCTGGCGCCTGGAACCCCGCCCGAACGGTGTCCCCGCACCGCTCGCCCCTCCCCTCGCGGACAGCTACGAGGACAAACTGGAACTGGTCGCGGAAGGCCAGGCCGTCGCGGTACTGCCGCTGAGCGACTGCCGCATCCGCGCCCGCCCAGACCTGGCCACGGTGGCGATCGAGGGAATCGACCCGTGCCAAATCGTGGTAGCCAGCCGAGGCGCCGACGAGAACCCCCTGCTCCCGGACGTCCACCGAGCCGCGGTACGGCATTTGTCGGCTTCCTGAACTGGGCATTCCGCACCGTTCGCGGATTGCCATAGAAATTGCGTCTAGAGCATTAATGTCTAGTCGACTTCCGCATTTCGGAGAACGTCACACAGGCAGTGAGTGATCAGCTACTTTGTTAGCTGTCTGCATTTGCCGACACCGAACATGGGGAGGGCTTCGCGTGTGGGAGGACGTCGAGTTCTCGATCTTTCACCCGTGGGAATCCGCGCCCCGGCGCGACGGGTTCTCCCTGGATGTCGACCTCGCGAAGCAGGTCCTTCACGACCTGAAGGGGTATCGGGACAGGTTGCACGCGATGCAGTACAAGGTGGCCAAGCTGTGCGGAATGAAGCCTCCGTCAACAGACCCGTCGACGATGGCGATGCACGTGGCCATGGTCGGCGACGGGAGCGGAAAGCTCGGCGCGTTCTCCTACGGAGGCGGGCACATCGATCTGCAGCTTTCCTACGTCACCGAATTGATCGACCGGATCGAGAAGGCCCTGAGCGCGATCGGCCAGGCTGATCAGGACCAGGCCAAGGCCATGCGGAGCACGAATCCCGAAGTCGGGTCTCAAGGAAAAATCTGATGAATCTGCGCACGATCATCGCGGTGCTCGGCCTCGCTGTCCTCGCGGCCGGCTGCTCCACGCCCACGGACGGCACCGCGACGCCGACCACCTCGCCGTCCGGCCGGACCCTGCCCTACGGCGGCGCGCCGAAGGTCGAAAACCCGCTCCCGGACGACGTGTTCTCCCTGTCTCCGTGCCAAGCTCTCACCCCCGAACAGATCAAAGAGCAACTCGGTTCCGAGATCCCCGGAAAACCGGACAACGACGCCGTCCCCGGTTGCACGTGGACCAACTCCGAGTCCGGAGGATTCATCGGAGTGTCGTTCTACGGCAACGACAATGACGGCCTCAGCAACGCCTATGCCAACGTCCGGCCGCGCATGAAACGCTTCGATGCGCTGCCGCCCATCCAAGGCTTCCCCGCGGTCGCCTACAGTTCGAGCCCCGGCCCGTTCTCGAGCAGCTGCGACGTCAACGTCGGCGTCACCGACCGGCTCTCTTTCCTCGCGCACGTCGCACCGCGCGACAGCAAGGCGAACAAGGCCGATCCGTGCCCGCTCGCGGCCGACGTCGCCAATGACGTCGTCACCACTCTGAAGCAGAAGGCCGGGCGGTGACATGAAATTCTGGGAGCCGATCAAGCAGTACCTCGACCAGCACCAAGAGCTGACGGTGCCGATCGAGGACATCGTCAAGGCGGTACAGGCCTCGGACCCCAGCGGATGGCACGAAGGAACGGCCGCGGCGCGGGAACTGGCCGCCGAGCAGGAAACGCTGAGCCAGGACCTGTCCGGGACGTTGACGAAGCTGGAATCGTCCTGGACCGGCGAAGGAGCAGATCTCGTCGCCGAGCGGCTGCGCAAGGTCCGCGCCTCGATGGTCGACGCGCATCAAGCCTTCTCCGCCAACGAAAACACCCACTCCACCGGCATCGCCCTGCACGAGAATCTGCGGAACCAGATCACGTCGATCCCACCCGCGCCCACCGGCGACCTGGCACCCACGGCGGGCCTGATGAACGTCGACGTCCTCTCCAAGCTCGCCGAGCACGGCAGCGCACAGCAGAAAAACCTTGAGACGTACGAGAAATTCACCTCGGAAAGCCAGGGCAACACCCAGCAGCTGAAGGCCGACTACGGCAAAATCGGCGTCTACGACGGCGGCGACCTGACCATCCAGCAGCAACATCCCGCCACCGCGACGAAATCCAGCCCCGAGGCTTCCCTTCACTCACCGACCGGAACCGGCCCGACGTCCGGCTCGGGCACTGCGTACCACGGCTCTCCCCCGCTCACCTCCCCCGTCTCAAGCGGGCCGGGACACTCCGCGCCAGGGAACGACCACACGAGCGCCTCCGGATACTCCCCACCGCCGACCTCTGGGTCCACTGTGGACAACCCGTGGCGCGGTGGGACGAAAGCTCCCGCAATACCGGGCCCAGGGAACGATTTCGGCATCACCCCGATCGCCGGACCTGGCGCATCCGGCATCTCGGAACGACTAGGCGGCTCCGCACGGACCGGCAGCGGCCCCGGCAAACTCGGCGGCGAAGGCGGTCCAGGACGGCCTGGCAGCGGAGGACGCCCAGGCGGCGGCTCCGGACGATTCAGCGGTGAAGCAGGCCCGCGGTCCGGAGAAGGCGCGGCTTCCCGAGTAAGCGCGGAACGTGGTGCCACCGGCGGAAAAGGCACGCCCGGCGCGGTAGCCCCCGGCGGCCAACGCGGCAAGGGCGAGGAGGACGAAGAGCACCAACGCAAGTACGTCCTCGACGTCGACCTCTTCGCCGAGGACGGCACCGCCGTAGACCCGGAAACCGGAATGCGTCCGACGCCCCCGACTCTTGGCGCTTAGCAAGTAGCTGGCACGGAAAGCTTGCGCCGAACCCCCAAGACCGGCGCGAAGATGTGCCTCGCTGGTACGACTAGCCGAATTCCGCGCCCCGGTCCCGCCTCGCCGCGGGTCAGGCGGCGAGGCGGAACTCCCCCTCTCGCGGAACTCCCCTCGGGCATCGCTTCCCTCAAGCGCTGCCCCCTCAAGCAGTCGCCCCCAGAGAGCCGCCCGCACAGTCCTTCCAGGCAACTGCCCCTCAACAGCCACCTTCTCAACTGCTCAGACGACCGCCCTCAACAGCCGTCCCCCCACAGCCGCCTCCGGGCTCTGCCCCTCAACTGCCCCCAACAATCCCTCGCGAGCGGCACGACCCCTCAGACGTCCCGCCCGCAAGCGCCGCTTCCTCACGAGCGACGCCCCAGCTTCAACCAGGCCCTCAGACCGCGAACGCAGCCGCCTTGCGGGCGATCACCGAGTTCTTCCGGGCGCGGACCGCACGGTTGGCCCCGGGCAGCCACTGCACCACGAGCACTGCCAGCAGGGTCAGCACCGCGATCGCGTCGAAGGCGTTGAGCAGCGGCGGGTTCAGGTCGATCAGGTCGCGCAGGCCAAGGCCGATGCCGAAGACCGCGAACACCGTCAGCACCACCCGGGCCCAGTTGTGCGCGGCGAGCACCATCGCGGCCGACACCAGGGTCACCAGGCCGATGACCAGCCAGATCGCCGCGCGGCTGTTGAACGACGACATGGCGATCCCGGTCAGGTCGTCTGCCGTCAGCAGACCGCTCGAGGCCAGTTCGCGGCCTTCGTTCTGCAAGTATTCCTGCACGGCGGGGCGGATCAGGCCCTCGCCCTGCACCAGCACCATCGCACCCCACAGCAGCCCGCTGAGCGCGCCGATCAGCCCCAGCCCCCCGCCGATGGTCAGGGTGCGGGAACGTCGCGCGCCGGTGGAACTGTACGAACTCACTTCTGTCGAACTCCTTGGATCAGCAATCGAATCAAGCGTGAGGGAGTTTCCCGCCGACCGCTTGCGCCGTCCACTGGTTCGCCGATAAAATCTGCAGATTTTTTTAACTGGCCGCGAGATCAGGAGAGCCGGGTTACGCTCTCCGTCGTCCGAGAAGTGAATGCAGAAGGCGAGCCTTGCCAGATGTCCGCACCCAGCCCGTTCCGGTCGCCGTCGTTCAACGTCCTCAGCCGGCTCCTGCGCTCGTCACCGGCACTGCTGGACACGACGTTCGACCAGTTGCGCACGCTGATCACGGTCGCGGAAACCGGAACCGCCCTCGCCGCGGCCCGCACGCTCGGCCGTGACCAGTCCAGTGTGCAGAAACAACTCGACACCCTCAACCGCAATTTCTCGGAATTGTGCGGAGAACCATTATTGCACCGCCAGGGACGCGGCCGCGACGTTCTTTTTACCGACACCGGACGCGCCGTAGCGCAACAGGCTCGCCGCACGCTCACCGAATGGCTGGACACCATTCACGAATGCCGCCGCGAACTCGGCGGAACATTGACCGTCGGCGCGACCCGCTACACCCTCGGCAGCCTCGCGCACGCCGGCGATCTCGTCGCCGAGCAGTTCCGCGCCCGCGACATCGAGCTGAACGTGGTGCACGTGCGCACCAAGGACCTGATCGACCGCCTGCTGGCCAAGGACGTGGACCTGGTCTGCGGCAGCGTCGTCACGACCAACGCGCTGGACACCGTCGACGTGCTGGAGTGGCGGCGCAGCGGACTCGGCATCCTGACCAATATGGACACTCCGCGCGCCGGCGAGTCCGTGTCCACGAGTCAATTGCCGACGCTGCCGCTCGTCGTCCCCAGCGGCGGCGTGATCAATGACTTTATGCACGGCTGGTTCGGCTCCGACTACCGCAACCGGCTCGACATCGTAGCCGAGATCGACTCCGCGCAATACGGATTCGAACTGCTCCGTTCGGGTCTGATCCGCGGCTGCATGCTCGTCACCCAAGGCCTAGGCGAGGCCGCAGGCGAAAACCGCCTGCACGCCGCATCCGGATTGCGCACAATCACCCTCGTCGACGACATCGAGCCAAAACTGGAACTGCTAGTCGGCGTGTTCGCCCGCCGAGGCGAACGGTCCTCCTACCCGGACAGCCACCCGCTCAACCTGCTGTGGAACGCGCTGCGCCAGGCCGGGGAAGCCTCGTGGCTCGAGGTCGACGGAGCCGCCGCCCGCTGAGCCCGCTGAGCCGCGCTCGGCCCGGACCAGCACCGGCCCGGGGTCAGCCGCGGGTCGGGGCAGGTCGGAGGAGGTCGGAGCAGGACGCGCCAGCACCCGCAGCAGGCCAAAACCGGCACCCGCCGCGCACCCGCAAACGGCAGGACACATCAGCACCCGCGGCAAGCCAAAACCGGCACGGAACCAGCACCCACCGCACACCCGGATCAGCACCGGCCAAAGATCAGCCGAGGACGCCCCTCAGCCGCGGACCGAGACCAGCACGGAGCCAGCATCCACGCAGACCGGGGCCAGCACCGCCCAGCACCCGCCCGCGCACCAAGGCCAGCCACCGGTGCCGTTGACTGGCCGCGAATCCCGGGCGTCCGAGGTCTCGTGAGTGCCGATACCGGTTCTAACCGGCGCAACCACGCACGACTAGCCACCCACCTCCTCAATCTCCACCCGGTCCGGATAAAACGCGACATGCCCCTTGATCGGAGCCACCGCGTCATACGGCTCCTCGTAAACCCACACCGCGTTCTCGCCGTCCGGCACCACGGTGAGGCTGTAGTACGACGCGTCCCCCTTGTACGGGCAATGCGTCCGATGCTCGGTGGGCGACAGCATCGCCAGATCCACATCCTCCAGCGGGATGTACTGCACCGGCGGATAACTCGCCTCCCGCAGCACCTGCGCGCGGGTGGTGTCGGCGACGGTCCGGTCGCCCGCCTTGACCACCACCCGCGCGGGGTTCGGCTCTACGGTGATCGGGTGGTCCGGCCCAGGGATCAGCTTGTCGGGCATTCGTTCTCCTCCTCCGCGCAACGCGCAACGGAAGCGGTGCGCACTCCCAACACTAGGCCGGACCACCGACAAAATCAGACGCCGAACGGTCAGACGCCCGCGACCTGCGAGATCCAGCTGCGGTACTGCGTGATGTTGGTGTACGCGGTGCTGGACTGGCGGTCACTGGTCGACGCGACACCAACCTGACGTCCGGACGCGAACATCGGGCCGCCCGAGTCGCCGCCGGCCGTGATGCCGTCGATGCGGGTGGCGCAGACCGCGACGCCGCCTTCGTAGTCGCTGCACTGCGGCGTGCTCACGCGCACGTTGGCCACCTTCAGGTACCGCGACTGGCAGTTGATCTCCGAACCGCAGCGGCTCGTCGCGCCCCAGCCGTACACCTGCACGGTCTGCCCGGAGCGGACGTCACCCGACGTACCGAGCGGGGAGTACGTCGCGTTCACCGAGGTGGACAGGCGCACGATGGCCAGGTCAGCAGCCCCTGGGTACCGCGTGATCGCGGCGCCGGTGGCCATCGTGCCGCCGCTGCTCTGGTCGAGGCTGCCGATGCGGAAGGTGTACGTGCCGCCGGAGGCGACGCAGTGCTTCGCGGTGAGGATGTACTGCGGCGCGATGATCGTGGACGTGCAGTTCTGCCTGCCGTTCACGAACAGCCGGGCCGCCCACGGGGCGTTGGAGGCGTAGCCGCCGCCGATGATCGCCGGGGTCGAGGTCGGCCCGCTGGCAGCGCCGGCCTGACCGGCGAATCCGGCTAGGCCAAGCGCGGTAGCGAGCACGAGGAAACAGGTGCGCAAACGCATGGTCGCTCGTTTCTGCGGCGTCGTCGCCGCGGTTCCGGTGGGGACGGGGCCTTCGATCATCGGCACCGCGCGCGGGAACCAGAACCGGCGAAAGTAGCCGGGGACCACCTGTTCTTCTTCTGACCTCGGCGCTACGGACAGTTCCGCGTACTGTTCCGGCGAAAGGCTCAGGCAGCGACCCGGCTCCGGCGCAGCCAGTACAGGCCGATCACCGGAAGCACCAGCGGGATGAAGAGGTACCCCTGGCCGTAGACCGACCACACCGTGGCGTCCGGGAACGCCTTCCGGTCGAAAATGCTCAGGGTGCCGACGGTCAGCACGCCCAGCAGCTCGACCGTGCAAGCGGCGAGCGCGATCCGCCACCACGTCCGGCCGCCGCGGGCGAGTGCGACGGTGGCCAGGATGTAGACCAGCGCGGCGAAGGCCGACAACACGTACGCGAGCGGCGCCTCGTGGAACTTCGTACCGATCTGGACGCCCGCCCGCGACGTCGCGGCGAGCGCGAAGATGGCGTACACCGCGACCAGGATCCGGCCGGGACCGGTGGCCGTCTTACGCGCTTGCTCCACTCCACACCTCGTTCAGTCGCAGCACCATCACCGGAATGGCCAGGCAGGCGATGCCGAGCACGACCGTGCTCGACCGGCTCTGCTCGGCCAGCGCCCACGCCACGCCGACCGGCAGCACGACGAGGCAGCCGATCAGGTAGGCGAGATAGGTCGCGAGGCTGCCCGGATGGTGCCCGCCGACGAGCAGCACGACCCCGATCACGAGCTGGGCGACCAGCAGCACCTCGATCACCGCGAGCGCGACGAGCAGCGGGGTGTCCGGCAGCCGCTTGCGCGCCGCCTGGACGAAACTCCACAGCGCGACGAGCAGCGCGCACCCGGCCACCGCTATCGCGAACCCGAAGATCACCCGTTCCTCCTTCTGCCCGCCGAGCTCAACGTACCCGCCCGGTCCGCCGCCCCGGACGGGCGAGGGGCCGACGGCGTGGCCGGGACCACGTTCACCGGAACGGGTCGCTGGCATTACGTCAATTCCCGAATGCCAGGGAAATCCCGCTCGACCGGGCGACGGGGAATCACCCTCAGTCGGCGAGATCCGGTTTTATCCTCGCCCCGCTCGGGTCCGCCGAACGCTGAATTGGCGGATTGGCGCGACGTCGAAGCTGTGCGGGAATAGTTTCCGTCGCCGGAGAACCGGATGGCGCGCACGCGGAAGGATCCACTTTTATGAACGTCCGGCACGAGGCATTCTGCCTCGCCGATCCGTGGTTCTTCGACCGCCGGCGGGAAATCTCCGTCGACGACCTGGCCGCCGTCCCGAAGAGTCCATTGTGGACTATCGAGGAGCGCGGACATTGGCGCTTCCTCCACCCAACTGGTGAAACAGTGCCCGAACAAGGCTGGGCTGTCGAGGTTTCCGCCGCCCCCGGCAACGCCGCGCGGGTACTGGACCGCGTGCGCGAGTACTGCCTGGACCGCGGACTGCACCACCGGCACCTGCGTTCCCGCTCGATTTTCCTCGATCACAATGCGGAATACCCGACCACATCCGGAAGCGGTGCGATCGCGACTATTTATCCGCCCGACAACAACACGCTCGACCGGATCCTCGATGATCTTTCCGAACTCCTCACCGGCGAGCCCGGACCCGATATCGAGGGCGCGCTTCGCTGCGGAGAATGCCCGGTTCACGTGCATTATGGCGGATTCGCCGAACTGTGGACCGAGCACGCCGGCGCCCGCGTGCCCGCGATCCGCAGGCCGAGCAGCGCGCTCGAACCGGAGCACCAGGGCCCGGACTTCTCGGTGCCGGACTGGGTCCGGATCCCGGACTGCGTCGCGGAGTACACCGACGCGCCGGTTCCGCCGCACCCGGTCGCCGAGGTCGTCCGGCAAGCCCACGGCACCGCCGTCTACCTGGCCGAACGCGGCAGCGAGCAGGTGCTCGTCGAAGAGGCCTGGCCCTACACCGGGCTGGACCGCGACGGCGTCGACGCCGTGGCGAGACTGGAACGCAAACACGACCTCCTCAAGCGGCTCGCCGGAATCCGCGGCATTCCGAAGGTCCACGCGTACGTCGCCGGGCAACGCCACTACCTGGTGCGGGAATACCGGCCCGGCCTGCCGCTGGACGTCTGGCTCACCCGGCACTACCCGCTCACCCGCCGCGACTGCCCCGAAGCCGACCTCGCCGCCTACCGCAGGCAGGCGCTGTCGGTGCTGGCGCAGGTCGACCGCATCGTCGCCGAAGCCCGCGAACGCGGCGTCGTGCTCGAAAATCCGCACAACATCCTGGTCGACAGCGCCGGAACCGTCTCGCTGACCGGCTTCGACCGCGACGAGACCGCCCTGCGGCTGCGCCTCTTCCTGCCGCTGGCCCCGCTCTATCACCTGGTGCCCGAGCGCCTCCGCTGGGCCGCCGAACTCACCGAACGCCGGTTCTCGCTGCCCGAGGGCTACGCCGACAGCATCGCGCCGCACACCGAGCCCGCGCACACCGAACTCGACGAACCCCGTCCGGACTGGCCGCTGGTGCGCAAGCAGATCGCCGAGGCACTGCTCGCCTCCGCGACCCCGGATCGGCGGGACCGGCTGTTCCCTGGCGACATCGACCAGTTCCGCGTCGGCGGCGCGACCTTCGGCACCGGCGCGGCGGGCGTCCTGCATTCGCTGCACGTCGCGGGCGCCGGCCGCTTCCCCGAACACGAGCAATGGCTCCTCGACGCGATCCACGGAGAACAGCCGAGCCGCGCGGGTTTCTTCGACGGCAGTCACGGAATCGCTTACGTGCTGGAGGAATTCGGCTACCGGACGGCCGCCAGCAGCCTGCTGGCCGCCTCCCGCGCGCTGGTGGAACAGACCGTCTGCCACAACCTGGCGAGCGGCCTGGCGGGCATCGGACTGACCCGGCTGCACTTCGCCGCCACCCGCGGTGACAACGAGTTCGGCAGGCAGGCGCTGAACATCGGCATCCGGCTCGCCGAAGCGCTGGACACCGCCGAGCCGCCCGGCGCGGAAGCGCAGGCCGGGCTGTTGTACGGCTGGTCCGGCCCGGCGCTGCTGTTCCTGCGGCTCTACGAACGCACCGGCGAACCGGCCTGGCTGTCGTTCGCCGACCAGGCGCTCGAACGCGATCTGGAGGAATGCGTCCCGGCACTGGACGGCTCGCTGCCGGTCCGCGACGGCAATCGGGGCTCGCGCCGTGGCGCGGGCATCGGCAGCGCCGGAATACTGATCGTCACCGAACAGCTGGCGCGCTATCGCCTCGACGCGAAGGCCGCGCGCAGCCTGCCCGCGCTGCGCGTCGCGTGCCGCGGGGAGTTCGCGCTCCATCCCGGACTGCTCAACGGCCGCTGCGGGCTCGCCGCCGGGCTGGCGTTCAGCAGCACCCCGGACCGGCGCACCCAGGACGCGATCGACCGGCACCTGACGCGGCTTTCGTGGTACGCGGTCCCGTTCCGCGGCGGCCTTGCCTTCCCCGGCACTCGCCTGCTACGACTGTCCGCCGACGTCGCCACCGGCGGCGCCGGAGTCCTGCGCACCCTCTCCGCGCTCCAGGACGGCACCGAGCTGCTCCCGTTCCTCGGGCCGACGCCGAGGATCAGCCATTAGTCCACTATGGACAGTAGTTGTCGACATGTCCATTCGCCGACAGTTCCACCCCACGGAACACTGAATGAGTGTCGGGCCACTTTTTGAATCACTCATTCAGCCCAGCCCGCTGGTCCGAAAACCGCAGCCGGGGCCAGGGCCTCGACAAATGCCGGGGGAACTCGGCGCTACGTTCGGTAACCGTCGTCAAGACGACGTTCGGCTGCTCGATCAGCGGAACCACGCGGCCCTCGTTCGTGATAGAAACCGGGGCTGTTCCGTTCGGTGGGCCTACGAAGGGTGTATCCGAGATTTCCGTGACGAGGACCACTCGCACCCACTGGCGTGTCCGCTTCCCCGGCCGTGTCCGCACTCTCGCCGAGGGTGACCCAGGAGTTCGTGAATCATCGTGGAGAACAAGGACGATCCCGGCAAGGCGTACGACAAGTCGATCCGGAAGAGGCTCACCCGGACGGTCCTGATCCCGAGCATCACCCTGCTCGTGCTGTGGGCGGTGCTGGCGACGGCCTTCTTCATCAACGGCTTGTACGTGCGGCTCGTCGCAGGCTCGGTGCGTGACGTGTCGATCCCCGCGCTCACCGCGCTGTCGTCGCTGCAGCAGGAACGCCAGCTCGCCCTGCAGTACCTCGACAGCCCCAGCTCCGGCCCGCAGCAGCTGCAGCAACAGGAGCAGGACAGCGACGGCAAGCTGAAGGGCCTGCAGGAAGCCTTCGCGGCCACCATTTCCAGCGCGCCGGACGAGATCGCCAGCAAGGTCACCACGCTGAAGGCGCAGCTCGACCAGCTGCCGGTGCTGCGCTCGCAGGTCAACTTCCGCAGCATCAACCGCGCGCAGGTAAACGCTTACTACAACGGCGTCCTCGACTCCGCGGCGACGCTGTTCGACACCCAGGCGCGCATCGTCCCGGACGCCACCGCGGTCCAGGGAGCCATCTCGGCGACCTCGCTCTTCCGCGCGGGCGACCTGATGTCCCGCGAGACGTCGCTGGTGTCCGCGGCGTTCTCCGGCAACAACTTCGCGCCGGACGACTTCGTCGAGTTCTCCCAGCTCGTCGGCTACTACCGCACGCAGCTGGCGCAGATCTCGCCGTTCCTCGAACCGGCGGTGCGCCAGCACTACGAGCAGCTGTCCGCGAGCGACGCGTGGAAACGGCTCAACGCGGCCGAGGACTCGCTGATCAAGCACGGTCCATGGACCAGCAGCGACCAGAGCAATGTGCCGGTCTCGGCAGGCGATTGGCACGCGCTGACCGCACAGGTCGCCCAAGGCCTGACCCAGCTCACCATCGAACAGGCCGACCAGGTTTCCGCCGCCGCGATCGATTCCGGGAACGAGCAGCTGCGCAACGCCATCATCGGCAGCATCGTGGCCTTGCTCGCCTCGCTGGCCGCGATCATCGTCGCGGTGCGGGTGTCGCGTTCGCTCGTCGACCGGACCCTGATGACGCGGCTGGAACGGCTGCGCAACGACTCGCTCGACCTCGCGCGCAACCGGCTGCCGAACATCGTCGGCAGGCTCAAGAGCGGCGATCCGGTGGACATCGAGGCCGAGCTGCCGAAACTGGACCACGGCCGGGACGAGATCGGCCAGGTGGCCGAGGCGTTCAACACCGCGCAGCTCACCGCGGTCAACGCGGCCGCGAGCGAGGCGAAGGCGCGCAGCGGCGTGCACAACGTGTTCCTCGGCATCGCCCACCGCAACCAGGTATTGGTGCACCGGCAGCTGCAGATCTTGGACGAAATGGAAAGCCGCGAAGAGAACTCGACCCAGCTGGCGTCGCTGTTCCAGCTGGACCACCTCGCCGCGCGGGCCCGGCGGACCACGGAGAACCTGATCATCCTCGGCGGCAAGCAGCCCGGACGGCGCTGGCGCAAGCCGGTTTCGCTGATGGAGGTGCTGCGCGCGGCCGTCTCGGAAACCGAGCAGTACTCGCGGGTGCAGGTCGAACAGGTGCCGGACGTCGCGATCGTCGGCACCGCGGTCGCGGACACCATTCACCTCGTCGCCGAGCTGGTGGACAACGCGACGTCGTTCTCCCCGCCCGGTTCGCAGGTCGAGGTGACCAGCCGGATGGTCGCCCGCGGCGTCGTGGTCGACGTGTCCGACCAGGGGCTCGGCATGAAGGAGGGCGTGCGCGAGTGGGCCAACGCGATGATGGCCGACGCGCCCGAATTCGACGCGATGGCGCTGCGCGCGGACTCCAGCCTCGGCCTGTTCGTGGTCGCACGGCTGGCTTCCCGGCTCGGCATCACGGTCACCTTCGACCCGTCGCGCTACGGCGGCACCCGGGCCACCGTGCTGATCCCGTCGAGCCACCTCGCCGACGCGAACGCGCCCGAACCCGACGAGGCTCCGGCGCTCGCCCAGGTCGGCGCGCCAGCACAGGAAAGCGCCGTCCAGCGGCCCGCCCCGGAGGCGCCTCAGCCGACGCCGCGGCCCTACCCGGCCCGGCCGCTGCCCACGCCGAGCCCGCGGACCTCGCCGGAGCCGTACCCGCCGTCCGCGGGCCAGATCCCGGACGTCCCGGCCGCGCCGCGCGCCGCGGAACCGGACCTCAGCGGGCTGCAGGGCGACGACCGGCCCCGGCTCCCGCGCAGGCAGCCGCAGCAGAATCTCGTCGCCCAGCTGCACGACGACCCGGACGCCGCAGCCGAAGCGGACGTCACCAACGCGGGCGAGACCACCGCGCGGACGCTGATGGCGTTCCACAAGGGCACCCGCCGGGCGCGAGGCGGGCAAAATGAGTCATAACGACCGCACACCTCACCACACCGAAAGTCAGGGTCTGTCCGCATGAACGAGTACGGGAACTCCACCCCCGATCTCAACTGGCTGCTCGACGACGTCGTCAACCGCGTCGTCGGCGCGCAGAACGCCATCGTGCTGTCCGCCGACGGCCTGCTGCTCGGCAAGTCGTCCGGGATGAGCAAGGACGACTCGGACCAGCTCTCGGCCATCGCGTCGAGCCTGCAGAGCCTCGCCAAAGGGGTGAGCAGGCAGTTCAACCGCGGGCCGGTGCTGCAGAACATGATCGAGATGGAGCGCGGGTATCTCTTCGTGTCGGCCGCCGGGCAGGGCGCGTGCCTCGCCGTGCTCGCCGGCGCGGACATCGACGTCGAAATGATCGCGTACGAGATGAACCGACTGGTCAAGCGCGTGGGCGACTACCTGGCGTCGGCGCCGCGCGAGGCCGCGAACCTGCTGCGGGAGGCGACGTGACTGAGGATGGCTGGTACGACGAGGCCGCCGGACCGCTGGTCCGGCCGTACACGATCACCAGCGGGCGCACCCCGTCCGAACACCAGCTCGACCTCTCCACCCAGGTGATGACCCTGCAACAGGGATCGGACCCGGTCGGGCTCGGCCCGGAGCACCTCGCGATCACCCAGCTGTGCCGCAGACCCTTGTCGGTGGCCGAGATCGCGGTGTACGTGAAGCTGCCGCTCGGCGTCGTGCGCGTGCTGTGCGGGGACCTGATCGACCGCGGCCTCGTCATCACCCGCGCCCCGTCCCGTCAGCCGGCCCAGGCGCCGGACCACGAAACTCTCCAGGCGGTTCTCGATGGCCTCATCAAGCTCTGACGACGCCGCGGCGTCGGTACCGACGCCGGTCAAGATCATCATCGCCGGCGGATTCGGCGCCGGGAAGACGACTATGGTCGCCTCGGTCAGCGAAATCCCGCCGCTGTCCACCGAGGAGGTGCTCACCGAGGCGAGCACCGGCGTCGACGACCTGTCCGGCGTCGAGCAGAAGAAGACCACCACGGTCGCGCTCGACTTCGGCCGGATCACCATCTCGCCGCGGCACGTGCTGTACCTCTTCGGCACTCCGGGCCAGGAACGGTTCTGGTTCATGTGGGACGACCTGGCGCGCGGCGCGATCGGCACCATCGTGCTGGTCGACACGCGCCGGCTGGAGACCAGCTTCGCGGCGGTCGATTTCTTCGAGCGGAGGAAGATCCCGTTCGTCGTGGCGGTGAACTGCTTCGACAACGCGCCGCGCTACACCCCGGACGAGATCCGCGAGGCGCTCGTGGTGCCCGACGGCGTGCCGATCGTGATGTGCGACGCGCGGCAGCGCGATTCGAGCAAGATCGCGCTGATCCGGCTGGTGAAGCACGCGATGACGGTGGTCCCGCAGCCCGCCTGACCCGGCGCCGCGACCGCCCCAATGTGGCGTTCGGTGCATCCTGCGCACCCAATGTGGCATTGGGTGCGTCCCATGCACCCAATGCCACATTGGGGCACTACCGGAGGAGAGACCAGCGAGGGGGTTCCCGGCGCGGGGAGCCCCCTCGTTCGCGTTCTGTCCTTAGTGGACCGGAGCCATCCGGAGATTGAAGTGGCGCAGGATCTTCGGTGCCTCGACGATCCGGTAGCCCGGCACCTTCTCCGGGTTCGCCGCGATGTCACCGAGGATTCCGGCCACGTAGTCGTAGTGGCCCTGGTTGTACACGCGCCGCGGCAGCGCCATCCGGACCAGCTCGAACGGGGCCGGGGTGACCAGCTCATTCTGCTCGTCGAGCGTGCCGAGGTAGAGCGAACCCAGCTCCACACAACGGATTCCGCCCGCCAGGTACAGCTCGCAGGCCAGCGAGTGGCCGGGGAACCGGGAGGCGGACAGATGCGGCAGCAGCCGGCCGGCGTTGAGGTAGAGCGCGTGGATGCCCGGCGGCTGCACGATGTCCACACCGGCGTCGTTGGCCTGCTTCGCTAGCCGGGCTGCCTCCGCGGCGCGCGCGGCCAGGTAGTGCGGGTCCACGACTTCCTGCAGGCCCTTGGCGACACGATCGAGGTCGTGCGCGGCGAGCCCGCCGTAGGTGCGGAAGCCCTCAGTGGCGATCAGGTTGGTTTCGCAGCGCTGCGCGAGTTCCGGGTCGGTCAGGCCGATGAACGCGCCCATCGGCGAGATGCCGTCCTTTTTCAGGCTCGCGACACAGCCGTCGACCAGGCTGAACGCCTCCTGCGCGACCTCACGCGGCGTCTTGTCCGCGTAGCCCGCTTCGCGCTGGATGACCAGCCACGCGTTCTCCGAGAACCGTGCGGCGTCAAGGAAAACCGGCACCCGGTGCGTACGCGCGAGCTTCGCCGCCGCGGTCAGGTTGGCCATCGAGACCGGCTGTCCGCCGCCGCCGTTGTTGGTGATGGTGAGCAGCACCTGGCCGACGCGGCTGCCGTCCGGGCCGGTCAAGAGGCGTTCGAGGGCGTCGAGGTCGATGTTGCCCTTGAACGGTTCGAGGCTGTCGAGGTCGCCGAACTCCGCGCACGGCAGGTCGATCGCCTCGGCACCGAGCAGTTCGACGTTCGCGCGGGTGGTGTCGAAATGCGTGTTGCTGACCGAGATCCGGCCGCTCTCCAGCACGCTGGAGAACAGCACGCGCTCGGCCGCGCGGCCCTGGTGCACCGGCAGGAGGTGCGGGTATCCGGTGAGTTCGCGCAGCGCGTCGCGGAAGCGGTAGAACGAGTCCGAGCCAGCGTACGAGCGGTCCGCGGCGACCGCGGCGGCCTCCTGCCGGGTCGAGACCGCGCCGGTGCCGGAGTCGGTGAGCAGGTCGATGCTGACCTTGTTCGCGGGCAGGTTGAAGGCGTTGTAGCCCGCCGCGGCGAGCGCCTGCTCCCGTTCGGCACGGGTGGTGACCGGGATTTCGGTGACGACTTGGGCGCGGTACGGCGGGAAGGTCCGCATCAGGGTAATTCCTCCAGTTGTGGGTGACTGCCGAAAACTACCGCGTCAGGTCATCCGGCCGAGCACCGGCCGTTTTCTCGGCGGCGCGACCGCATAAGCCTCAGAGGACAGGTAAACCGTGATTCCGGAGCCGAATTCGCCCATTCGCAACGACACATGCGCGATCAATCCAACGCCGTCGCGCAGGGGCCGCTCCGAAACCGCTGCCAGCGCTTTGTCCAGTTGTTCCGGGTCGAAGTCATACTGCGCGAGAATGGCGTGCACGCGCGCCCTGGCCACTTCGTCATCCGGGACGTAACTCCGAATGGGGAGATAGAGACTGTAGTTTCCCGGCGTCCCGCCCATCCCTTCCACGAACGAATAACTGGAAACCAGCGGACGGCCCTCGAACGGCCCTTTTCCGCCGCCGAGGACAGCGAGGAATTCCCGGATCAGCATCGGGTCCGCGCCGGGCACCAGCTGCCCCGCGCGCACGGCGTCCTCGGCCTCGGCGGCGTCGTGCGAGACGTACACCTTGACCCGGGACAGCGGGTCGTCGTCGAGGTCGAGCGCGAAGAAGGTGAAGTTGTCGCGCTCCCCGCGGCGCAGCGCGTGCTTGACCACCGGGTCGAACGCCTCGCCAAGGTTCAGCCGCCGGAACCCCTCGCTGACCAGGGAATCCGCCATGGTCGGACCGCTGATCTGCGGGTTCAGATAGACCTTGATCCGCGGCGCGGCCCCGTTGCGGAAGATCAGCGAGTACCACAGCGTGAACGGCCCGCGCCGCTCGTCGTGCGGGAGGAAGAGGTCGGCGACGGCGTCCAGCCGGTCGGTGACCAGGCCGTACTCGCCGGCCACCTGAGCGAGGAACTCGCGCGGATCCGAAGCCCCGACGGTCTCGCCGAGAACCCTTACCACACATTCGCCATTGGCGTCGAATGCGACCGAGAATTCAACGGGCGTGGTGTCGTCCGCCACATTGCACGGGAACTGCGCCGGAGCATCGACGGTCAATTCCCCGGACTCCCCGAGCAACAACCGGAGAAGATCCAGGTGACGACGTTCTTCCGGGTCGAATCCCACCGCCCGGCAAAGCCGGTCGAGTTGACCACCGGCGTGGCTGTACATCGACGAATCGACCATCGGCACACTCGCTCCGACCATGGCGCCCTATTCACCGTTTCATTAGTGCGTTCGGCCCTGTCGCACTACCGCCGTCCGGCCCAGGAGCCGACGTGGGCCGTCCAAAAGATTAATCCCCGGAATGCCGATCACCATACCTCTGACGGAGCGACAACACCGGCCGGAAACCGTGTCTGAGTGTGCTGATCGACACCGGAATTCACCTGAATTCCGCATCGACAGAACCGGCCGGGCCAGCTACCCGGGCCCGCTATGTGGGCTAGCCCACTACTGCACGCGGACGTTCTCCCGTGCCGCCGCTCCCGGAAAATTGTCGGTGGCGGGTGAGACGCTCGTCTCATGACGCAGACCCCGAAGCATCTGTCCAAAGTCGCCGAAAGCGACCGCCAGCCGATCCCCCGCCTCGCCGACGAACGCGAGACGCTCGTCGCCTACCTGGAGTGGCACCGCGAAACCCTCGCGCTGAAGTGTTCCGGCCTAAGCCAGCAAGCCGTGTCCACGCGCGCGGTACCACCGTCCACGATGTCCCTGCATGGTTTGGTCCGGCACCTGGCGAGCTGCGAACGATGGTGGTTCCGCATCCAGTTCGCCGGCGACGACGTCCCGCTGCTGCACTACTCGGACGACGACCCGGACGAGGACTTCGACCGCCTGGACGGCGATTTCGACGAGGCACTGGCGCGATGGCACACGGAGTGCGCCCGCAGCCGGGAAATCCTGGCGGCCGCGCCGTCGCTGGACGCCCAGGGCGTGGTGAAGACAACGGGAGAACCGTTCTCGCTGCGGTGGATGCTGGTGTCGATGATCGCGGAGTACGCCCGCCACAACGGCCACGCCGACCTGCTGCGCGAGGTGACGGACGGAGCTACGGGACGGTGAGGTGACTGGTGCTCGGGGCTTGAGTCCGAAGTGGAGGTGATGGAGCGACGTGGCTCGTCGTTTCGGCGCGATCATGCCGAGGTGACTGGCAGCTCAGCCTGCAGCGGCCAAGAACGCCGAAGCAACCAGCAACCCAGCCCACGACAGGCACCCACGCCCCAACCAGCCGGTGCGACCAAGCCAAAGCGACCGGCAACCCGGCCCACCCACACCCGAACCAGCCAACGCGCCCACACCTGCCACGATCCCTCCGAAATGGACCCGCCCACCACAGCGACCAGCAACCGTTCCACCCCACTCCACTAGGCGTGCGATGCTGGACGACATGACCGCCGATCCCGACTCCGGCCTCCTCTCCCCGGTGCGCGCCGGAACCCCGGCTGAAGCTGTGACCGGGGACTGGGCCTTCGCCGCCGCCCTGTTGGAGGCGGAGGCCGCACTCGCGCGGGCGCAGGCGCGGCTCGGCACGACGCCTCCCAAGGCGGCCGAGCACATCACCGTCGCCGCGCGGGAGCTGGCGGAAACCGGCCTCGACGTCGTCCAGCTGGCCCGCGACGCGCGTGCGACCGGAAACCCGGTGGTCAGCCTGGTGCGCACGCTGTCGGCCAAGGTCCCGGACGTCGCGGACTTCGTGCACCGCGGCTCCACCAGCCAGGACATCGTCGACACGGCCATGATGCTCGTCGCGCGCAACACCCTCCGGCTGATCAGCGCGGACCTGACGGTGATCGCGCACGCCCTCGCCGAAGTGGCGCGCGCCCACCGCGACACCGTCATGCCCGGACGGACCCTCACCGCACACGCGGTCCCGACGACCTTCGGGCTGAAGGCCGCGATCTGGCGGCAGGGCATCCAGGAAGCCGCCCGCCGGGTGGCTTCGCTGCGGTTGCCGGTGTCCCTCGGCGGCGCAGCCGGAACGTTGGCCGCGTACGTCCAGTACGGCGACGGCACCGATGACTACGCCGAACGTCTAGTCACCGCCTTCGCCGAGGAAACCGGGCTCACCGCACCGATTCTGCCGTGGCACGCGGACCGCACTCCGATAGCCGAATTGGTCTCCGTCCTAGCCGGGGTGACCACGGCGCTGGGGAAAATCGCAGTCGACGTCCAGGTCCTGGCCCGTACCGAAATCGGCGAGGCGACCGAGGCGGCCGGCGGCAGTTCTTCGGCGATGCCGCACAAGCAAAACCCGGTCCAGTCGGCGTTGATCCGGTCGGCCGCATTGCAGGTACCGGTGCTGGCCGCCGGGGTCACGCAATCCGGGTTGGCTGAAGACGAACGTTCGGCGGGCGTCTGGCAAGCCGAGTGGCAACTGCTGCGCGAATGCCTGCGACTGACCGGCGGAGCCACCCACACGACCGTGGATCTGGTGCGCGGCTTGACGATTCACGCGGATCGCATGCGAGAAAACCTCGCGCTGACCAACGGATTGATCGTCTCGGAACGACTGTCCGCCGCGCTGGCACCGAAGGTGGGCAAGGCCCGCGCGAAGGACTTGCTGGGCACCGCTTCCCGCCGGGCGATCGAAGAAAACCGTTCCCTGGCGGAGATCCTGGCGAACACTCCGGAGATCACGGCTGTCGTCGATGCCGAGACCCTGGCCGATCTCGTGGACCCTGCGCACTACGTTGGCGCGGCGGGCCGGTTGGTAGACCGGGCATTGGAGAACCCCAGCGAATAAACGGGATCGCCGCCGGAGCAGGTCCGGCGAGCGATCCCGAGTTATTCCACTGTGGACAGAATCTCAGTGGGCCAAGCCGTGCCCGCCGTGCTCGGGCCGATGCGGCGGCGCGGCCGTGTCGACGTCGGCGGGCTCGTCGTCCTCCGGCAGCAGAACCCCGTGGCGCGCCGGGAGAACCGCGGTCAGCAGGCCGAGTACCGCGATGCCGAGATGCAGCCAGTTGTCGGCGTCGGCGAGGTTGAGCGGGTTGCCGAGGCCGGACACCGGGTTGACCGTGATCGTCCCGGCGAGCATCAGGCCCCAGACGAACAGCGCGCCGTAGCCGATGAAGAGCAGCCAGCCGAACGTCCGCGCGCGGCCGGAACCCAGCGCCAGCAGCAGGCCGATCACCCCGGTCACGACGTGGACGACGTTGTTCAGCGGATTGGCGGAAAACCGCCACAAGGTGACACCTTGTCCGGTGAAGTCCCCGAACCCGGACTTCACGAGCCCGACGATGCCGTAGGCGAGAAACAGGACCCCGAGCAGAACGGCCAGCACCTGCGCGGGCTGCAGCCCTTCCACCCGAACGCGGGCTCCGTGCGCACGAACCATGACTCCAGTCCTTCCCGTACCGAGGTGACGGTGGGTCAACCCTGAAGGAATACCCCCGGTCAAACCGGCCCGAAACCCGAATCCGGGCCGTTCGACGAGGCAGCCGGGGCACGTGAGACAGGTGAGCAGCAATCAACCCAGCGCGGCGGCGAGCAGCGCGAACGCGGCGATGAGGACCGCGACGCGGACGTAGTGGTAACGGTCCCAGCGGCGCATCTGCTCCTTCCAGTCCGCGGGCCGGTTCTCCGGGGTCCACGTCTTGCCCCGGTTGTTGATCGGAACGAGCAGCAGAATCGACATCGCCACGCTCACGACCAGCAGCCCGGCGGCGATCACGACCAGTCCGGCACCAGGGTCGCTCCACGCGGCGACGGCCCAGATCGCGCTCAGGGCAAGCGATCCGAAGTACCAGAACGGCATGACCGCGCCGAGCATCCGGCCGCCGTGGGAACGGGCGCGCTGGGCGCTGTCGTCGGGGAGCGCGTCGAAGATCGGGTTCATGACGAAGGCGACGGAGAACTCCACCCCCACCATCACGCCGACAACCACGATGGTGCAGACCTCAAGTGCGCTGAGCATGATGACCTTCCCAGGATCTAGCGTCGCTAGCGAATGAGTCGATGCTAGATCTACTGCCGCTCTCTTGTCTAGCAGTGCTAGAGTCAGCTCATGTCGGTCCAGGAACGCAAGCAGCGCGAACAGGCGGAACGCGAGCGGCTCATCGTGGCGACGGCCCGCGAACTCGCCGAGCAGCAGGGCTGGGACGCGGTCACCACCCGTAAGCTCGCCGAGCGCATCGAGTACAGCCAGCCCGTGCTCTACAGCCATTTCCGCGGCAAGCGCGAGATCATCGGCGCCGTCGCCCTCGAAGGGTCCGCCGAACTGGCCGCCACGCTGCGAGCCGCCACCGAAAGCGCGGACGGCCCGCGTGCCCGGGTCACCGCCCTCGCCCGCGCCTACCTCGACTTCGCCGAGCGCCATCAAGCGGTCTACGACGCCATCTTCCAGCTCGACGGCGGCCTGGCTTTCGCGCAGGAGGACACGCCGGAACCGCTGAAAGACGCCTTCGCCGCCCTGCGGGAAACCCTCGGCGAGGTCGCTGGAGACGGCGTCCACCCCGCCCTCTTCACCGAGCTGTTCTGGGCGTCCCTGCACGGAATCGCGACCCTGACCCGCGCCGGACGGCAGCCGAGGGAGTTCACCGACCTGCGGATCGAACTGCTGGTGGACCGGCTCACCGTGGTCTGACCGGCCGAACCCCAGCCCCAATGCCCACGGTCCGCCCGGTTCAAAGGCCCACTGCGGTCCGTGAAGGGAACCCTGGGGGAATCAGAGTCCCCCAAGGTGGCCCTCACGGACGTGAAGCGGGGCTGGAGCGGCGCGGCTGAAGTCTCCGGAAACCGAACCAGCTCTGCTTGCCCGCAGCCCTCCCGACCGTCACGCGTACCGGCCAGTACGGAGACCCATCCCACAAACCCACCTGATTCGGCGAACCCTGATCGGGTGATCGGGGAACTCGGGTCATGCGCAGGACGAACACGTTCCTCTTGGCCGGCATGATTCTCGGTGCCGTCATCGCGTTCCTCGTCACCACGGCCGAGCCGTACCGGCAGGTGATCACCGCGGCCGGTCCGGCATCCGGGTCCAGCGTCCTCGCCGCGTCGACCGACCCGGGCACCCCGGGCGCCAGCCCGAAACACAGCACGGGCAGCGCCGCGCCCCAGCAGGCCGCCGAACTCCCCGCGCTCGTCCCCCAAGGGCACGTCAGCGTGGTCGTCTACGACCGCAGCACCGAAACGACCCCGGTCTCCCTCGACGCGCACCGGCACTACACCTCCGCGTCGCTGGTGAAGATCCTGATCGCCTTCGACGCGCTCGATCGCGGCACCAGTCCGGCCACTGTGCGGGAAATGCTGTCCCGCAGCGACGACGACACCGCCAGCAAGCTGTGGGTATCCGGCGGCCAAACCAGCATCGTCCGCGCGGCCGTGCCGGAGATGGGCCTCACCGAAACCAAGCCGCCGAGAAACCCAGGACGGTGGGGCGACACGGAAATCACCGCCGCCGACATCACGCGCGTCTACCGCTACCTGATGGACAAAGCACCCGCCGAGCAGCGCGACACGATTCTCCGGGGACTCCGCGGCGCCACCGAAAACGGTGCCGACGGCTTCCGCCAGTACTTCGGCATCCCGGACGCGCTCGGCGACGCGCACTGGGCCGTCAAACAAGGCTGGTCCTGCTGCAACCCCGGGCGCATCCTGCACACCACCGGCCTCGTCAACGACGACCGGTACATCGTCACCGTCCTCACCGAGAATCCCCGCTCGGTCAGCTACGAAACCGCCTCGGCTCAGGTCACCGAGGTGGTCAAGCACCTTCCCGGGATCCGCTGAACCGTCACTGCTCCACCTCCGCCAGCGCGCCCCGCGCGCCCGTCTTCGGCAGCGGCCACGGCTTCACCCCGCCGGTCACGTCGGCTTGGTGCGCGGGCGCGGACGGCCCCGGGATCCGCTGCCCGATCCACGACAGGACGTCCGGCAGCTGCGCCTTGAACGTGTTCATGTTGTGCCCGGCGTCCGGAATCCGCCACGTCGTGAACTGCACCGGAGGCTGCGCGGCCGCGCGCATCTGGTCGACCGCACGGCTTTCGTTCTGTTCCTTCTCCCCGGAAATCGCGAGGAGTTCGAGCGGAGCCGGGTGCAGCCGGACGTTGATCCGGACGTTGTTCGCGTCCTCGATGTCCTTGCGGCCGCGGAAAAGATTCTCGGTTTCGCCGTCCACTTGCGCCTTTTCGTATCCGCTGACGCTCGCCGCCTGCGCGTACCACTGCGGATGCCGCGTCACGAGATTCAGCGCGCAGTAGCCGCCGGACGACCAGCCCGCGATCGTCCACGCCCGCCGGTCCGGATTGACGCCGAGGCGCTGAATCGCCCAGTCCCGGACGTCCGCGGACAGATAGGTGTCGTTGGGGCTTCCGTTGACCTCGTCGACGCATTCGGTGTCGTGGCCGATTTTCGGCGTTCCGGTCGGGTCCGGGATCAGCACGATCACCGGCGGCAGCAGGTGCTTCGAGATCGCCGAGTCAAGCTGCTCGGGCAGGTGGTACCCGATCGGGGCGGTAGTGACCTCCGGACCGGAGGGATAGTTCGGGATCCAGGTGATCGCTGGGAACCGCATCGCCTTGTACGGATGCTGGAAGTATTGCGGCGGAAGGTAAACCGTCACGTCGCGGGTGAGGCCGGTGCGCTTTCCGGTCACCGTCACGTGCGCGATGGTCCCCTTGCCGACCCGCGCGTGCGCCACCCCGAGGTCGCGCGCCCGGCCGAGATCCACCCCGTTGTCGCCGCCCTCGACGTCGATCCCCTCGGCGGCGAACGCGCCGGTTCCGAGCAGCGAGCCGAGCGTCGGGAAGAATCCGCCGATCATGTTGCCGGTCAAGCCAAGCGTGACGATCACGAGACACAGCGCGACCAGCACCGTGGCACTGCGGCCGAGTTGCTTGCGCTTGCGCCATTTGTCCCAGAACCACGGGACGGAGACGACCGCGATGAGCGCGAGTACGCCGATCACCGCGAGCATGACGGGCGAATCCAACCTGATTTGGCTCAGGTGCACGGGAACCTCCAGGACCGATCGCGCGCCCGGAAGGCGGGACCCGCTGCTCTAGATACGTTTGAGGGGCCATTCCCGTTGTGATCACGTGACGTCGATCACGCCAGAATGGCCCCAGCAAACTCAGCAAAACCTCAGGATTGCCCGTTCGTCCCTAATTAGTTGCCGAATGCGCCACGCAACACCGTGATCGCCTGCGTGATCGCGGCTTCCGCGGCGTGCGTTTCCCGAAGAGCGTTCACCATCACGAAGTCGTGGATCACGCCCTGGTACCGAACCGCCGTCACCGGCACACCCGCCTGACGCAGCTTCGCGGCGTACGCCTCGCCTTCGTCGCGAAGGACGTCCGCTTCACCGGTGATCACGAGCGCCGGGGGCAGTCCAGCAAGCTGTTCGACAGTGGCGCGAAGCGGCGAAGCGGTGATCTCGGCTCGCTGCGCCTCGTCGGTCGTGTACTGGTCCCAGAACCACTTCATGCCTTCGCGGCTGAGGAAGTAGCCATCGGCGAACTTGGTGTACGACTCGGTGTCGAAGGACGCATCGGTGACCGGGTAGAACAGCACCTGCTGCAGGAACTTGACGTCCCCGCGCTCCTTCGCCATCAGCGTCAGCGCCGCGGTCATGTTTCCGCCGACGGAGTCGCCCGCGATCGCGATCCGCGTCGTGTCGAGCCCCTTCTCCGCACCGTTCTGGACAACCCATTTCACGGCGGCGTAGTTCTCTTCGATCGCGACGGGGTAACGAACCTCAGGCGAACGGCTGTATTCCGGGAAAACCACTGCCGCACCGGTTCCGGCGGCGAGTTCGCGCACCAGCCGCTCGTGGGTGTGGAAATCGCCGAAGACCCAGCCGGCCCCGTGGATGTAGACGAGCACCGGCAGCGGCCCGGTGACGCCCTGCGGCTTCACGATCCGGACCTCGACGTCCCCGTTCGGTCCACCCGGGACAGTCAGCGTCTCGATGTCGGCGGGCGCCAGTTCGACATCACCGTCCTGCACGCCGTCGACCGCTTTCCGGCCCTCGGCGGGCGGGAGCTGGTACAGGTACGGCGGCTGGTCGGTGGCCTCGGCGAACGCCAGTGCGGCCGGCTCGAGGGCGAGGTTCTGCGGGTTCGCGGTCATGACTTCCTCCAGTAGCTGCTTCGTTCGGACTGCCCAAAACATAGCTCCGCAACTTAGTTGTGCACAATTTAATGACGCACAATGAGATCTAGAGCACTTGAGTTGCCCTTCGCGGCCAGGAGAGAGAGGATGGAGAGCTGGCGACAGAAATCCGGAGGAGGCCACCGATGACCAGCACCGACGCCGGCGAAACCGGCTCGCTCCTGCTCGACGACCAGCTGTGCTTCGGCCTGTATTCGGCCTCCCGGGCAGTCACCGCGCTCTACCGCTCGCTGCTCGAACCGCTCGACCTCACCTACCCGCAGTACCTGGTGATGCTCGCGCTGTGGCAGCAGGACGAACAGCAGGTCAAGGAACTCGGCTCCGCGCTGAACCTCGACTCCGGCACGCTGTCGCCGCTGCTGAAGCGCCTGGAGAAGGCCGGGCTGATCAAGCGCGAACGCCAATCCGACGACGAGCGTTCGGTCCGCATCCGGCTCACCGATGAGGGAACCGCGTTGCGTGCCAAGGCGGAACGGATCCCGCCGCACGTCGGAGCCGCGATGAACCTGGACAACGCCGAACTCGGCCGGATGCGTGCCGCGATGGACCAGCTCACGGCGTCGGTCAACGCCTACCGGGAGTCCTACCGCCCGAGCTGACCCGGACGCCATGGTTAGCATGAGCGCCAGGGGCAAGCGTGAGGACGGCGATGAGCACACAGGACGAAGCACTGCGCGCGGTGGAAGCCAGTCTGGACCGGCCGTCGGCGGCCCGCGTCTACGACTACTTCATCGGCGGCACCACCAACTACGCGATCGACCGCGTCTTCGCCGAGAAGGTGCGCGAACGGCTGCCGCTGATGGGCGATTACTGCCGCACCAGCAGGCAGTTCCTCGGCCGCGCGGTGCGACAGAGCGTGCGCGAGGGCATCCGGCAGTTCGTCGACATCGGCTCCGGCCTGCCTACCGCGGGCAACGTGCACGAGGTGGCCGACGACGAACGCCCGGAGCACGACGTTTCCGTGCTGTACCTGGACAACGAGCCGGTGGCGCTCGCGCACTCGCAGGTGCTGCTCGCCGACACCGCGGACGAGGACCGGCACCAGGCGATGGCCGCCGACCTCCTGCAGCCCGCCGAACTGTGGGACCGGGTCGCCGATTCGGACGTGATCGACATCCGGAAGCCGGTGGCGCTGATCGTGAACGCGGTGCTGCACTTCATCAAGGACGAGCAGGATCCGGACGGCATCCTCGCCTTCTACCGCAAGCAGCTCGCGCCGGGCTCGTTGCTCATTCTTTCCCAGATGACCAACGAAAACCCGGTGGACGACAACGAACGCCAGGCGCTGGTCGACATCATCAAGTACTACGAGTCGACCACCAACCCGGGCATCCTGCGCACGAAGGCGGAGTTCGAGCGGTTCTTCGGCGGCTGGCCGCTGCTCGAACCGGGCCTGGTGTACGCGCCGGCGTGGCATCCGGACGCCGACACGGTGTTCGCGAAGGTGCCCTCGGAGTCGCGGGTGATCGGCGGCGTGGCCCGCAAACCGCAGGCCTGACACGGTTTTCCCACCCGGCCTCCACCCTCGGGTGGAGGCGCGGGGCGGCCTGGCCCGGGCAGTGTTGCCGATGTGCCGAACACCTTCGACAACGTCCTGATCGGCCTGGTCGTCCTGGCCTGGCTGATGTGGCGGCAGCTTCAAGTCCGCCGCGCCGACCGGCCGCCGGTGGTCCTGCTTGTCATCGGCGTGCTCGGGGTCGCCTCCCTAGGCGTCGCCATCGCGAAGACCACGCCGACCACCGCGGCGATCCTGTTGCTGGCCTTCAGTTTCGTGGTTGCCGCCGGATTCGGCGTGGCCCGCGGCTACACCATGCGGCTCTGGTACGCCGGCGGAACCCGGTGGCGGCAAGGGAACTGGCGAACCGCCGCACTGTGGCTCGTTTCCTTCGGCGTCCACTTAGGACTTGATATCGCGGTCGACGCGGTCAATCCGGTACCAGGCCTCGGCGGCGCGTCCATCCTGCTGTACCTAGCGATTTCCCTTGCCGCGCAACGGCTGACAGTCCGATCCCGCGTTCACGAAGCCCGGCGCAGCTCTTCCAGCGCCGCGTAAACCGCTTCCCGCCCCAGCTCCACCGCGCGCCGCAGCACCATTGGATCCCGTTCCAGCACAGTCACCTCCGGCGCCCCGAACGGCGGCCGGACACTCGCCAGCCGCGGATCTTCCCGCAACTGGCGCTCATCCTCCAGGTCCCGGTGATACTGCGTCCGCCACGCGTCGATCGTGCCCGGCGCGTGGCGGCGGAGAAACCGCGGCACGACCACGTCCTGCACGCGCGGCGGCCGCGCCGGATGTTCGTCCTCGCGCCGGGTCCGCAGCACCAGCACGTCCGTCGCGCCCTGGGCCAGCGCGGTGCGGAACGGCAGCGGCTCGGCGATCCCCGCGTCCACGAACCGCCGTCCGCCCATCGCGATCGGCGGACCGGCCAGCACCGGCATGCACGACGACGCCGCGAGCGCCGTTTTGATCGCGTCCACGTCCTCGATGAACGGATGCAGGTCGGTCGATTCGCCGGAGTCGGCGTCGGTGGCGAGCGGATGGAAGCCGACCGGATTCGCCAGGATCGCCGGGAAATCCATCGGTTCGAGCACCGAGTACACCTGGTGCACGAGGTACTCGAGGTCGACCACCGCCCGGCCGCGCAGGGCGTGCAACGGGTTGATGATCCGCCGCATCACCACCGGGTTCCACCAGGTCCGCACGCCGGTCCGCGATCGCCCGCAGAGCAGCCACGCGGCGTTCAGCGCACCGGCGGAAGACCCGTAGACGTCGTCGAACGCGGCCGCGGCGCCGAGTTCGTCGAGCGCGAGCACCATCCCGCTCGAATACGTGCCGCGGCTGCTGCCGCCCTCGACGGCGAGCGCGAGCCGTCGGCCGTCCGTCCGCTGCCCTGGCACGCTTCCCTCGGCGATCCGCGCGGCGAGCAGTTCCAAAACCGGATCCACCCCTCCATCTTGATCCTTTCCGCGGTGCCGATCGACCCGATTTGCCCCCCCTCCGCGGGTGACCTGGCTTGCACACAGTTGCACTGCACCTAGTTGCATATGACACTGTCCGGCATGGCACTGGAGCACGCGATCCTCGTCTCGCTGTCGGAACGCTCCGGCTCGGGCTACGAGCTGGCGCGGCGGTTCGAGAAGTCCATCGGGCTGTTCTGGAGCGCCTCCCACCAGCAGATTTACCGCGTGCTGAAGCGGATGGAGGAGGCCGGTCAGGTCGCCGTCGACGTGGTCCCGCAGGACGGGCGGCCGGACAAGAAGGTCTACACCGTCAGCGAACCGGGCCGCGTCGAACTGCGCCGCTGGCTCGCCGAACCGGCGCCGTCGGCCGGGCCGCAGGAGCTGGCGGTGAAGCTGCGCGGAGCGTCGTTCGGCGACGCCGGCGCGGTCGCCGCCGAGATCGCCCGGCACCGAGACGCGCACGCCGAGCGGCTTGATCTGTACCGGCAGATCGAGAAGCGCGACTTCCCCTCCCCAGACCGGCTCCGCGGCCGTCCGCTGCACCAGTACCTCGTGCTGCGCGGCGGAATCCGCGTCGAAGAAGGCCAGGTCGAGTGGCTGGAAGAAATCCTGACCGCGTTGCGGGCCGACGAAAAGGACTGACATGACCGAGTACCCGAACCTACTGTCCCCGCTCGACCTCGGTTTCACGACGCTGCGCAACCGCGTCCTGATGGGCTCGATGCACACCGGACTGGAGGACCGCGCGTCCCGCTTCCCGCAGCTGGCCGAGTACTACGCCGAACGCGCCCGCGGCGGCGTCGGCCTGATCGTCACCGGCGGGTTCGCGCCGAACCGCACCGGCTGGCTGTTGCCGCTGGCCTCGAAGCTGTCCACGCCCGCCGAGGCGAAACAACACCAGCTGCTCACCAGCGCGGTGCACGCCGAGGGCGGCAAGATCGCGTTGCAGATCCTGCACGCCGGCCGCTACGCCTACCACCCGCTGAGCGTGTCCGCGTCGAGCCGCAAAGCGCCGATCAACCCGTTCCGCCCGCGCGCGCTCACCGCGTACGGCGTGCACCGGACCATCCGCGCGTTCGCCGATTGCGCCGCGCTGGCCCGCGACGCCGGGTACGACGGCGTCGAGATCATGGGTTCCGAGGGCTATCTGATCAACCAGTTCCTCGCCGAACGCACCAACCGGCGCACCGACGCCTGGGGCGGCACGGCGGAGAAACGCCGCCGGTTCGCGGTCGAGATCGTCCGGCGCACCAGGGAAAAGGTCGGGCCGGACTTCATCATCGTCTACCGGCTGTCCATGCTCGACCTCGTCGAAGGCGGGCAGAGCTGGGACGACGTCGTCGCGCTCGCCCGCGAGGTCGAGGCGGCCGGGGCCACGATCATCAACACCGGGATCGGCTGGCACGAGGCTCGCGTGCCGACGATCGTCACGTCCGTGCCGCGCGGCGCGTTCACCTGGGTCACCGGCAAGCTGAAGCCGCACGTGTCGGTGCCGGTGGTGACCTCCAACCGGATCAACCTGCCGCACGTCGCGGAACAAGCGCTCGCCGACGGCGACGCGGACCTGGTCTCGATGGCCCGGCCGCTGCTCGCCGACCCGGACTGGATCCGCAAGGCCGAAACCGGCCGCGCGGACGAGATCAACACCTGCATCGCGTGCAATCAGGCCTGCCTCGACCACGCATTCAGCCGGAAACCGGTGTCCTGCATGGTGAATCCGCGGGCCGGACACGAGACGACGCTGAATCTGCTGCCGACCCGGCGGGTCAAACGCGTCGCCGTCGTCGGAGCCGGACCGGCAGGGCTCGCCACCGCGACCGCGCTCGGCGAACGCGGCCACGACGTCGAACTGTTCGAGGCCGACGACGAAATCGGCGGCCAGTTCGGGATCGCGCAGCGGATTCCGGGCAAGGAGGAGTTCGCCGAGACCATCCGGTACTACACCCGCCGACTGGAGGTCACCGGCGTGAAGGTGCACCTCGGCACCCGGGTGACCGCCGCGGAGCTGACCGGCTTCGACGAGGTCGTGCTGGCCACCGGCGTCACGCCGCGGGTCCCGTCGCTGCCGGGGATCGACCATCCGAAGGTGCTGTCGTACGTGGATGTCGTGCGGCACGGCAAGCCGGTCGGCGAACGGGTCGCGGTGATCGGCGCGGGCGGCATCGGCGTGGACGTCAGCGAATTCCTCACGCACAGCTCGTCGCCCGCGTTGGACCGCGACGCCTGGATGGCCGAATGGGGCGTCACCGACCCGGCGCTCGCGCCCGGCGGGCTGGCGAAACCGAAGCCGGAACCGTCGCCGCGGCAGGTCTACCTGCTGCAGCGCAAGAAGTCGCCGATCGGAGCCGGGCTCGGCAAGACGTCCGGCTGGGTGCACCGCGCGGCCCTGCGCGCCAAGGGCGTGGAAAAGATCAGCGGAGTTTCCTACGAACGGATCGACGACGCCGGCCTGCACGTCACGGTCGACGGGAAACCGCGGCTGCTGGAGGTCGACACCGTGGTGGTCTGCGCTGGCCAGGAATCGGTCCGGGAGCTCGCCGGTGCGCTCGGCGACGTGCCGGTGCATCTCGTCGGCGGGGCCGACGAAGCACGCGAACTCGACGCCAAACGCGCCATCGACCAGGGCACCCGGCTGGCCGCCGTGCTGTAGCGGGTTGCGCGCACTGGCAGGATGGCCCCGTGCGAGACGTATGCGTAATCGGGCTCGGGCTCATCGGTGGTTCCCTGCTGCGGGCCGCCGCGGCGAGCGGCAGGACGGTCTGGGGAACCACAGTGTCCGAAGTGGACGCTGACGCGGCGAGCCGCGGCGGCTACGACGTCACCACCAACGCCGAAGCCGCCCTGCAACGCGCGGCGGCCGCGGACGCGATCGTGGTCATCGCCGTGCCGCTGCCCGCGGTGGAGAACCTGCTGCGGCAGGTCGCGCAACACGCGTCGCACTGCATCCTCACCGACGTGGTCAGCGTGAAGGGCCCGATGCTCGACGCAGTCCGCCGGCGCGCGCCGTACACGCGCTACGTCGGCGGGCATCCGATGGCGGGCACCTCGCACTCCGGCTGGCTGGCCGGCGACACCATGCTCTTCCGCGACGCCGCGTGGGTCGTCGGCGTCGAAGAGGACACCGACCTCACCGCATGGGCCGAGGTCACCCGGCTCGTCCTGGACGTCGGCGCGCACGCGGTGCCGCTGCCAGCGGATTCGCACGACGAGACGGTCGCCCGGATCTCGCACCTGCCGCACCTGTTCGCCGCGATCCTCGCCTCGGTCGGCGCACAGGGCGGCCCGCTCGCGATGTCGCTGGCCGCCGGCTCGTTCCGCGACGGCACCCGCGTGGCCGGTTCGTCGCCGGACCTGGTGCGCGCCATGACCGAAGGCAACCGCGACGCCCTGCTCCCGATCGTCGACGACGCACTCGGCCGGCTCGGTGCCGCCCGCGGCTCGCTCGCGTCCACCGGCGGCCTCGCCGCGACCATCAACGCAGGTCACGAGGGTGCGTTGGCATTGGAAGCGGCCCGTGACGCGGCACTGTCCGGCGTCCGCGTCGACCTCACCGCCGCCGACGCCCGCGAAGGCTTGGTGGCACTCGGCGAACGCGGCGGGCGCATCACCGGACTGGACGGAGCGGTCGCACTCGGCGAAGTGTCTTGACTTGCCTGGAACGCCTGGTGTGTGACGATTGAAGCCTCTCAATCCCAACCCCGGGGAGGCATTCGATGGGCATCAACTTCGACGAGATCAAGAACAAGGCGACCGAAGCGCTGCGCGAGAACAGCGGCAAGCTCGAGCAGGGTCTCGAGAAGGCGGCGGAGTTCGCGAAGTCCAAGGTCAGCGGCCACGACTCGCAGATCGACGGCGGCGTGGACAAGGCAAAGGACCTGCTCGGCAAGGTCACCGGCAAGAACGAAGAAGGCGGCGAGAAGCCGGAAGACGGCCCGAAGCCCGAGGGCGGCCAGCCCGGCGGACAGCAGTAATCCCTCCGCCTCCAGGTTGGGCCCGGGTTGCGCCCCAATGTGGCATTGGGTGCATCCCACGCACCCAATGTGGCATTCGGTGCGTCCAGCGCACCCAATGCCATATTGGGGCGCTCTCGGCTCAGGTGCGCCGGTGGTACGGCAGGAACCGGCGCACCAGCCGCAGCGGCGAGCGTTCCACCAGGTCCGGCCCGCGCACCGCGTCGAACGTCGAGCCGAGCTGGTCCACCACCCCGGCGAGCCGCGGGTTGTCCGGCATCGGCACCGAATCCGGGTCCCGCTGCTCGCGCACCGCGGCCGCCAGCTCCGCCAGCGCATCCGTGACCAGCTCAATGTCCGCAGGTGACGGAGCAGGCGCGCCTTCGCCGATCGTCACGCCGACCTCGGTCACCGCGTCCGTCACCCGTTCCAGCCCCGCGATCACCGGCCACCACGCCACCGCCTGCCGCCCCGCTGGCGACGGTTCCACGATCACCTGCTGAAACGCCGTCCGCAGGTCCGCGAGCGCGCGATACGCCCCGCGCCGGGCCCGCGACCGGGCGAGCCGCGCTTCGCCGGTCGAGTTCAGCACCATCGCAGTCCGGACGTACTTGGCGACAGTGTCGAAACTGTCCGCCAGCCGCCCGCCGACAGTCGGCCGCCGCGAACCCGGCCACAGCAGATAGCCGAAGACGAGCACGATCACACAGCCGATCACCGTGTCGACCAGCCGCGCCAGCACGACCGTCCAGCTGCCGGTGTTGGCGAGGTCCATCTGCAGGATGATCAGCGGCGTCACGAACGTGCCGAGCATCCCGTAATTGCGCACCTTCCCCACCGCGGCACCGCCGGCGAACACCGCGATCAACGCCACCAGCACCCAGCCGCGCGCGCCGAACGCGAGCACCACCGCGCCGATCCCGACGCCCGCGACCGTCCCCATCCCGCGCAGCACCGCGCGGCCGAACACCGAGCCGAAGTCCGGTTTCAGCACCACGCCGACGGTGAGCGTGATCCAGTACGACCGCTCGAACGGCACCAGCAACGCCACCACTTCGGCCACCGCGACGCACAACGTGAGCCGTAGCGTCGCCACCCAGGTCAGCGGTCCGGAAAGCCCGCTCGCCCACTCGCGCACGCGGCGCAGCGGCGAGACTTTCTTGCGCCGCTTGCGGTCGTCGAGCTTCCCGATCCGCGCCAGCCCAGCGTAAAGCGCGCTGACCACCGCGTCCGCGTTCTCGTCCGGCAACTCCGGCGCGGGCGGCAACGGCTGGCTCGCCAGTACCGACGCCGCCACGCGCGTCAGGTAGTCGATCACCTCGTCCGGCGGGCGCTGTCCGGCGTTGACCATCGCCACCGACGCCTCGACCGCGGGCGTCGTCGCGGACAGCCGGTTCAGCAGCCTGCGGTACGCGGCGTCGCGACCGGACAGCCAGGACCGCGCGACGAGCAACCGGTCGTACGCCGTGCTCATCGCGGTGGTCAACTGATGACGCGCGACCCGCGACGTCGGCTCGTCCTCGGCCGACAGCATCGCCGCGAGTTCGATGTAGACCTGCGCGACGGCGGTGCGTTCCGGGCTCGTCGCGCGGAGCGTCCAGGTGCCGAGCGCGACCAGCAACCCCCAGCCCGCGCCCGCGCAGAAGTAACCGAAAAGCACCTCGGTACGCACGCCTGTCGCGTGTTGCGCGGTGCCGAGCACGCAGAAGACGAACATCTGCAGCCCAGCCACCGAAGCGTTGCTGCCCGCCGCGCTGATCAACGCGGAAACCGCGGCCACCACCACGATCGCCGGGATCGACCAGGCCGGCATGCCACCGGTCAGCAGCCCCAGGAGGTATCCGACCGCAGCCGCGAACGTCGCGCCGCCCAGCCGGCGCGCGCGGTAGCGGTACGCCCCGGCCGCCTCGGACAGCACGGTCGGCAACGCGCCAGTGGAGATCAGAGCGCCCACCGCGATGTCACCCGCGGCGTACGCGACCGCCAGCGGCGTGGCCAGTGCGACCACCGCGCGAGCGACCATGTTCCACGGAATGGGAACGGGTTTTGACCGCAAAAGTTGCGTCAGCCAGTGCGGCGCGGCGAAGTCGGGACGGCTCACCGCCCCATCTTGACCTACCGGGGCCGTCCGGGATTGATTTGTCGCTCGGTCAACAACGTGTACAGGGAGCTTTCATGCCGGGTCGCAGGTATTCGTACGAGGTGAACCGGGTGAGCACCGCGCCGCCGTCCGTGCTGTTCCGGCTGGAAAGCGACGGGACGCTGTGGTCGACGTGGGCGCGCCCGCTGGTGTGGCAGTCCCGCTGGTCCGCACTCGGCGACGACGGCCGGGTCGGCGCTGTCCGGGAAGTCGGATTGTGGCCGGTTCTGGCGCACGAACGAACTCTCGAATACGTACCGGATCGGCGGCACGTCTACACATTCGACGGTTTCAGCCCGGTCCACGACTATCGTGCGGAGGTGGTGTTCACCCCGAACGCCCACGGCGGCACGGATCTCCGCTGGTCGGGTTCGTTCGCCGAACGCATCCCCGGAACGGGTCCCGCCGCCCGCGCAGCGTTGCGCGGCGTGATCGGATTTCTCGCCACGCATTTGGTCAAAGCGGGCAACCGTGCGGGCTGACCGGGTGCGCTGCACCACAACGATCAACTAAGGCCGGAGCACAGACGTCATCCCCTCGGGTGACCCCGAGGGAAAGGAACCAGCATGGCGAAGCGATGGCTGGCGGCGGCAGTGGCCGGTTTGCTCGTGCTGTCGGCATGCTCCAGCCCGGATTCGAAGCAATCCCCGGAACAGGCGAACCCCGCGCCAGGCGCCGCGAAGCCAGGCCCGCCGCCCGGCCCGTACCCGTTCGGCACCGTGCAGCAGAAGGCCCCCGCGCTCGAGGACGGCAAGGTCGGCGTGGTCCGCCGCATCCAGACCGACAAACCGTACGTTTTCATCACCATGGACGACGGCGCGGTGAAGGACCCGTCGGCACCGAGCCTGATCCAGCAGTCCGGCGGACATCCGGTGCTGTTCCTGAACAACCGGTACGTGAAGGGCCACGAGGCATACTTCAAGTCCATCCTCGACTCGACCGGCGCGGTGCTCGGCGACCACACGGTCAACCACCCGAACCTCAAGGGCAAACCGCTGGACTTCCAGAAAAAGGAAATCTGCGACGACGCCGACGACTTCCAGAAGTCGCTCGGCGTGCGCCCCACCCTGTTCCGCCCGCCGTTCGGCAACTACGACCAGAACACCCTGAAGGCCGCGGCACTGTGCGGCATGCGCGCGACGGTCCTCTGGACCGCCTCGGTCAACGACGGAGTCGTCCAGTTCCAGGTCGGCGACAAGCTCCGCCCCGGCGACATCGTGCTGATGCACTTCCGCAAGACCTTCAAGGAAGACTACGAAGCGTTCATCGCCCAGGCCAAAAAGGACGGCCTGACCCCGGTGCCCCTAGCCGACTTCCTGGGCTGACCCGGGCTCGCGCGGCTCGTGCGTGCTGGCACCGGTTCTAACCGGCATCGCCACTCACGAGCCGTCCACCGCGCACCGCTTCCCGCCGCCCGCTCACCGACCGTCGTGAGTGGCAATCCCGGTTCTAACCGCGATCGCCACTCACGAGCCCGCCGCTGCCCCCAGCCGCGCTCAGCCAGCCCCGAGGCACACGAACGGCCGCCGCATCGGGTCGACCGCCACCGCTTCGGCCAGCGCCAACGCGGGCGAAGTCCCCTCGGCCAGCCGCCGGTGCAGGTCGGCCATCGTGTCCGCCGCCGCTCGGTCTCCCACCCGTGCCACCGCGCCGATCACCGTCCGCGAGCCGCTCGCCAGCAGCGTTCCCGCGAAGCCCAGCGCTTCCTCGCCCGGCCGGATGTGGCTCATCGCCAGCTCGCACGCGGCCAGCACCACCCGTTCCGGCGGGTTCGCGAGCCGGGTCGTCTCGTGGGCGAACAGCGGGCCGTCGACCAGTTCGATGCGGGAGAACAGCGCGTTCGCCGGCTCGTGCGCGCCGTGCGCGACCACGTGTGCCAGACGGGTGCCGTTCAGCGCGGTCAGGACTGTGGCGCTCGTCGCGGCGTCGCCTTCGACCAGTTGCGCTTCCGGATACACCGAGCGCAGCTTGCTCACCTCGCCGACCGCGCCCGGCACGCCGGGGCCGCCCGCCAGCAGCACCGGCCCGTCCTCCGCCGGCCGTTTCGCGGTGATCCACGCGGTCGCCGACGGCGCGATCGACACCGGATGCCCGCGCAGCGACGGCAGCGCGCCCCACGGCATCGCGTACAACTGTCCGATCGGGACGATCACCAGCTCCCGATCGTCGAGAGTTTTGACCAGTGACGCGGAAATCAACGCGTCGAGCTTCTCCGCGCGACGGCGTGCGGACGCGGACACCGTCTCGGCCAGCATCGGCGGCAGGTGGTCCGGCGCGAGGGCGTCGAGGTCGGCGTGCAGCTGGGTCGCGGTCTCCACGATGTCGTCCAGCGGCCCCAGCTTGAGCAGCCGGAACGTCCCCCGGTCGACGACCACCGAGTACAGCTGATTCTTGTACGGCACCAAACTCACCAGCACACGGTCGCCGAGCGCGGCGACGACCTCGTCCGGCGTCGCGACCGGACGCGGGCGGCCCCACTGGCTCGTGTACCAGCCGAGCCTGCTCGCCTCGCGCTGCAGCACGGTGTACCGCTGCTCCAGCGCCTTCACCGGTTCGCCCTCCAGCCGGGCGCGCTGAATGGTGCGCTGGACGTGCCGCATTTCGTTGATGTGCTTGGCCAGCACCGGATCCTCGATCACCGGCAGCGGTTCGTACCGGTAAACCTGTGCCCGGGTCCGTTCGAGCCACGCGAACATCCGCCGCGCGCCCGCCGCGTTCCGCCGCGCGCGCCGCAGCACGAGCCGCATCGCCAGCCTGCCCAGTTCCTCGCCGTGCACGGCCGTGCCGCACACCAGGTCGAGCCCGCCCATCCGGTCGCGGATCGTGCCGAGTTCGCGCAGTCCGGCACGAGCCTGCGCGAGCGCGGCGCGCGGCCGGTCCTCGGCGACGGCCAGTTCCGCGCGGCACAGCCGAAACAACATCCGGTGGTCGATCGGCGACGTCGCGCGCGGGGCGGGCACGTGCGTGAGAACGAGCGAGGCTTCGGCGATTTCCTTGCGGCGGATCAACAATCGCACCGCGAAGAGCCGCGCGACCGCTGCCTCGTCGCGCAGCCCGAGCGCGGCCAGCCGTTCGGCGATGGAGACGAGTTCGGCGGGCAACCGCGAGGTGGAGCGGCCTTCGCGGTCCGACAGCACCTGCTGCGCTTCGGCTCGAAACCGGGCCAGACCGGCGATCTCGGCCCAGGTTCGGTTGCCGCGGCGGAGAAATCGGCGGCGCGCGTCCGACGCGGACTTTCGCGCCAACGCGAAATCGCCCTCCAGCAACGCGGCCGCCGCCCGCGCGACCTCGGCTTCCGCGATGTGCTGGCCGGATCCGTTGGTGCGCAACTCCGGCAGCGCCTCGTCGAGGTGCCGTCCCGCCTCGTCGGCGAGCCCCGCGGTGAGCAGCGCGCGGGCCTGGTCGAGCCGGATCAACGGGATCGAGCCGGGCGATTCGGTGACGAGGATCCGCGCGGCCTGTTCGTAGCTGGACAACGCCTGCGGGACGTCGCCGATGAGCTGCGCGTGGTCGCCGAGGTTTTGCCGGATCTTGCCTTCGAGCCGGGTATGCCCGTTTTCGCGGGCGAAGTCGAGCGCGCGCTCAAGGTCGGCTTGCGCGGCATTCGGCTGGTTCAGCGCCATGTGCCCGAGCGCTCGGTTCATGAGCATGATCACCAGGGTACGGCGGCCGTCGTCGAATTCGGCCTCGATCCCGGGAATCACCGCGTCGTAAACCGAAAGCGATTCGCTGAACCGCCCGCCGCGCATCAGCACGACCGCGCGCTGGCCGGTGACCAGCAACCCCAGTTCGCGGACGGCTTTGCTCTCCGGGAGCTGGTCGCGAAGCTGCCGCGCGGTTTCCAGGTGCGCGAGACCGGCGTCGGTGGACGCGACCTCGGCCTCGGCCGCGCCGAGGCTCACCAGTACCCGCACCTGCAGTTCACGATGCTCAGGCAGAGGTTCGGCGACGCGTGCCAGCCGCGTGAGCGCACTGCGGAACAACCGCACCGCGACTCCGGGCCGCTGGTCGGACGCGGCGGCCCGGCCGCGCGCGTACAGATCAGACGCCGCCGCGATCGTTCGATCATGGACGGGCGCGGACACGGACTCTATGGGAGCACACCTCCGCCACTCTCCATAACGCCCGTCCGGGTTTCTCAGAGCACGACGGTCGGTGTCACCACGGTGCGGCGATGCGCGCCGGCGCCGAGGTGCACGAGGATCTGCGTGGTTCCGCAGGGGACGCGTTCGAGCACGAACCGGCCGCCCTCGTCGGTCGCCGTCGCGAACGTGCCGTGATCGGCGACCCGGACCTCCACGTCGTACTCGCCCGCGGGCGCGAGCCAGCCGTCGATCCGGTGCACCTTCCCGATTTTGGTCAGGTTGATCATCACGGTCAGGTCGCTGACGGTGAACGTGATCGTCCCGGTCGCCGTGCTGCGCACGCCGGCCAGTTCATCGAGCCGTTCCCAGCGCGCGACCTCGACGTCGAGGTTCTCGAGTTCGAGCGCGAACTGGACCCGCTGCACCAGATCTTCCGGCGGCGGGTCGATTTCCTCGAGGAACCGGCCGATGTCCGCCAGAATGGCCTCGTCGTCCGGAATCGCGTGGCCGTGTCCCGGCCTGCCGATGTTGTCGCTCACCGGGCACCCCCTTCTCCTGCGAGCAGATCGCGCATCGAGTCGAGGCAGCGCCCCCTGGTGGGCCCCACGCTGCCGCGCGGCATCTGCATAGCCTCGGCGACCGCGCGGTACTCCGCACGGCCGGCGAGGACGGTCAACCGCAGCAGCTCCTGGCAGCGTGCGGGCAGGCGGAGGAAGGCGCGCCAGACCCGGCGATCCCGGTCGGCGCGAACAGCTTCCTCCTCAGGCGCGGGATGATCGCTCTCCAATGTCGCGGCGACCTCGTCCGACAACGGCACCGGCTGCGCACGCCTGCCGTACGGACGAGTCGCCTCGCGACGAGTCGTGGTGATCAGCCACGCGGCGAGCGCGCGCGGATCGCGCAGCTTCGCCAGCTGGCTGAACAACGCGAGCCACACCGTCTGGACCACATCCTCGGCCAGCTGCCGGTCCAGCCCGTTGGCGCGCGCGACATGCCACACCAGCGGCGTCAGCTCGTCGACCAGCTTCGCCATGGCACGCCGATCACCGCCCCGAGCCGCTTCCATGCAAGCGGCATGCAGGTCGGCGCCGGTCAGGCCTTCCCAGGGCGGGTCTACCTCGGTGGTGTGCACGTCGGTCACCGTAGCTGCCTCACTCCGGAGGTGGGCCGACACGGGCGACAGAGCCTCCGGTCGTGTCGGCACGGCTCCGGTCGTCGTGGGTCGGCTCTCCGGTCGGGTACCGGATCGATCGTGAATTGTGCGCGCTCTTTCAGTGGGTGCGGTGATGCGGATGGTGTCCAGGGGCACGGTGTGTGCCCAGTGGGTGGGCTCTTGGTTGAGGAGCAAACAACTGGCGCTGGGATACATCAATCTCTGACTTCGCTGGATGAATTTTTCACTTGAGCCGGTTTTGGGCGGCTTTGGCACGGTTCTTCCTGTCCTGCGCGGCGGCGTTTGCGCAGTTCAGCCAGGTTTTGACGGGTTCTGGCGGGTGCCGGGGCGCGACCGGCCGGGCTCCCCCTCCGGCACGGCCGCGCCCCGACAGCTCCGTTTGGACCCGATGAGTCCCCCAACGACCCATCGCGCCCCGCCGGCCCGGTTCGGCCGAACGGATTCCTCCCCTGAATCCACCCGGCATCCCCGGTCCGGAAGCTGCCGCTTCCCTCACCAGACCCGCCGGACTGGCTCGGCTGGACGGATCCCTCCCCCGAATCCGCCCACCCAGGCCAGCCCGGCTCCGCAGGCTCTCCGACCAGGCGGGTTCCTCCCCGAACCCGTCTTGCCGGACCGCCCGCACGCCTCGTTGAGCAGGCTCGCGAGGCCCTGGTGACCAGGCGGTTTTCTCCCGCCTGGCCGGGCCTGCAAGCCGACTCCGCCATTCCTGCCGGACCGGCTCCGCGAGCCTGTCAACCGGCCGGATCCCTCCCCGGATCCCGCCGGTCAGACCGCTCGCGCGCCAGACAACCTGACGGTTCCCTCTCGAAACCCGCCAGACCGAACCGGCCACCGGCCGACCTGTCAGTCCCGCCGGGACGATTGCGACGCCGTCGACCAACCGGACCCTCCCCGGATCCGCCGGCCGAGCAGCTCGCCAGCCACCCCGTCAGTCCCACCAGAACGACCCGCGACGCCCGCCGACCAGCCAGATCCCTCCCCAAGATCCGCCAGCCGAACAGCTCGCCAGCCACCCGTCGGTCCCACCGGAACGACCCGCGACGCCCGCCAACCGACCGGACCCCTCCCCGGATCCGCCGGCCAGACGGGCCCACGAGTCAGTTCCGCCGGACCGGCCCGCGATGCCGGTCGGCCGCATGGATCCCTCCCCGGATCCACCCAGCCGGACCAGCCCACGAGCCAAGTCCGCCAGTCCCGCCGAACTAACCCGCGAGCCCGCCAACCGGCTGGATCCCTCCCCGGATCCCGCCAGCCAGACCGGCCCGCGAGCCAAGTCCGCCAGTCCCGCCGGACCAGCCCACGACGCCCGCCGACCGACCGGATCCCTCCCCGGATCCGCCGGCCGGACCGGCTCGCGAGCCAGTTCCGTCCGTTCCGCTGAGCCGGCCCGCGAAGCCCTCCAGCTGGACAGCCCCTCCCCGGACCTGCTCAGCCGAGCCAGCTCGCGAGCCGGTTCGCCGGTACTGGTCAGTCGCGCCGTTCCGGACGGCTCGGAAAGCCGGTCGGGTCCCCTCCGAACCCGTCCGGCCGAACCGGGTCCCCCAGACCCGGGCCGAGCTGAACCGGACCGGCGGCGTCGCCAGTCCCTCGTCACGTCGTTCGTCTCACTTCGCGCCGGCCAGCGGCCTGGTCGCCCCCTTGCTCCGACCAGGCCGACGGCCCCGCGGTCGCGCGGGTGCGCACCGGCCGGCGAGAACTGCTCGTCCGCGCCGACCGGTACTCCCCGCCCCCAGGGGAACCCGCTTCTCTTCGGGCTCCGCCAGACGGAGTTCCTCCCCGAACCCCGCCCGGCCGACGACGTCCGGCAGCCCCCTCGGCTCCCGGCCGCCGCCCGTCCGGCTACTTGGCAGTGCCGTGGTCGTCGAGCGGCTCGTGGTTGCCGTCCGGCTGCACTCCCCGGTTCGCCCCGGGCGCGGGGCTCGTGTTGACAGGCGGAACGGTGGTTCCCGGCTGCCGCTCGTCGTTCTGATCCGCAGGCATGTGGCCCTCCCTTTCCCTTGGTTCGCCCTATAGGACGCATCCAGGGTGCGCCTAGATACACGGAGCGCCAAAGTTTTTGGGATTTTTGTGAATCAGCCGGTCAAGACGGCCGTCCCACCTCCCCCGGATGCCAACCGTCAGTGACGATCGGTAACCCCTCCGAGAGCGCGGCGGCCCAGGCGCGGTAGCCCTCCGGTCCAGGATGGAAACGGTCGGCAGCGAACATCCCCGGACGGAGCAATCCCGGCACCAACGGGACATGCGCGACCCCGGGAAGCCGGGTCAGCGTGCGCGCCGCCCCGTCGAGCGCGACGGACCGCGCGCCCAGTACGTCCCGGAGCGGCCGGGGCAAGGACGGGAAGCTCGCGAGCGGCGGCACGCCCGCGAGCAGGACCGGGACGTCGCCGATCCGCCGCCGCACCTCCACGATGATCGCCAGCAAATCCCGGCGGTACCGCGCGGCCGAGTGCAGTTCCAGGGTGTCGTTCACGCCGAGGACGACGACCACGAAGTCAGCCGGGCGGACCCGCGGCACCAGCTCGTCGAGCACCATTCGCGCCGACGCGCCGGTGATGCCCAGCGCCTGCCATCGCACCTCCCGATCCGGGTGCCCGCGGGCCAGCCCTTCCGCGAGCTGGCCGGTGAGCGCTTCGGCGTGCGTGAGCGCGCCGACGCCGTCCACCGTCGATTCGCCGATAACGGTGAGCCGCAGCGGCCGCCCGGTGCCGTGAGTGCCCTCGATCGGCCCGCTGGCCCCAGGGAGCCGCGGGGTCGTCCGGCGCACCCGGACAGCCTGCGCGACGAGGACGGGGGCCAGCAGGAAGAGGAGGAACAACCGAAGAACTGCCATGCCGACGACAGTAACGAGGAGGCACGACAGATCCGGGCTCGTGGAGGGAGTTGTCCACAGGGGATGTGAGTTGTGGATAACCCTGGGGATGGTTTGGGGAAAGCGGTGCTGAGCAGGAGGGACGGTGTTGGCTGGGCGCTGTTCCGGCAGGCGGGTTGAGCAGGGGATTAGCGGTGTTCGGCGGGAGATTCGGCACGGGGTTCCCGGTGGGAGATTCGGCACGGGGTTCCCGGTGGCAGGTTGAGGGCCGTTTCCGGGGAGCGAGGTTGAGAATTCGGGGGCGAGAGCGTGACGGCGGTGCCGGGATGGACAACGCGAGCAGAGCACGGGTGAGGTGGGAACGAGCAGCGTCGGCGATTGCCGACACGGCAACCGACTTCGGCCCCAGCAGAAAGCTGCGTTCACCGGCGCGCATCGCTGCCGCTGGTCCGCGCGGATGTCTGCATTCGCAGACATCCGCAGTCCCGCCCGTGACGAGGAGCTTTCGCCGTGCACCACGCCCACCGGCGTCGCACCGCGAACAGCCTCCGGGCAGGAGGCACCACCGCCCGGTTGTCGGCAATCGCAGACAGTCCCCACCCCACGAGAAGCCGCGAGCCACAGGCAGCCCACCCAAGTTGTCGGCAACTGCAGACACCCCTCACCCCTGAGCGATCGACACCGTCTTCCCCACCAGCGACTCATCCTCAGCCGCGTCCAGCAAATACCGGGCCACGTTCGCCCGCGAGATCTGGAAGCTTCCCCGCACATCCCGCCCCACCTGGCTGCGTACCCGGTCCCGCGCGGGCTTGTCGGTCAGCCTCGTCGGGCGCACGATCGTCCATCGCACCTCCGGAGTCTGATGCAGGATCGACTCCATCACCTGCAGGTCGGCGTAGCCGTTGCGCAGCACGGCTCCCAGCAACGGCTTCAGCAGCAGCCGAGCAAAGACACTGTCCCCCTCCGCGGGCAGGCCGGACGCGCTCACCACCACGAACCGCGTCTGTGAGCCGCGCAGGGCGGTCACTACGGAGCGGGTGCCGTCGGAATTGACGGTCGTTGGTTTGAGGTCCGATGGGCCGAGAGCCAGGACGACGGCGTCACGGCCGGTTACGGCGTCGGCCAAGCCCGGGTCGGTCAGGGAGTGAATCGCGACGTCCAATCGGGGGTGTGCGGGGATCGTCAGTCGCGCCGGGTCGCGGACTACGGCGGTTACGTGCCAGCCGCGGGCCAGTGCTTCCCGCACCGCCAGGCCGCCGATTCGGCCGCTCGCGCCTAGGACGGTGATCTTCATCAGAGACCTCCAAGAGGGGTGAGTGAACACTTACCAGCTAGGGTGAGTGAACACTCACCACGCTGAGAAGACCCTCAGGGAGCATGCGCATGGGTAGCCGGGAGGAGATCGTCGCCGCGGCGGCGACGGTGATGCGGGAGCGCGGATACGCGCACGCCACGACCAAGGCGATCGCGCAGGCCGCGGGATACTCGGAAGCCCTGCTGTACAAGCATTTCCGCGACAAGACCGCGCTCTTCCTTGCCGTGCTTAACGAAGAGTTGCCCGATCTCGTCGCTACGACCGCGAGGCTCGCTGAAGCACCGGAGAAAGCCCAGCTCAGCGACAATCTCGCCGAGCTGACCACGACGGCGTTGGCGTTCTACTGCGCGAGCTTCCCGATCTCCGTCTCCATCTTCTCCTCGCGCGACCTGCTCCGCACCCACCGCGACACCCTCGAAAACGGCCCTGACCTGCCGATTCAGCACGTCGCCGGCTACCTCGCCGCAGAGGTGAAGATCGGCAGGCTGCCCAGCGATCTCGACGTCGACGCGGCCGCCCGGTTGCTGCTCGGCGCGTGTTTCCAGGAGGCGTTCCTGGCGTCCTTCGAGGAACGCCCGCCGCGGCCGGACCTGGTGGACCGGCTCGTCGCGACGTTCGCCAAGATCGGCTAGTCGCGGTTCTTCCGCAGCTCGTGCCAGCGGTCGTACAGGTTGTTGACCTCGACCAGCATGAACGCCAGGAAGTCCCGCATCTCGGCCAGCCGCTTGCCGGCCGGCGTATCCGCGCCGAGGGCGTCGATGCCGTCGGTGGCCGCGTCGCGCCACATGATCAGGAAGCGGTCGCGCTTAAGGAAAGTCGCGTACCAGAGGTCGTCGTAGAGCCGGTAGTGGTCACGGCGCTCGCCGGGTTCGCGGACCTTCGTCACCAGGCCGATCTGGTCCAGATACCGCACCGCGCCGGAGATCGCGGCCGGGCTGACCGACAGCTGCTCGGCAAGTTCGGCCGCCGTCAGCTGTCCCGAATCCGTGGTCATCAATGCCGCGAACACCCGCGCTGACATGCGCTGCATGCCGATCTGGGACATCACCAGACCCAGGCTTTCGACGTATCGGCGGACGGCGTCCTCGTCGCGTTCTGTCTCAGGCGTCGTCATCCGTTCATCCTCTCCCACGGCCGCACCGAAGATCACTCGGTCCAGACGTTTTCTTAACTTCACAACTTCGTGAAAAGAGTGTAGCTTCCGAACCATGGGAAACGCCATTGCGATCTCCGGCTTGCACAAGGCATTTGGCCGGGTAAAGGCCCTCGACGGCCTTGATCTTCAGGTTCCCGCGGGGGAAGTGCACGGATTCCTCGGCCCGAACGGCGCCGGGAAGTCCACCACCATCCGGGTGCTGCTCGGGCTGCTGCGCGCCGATTCCGGCGACGTCCGGCTGCTCGGCGGCGACCCGTGGCGCGACGCGGCGAGCCTGCACCACCGGCTCGCCTACGTGCCGGGTGACGTCAATCTTTGGCCCAACCTGTCCGGCGGCGAGGTCATCGACCTGCTCGGCAGGCTGCGCGGCGGGCTCGATCAGAAGCGCCGCGAGGAACTCGTCGAGCGCTTCGACCTCGACCCGCGCAAGAAGGGCCGCACGTACTCGAAGGGCAACCGGCAGAAGGTCGCCATCGTCGCCGCGCTCGCGTCCACTGTGGACCTGCTGCTGCTCGACGAACCGACCTCGGGCCTCGACCCGTTGATGGAGGCCACCTTTCAGGAGGTCATCCAGGAGGAGCGCGCGCAGGGTCGCACGGTGCTGCTGTCCAGCCACATCCTCGCCGAGGTGGAAGCCTTGTGCGACAAGGTAAGCATCATCCGCAACGGCCGTACCGTCGAATCCGGCACGCTCGCCGAGCTGCGGCACCTCACCCGCACCTCCATCACCGCGGAGCTGTGCGGACCGCCGAACGGACTGGCCCGGCTCTCCGACGTGCACGACCTCAAGGTGGCAGGCAACCGCGTCCGCTTCGACGTGGAGACGCGCTCGCTCGAGGACGCGCTGCGCCAGATGACCCAGATCGGCGTGCGCAGCCTGGAGAGCCGTCCGCCGACGCTGGAGGAACTGTTCCTGCGCCACTACGCCGACGAACTCGAGGCCGGGAAATGACCCGCACGCTGGTCGGCACCGGACCGCTGATCCGGCTCGCGCTGCGCCGCGACCGGATTGTCCTGCCGATCTGGATCGTGCTGCTCAGCATCATCCCGGTGGCCACGATCAGCAGCTACGACCAGTTCTATCCGACCGCCGCGAGCCGGGCGGGACTCGTCACGTCGGCGGCCGCGAACCCGTCGTTCGCGCTGCTCTACGGCCCGGCGTTCAACCTCGGCACGGCGGGCGGGTTCATCGCCTGGCGGATGGGCGGGTTCCTGGCGCTGCTGACCGGCCTGATGGCCGTCTTCACGCTCGTCCGGCACACCCGCGCGGAGGAAGACACCGGCCGCGCCGAGCTGCTGGCGTCCACTGTGGTCGGCCGGTACGCGCCGCTGACCGCCGCGGTCGCGGTGACCGGCGGGGCAAGCGTGCTGATCGGTCTGCTGCAAGCGATCACGCTGGCTTCGAAGGTTCCCGCCGCGGGATCCGTCGCGCTCGGCGCGAGCACCGCGTTGGCTGGCTTGGTCTTCACCGGCATCGCCGCGGTGGCCGCACAGCTCGGCGAGTACTCACGCACCGCGAATGGCATCGGCACGGCGGTGCTCGGCGTCGCGTTCTTGTTGCGTGGCGCGGGTGATTCGACCACCGACGCGCACTGGCTGTCGTGGTTGTCGCCGCTCGGCTGGGCGCAGCAGATCCGGCCGTTCGCCGAAGAACGTTGGTGGGTACTGATTCTGCCCATCGTGACCGCACTCGTGCTGCACGTCGTGGCCTACGCGCTGCTGCCACGCCGTGACGTCGGCGTCGGCCTGCTTCCGCCGCGGCTCGGACCCAGCGAGGCCGCACCGTCGCTGCGCTCGCCGTTTGCGCTGGCCTGGCGGCTGCAGCGGGGTCCGTTGCTCGGCTGGCTGGTCGGGCTCGCGGTCGGCGGCGCGTTGTTCGGGACGATCGCGCAGGGCATTTCCGGCCTGGTCGGCGGCACCGAACAGAGCAGGCAGATCTTCGAACGGCTCGGCGGTTCACACGGACTGGTCGACGCGTTCCTCGCGACGATGGTGAGCCTGTTCGCGATGCTCGCTTCGCTCTACGGCGTGCAGGCGACGCTGCGGATGCGCACCGAGGAAACCGCGGTCCGGCTCGAACCGCTGCTCGCCACCCGGGTCGGACGGTTGCGCTGGGCCGCGAGCCACCTGGTGTTCGCGTTCCTCGGCAGCGCGTTGCTCGTGCTCGTCGGGGGCGTGCTGCTCGGGCTGTCGAACGGGCTGCGCAGCGGTGACGTCGGGGGTTCGGTCGGGAACACGGTCGCGGCCGTGGCGGTGCAGGTGCCCGCGACGTGGGTGATCGTCGCGGTGGCCGCGCTGATCTTCGGGTTGCTGCCGAAACTGGCGACCGCCGCTTGGGGTGTGGCGGCGCTGGCGTTGCTGATCAGCCTGTTCGGGCCGGTCGTCAACGTGCCGCAGGTGCTGCTGGACGTCTCGCCGTTCCAGCATCCGCCGAAGGTGCCCGGCGAGGTCTTCACCGCGCTGCCGCTGATCGTGCTGCTTGCGGTCTCGGCGGTCGTGCTGGGGGCGGGACTGGCCGGCTGGCGGCGGCGCGACGTCGGCTGACGTCAGCGTTCGTCGCCGCGGAAGAACCCGGCGGTCGGGCTCAGTGTGGTCGGCGGGGGTGCCGGCGGGTTCGACGGAGCCGGGGTGACCGACACCGTGGCCGTGGTGGTCCGCGGCGGCGGAGCCGGTGGGGCCTGCGGGCGATGGGTCACGGTGATCGGCGGCAGAGGGAGGCCGGTCACCGTGACCGTCACCTGCTGTGCGGGCGGCGGGCTGGGCGGTGCCGATTCCCTGGCCGGACGCGGAGTGCGACCGGCGACCAGCAGCGCGGCGACGAGCAGGCCGCCAGCCAGCCCGGCCAGACCGGTCACGACGACATAACCCCAGGTGGGAGCGGTGTCCGTCATCCGGCACCTCCTCGCCGCACGGTCACTCGGCTACGAGGGTCTCGTCGCGTTGATCATAGGCGTCGTTACGCACTGTGCAACTTGATATATACCGGCTCAACTTATATAACACTAATCCTATGAGGGGGATTCTTCGCTCGCCGGATTTCCGGCGGCTCTGGCTCGCCGACGGCCTCAGCCAGGTCGGCAACCGCATCGACTTCCTGGTGATCCCGCTGCTGGCCACCACCACGCTCGCCGCGTCCGTGGTCGAGGTTTCGCTGCTGCGGACGCTGAGCACGCTCCCGTACCTGCTGATCGGGCTGCAGGCGGGCGCGTGGTGCGACCGGATGCGGAACCTGCCGGTGCTGATCACCGCCGACCTCGGCCGCGCGCTGCTCATCGGCTCGGTGCCGCTCGCCGCGGTGTTCGGATCGCTGACGCTGGTCCACCTGTACGTCGTCGTGCTGCTGGCCGGGGCGTTCACCGTGTTCTTCAACGTCGCGCACTCGACGTACCTGCCGAATCTCGTCGAACGCGGCCAGCTGCCCGAGGCGAACGCCCGGCTGCAGACGAACCTGTCCGTCGCCGCGATCGCCGGGCCTGGCCTCGGCGGGTTCATCGTGCAGTTCATCGGGAGCGCGGGCGCGATGGCGGTCGACGCGCTGACCTATGTGTGGTCGGCCGCGTGGCTGCGCCGCATTCGCACGCCGGACGTGCGGCCCGAGCCCGCCGAGCGGAACCTCCGCCGCGAGATCGGCGAGGGACTGCGGACCGTGCTGCACAACCCGATCCTGCGGGCGATCGCCCTGCACAGCGCCGCGTCGAGCCTGTTCCAGTCGATGTTCATGGCGGTGTCGATGGTGTTCATGGTCCGCGACCTGCACGTCGCACCGTTCATGATCGGCTTGCTCGGCACGGTCGGACTCTTCGGCGCGCTGCTCGCGAGCGGCGTCGCGCGACGGCTCGGCGCTCGCTTCGGCGCCGCGCGGGCGTTGTATTTCGGTGCCGCCGTGTACAGCGTTTCGTTCCTGCTCAACGCTTTCGCGACGCAAGGCTGGGGTCTCGCCTGGTGGGTCGCCGGCGGTTTCGGGTCCAGCTTCGGGATCATCGTGCTCGGCATTTTCGAGACGAGCTTTCAGCAGGCCATCACGCCGCGGGAGTTGCTGGGGCGCGTGTCCTCGGTGTCGCAGACCGTCGTCTTCGGCATTACCCCACTCGGCAGCCTGATCGGCGGCTTTATCGCCGAACTCACCACAACCCGGGTCACGCTGTACGTCTGCGGCATCGGAATCCTTGCGACGTCGACGATTCTGCTCGCTTCGCCGCTTCGCACGATGCGCGACCTGCCGGACTAGACCTTGCGCAGACCGTCGAGCAGCACGCGCACGAGATGCCGGCTGTCCGGCGTAAACCGCTCCACCGCCAGCGCGCCGACGATGAGCGCGCGCAGGTCTTCGCCGTCGATGTCAGTGCGTACCGCGCCTGCGGCTTGCGCGCGTTCCAGAAGCGCCGTGAGGTTCACGCGAAACCGCTCCGCCGCTTCAGCCTTGTACGCAGAACCGCTTGTCTCACCAAGCGCTTCGCAGATCGCACGGTTACGCGACGCCTGCTCTATGACACGCGTGAAGTAGTCGTAGAACACTTCGCCGGGCGCGTCAGAGTCGATCAACTCCTGCGCCTCGACGCCGTACTGCTCCAACCGCTCCACGACGACCGCCTGGAACAGCGCTTCCTTACTGGGAAAGTGCCGGTAGACAGTGCCCGCGCCGACGCCGGCCAGCCGCGCGATGTCGTCAAGCGGCACGGCGAGCCCGTCGACGGCGAAGGCCGCTTCGGCGGCAGCCAGCACGCGGGCGCGGTTTCTGCGCGCATCCGCGCGGAGCGCAGGCTTCTCCACCAGCGGCCTCCTCGGTTTCCAGCTCAAGTGGTGCGGTCGTCCGATTCTTCCTTGGAACGATCTCCGCCGCTTCTGACCGTGTCTCAGATCTCCAGACCCTCGTTGACAACCGGAGTTCATACTCCGTATCGTCAAAAGCGGGTGCACCGTTCCGATTATCCGCCCATCTCCCGTGAAGAGGTTTCTGATGCCCCGCACCGTGTCCGAAGTGGCCGAAATCGTCGCGAACGCACTGAGCGCCTTCGACGCCGCACCGCTCGCTGACGTCCTCGCCGAGGACGCCGTCTACGAAATCCCGTTCACCGGCCATCGCTCCGCCGGCCGGGACGCCGTCCTGGCCACGCTCGGCGCGGGCAGCGCGGTCGCGGCCCGGATCGGCCTGGAGAAAGTCGAGGTCACCACCACCGAAACCGCCGACGGATTCGCCGTCGAACTTGTCGCCGAGGGCCGCAATCCGCACACCGGCCACCGCTACCGGCTCCCGTCGTCGGCCGGATTGCTGACCGTGCGGGACGGCGAGATCACCCGGTACCGCGACTTCCCGAACAACGGCGCGGCGAGCACGTTGATGGGGACGAAGGCGGTGTTCGACCGCTTTCTGACCGCGGCCGTAGAGAACCGCTGGGACGATCTCGCCGACCTGTACTCCGAGGAGGTCGTGATCGAAATCCCGTTCGCGCCAGCCGGTGTGCCGAAGGTGACGCGGGACCGGGAGGAACTGCGCAAACGCTTCCGCGAAGCCGGCGACCGGCGGCGGATCACGAAGGCGGACCGGGTCGTGGTGCACGAGACCGCCGATCCGGAGGTGCTGGTGGCGGAGTACGACCTGCACTGGGAGTCCGAGGGCAAGGCGTATGTGTCGACGTACGCGATGGTGATGACGGTGCGGGACGGGCGGATCGTGCACTCCCGGGACTACTCGGGGCCGCCCGTCCTTCAAGACTCGGTCAGCCGATGAAGTCCGCTCGGTGGTCGGCCGCCCATTGCACGTAGCTGCGCGGTGGGTGTCCGGTGAGCTGCTCGACGAGATCGTTGACCGGCGCGGGTTTGCCGACCGTCCCGGCCATGAGGTCGAACAGCGCCGCCAGGAACGCGGGGTCCATGAACTGGCTCATCTGCTCCCGGACGGGCTCCGGGTCGAGGTCTTCAACGACGAGCGGCCGGCCCAGCGTTTCGCCGAGGATCCGGACCTGCTCCGTCTGGGTCAGCGAGTCGGGGCCGGTCAGGTCGTAGGCCTGTCCGGCGTGGCCGCCGTCGAGCAGGATCCGGGTGGCTGCCTCGGCGACGTCCCGCTCGTGCACGGCACTGAAGGCCGCCTCGGTGTAGGGCGCGCGGATGACGTCGCCGCCCTGCAGCTGCATCGCGAACGTCAAGGAGTTGATGGCGGGGAAGAGCAGCCGCAGGAACGTCCGCTCGATCCCGGTCGCCTCGACGGCCCGCTCGACGTCGCGGTGGTACTGGGCGATCACGTCGGGCTGCTGGTCGGCTCCGGGCACGACCGCGCCTGAGGACAGCAGCACCAGCCGCCGCACCCCGGCCTCGACCGCGGCAGCCAGCAGCGGCGCGACGTCCATCCCGTACTGGAGGACCAGGAAAGCGGCCTCGACCCCGGCGAGCGCAGGCGGCAGGGTTTCGGGCTTGGTCAGATCGCCCTGGACGACCTCGACGCCTTCCGGGAGCCCGGCCCGCTCCGGCGTACGAGTCAGCGCCCGCACCGGCACGCCCGCGGCGGCCAGTTCCTCGACTGCCTGACGTCCGAAGTGGGCCGTGGCTCCGATGACGAGATACATGCGTTTCCCCCGTGCTGTTTGGGTCTGGCCTCAGCGTAGGAAGGGTTTAGGCAAGGTACGTTCCTATTCGCGGGGATACTGAAGAAATGCTGGAAACCTCGGCACGGCTGCTGCGCCTGCTCTCGCTGCTCCAGACGCCGCGCGACTGGACCGGAACCGAACTGGCCGAACAGCTGTCGGTCAGTGCCCGGACCATCCGCAACGACGTCGAACGCTTGCGCACCCTCGGCTATCCGGTCCACGGCACGCGGGGCGCGGTGGGCGGTTACCGGCTCGGGGCCGGTGCCGCGCTGCCGCCGCTGCTGCTCGACGACGAGGAGGCGGTCGCGGTCGCGATCGGGCTGCGCACCGCCGCCGGCGGCACGATCACCGGAGTCGAGGAGACCTCGCTGCGGGCGCTGGCCAAACTGGAAAAGGTGCTGCCCGCCCGGCTCCGGCGGCGGGTCGACGCCATCCAGCGCTACGCCGTCGCGGTGCCCCGGGACGACCCTGGCCCGCGCGTGGACGCGGACGCGCTCAGCACCCTCGCCGCCGCTTGCCGCGACCATGACCGCGTGCGCTTCGACTACCGGAGCCACGACGGGTCTGAGAGCCGTCGCGACGTGGAGCCGTATCAGCTGGTCAACTGGGGTCGGCGGTGGTACCTCGTCGGGTTCGACGTCGAGCGGGACGACTGGCGGAACTTCCGGGTGGACCGGATCAGCCTGCGTACCCCCGGCGGTCCTCGGTTCGTTCCCCGCTCGCTTCCGGAGGAGGCGGTCGACCGGGTACGGCGGGGTGCGTCGTCAGCGGCATGGCGGTACCGGGCGCGGGTCGTGGTGGAGGTGTCCGCGGAGCAGCTTGCGGAGCGGATCACTCCGGCGATTGGCGTTGTCACGGCGGTCGATGACGACCGGTGTGTGCTGGATACCGGGGCGGACAGCGTCGAGACTCTTGCTGTTCATCTCGGGTCGCTCGGGGTTGATTTCACCGTGGGGGAACCGCCGGAACTGGTTGAGGCGCTGCGGGTTCTCGGGGAGCGGTATCGGCGGGCTACTGAGTCGCGGTCTGCGAAGCGGACGGAGTGAACAAATGCTCCACAGTGGACACCGACCACTCCCACACCCCCGGCACCAGCAGCACCCCCACCAGCGCGAACACCGGGAACACCACTCGCGTCTCCACCTTCTTCCCGGTGTGCAGCCGCAGCGGCTTGGGCGGGCGGATCTCGTACCAGGTCTCCCCCGCGATCGGCAGCGGGAACAGGAACGGACATCCCGACACGGTCAGCGAATCGCCGAGGCAGTGCACGAAACACCCGGCCGCGACGGCTACCCCGAGCCAGCCCGAGATGTCCGCCAGCTGGGCTACCCGGTCATCCGGTGCGGTGAAGTACCACCAGGCCACCGCGCCGCCGTAAGGCAGCAATAGCCAGTCGCCCAAGGCGGCGACGGCTAGCAGTAGTCCGAACAGAAGCACGCCCAGCACGGCCCAGGCCCCGCCAGCCGAGCAGCCCGCGGAGGTCGCCGCGCCTAGGGCTACGGCGAACAAGAGGGTGTGCGAAAGGTGCCGGTGCGTCCCGGTCACCTTCTCGTCACGCGGGCCTTTCGTCAGCGCGTATACCGCTGCAGACACCCGGCGCAGCAGCCAGGACAACGCGCCGGTCAGCCAGCCGAACAGGCGGGTGGCGCTGGCGCTGGGATGGTCGAGGTCCGGCAGCAGCGCGAACCCGGCCGTGGTGGCCGCGAAGACCACCGCTTGGTGCACTGTGCCGACGCCGGCCACGGGTGCCAGGGCGAGCCCCGCGCACCAGCCGGTGAGGGCGTGCGTGCGCCCCATCATGATGGTCGTCCCCCAGGTCGCGAGCCATTTTTCAGACCGCGACCGTATCGGGAGATCAGGCCGGGGGTTCCTCCGACACGCTCAGGTGTTCGGCCACGCCGGTGAGTTCGATCACCCGGCTGACCGCCGCGCTCGGGACGACCTCGAGTTCGACGTTCTGCTCGCCGGCCTGGCGCTGGGCGTGCAGGACGACGTTCAGCGCCGAAGAATCGAAGAAGGTCACCCCGGTGAGGTCGGCCACCACGCGACGGGAATTCTTGTCCGCGATCAACCCGGCAAGAGCTTCCTGCAGCTGCGGGCTGGTGAGCAGATCGAGCTCACCCGTGACCACCACCCTCGGCTCGGCGGCCGCGGTGTCCAGCGTGATGCCGAATCCGGGCGGAGTGGCGTTCTGGTCGGCTGCGGGCATGCAGTTTCTCCTCGTCAGGCGCTGCTCCTGCGCCGGTACGCGCCTGTAGTCTCAAGCGGCAACCGTGTCACGGTCCCAAGCATCTGGAGACTCAACCCTAACCCAGTGGGTGACTGAGTCCGCGTCGGCACATGGCTACACCTTGGCGAGCGGCCAGACAGCGGACACACAGCACCCCGCGCGCCGCAGGTGGGCGCGCGGGTCGTGGGGCCGGTCGGCTCAGGCGGACACCGTCTTGCGCTTCGCCCGCCGTTCGCGCATGAACAGCTCGCGGCGCTCGATCTCGCCGAGCCCGCCCCAGATCCCGTACGGCTCTTCGACGGTCATCGCGTGCTTGCGGCACTGCGCCAGCACCGGGCAGGTGTGGCAGATCGCCTTGGCCCTGGACTCCCGGCGTTCCCGCGCGGAACCGCGCTCGTTGTCGGTATGGAAGAACAGGCTGCTGTCCGCGCCGCGGCACGAGCCCCGAAGCTGCCACTCCCACTCCTCGGCCACCACGTTCGGCAGCCGGCTCACGTCAGCCATGTCGTCCCCACCTTTCCCGGGATCAGCACTCGACCGCTACATGCCCGCCGGTCGCGGCGGTCAAACCCGGGTTTGGTTTGCTCACCCCCCGGGCATGTGGCAGATCGGGCACGAAAGACTGGCGAGGCAACGCCGGAGAGAGGACCGCACGTGGAGGAGAACGCCCCGCTCGAGCGCGAGGACGCACAGCTCATCGAGGTGCGGACGGCGGCTATCCCGCACGTGGTGCCCACTCTGCGCACCATCGTCGCCGACATCGCCATGCGCCAGGACTTCGACCTCGACGCGGTCGAGGACCTGCGGATGGCCGTGGACGAGGCCTGCTCGATGCTGCTCCCCTCGGCCGCCGACGGCAAGCTGACCTGCGTGTTCTCCTGGCTGGAGGGCCGGATCGAGGTCACTGTGTCGGTTGTCTCGGACCGCGCCGACCACGGCGACGAGACCGGATTGTCCTGGCAGCTGCTGACCGCGCTCGCGACTTCGGCGCGGCGCACCGTGACCCCGGCGAACGGCCGGTACCTCTCCCGGGTGCAACTGGTCCGGGAGAGTGAGGCGGCCAGCTCGTGACGAACCCCGCCGGCGGCGACAAGCCCACCGACGTGGCAGCACTGTTCCACGAGCTGACCGAGCTGCCTGACCGTTCGCCGCGCCGCGAGGAGATCCGGGACCAGCTGGTGCGCGAGCATCTCGAACTCGCGCGCAACCTCGCGCGGAAATTCCGCAACCGCGACGAGGCGATGGACGACCTCGTGCAGATCGCGACCGTCGGGCTGATCCACGCGGTGGACCGCTACGACCCCGCGCAGGGCACCGATTTCCTGGCCTTCGCGGTGCCCACGATTTCCGGCGAACTGCGGCACCACTTCCGCGACAACAGCTGGTCGGTCCGGGTGCCACGACGGCTCAAGGAACTCAACGCGACGATCTCGGCCGCGCGCGAGGAGCTGACCGTGCGGCTGTCCCGCGCGCCGAAGCCCAGTGAGATCGCCCGCCATCTCGGGGTGCCGATCGAGGACGTCTACGAGGGCCTTCGGGCCGGTCAAGGCCGTTACGGGGCCTCGCTGGACAATCTGCTGGAGAACTCCGCGCACACCCGCTTCGGCGCGCCGGACGCGAACCTCGGCCAGGCCGAATTGCGCGAGGCGCTGCGGCCGATGCTGGACAGCCTGCCCGAGCGCGAACGCAAGATCGTGGCGTTGCGGTTCGGGTCCGGGATGAGCCAGTCGGACATCGCGCGCCGCGTCGGGGTTTCCCAGATGCAGGTGTCGCGATTGCTCGCGGCGACGCTGAAAAAACTCCGTACCGGACTGGCCGAGACGGACATCACCGAGGGCACCTGATTTGTCTTCGGCCCAGTTGGGTAGATACCACTTGCGAGCACAGCGGTCGGGAGGTGCGAAGGCCATGACGACGTCGAGGATGCCAACCAGGAGCACCGGGGCGGCCGCCGCCACCGTGCGCCTGGAGCTTCCGGACGACGTCACCGCGCCCGCCATCGCGCGGGCACAGGTCCGCGCCGCGCTCGCCCAGCTCGACATCCCCGCCCAGCTGCGCGACGACGTGCTGCTGGCGACGTCCGAACTGGTCACCAACGCCTTCGAGCACGGCGACCGGCCGGACCGGCTCGAACTCCGTCTCGACAACGGTGAGCTGATGGTGCGGGTCTTCGACACTTCTGCCGCCCTTCCGCAGTTGAGGGAACCGGTTGCGCCGTCCGCGGCGCGCAGCCGCGGGCTCCAGCTGGTGCGCGCGCTGTCCCGGCGCTGGGGTTACGACCCGGCCGAGGGCGGGAAGTGCGTCTGGGCGGCATTCGCCCTCAGCTGACGACGGCTTGCCACCGCGAGCCCGGCGGCACCGAGCAATCCCAGTCCGACGCCTAGCCAGCCCACGATCATCCGCGGCCGTTCGGCCGCCGCACAGCCCGCCACGGCGTGCGCGTCCGGGATCGTGTCGGTTTCCGGCGAGGTGAGTGCCGTCCCGCAGCCGACCCGGACGCTGGTGACGGAATCCGGAGGATCACCGGGGCCGAACATGTCCTTGGACAGTCCCAGCATCTGATCGCTTCGTGTCCCGTAGAGGGTCTCGACGTGGTATGGATTTCCGTCGCCGTCGAGGTAATAAAGGGCAGTCACCGGAAGCAGGAAGAAGACGATCCCGGCGACGAAGACCGCCGCGCTCGCGAGCCCGATCCACAGCGCGGGCCGCCGGGCCGGGTTGATCCGCGCGTGGTGCCCGGCGGCGTGCTCGCCGGTGAAGGCCTGGTCATCCGGGCCCGGGGACGTCGCGGGGCGGGGATCGTCGGTCATCGTCGAACCTCTCGATCGGGAGTGCCTCGGCCCGGTTGTAGTCCGGTTCGCCGGGACGGGTCCCCGGCGGGCGCTGTCCGGTTTTGTCTCGTTCGCTCCCGTTGCCGGTGCCTTACGCTCGCCGGATGCTGGACGCAATCGGGGTGACTGGGGACGAGGAGCGGGTCTACCGGCTCCTCGTCGGGATGTTCGACGCCGGACCGCATCAGGTGGCCGATCAGCTGGGGCTGAGCCCGGCGCAGGTGTCGGCGATCCTGCGTTCGCTGCACGCCAAGGGGCTGGTCAGCCTGGTCGCCGGGGACGAGCCGCGGTACGCGCCGTCGCCGCCGGACGTCGCGTTCGGGCCGTTGCTGATGCGCGGGCAGGAATCGCTGGAGTGGGCGCGCACCGCGGTGAGCCGGATGGCCGAGGAGTACCGGGGCGGTGCGCGGCGGCGGGACGCGACGCAGCTGGTCGAGGTGATCACCGGCAGCGCGGCGATCCGGCAGCAGCTGACGAACATCCAGGTCGGTGCCCGGAACGAGCTGCTGTGGTTCTGCCGGGCCGGGCACATCGCGATGGCGTCCGGCGAGAACGCCGACGAGTACGACGCGCTCGCTCGCGGCGTGCGGTACCGGGTTGTCTACGAGCGGGCGATGCTGGAAGAGCCCGGCATGATCGAGAACGTCGCGCACGGGATCCGGCACGGCGAGGAGGCGCGGTCGTCCACCGTCGTGCCGGTGCGGCTGGCGATCGCGGACGGCACCATCGCGTTGTGCCCGCTGGTGCAGAACCTCGACGGCTCCGGCGAACCGACCGCCGCGCTGATCCGTGAGAGCAGCCTGCTGGCCGCGTTGATCGCGTTGTTCGAAAGCTATTGGGAACGCGCGTGGCCGCTGCGCGCGGACGGGACTCCGCAGGACGCCGAACGGACGCCCGGCGGCACCGGGCCGGACCGGGACGAGCGGCATCTGCTGTCGTTGCTGGTCGCGGGGGTCACCGACAAGGCGATCGCGACCCGGCTCGCGGTGAGCCAGCGGACCGTGCAGCGGCGGATCCACGACCTGATGTCCCGGATGCGGGTGCAGACCCGGATGCAGCTGGCGTGGGAGGTCAGCAGGCAGGGCTGGCTCGACGAGCCCGCGGCAGCCGGATAACCGCGCGGGTTATCCGGCTGCCTCTTTCTCAGGAGAGCCCGTAGGCGCGGATCACCGTCTGCTGCACCGCGTTCCCGTCACCGTCGGATCCGTGCACGCGCAGTGCGACGAAGCCGTTGGTCCGGTCCAGCCGCGGATGGTCGACCACGGCGCGGAAGCGGCCGTCGCCGATGTTGTCCATCCGCTTGATGTTCGTCCACGTGCGACCGTCGTCATAGGACACTTCGACGGTCAATTGCGGGTTCTTCGGCGCGGCCAACCCGTCCTGGTTGCGAACGGTGAACTCGACCGGCAGCGAACGGCCTGCCCGCGTCTTCTGCGTCAGATCGGTTTGCACGCCGTAATCCACCTGCAGCAACGGAAGCAGGTCCGTCTTGCCTTCGGCGGGCCGCTTCGACCCGAAGGTCCACGACGTTTCGGTGTGCGTGCCGTACGCCCAGTCCGAAGTGGACTTGGTCAGCGACAGGTCGAGCCGGTACTTCGCCGGGTCCGCCGAAGCCGGGAACTTGCCCCACGCCGCCGGGCCTTCCTTGACGAGGTTTCCGTCCTGGTAAAGCTTCGCGCTCACCTGGTCCGGCTCCTCGCCGATACCCGATTCGGAAAACGCGTAGTGCGAGGCTTCCGGGTCGGTGAACTCCGGGATGCGGAAGGCGAAGGTGTCGCCGGTGCGCGAGGTTTCCAGTCCGGCTCCGCGCGGGATCGCCGGCCGGACCACCGGCGCGTACCAGTTTTCCGTCGCCTTCTGTCCAGCGGTGAACGTGTGCGGCTTTTCGAGCATGCCGACCGCCAGCGGCTGGAAGGTGTCCCAGCTGAGCTTGTTGTTCACCCGGTGCTGCCAGATCGTCTCGTCCGTCGAGACAATTTCCTCGCGGGCCGTTCCGGTGTGCGCGTACCGCTGATACTGGTTGATCGCGGTCTTTTCCCACGGCCGCCATCCGAAGCGCTGTTCGGAAAGCCATTCGTCCTTGCCGGTCGCCCGGTAATTCGCGGTGACCGTCGCGCTGTTGCGCGCGCTGACCTGATAGACGATCTTCTGCGGAATCTGGTCGTGCGTCACCTGCATCACGTCGTACAGGTACGGGCTCACCGGCGTGCCCTGCAAAACCATGCTGGTGAAACCGAGCGCGGCCCGCTTGGCCAGCTTCATGCCCTGGTCGTTCGTGATCCGCACGGCGGGAATCGGCAGCCGGTTGCCGCGCGGCTGCCAGTGTGCGTACGTGTGCTCGTCGGGCAGGCTGATGACCATCACCATCGCGGCGCCCGCGGCGGCGGCCCGCTTTGCCGCGGCATCGAGGTCGGTGCCGTCCTTGGCCGGCGTCACCAACGCGATCCTCCCGCGCGCCCTGGCAAATTGCTCCGGTTTGTTGCCGTCGACCGGAACGACGTCCAGCCACTTGAACCCGGAAATCGTCGGAGACGACGCGTAGTAGAACAGTTCGGTCTTGAGATCAAGCCACGGCACGGTGGTCGCGGTCAGCATCGGCGCGGTGAGCTGCCACCGGCTGCCGAATTCGAACGTCCCGTTCTTCACCTTTTCCGTCGGCGTCACGTAGATGTGCCGGACGCCGGGGAATTCCATCACGTAGTTGGAGATCTTGCGCGAGCCGAATTCGCGGTGCGCGTAGCTGCTGATGATGTTTTCCAGCGTCGACGGCCGCGGTGTCTTGACCTCCACCGGCACCGCGTTCCGCGCGTCCATCACCAGGTTCAAGTCCCCGGTAATGGAGAACTCGGGCTTGAGCACGATCGCGAGCTCCTCGTCCGGAGCCAGTCCGGTGTGGAACATCGCGCGGGCGTAGTAGGTGCCCTCCGGAAGTTCGGTGACGAACGGGTGGTCGCTGACCATGTCCCGGACGATGTCGTACCGCATGTCGTCGCCGAAGATCTGGATATCCATCGGATGCGCCTTGCCGTCGCGCCCGACGCCGGTGACGGTCACCTTGTGCTTCGGCGGCTCCTTCACCAGCCCGATCGTCGTGTGCACCGCGCCGACGAGAACGCTGCCGGTGTAGTTGCCCGGCACCAGTGCGGCCGAGTCGACGGTGATCGCCACCGTCGCGGTTCCGTTCGCCGGAACCTCCACAGTGGACTTGTCCAGCTTCACCGCATTGCCCGGCGTAGCACCGTCGCCGCGCCGCAGGTCGAGCTTCGGCGTGATGGTGACCGGCGCGGAAGTCGTGTTGGTGTAGGTGATTTCCTTGCGCACCGGGCCGCTGTCGTTGGTGATCGGGCCGAGGTTCATCGTGCCGGTCGCGAAGACTCCGGGACGCACTGCCGCGGCCGCGAGATCCACCCGGCCGCCGCCCTGCTGGAAAGCGTTGAGCCCCGCAGACGGCTTCGACGTGCTGGCCAAGCCATCCTTGAGCTGCTGCGCAGTCCACTGTGGATAGCGCTGCGCCAGGATTGCTGCCGCACCAGCGACATGCGGCGTCGCCATCGACGTGCCGGACGCCGCGGTGTAGTACTGGTCCACCACTTCACCCAGCGAAGTACCGGCCGCACGCGCCGCGACGATTCCCACGCCAGGCGCGGTGATGTCCGGCTTCACGGCCTGGTCGCCGAGCCGCGGGCCCATGCTGGAGAACGGGGCCAGCTCGTCCTTGCGGTCCACCGCGCCGACGGTCAGCGCGGAATCCGCGGTGCCCGGCGTGCCGATGGTCGACGCGCCGTTCTGGCCGTCGTTGCCCGCGGCGACCACGAACAGCGCGCCAGTGCGGGCGGTGAGTTCGTTGAGGCCGACGCTGAGATCGTCGGTGCCGTCAGTCGCGCCGCCGCCGAGGCTCATGTTGATGACCTTGGCACCGGAGTTCGCGGCCCACTCCATCCCTTGCAGGACTTCGGAAGACGAGGCGGTGCCGTCGTCGCCGAGCACCTTGCCGACGTACAGCTTCGCACCGGGAGCCGCGCCCTTGCGCGTGCCGCCCGCGGCCGCGCCGCTGCCCGCGATGGTCGCCGCGACGTGCGTGCCGTGGCCGAACCGGTCGACGACGTCCGGGCTGGTCGAGAAGTTCGCCGACTTCGCGACCTTGCCCGCGAGGTCCGGATGGTTGGGGTCGTAGCCGGTGTCGAGCACGGCCACGGCGACGCCTGCCCCGTCGAACCCGGCCGCCCACGCCTCCGGCGCCCCGATCTGCGGGACACTGCGGTCGAGCGACGCGTGCACCTTGCGGTCCAGCGTAATCCGTTCCACCGCACCGGAAGCCGCGTGCGGACCGGTGAAGGACTGCCAGAACTCGCCGGCGCGCTTCTTGTCTTCGCGCACCGCACGACCGTTGACGCTGGGCAGTGCGGCGCCCTGCGTGGTGGCGGCCAGCGTCGGGACGGACGCGACCGAGACACCCTTGGCGTAGTGCGCGATCAGCGGCACCGTGGGAGTCGCCTCGTCGGTGTACCCCTGTGCGATCAGGTCGGTGATGTTGAACAGGGCTTTGTCGAGGCGCTTGTCCGCGACCAGCGACAAGGCGTCGGCCGGGGTGACCGTCAGCTTGCCGTCCACTTCGGACTGTGTGAAGCGGATTTTCTCCCGCCCCTTGCCAGGCCGGACGGTCGCGATCTGCCGTCCGCCTTGGACGCTTTCGACTTGCACGACGTCACCGGTGAGCAGGGTGACCGTGTGCCGCTCACCGGGACCGGATGCCGGTGAACCGCTCGCGGGCTCGGCCGTCGCGGGCACCGCCTGGCCGAGTGTCGCGACCAGTGCGCCCGTGCAGCCGAGAGTGATGGCTCGTGATCTCCACGTCATCGCACCAGATTCGGGGCGAGGCGGGGTTCACGTCACTAGCTCGCGGTGTCGCGGTTGTGACATGTCGCAACTAGGACAACGCCTGGTTAGCCAGCCACTGTCGCGTAATAGGCCATCAGGCGGTCAGCCAGTTCGTCCGGACGGCTCAACAGCGCGAGGTGCGATCCGGCCATCTCGTCCGAGGCCACCCCGAGCCGCTCGCGCGCGACCCGGCGCAACAGATCGGCGGCGAAGAACCGGTCGTCGCGGAAGAGCAGCACCTTCGTCGGCACGTCCGGCAGCCGCTCGCCCGGCCAGGGCACGCTGTACTCGGCGCTGTTCTGATCCCGGCCGCGGCGCTCGTTCTCCTCCGCCAGCTCGGCCGGAACGTCCGCCATGAACTGCTCGGTGGTGCTCAGCCCCTCGGCCGACTCGAAGCCGACGTTGCCCCACCACTCCCCTGGCGCCTCGCCCGGCGCGGGCACCATCCCGGCGACGAACACGAGCAGCCGCGCGTTGACCCGTTCCGCCACGAGGGGCACGGTGAACCCGCCGTAGGAATGGCCGACCACGACGACCTCGTCGGCATCGCCGATCGCGGAGACGACGGTGTCGGTGAAGTCAGCCCAGGCCGCTTGCGGGTCCTCGATGGGCAGGTCCGGGGCCACGACGTCGTGACCGGACTCCTTGAGCCGCGCGGCGACCAGATGCCAGTCCCAGCCGCTGCCGCCGCCCCCGTGGATCAGTGCGAAGGTCGCCATGTCGCCCAGCTTGTCACGCTGGGCAGCGCTTCAGCATGTCCTGCAGCGCGTTCTTCTCCATGTCCGTGATCGTGAGCCCGTAGTAGTGCTTCACGGTGACCCAGTCGGTCGCGTACGTGCACCAGAACGACACCAGCGGCGGCTTCCACTCGTCCGGAGCCTTGTCGCTCTTCTGCCGGTTCACGCTGGCCGTCACGGCGAACAGCTGCGGCCGCGTGAGGTCGTTCGCGAACTGCTCGCGCTTCTCCTGCGTCCAGTCGCGCGCGCCGCTCACCCAGGCCTGGCCGAGCGGAACCATGTGGTCGATGTCGAGCTGGCCCGGCTTGGTCCAGGTCTCGCCGTCGTAGACGCTGACCCAGGTGCCCGCCGTCGGCTTGCAGTCGCTGCCAGCTTTGACGTCCTTGCCCGCGCGCTTGAGGACGGTCTCGCGGGTGTCGCAGCTTTCGCCCTGGCTGTCCCAGTGCTTGAACTTGTCGCGTGAATAGCCGGTCATCGTGCCGCGCGCGCCGATCTTCAGCTCGGACAGCTGCTTCGTCGCGTCCGCGGCGGACGCCGGTGCCGCTTCGGACTGGGTGTCGCCGACTTCGCGCTGGCCGTACCAGAACCCGACGACAGCGATGAGCAGCACGACCGCGAGCAGCACGGTGCGCTTGGTGGGGAACGGCCGGGCCATGGTGCGCTGGATCCTCTCGGGCGGGGACTTCGGGGAGCCGGAGTATGCCTGTCGCCAGGCCGGTAATCGCGCAGACACTCTCGGCAGCACGGCGGGCGTGGCAAGGACCACGTCGGGCCAGTTGTTGCCCGGCAACGAAAAAGCGCAGATCAGCGGGGGTGGATAACTCTGGAGAAGGTGTCACGTCCGCGGCGGCTCGAACGACTACCTGAGTGGGGAGCCGGAAGGGAGCGGGTCCGAAATGCCCGGGCGGCTGCGGAAGTGGAACACGCGCGTCGACGACTACCTGCGCCGGAAAGCGGCGGAGGGCGGCAACGTCGTCGCGATGGCGCGCGTCGCGGCTGACCTGCGCGAACGCGGCGATTCGGCGGAGGCGGAGGAGTGGTACCGCCGGGCTGCGGCCGGCGGGGACCGGGTCGCGATGACCGCGCTCGCCCATCTGCTCGCCGAGCGCGGCGCCGACGAAGAGGCCGCTCGCTGGTACCACGAAGCCGCGCAGGCCGGCGAGCCGCACGGGATGCTCGGATATGCCCGCACCTGCGAAAACCAGGGTCATCTCAACGACGCGGAGCACTGGTATGCCGCCGCGTTCGAAGCCGGCGCGACGGAAGCGGCCGGTCTGCTCGGCCATCTGCTCGTCGAGGACGGCCGGTACGCCGACGCGGAGGGCTGGTGCCGCCACGCGGCGGAGGACGGCAACCCGGCGGCGATGCTGGACCTCGGCGTGGTCCTGCGAGAACTCGGCGCGCAAGGCGAGATGGAGCATTGGTGGCGAGCCGCGGTGGACGCGGGCGAACTCTCCGCGACCTGCCTGCTGGGCCGCCAAGCGGAACGGGCCAACCGGGAGGGCGACGCCGAGCGGTGGTTCCGTCGCGGCGCGAAGGGCGGGAATGTCGAGGCGAAGGTGCGGCTGGGGCTGTTGCTGCATCGCCGGGGCGACCTCGAAGAGGCGGAGAACTGGTACCTCGAAGCCGCCGAGGCTGGCGACGCGGCGGCGATGACCAACCTCGGCGTCCTCGCCCGCAATCGCCGGGACGACGGCGAGGCCGCGGCTTGGTATCGCAAGGCCGCCGAGCACGGCAGCATCCCCGCGCTCACCAACCTGGGACATCTCGCCGAAGCCCGCGCCGACCTGGCACAGGCCGAACGCTGCTTCCGGGTCGCCGCCGAGACCGGCGACGTGCAGGGAATGCTGAGCCTGACCCGGATGCTGCGCGCTCGCGGCGCGACCGCCGAGGCCGACCACTGGCAGTCCCTCGCCGCCGACCGTCCACAGTAGACACCAGGCTCGGGGTCGATCTCCGGGATCTTCCCGGATGTTCCCCGGTACCGGCGCGGCTAGCGTCGATCGAGTGTTCCGACGCGTGCTTCTCGCCATTCTCGCCGGTATCGCGGTGTTCCTGGTGCCGTGGACCGTCTACCTCGGGCTGACCCTGCCCGAGCATTTCGACACGAGCCAATGGCGGGTCGCCTGGGTCGGTTTCGACGTCGTCCTGGTGCTGTGTTTCGCCGCGTCCGTGCTGCTCGGGATGCGCCGCAGCCGCGCCTCCGTGCCGATGCTGGCCGCGACCGCCGCGCTGCTGTGCTGCGACGCGTGGTTCGACGTCGTCCTCGACTGGGGCGGTCCCGACCAGTGGGCCAGCCTCGGCACCGCGCTGCTCGCGGAGCTGCCGATCGCCGTGTTCCTCCTGCTGCGCGCCCGCGCCCTGCTCGCCGGCAAAGCGCGGCCGCGGCCGTTGACCATGCGCGACATCGCCGTGCACACGAACCCGAACTACCAGCGGCTGCTCCACCTCATGCCCGCCACTTCGGCCGAACTGCGCGCGCAGCTTCCGTCGATCGACGTCCCGGCCGCGCTGCTGACCCTCACCCACGCCGGCTACACGCGCCGCCACCGCGACGGCCGCTGGCATGCCGTCCCGCAGAGCACGAACGAAGCGAAGCCGGAGGACTTCCCCGAGGCCGACCGGCCCGCGCTGGCGGCTTACCTGAACGCGAAGTACGACCGCGAGGTCCGGTTGATGGCCTGGGCCGCCGAGCGACGCGACACCTTCGACGGCTGGACCGCCGGGAGCCGCGCGGGCATGCGGTTGAGCTACAAGGACTTGAAGGAGTTCGAAGCGGAGTACCTGGAACTGGTGCACCGCTACGCCGCCCGCGAGCCCGGGCCGGGCGACGGACGTCAGCTGGCGGTGCGGTTCTACGCCTTCCCGGAGCCGAAACCCGCTGAGCTGGCGTAGGTTTCGAGGCATGATCCATCATGTGCAGGTCGCCTGCCCAGCGGGCGCGGAGGACGACGAACGTGCGTTCTACACCGGCGTGCTCGGGTGGCCGGAGCTGCCGAAACCGCCGTTGCTGGCGGCACGCGGCGGATGCTGGTTCCGCGTCCCCGGCCTCGGCGGCCCGGACGGCGAACTGCACGTGGGCGTCGAGGCGGACTTCCGACCGGCGCGCAAGGCGCACCCGGCTTTCGTGGTCGACGTGGACACCGTCGCCGCCGCGATCGAGGCCGCCGGTGGGTCCGTGACCTGGGCAGATCCAGCGGAAATCCCCGGACGGCGACGGTTTCACACCTTCGACCCGGTCGGCAACCGGCTGGAGTTCCTCGCCGGCTGAGCCCGCTTACAGTGTGGGGATGAGCCGGGAGGCAGAAGAAGCCGAGCAGCGGATCGCGCGACGTCTGCGCGAGCTTCGCCAGGAACGCGGGCTGACCTTGGACAAGGTCGCCGCCGCCGCGGACATCACGCCTGGCTACCTGTCCCGCGTCGAGAGCGGCCAGCGGGTGCCCAGCCTCGGCACGCTCGTGGTTCTTGCCCGGGTGCTGGACGTCAGCGTCGCTGACCTCGCCGGTTCCGGGGAACGCAGCTCGCCGATCGTCAAGCGCGAGGACGCCGTCACGTACGGCACTCGCGGCGCGTCCTTGACCCATCTGTCGCCGCCGTCGTCCTCTGTTGAGGCGACCTTGGTGACGCTGCGCGGCAAATCCGTCCCGCCGCGGCCGACCCGGCACCGTGGCGAGGAGTGGCTGCACGTCGTCAGCGGCCAGCTCGAACTGACCCTGGCCGGGGAAACCCATCTGCTGGCGGCTGGTGACTCCGCGCAGTTCCCCGGCACCACCGAACACACCCTGCGCGGTGCCCCGGACGCGGAAGTCCTCGTCGTGATCGCTTGACTCTCGACGTGCCTCAGAGGCACTCTGTTTGCCAGACAGGCAAAGTTGGGAGATGCTGATGACCGACGCCCCCGTGGCCGAACTCGACCTCGACACCCTGCCCGAGCAGCTGGATTCCGTCGCGGCCGAACGCGCGCACCGCAAACGCCAGCTCGCCGTGGCCTTCCGCCTGTTCGCCCGGTACGGCTTCGACGAGGGCATCGCCGGGCACCTCACCGCGCGGGACCCGGAGTTCCCGAACCGGTTCTGGGTCAACCCGTACGCGGTGCACTTCTCCCGGATCAAGGTCAGCGACCTGCTTCTCCTTGACGAAAACGGAAAAGTGGTGGAAGGAACGCGGCGCACGAACAAAGCCGCCTTCGCCATCCACTCGACCATTCACGAGGCGCGCGAGGATGTCGTCGCCGTCGCGCACGCACACACCATCCACGGCCGCGCCTGGTCAGCGTTGAACCGGCTACTGGACCCGATCATCCAGGAATCCTGTGCGTTCTACGAAAATCACGTGCTTTTCGACGAGTACAAAGGCCTGGTCCTGGAACGCGACGAGGGTGTCCGCATCGCCGCCCGGCTCGGGCCGAAACGCGCGGCAATCCTTCGCCACCACGGATTGCTGACCGTCGGACGAAGCGTCGGCGAGGCAGCGTGGTGGTTCATCACGATGGAACGCGCCTGCCACATGCAACTCCTCGCCGAAGCCGCCGGCACGCCTCGGGTAATGACCGCCGAAGAAGCCACGCTCGCCGCCCGGCAATTCGGCAGCGCGAACATGGCACGCAACAACTTCCGGCTGCTGGAGGACCTGATCGTCGAACAGGAACCAGACGTACTGGACTGACTCAGTCGCCGACCGCGTCCCGCCCCCGCTTCACAATCAGCGGATCCGGCTCGCCGACCACCTTCGCGTCCTTGCCCTCATAGTCGAAGCGGGACAGGAAGTAGCGCATCGCGTTGATCCGGGCGCGTTTCTTGTCGTTGCTCTTGATCGTGATCCACGGCGCGAGATCGTTGTCCGTGCGGAGGAACATCGCCTCCTTGGCCGCGGTGTAGTCGTCCCATTTGCCGAGCGACTGCAGGTCCATCGGAGACAGTTTCCATTGCCGCACCGGGTCGACCTGCCGGATGATGAACCGGGTGCGCTGTTCGGCCTGAGTCACCGAAAACCAGAACTTCGTGACCGTGATCCCGCTCTCCACCAGCATTTCCTCGAACAGCGGCACCTGATGCATGAACTGCTCGTACTGGTCCGGCGAGCAAAACCCCATCACCTGCTCGACCCCGGCGCGGTTGTACCAGGACCGGTCGAACAGCACCATCTCGCCCGCGGTCGGCAAATGCTGGACGTACCGCTGGAAATACCATTGGTGCGCTTCCCGGTCGCTGGGCTTGGCCAACGCGACCGTCCGAGCGTGGCGCGGGTTGAGGTGCTCCATGAACCGCTTGATGGTGCCGCCCTTGCCCGCGGCGTCGCGCCCCTCGAAGAGAATGACGTGCCGGCTGCCGGTCTCGCTGATCGAGTTCTGCAGCTTCAGCAGTTCGACCTGCAGCAGGTATTTGGTCTCGTCGTACTCCTCACGCGGCATGCGCTCGTCGTACGGGTAGTTCTCCCGCCAGGTGTCGACCGCCTTGCCGAACGCGTCGATCAGCACGGGATCGTCATCGTGATCCTCGCCGACCGAATGCCCGTCGATCTCCAGCCGATCGATGTACTCCCGCACGTCCCGCAACATGCGGCCGACCTTAAGCAGCGCAGGTGAACGAGAGGTGTCTCAGGCCAGGAACCGCTGGAGGTCCGCGTGCGCCTTCTCCGGCTGCGGCAACTGCCAAACCGGCAGCCGATGCAACTGCGTGACCGTCAGCGGCGCGGTGAAGTCCACTCCGTACTCTTCACCGCTGCTTGCGGCAAACCGCAGCCCCTCCGGGGAAAACCCGGTCCCGATCGTAACGAGATGCCCGCCAGCCACCTGATCGCTCACGGCAAGCCACGCTCCGGCGAAGTGCAGGACGGCCGCGTCGACCGTGGCATCCCGCACAGTCCACCGCACTCGCGGCCAGTCCGCCGGGTTCTGCTCGCTGAGGTACTGCCGCACCGCCGCGCCGACCCGGCTGCGATCCGGCATCGTGCCGACGGGCTCGACGAGGTTCATCAACTTCCCCAGCGGACCGTCGAGAGCGTCCGGCCGCAGGGTCGTCCCGACGAGCGCTGCCCGATCGCCCGCGTCCGTCCGATGTCCCAGCCAGTAGACCCCGCCGGTCGGAGTGTCGTCGACCATCGCGATCCATCGACGGTGCTGCTGCGGCCATTCGAGATCGAAGACCTCGCCTCTCGCCGCGGCTGCGCCTTGCGCGGATCCGTCGAGCCGTTCTCCCTGCATAGCTGAAATATATTCGTCTCGGCGATATAGTCGGGCCGAGCCAGGTTACGGTGCCCGGTTCGCCGGGCGGAAGGCTGCGGGATGACCGACAACGGGCGCGTCGAGCCCCCGACGAACCCCTTCAACCTGCCGCCGCACGGATACCCGCCACCGCCCAAACCCCGTCGCACCGGCTGGATCATCGGCGGGATCGCCGCTCTGGTGGTCGTGCTGGGCGTCGGGATCGCCGTCGGGGTCGTGGCCGGACAACCCTCCGAGCGCCCGCCGGAACCAGCCGCCGCGCCCGGTTACTCGATGGACCACGTCGGCAATGCCTGCGATCTCGTCGATCCCGCCCTGCTGCGGAAGTGGTCGCCCACGCCCAGCGGCCCGCCCGAGCACAAGGAAGTCCGCCCGAGCAAGACCAGCGCCGGCAGTCTGAGCTGCCAGATCCGCTACACCAGCGGCAATGCGCTGGACTCCGCCGAAGTGCTCCTGGACGCCGAATTCACCAACGGAACCGCGCCGTCCTTCTACGAGAGCTGGAAACGCGGCAACGCCGCCAAGACCGGCGAAGGCAAGGCGTCCGGTCCGATCACCGGAATCGGGACCCAAGGCTTCTGGCACTCCGAGGTCTTCGGCGACCTGGTCGCGAACACGCGTTACGTCCTTTGCGTAGTGGACGGCAACGTCTCAGTCCGCGTGCGGCTCAACTTCAGCCGCAGCCGGGACGTCGCCCAGGTGCACCGCGAAGAAGTCCAGCCGATCGCCGAAGCACAGGCCCGCAAGGCGTTGAGCGGGCTGAAAGGGAACTAGGTTTTTCATGCGGCACAACGAGGTACGCGCAGATGACTGACTCTCCCGGCAGCGGCCAGCACCCCAATCCGGTTCCGGGGCAACAGGTTCCGGGATGGAACCCCTCCCCAGGGTACCCGGGATACGGCTACCCTCCGCCCCCGAAACCGCCCGGCCCCAAGACCGGATGGATCGTGGCCGGAGTGATCGGAGCGGTCGTGGTGCTCGGCGCCGGAGTCGCGATCGGACTGTCCGTCAGCGGCGGCTCCTCCCCTTCGGAAGCCAAACCCGCACCGACAGTCCCGACCCCAGCCCCGTCCACCACGGCGTCCCCCACCTCGCCACCGGGCAAGTACTCGATGCGCGCCATCTCCAACGCCTGCGACCTGATCGACCCCAAACCGCTGGCGAAGTGGTCCTCCACCCCGAAGCCACCGGTCCACCGGGAAGCCCCGCCAGACGGCGGCTACGGCGGTGGCCTGACGTGCACTCTCGGCTACACCAGCACCTCCACGACCGACGGCACCACCACGAACGAGGCCGGAATCAGCCTCGAGGTCGAATTCGCGTCCGCGGACGAGCCACCAGCCTTCGACAAATGGAACACCGGCCCGCGGCAGGGCTGGACCACCGGCACGACCAACGGACTCGGCACGCGCAACTACTGGCGCGCGGGCGCGGTCACGGAACCGGGACCCGGCGCGAGTTACATCGTCGGGGTGCAGGACAGCAATGTCTCGGCGGAGATCCAGGTCGCCGTGCACCGGGCGAAGGGCGAGGCGCCGCTGAAGATGGACGACCTGTCGGCGATCGGGCAAACGCAGATCCGGGCGGTGCTGGATCGGCTGAAGAAGGCGTAAATGAAACAACGGTCCGGAAGCGAAAAGCTTCCGGACCGTTGTCTACTGTCTCGACCAGACAGTGCGCCCGAAGGGATTCGAACCCCTGACCTCCTGGTCTGGCTTCGGTCACCCTTGACCATCATCGGTCGAAACCGTCCATGACCAGGCCGAACGACCCCGAGCCATCTTGCATCGCTCGTCATCAAGCACCGTTATTTGGTGCTGATTACTGGCAATTTACTGGCATGAGATCGAGACCTCGGCACCTTGTCCAGCAACCTAGAATGAGTGACATGAGTCACATTGTGGCGTCTGAGCAGGCGGGAGAGACGCGCAGCAACAGCACCCGCGCAATCAAGACGGTTCGGAACACAAGACGAGTTCCGGACGGAATTTCACATGCACTTAAGCCGGGGAACGAGGCAACGGTTTGCGGTCTCGCTGTCAGCCCTCTGCATGTCTTCCCAGATCTAGTCTTCGAGAATTTCTCCCTCGGCCGTCGCTGCGACAAATGCTCCAGGAAGCTGCCATCGAGTACTTAGCAGTGATCTTTTGATCTCTACCTACAAGTGGGGGCCTCTTCGGCCATCCCGGCGACCTGGCTTTAGCCCGATCAAGCCTGTCAACGGGGCACCTTCCAACCGTCGGCGAGCGTACCGCGAGACTGCCCCCTTGACAGGCTTGATGGCCCCTGGGAGGTCGTCGGGATGAGAGTGAGGCACACACGGACGCAACCGATGCGCCCGACTCGACCATCCTGGTGGCCTGCCCGTCCGGCGAGGACATCTCTTTCAGCGCGGCTGCTCGCGACTCCTCCGGCGGGTGGCCCGCTGGGCTGCTTTTTTCGCGGGCGATCGGCGGGGACCGGGCGCCAGCCCGCACGCCCCGTCGATCTTGCCCGCGGGTCAAACACCGTGCCCAGCGGCCCCGGAGGGACCGCCTTGAAACGAGTAAGGAAACTCTGAACACGAGAGCTTCACGCTGGTCACACTCCGTCAGATCCGCCAAATTTGGGCAAGCCCGCATGTCAGGTCCGCCAAGGTTGGCCAAATTTGGCCAACTTCCGCGGTAGTCTTCCCCTGTACGGCACAGTTCTTAGGGTGGTGGACCATGACGACCAGTGGCGCGGAGCAGCCGGCGCACGAGGGGCTGGATGGTCCCGCCCTGCGCGATGCCCTATTCGCGGACAAGAACGTGCAGCCGATCAGGTCGGTGGACGACTGGGCACGCGAGGACATCTTCGAGTCCCTCGATGAGGTGCATGAGTTCCGGGACTGGGTGACTACGGAGCGGAAGGCTAACCTGGCCTAGTGGCTTTGGAAGTCGTGCTCGACACAGATGTCGCGTCGGGCTTGTTCAAGCGGGATCTCCCGCCCTGGCTCGCGGGCAAACTCGTCGGCTGTCGCCCGGCGATCACGTTCGTGACGCTGGCAGAGCTGAACAAGTGGATGCACCTGCGCGCATGGGCGCTTCCTCGCCGTGAGCGGCTGGAACAGTGGATGCAACCGCTGCCGGTCCTCCCGGGTACGCCGAAGGTCGCACGCATGTGGGGCGAGATCTCCGCTTACGCCCAGCGGCGCGGCCGTCCCCGACCGCAGAACGACACGTGGATCGCGGCGTGCTGCCTAGCGTTCGAGATCCCGCTCGCAACTTTGAATGTGAAGGACTTCGCGGACTTCGTGGAGTACGAAGGACTCGTCCTGCTCGAACCATGAGCCGAGGATCGGTCAAAGGCCAGCCATGGACGTCACGTTCAAGACGCTCCGCAAGACCGTCGCCACGCTGCTCGACGAGGCGGGGCTCACCGCCCGCCAGATCGCCGACATCCTCGGGCACGCGCACCCGTCGATGACGCAAGACGTCTACATGGGCAGAAATCGCGTGCCGCCGCGAATGCGCTCAACTCGCTGCCTCTCGACAAAACTGGCAAACGGCTGACCACGCCGACGATTCGAGACAATCCCGAATAGCAAGAAACCCCCTGTCACCAGGGGGTTTCTTGCTTTACTGTCTCGACCAGACAGTGCGCCCGAAGGGATTCGAACCCCTGACCTTCTGATCCGTAGTCAGATGCTCTATCCAGCTGAGCTACGGGCGCGTGTTCAGTTGTTAACCTAGCACCTGCCGAAACAGGCACCAGCGGAGGCTCCGGGATTTGAACCCGGGAGGGGGGGTTACCCCCAACCGCATTAGCAGTGCGGCGCCATAGACCAGACTAGGCGAAGCCTCCTGGGTCCTAACGACCACTGCTCAGATAGGTTACACACCCCTCCACCACCTCCGGAAGGCACCCCCCTCAACGCTGCAGCACCCTCCGTAACCAGGGCGAACGGCCGCCGAGGCCCTCGGCTTCGAAGGTGGCGATGCCGACCCGGGGCAGCGACCCGACGCCCGGGTACACGAGGTACCGCGGGACCCATCGGGGCTGGAACTTGGCGTTGAACCGGTAGAGGCTCTCGATCTGGATCCAGCGCGAGAAGAAGTGCAGGACCTTCGCCGAGAGCCGCGCGACCGGGCCGGCTCCGATGCGCTGGCCCTGTTCCATCAGGGCGCGGAAGGCGGCGAAGTTCAGCGACACGTGGTCGATGCCGTTCTCGCGGGCGTACAGCAGCAGCTCCGAGATCATCAGCTCGTTCACGCCGTTGTCGACGGTCCGGTCGCGGCGCATCACGTCCAGCGAAAGGCCCCGTTCGCCCCACGGCACGAACTGCAGCACGCCTCGTACACGGCCGCCCTGTTCCGCGGTGACGATCACCGAACCGTGGTCGCCCATGCGGCCCAGCGCCATCGAGAATCCGCGTTCGGTCTCGGTGCCGCGCCACGTGGCGGCCAGGTGCACCAGCTCGGACAGCTCGCCGGGGCGCAAGTCCTCGGCCCGCCGCACCAGGACCTTGTAACCAGCCCGCTTCGTCCGCGACGCGGCCTGTCGCACGCCGCGCATCACGCGGCCTTCCAGCGTGAACGTCTTGGTGTCGACGACCGCCTCGTCGCCGATTTCCAGTACCTCCAGGCCGAACCGCGCCCACACCGTCGCGCCCAGCTCGGACGCGCCCATCGCGGCCGGGACCCAGGCATTGCGCTGGCAGATGTCCAGGTACTCCTCGATCGCGCCGGGCCAGGCCTCGTGGTCGCCGAGCGGGTCGGCCGAGGTCAGCGCGACTCCGGCGATCACGCGGAACGTGACGGCCGCTTTGCCAGTCTTGGAGAACACGGCGAACTTGTCCCGGCGCAGCGCGAAGTAGCCAAGCGAATCCCGCTCGCCGTGCTGTTTGAGCAACTCGTGCAGGCGCGCCAGTTCGTCGTCGGTCAGCTCCGGCGCGGGTTCGGCCGAGCGCAGCAGGAAGTACGCCGACACCAGCACGCCGGTGATGCTGAAGAGCAGCCCGATCGACGCGGACAGATCCTCGAACCACATCTCGTGGAACACCGCGGGCCCGCTGACGCCGGTGAGCGCGAGCGCGGACTGGGACAGCCGGTCGGCGAAGCTCAGCGGGTCGAGCATCCGGGCGGGCGCGACCGACAGCAGCGCGACGTTGAGCACGAACCCGGCCAGCACCAGCTGCAGCAGCACCCGCAGAGCGCGCCAGCGGCCGACCGTCGGGTCCGGGCGGGCGATGAAGTACCGCCGGGTGCTGAGCAGACCGGCGAGCAGCACCATGGACACCACGCCGGCGCCGAACACATGCCGAAGTCCGAGGTGTGACAACGCCAACAGCGCGGCGAAGCCGACCGCCAGCTGCCAGGCGCGGCGCTTGCGGCGCCGTAGACCGGCCGCCAGCATGATCAGCAGCACACCGGTGACCAGCGCCACAGCGGCCGCCGCGGTGGTCGCTTCGCTCGGCAGTTCCAGCCATTGCGCCACGTGCCCGCGCACGTCACGGCCTACCGGCACGACCGTGGACACCACTGCCAGCAGGCCGGCCAGCCTCGTCACCCACGTGATCGCGACCACCGACGTGACGCCGGCCGCTTGCCAAGTGTGCTGCGCGCGTGTCCCCGTCACCACGCGTGCAACACGAACGGCCCTGCCATCCTTCCCCCCGCTGGCGCGTTCAGTCCGCGGCGAGCGCCACAAAAGGGGCCAGCGCGGCCGGATTGGCCAGCGCGTCCCGGCTCACCGCCCTCTCCGGCGCGACTCCGGAGAGAATTCGCTTCACTGGTACTTCGCACTTCTTACCGTTCAACGTACGGGGAATCTCGGAAACGACGATGAACCGATCGGGTACGTGTCGCGGCGACAGTGCGTTGCGAAGCTCTTTCCGCAGGTCAGGCTCTACTTCTTCGAGCGTCGCGCCGTCCGTGAGTACTACAAAACACAGCAGCTGACCGTCCTCGTTGCCCGCCGCCGACGTGTCGATGACCAGCGAGTCGGCGATCTTGGCGAATGCTTCGGCGACCCGGTAGAACTCGGCGGTGCCCATCCGGACGCCGCCGCGGTTGAGCGTCGCGTCACTGCGGCCGTAGACCACCGCGGAGCCGCGGCGGGTGATCTTGGCCCAGTCGCCGTGCCGCCAGACCCCCGGATACGTGTCGAAGTACGCCTCCCGCAGCCGCGATCCGTCCGGGTCGTTCCAGAACGACACCGGCATCGACGGCATCGGCTCGGTGATCACCAGCTCGCCGACCTCCTCGACGACCGGTTCGCCGTGCTCGTCGAACGCCGCCGCGGCCACGCCCAGCGCGCGGCAGGACAGCTCGCCGAGCCACACCGGCACGTCCGGGGCGGCGGTGACGATCGCCGCGCACAGGTCGGTGCCCCCGGAAACCGCGCAGATCTGCACGTCACGGCCGATTGCGTCGGCGATCCAGCGGAAGCCCTCCGCGGGCAACGGCGAACCGGTCGAGCCTACGACTCGGAGCGCGCTGAGGTCGTAGCGCGCGGACGGGGTGAGGCCCGCCTTGAGGCAGCTCTGGATGAACGGCGCGGACGTGCCGAAGTAGGTGACGCGGTGCTGTTCGGCCAGATGCCACAGCACCTCCAGGTCCGGATGGCCGGGACTGCCGTCGTACAGCACGGTCGTGGCTCCGACGACGAGCCCGGAGGCGACGAAGTTCCACATCATCCAGCCGGTGGTGGTGAACCAGAAGAACCGGTCGCCCGGCCCGAGCCCGGTTTGCAGCCCGAGCGCCTTGAGGTGTTCGACGACGATGCCGCCGTGGCCCTGCACGATGCCCTTCGGCAGCCCGGTCGTGCCCGAGGAATACAGCACCCACAACGGATGCGCGAAGTCCACCGGCTCGTACGCCAGCTCGCCGCCCGCGTGTTCGGCGAGCATCGCGTTCCAGTCGATCGTGCCGTCGAGGGTCGCGTCGCCGAGGTATCGCACCAAAACGGTGGCTTCCAGCGACGGAATCTGTTCGCGCAGCCGCTGAACGTTGTCGCGGATGTCGAATTTCCGTCCCTGGTAAGCGTATCCGTTCACCGCGACGAGCACCTTCGGCTCGATCTGGGTGAAGCGGTCGGCGATGGCGCGGATTCCGAAGTCCGGGGAACACGACGACCAGATCGCGCCGAGGCTCGCGGTCGCGAGGAAGGCGATGAGGGTCTGCGGGCAGTTCGGCGCGAGCGCGACGACGCGATCTCCCTTGCCGACACCGAAAGCACGCAACGCTGCCCGCGCGGCGGCGACGTGCGCGCGGAGGTCGCCGTAGGTGAGTTGCTCGGCGAGCCCGTCCTCGCGGTGGAAGATCACCGCGAGTTCGTCGTCGGCCTTCGTCGCACCGCCAACGCCGGGGCTGAGCGAGTGTTCGGCGTAGTTGAGCGTGCCGCCGTCGAACCATTTCGCGTCCGGCATCGAGCCAGACAGAATTTCGCGCGGCGGCTCGTGCCAGCGCACGCCGAAAAACTCCGCCACCGCGGCCCAGAACTCCGGAACCTGCTCGACCGAGTAGTGCCACAGGTCGTCGTAGTCGGCCAGGTCGACGCCGCGCCGCTCGCGCAGCCATTGGCGGAAAGCCTCGATCTTCGTGTCAGCGACCCGGTTCGGGTCGGGTCGCCAAAGCACCTCGGGAACAGCGGCGTTCTCGGTCACCCGCCGATGCTACTGTGCCGATCGTTACTAACCCGACCACAGCCACGGCCTCATGGCTTCGTAGCACCGGTTACGTGCCGCGCGGGGGTCGGCCTACTTTTGGTCGGATTAGTAACCCCGCGATGCGCGCAAAGTCCGTTTTCGGCCGTGCCCACTCCGGCCAGCACCGCGCGGACGACGTCCTCGATGAAGGCGGAGGTCAGCTCCTGATGGCCGAATAGCGTGCGGAACACGACGGGCGCGGCGAACAGGTCGATCAGCAGCTCGGCGTCGTGGCCGGGCCGGAGGTCCCCGCGCTCCTCGGCCTTGCGCAGGGACACGAGGCAGGCCTCCCGGCGCGGGGCCCAGAACGTGGTCAGGAAGTCTTCCCGCAGTTCCGGGTCGTCCGCCAGATCGGCGGTCAGCGCCGGGAGGACGCGCCCGAACACCGGGTCGGCCAGTCCGGTCCGGAGCGCGTCGAGGTGGCCGATGAGGTCGCAGCAGGTGCACCCGGTGTCGATCTCCACGACCCCGACGCGCGCTTCCGCCAGCGCCGCGACCACCACGTGCTTCTGGCTTTTCCACCGGCGGCGGATGGCCGGCTTCGTGGTGCCCGCGCGCTGGGCGATGGCCTCCATGGTCAGCGCCGGATAGCCGGACTCCCGGACCAGGTCGCACACCGCGTCCAGCACGGCGTGGTCGATCCGTTCGTCCCTTCGGCGCGCCATGGATTCTCCCGCTATTCGTTGAGCAGCACGACCTTACCGAACGATTTCCCGTGCTCCACGTGCTGGAGGGCGGCCGCGGCCTCGCTCAGCGGGAAGGTTTGGTCGCGCACGGCGGAGAGGCGTCCGGCGGCGACCAGGTCGAGGACGCGGTCCCACGACTCCCGGCGTTCTTCCGGCGGCACCGAGGTGAGGCTGAACGCGAAGAACGTCGGAGAGTTGTGGAAATCGCGCATCAGCGGCTCGAAGGCCGCCGGTTCCGGGACTCCTGCTGTTCCTCCACAAAGGACATAGCGACCGTTGGGGCGCAACAGTTCCAGGTGCTCGCGGACCTGCGGGCCAGCCGCGGTATCGATGACTACGTCGTAGGTTTCCGCGGGACGCTCCCGGGTGCGGTCGACGATTTTCGCCGCACCAAGGGTTCGCAGCCGTTCGCCGTACTCCGCCGACGAGGTCACCGCCGTGACTTCCGCCCCGCGCGCGTGGGCGATCTGAACCGCGAGCACGCCAATCCCGCCGCTCGCGCCGCGGACCAGCACTCGTTCGCCGGGAGCCACCGCAGCCCGATGCACCGCGCGCTCCGCGACCATCGCGTTCACCCCAAGGGCGACCACGTCGGCCGGATCGAGGTTTTCGGGCACGGGGTACAGCTGGTCCGAGTCGGCCGCGACCTGCTCGGCGTAGCCGCCGGACAGGATGAGCGCCAGCACTCTCCGCCCGTCCGGCACCCGGCCGACGACCTCGACGCCCGGCACCGACTCGACGCCGTTCCGCAGATTCATGAGGTCGAAGTAGCCCACGCCGGCCGTCTCCGCCTTGACCACCACTTGCCCCGGACCAGGAGCCGGGTCCGGGGTCTCGCCAAGGACGAGCCGCTGCTGTGGTTCGACAAGCACCGCTTTCACGGGTGGTTCCTCTCGCCATAACGTTCCGTTCCGGATCGGAACGTTATTCGAGCACGCGGCACCCCGTCAAGGGCGCTGCCCGAGATCAGCGGAGGTGCGCGTCGAACCAGTCGAGGGTGCGCTGCCAAGCCTCTTCCGCCGCGCCGGGATCGGCGTCGAAGCGGTGGTTCGCGCCCGGATAGCGCACGACGTTCGTCGCGACTTTCGCCGACGCCGCGGCCTCGCGCAGCTGCTCCACCTCGGCTTCGCCCGCCTCGTCGCCGGCGTCGCCGTACATGCCGAGCCAGGGGCTGGTCACGCGGCCGGCGATCTCCAGCAGCTTCGGCAGTTCCGCGACCGCCTGGCCGCCGACGCTCACCGCCGCGCCGAACTTGCGATGCGAAGCGACTACCAGCGCCGCCGTGCCGCCGAGATCGAAGCCGACGACGCCGCGCAGGTCGGCCTCGACGCCGCGGTCGGTGAGCCACTCCAGCGTGCGGTCGGTGGCGTCGAGCAGGTCGCGCTGAGTGAGCTGTTCGCCGGACTCGATGTGCGGCGTGACGGTGAGCCAGCCTTCGCCGGCGAGGCTTTTGACCAGCAGCAGGACGCCGTCGGTCACCCCTTCGCCCTCGTGCAGGACCACCAGGCCGCCACGAAGCGCGCCGTCGGGTTCGGCGAAGGTGAGGCGGAGTGCGCTGCCGTCGGTACGCTGGTGATCCACGGTGGTCGTCGACGTCATCGCCTCATGCAATCACCTCTGGGTGAACATTGGGAACCTTTCCGGATCGCGCGGGGCGAGATACGGTGACCCCGTCGTCCCGTGAAAACCGAGGAGTTCCGACGATGCCGTCCCTCGCCCCCCGCCCTGACCTCGATTCGTTGCCGAAGTACGTCCCTGGCCGGACGATCGAAGGGGCCATCAAGCTCGCGAGCAATGAGGTGCCCGGCGGTCCGCTGCCGAGCGTCCAGGCGGCGATCACGGATGCGGTAACCGGCGTGAACCGGTACCCGGACAACGGTTCCCAGGCCTTGCGCGAGCGGCTTTCGCGACGGCTGGACGTGCCCGCGCAGCGGCTCGCGATCGGCTGCGGTTCGGTTTCGCTGTGCCAGCAGATGATCCAGGCGCTGTGCGGCCCCGGCGACGAGGTGCTGTTCGGCTGGCGGTCGTTCGAGGCCTACCCGATCGTGGTCCAGGTGGCGCTCGCGACGGGCGTGAAGGTTCCGCTGACCCCGGAGCACGGGCTCGACCTCGACGCGATGCTGGTGCGAATCACCGACCGCACCAAGCTGGTGTTCGTCTGCAACCCCAACAACCCGACCGGCACGGTGCTGCACCGGGACGAGATCGAGCGGTTCCTGGAAGCGGTGCCGCCGCACGTGCTCGTGGTGCTGGACGAGGCGTACAAGGAATTCGTCACCGACCCCGAGGTGCCCGACGGCATCGACTTCACGCGGACGCACAGCAATGTGGCGGTGCTGCGCACGTTCTCGAAGGCATACGGGCTCGCCGGGCTGCGGGTCGGCTACGCGGTGGCTCCGGAGCCGATCGCGCAGGCGCTGCAGCAGGTGTACGTGGCGTTCTCGGTGAACAGCATCGCGCAGGTGGCCGCGATCGCCTCGCTCGACGCGGAGGACGAACTGCTCGCCCGGTGCCGGGAGATCATCGCCGAGCGCACCCGCGTACGGGACGCGTTGCTGGAGATGGGCTACGAAATCCCGCCGACCCAGGCGAACTTCGTGTGGTTCCCGCTCGGCGACGCCACGGCGGCCTTCGCCGAGCACATGCTGGACCGGAAGCTGATCGTGCGCCCGTTCCCCGGCGAGGGCGCCAGGGTGACGATCGGAACGCCGGAGGAGAACGACCTGTTCCTGGCCGCGGCGAAGGAATTCCGGGCTATTTGAGGATCAGCTGCACGACCGCTGCGAGCCCGATCACGACGATCACGCCGCGAAGCACGGTGGGCGGCAGCTTGCGGCCGATCCTGGCCCCGAGCTGCCCGCCGATCGTGGACCCGAGCGCGAGCAGCCCGATCACCGGCCAGCTCACCGGAGCGACGAACGCGTAAATCGCGCCGGCGACGATGTTCACGACCGCCGACAGCACGTTCTTGACGCCGTTGAGCCGTTGCAGTGGTTCGGACAGCAGCATGCCCATGACGGCCATCATCATCACGCCCTGCGCGGCGGTGAAGTAGCCGCCGTAGATGCCGATGACGAAAAGCAGCCCGAACAACAGCGGCCCGGCGTGGTGCTCACGCCCGTTGGCCTCGCGGCGTTTCTGGACCCACTTCGACACCTTGGGCTGAACGATCACGAGCACGACCGCCAGCCCGACGAGCACCGGCACGATCTTCTCGAAGGCGTCCTTGGGCAGCGTCAGGAGAAGAATGGTGCCGCCGATCGCCCCGAAGAACGAGGCGACCGCGAACCGCACCACCTGCGGCCAGTACCCCACCAGCTCGTGCCGGTAGCCGTACGCGCCGCTGATCGTGCCCGGCGCGAGCCCGACGGCGTTCGACGTCGTAGCGGTCACCGGCGGATAGCCGAGCGCGACGAGCACCGGGAAGGTCACCAGCGTCCCGGAGCCGACCACGGTGTTGATGGTCCCGGCCCACATCCCGGCAACGAAAATGATGACGGCGTGCCACCAGGTCATAAAGCACTCACCCGCTGACCCTAAGCACCAGCCTGGAGGTCCGGCGACGCGATGTGTCCGGTCAGACACTCGAAGGAAGTGCCGCGGCAGGCAAGACCTAGCGATGGTCGCGGTGCGGTTCACCGGCCCGCCTCATGCGCGCGTCAGCAGGATCGCTGGTCAGTCGAATCGACCGCCAGCCCGCGCTTCACCTGACCATCAATCAGCCCGTGCCCCGGCTCCGCTCCAGCCATCAGCCCGCGTCCGCTTCCTCGCTCGCCTCCTCTCTCGATGCACGGCACTCACCCGGCCCACCAGAACCCGCCTCACCGCTGCTCAAAAACGCAAAACTCATTCCCCTCCGGATCCGCCATCACGTGCCACTCCCGGCCCCCTCCCCGCTCCGCCACCATCCGGGCCCCGGCCGCGGTCAGCTCGGCCGGATCTCCCCACACGTCCAGGTGCATCCGGTTCTTCACGGTCTTCGGCTCCGGCACCGGGTTCAGCCAGATCAGCGGCCCCTCGCCAGTGGGGTCGACGATCGCGACCGGCCACTCCGGCGAGCCAGGCGAGCCTCTACGGACGTAGCCGATCGCCGAGCACCACCAATCGGCCAGCATCTGATGGTCGAGCGCGTCCAGTGCCAGGTCTTTGAACTTCGCGGGCACGATCCCTCCCTTTCCCTGCCGCCGATGGTGACACCCGCCACCGACAATTTCCCGCGTCCCGCGCGGCCACCTGCCAGGATGGGCGGCGTGGCCCACGAATCCGACCAGGTCTGGAGCGCCACGGTCGACCATCTGCGCGCGATGATCGACTCGGGCGAGCTTCCGCCGGGCTCGCGCCTGCCCGCGGAACGCGCGCTGTGCGAGCAGCTCGGCATCAGCCGCGGGTCGTTGCGGCAGGCGTTGCGGGTGCTGGACTCGATCGGTTACGTCCAGATCCGCGCGGGGTCGGGCACCTACGTCCGCGAGCAAGGCACTGCCGAAAGCCCCCTGAGCAGCTGGTTTTCCGAGCACGAGCAGCTGGTGGAGAAGCTGTTCGACCTGCGCGCGACCGTCGAGCCGACCCTCGCCGAGCGGCTGGCCCGGCAGCACACGCCGCGGGTCGTGCAGCGGCTCGCGGACAACGTCGCGGAGATGGAGGCGGCCGCGGCGGACGGGGACATGTTGCGGGTCATCGCGACCGACGCCGAGTTTCACCGGGTGATCGCGGGCAACGCGGGCAATGACGACGTCGCTGACCTGCTTCGTTCGGTGCTCGCCCTGGTCGGCGAGGAACGCCGGGCCGCGCTGCGGTTGCCTGGCCAGATCCGCAAGGCCGTGGCCGAGCACCGCGCGATCCTCGACGCCATCAGCCGTTCGGACGCGGCGGCGGCCCGCGAGATCACCCTCAAACACTTGATGGACGCGAAAACCTACGCCCACGATTACGCGGCTCACTGAGCAAGAGCACCAAGAGGATGCCACCCCCGGCAATCAGCGCTACAGTCTTCACAAGTTTGTGAAAACTGTGACGCCAAGGGGGCTGACCGTGGAGAAAGTGCACTTCACCGAGGAGAAAGCGACCAACCTCGGCACGCTGTACGCCCGCGCTCTCGACGCGCGCCGGGACGATCCGATTCTCGGCGACACCGCCGCGGACGAGGCGGTCAAGAAGATCGACTACGACTTCCGCAAGCTCGGCGTGAACGAGAACTCCGCGGTCTCCGTCGCGATCCGGGCGCGCGCGATCGACGAGATGGCGGGCAAATGGCTCGCCGAACACCCCGAAGCGGTCGTCGTGCACCTCGGTTGCGGCATGGACACGCGCGTCTACCGGCTCGACCCGCCGTCGTCGGTCGCGTGGTTCGATGTGGACTATCCCGAGGTCGTCGACGTCCGCGGCCGGATTTACCCGGAGCGGCCGGGGTACACGACGATCGGCTCGTCGGTCACCGATTTCGGCTGGCTCGACCAGGTTCCCGGCGATCGCGAGGCGCTAGTCGTGGCCGAGGGGCTCACCATGTACCTCACCGCGGAGTCCGGCACCGAGCTGATCCGCAGGCTCGTCGGCAAGTTCCCGTCCGGCCGGATCGTGGCCGATTTCTTCAGTCCGCTCGGCGTCAAGGCGCAGATGATCAACCCGGTGGTCCGCCGCTCGGGCGCGACTTTGCATTGGGGCATCGACGATCCGCACGAACTGGAGCGCTACGGCCTCCGCCTGGTGTCCTGTTTGGACGCGACCGACTGGGCGACCGGCGACGCGGTGGCGAAGATCCCGACGGCGTCCCGGCTGGCGTTGCGCGCGTCGGCGCTGCTGCCGATGATCCGGAAGATGGGCCGGATCGCCGAGTGGGATTTCTGACCCGCTAACGAATCCGGCGCAGCACCGCGTCGGCGACCTCGGGCACCGGCACGGTGGTCACCACCTCGAGCGTCGCCGACGAACGCAGCAACGGCTCCACTTCGTCCAGATACCGCAACGTCTCGGCCAGTTCGTCCGGATGCTTCCCGTACGGATTGCCCGTCCGCGTCGTCAGCCGTTCGATCAGCACCTCGCGTGGCGCGCTCAGCAACACGATCTGCGTGAACCGCGGGTAGAACCGCACCTGGTTCGAGACCGTGCCGGACACGAACAACGGCCCCGGCTCGGACAGCAACGCGGCGATCCGGTCCTCGCACCAGAGCCCGTCGCGGGTGTAGCCGCCGTAATCGGTGTCGACCGTGCGGTAGCCGCGCCCGGCGAGTTCAGCGAGCAGACTGCTCTTGCCCACGCCGGACATTCCCGTCACCAGCACCCGCACGACGGGCTACCGGGTTTCCAGCACCCGCGCCACGAACCGCCCGACCTTCTCGTTCATCCGCTCGACGCGGTCCTCTTCCGACAGCGTCTCCTTCGGCTGCGGCACCGCCGGCCGCAGGTCGCCGCGCAAGTACGCGCTGCACTCCAGGTCGGAGCACAGATACGTGCCCACCGTGTTGCCGTCGCGACCGGGTTTTCCCGCCAGCCGCGCGGTGAAGAGCGTGATGTCGGCGAGCGGATGCGTCGTGGAGCAGAACGCGCACATGTTGCTGCGCAGCCGCGATTTCGGCGGCGGCGCGGCACGCAGCGACAGGCCGATCACCTCGTCGCCGTGCGGCACCACGAGGTACGCCCGCCCCGGCGCCTTCACGTCGCGCCAGCCAAGGAAGTCGCGCTTCTCCCACGAGATGTCCGAGGGGAGCGTGACGGACTTGGCTTCCCCGCGGGAACAGTTGACGAACGAGGCGCGGATCTCGGCGGGGTCGAGCGGTTGCATACCGCCACGCTAACCATCGCCGCACCGCGACGGCGACGGGTTTTTCGCTCCTGGCCCCGCCACCCCATACGATCTGCGGGTGCGCACGATGATCGCGGGGAGGTTCCGGCTGGTTCTGCGCACCAGTCTGGGCTTCGCCGCGCTCGGCGTCGGATCGAGTGTCGCCGGTGCCGGGGTCGTCGCGTTGCTGCTGCTCCTGCAGGGTCTGCCGGAGGACGTCGACGATCGCGGCTGGGTGCTCGGCGTGACCGCGGCCGGGGTGGTCGCGCTCGCGCTGATCGTCGGCACGCTCTGGACCGCCTACCTCCAGCGCCGCACCGTGGTGTGGTTCACGATCGGCCGCCCGCCGACCGCGGACGAGGCCAAACGCGCCCTGCGCCTGCCGTTCGACATGGCGGTCGTGAGCGGCACGCTCTGGCTGATCGGGGCGCTCGCGCTCGGCATCCTGGCCGGCGTCCTCGGCTCGATCGGCGACGCGGCGGGCATCGCGCTCACCATCGGACTCGGCGGGCTGACCACGGTCGGGCTCACCTATCTGGCCGCGGAATGGGTCGCGCGGCCGGTGATGACGATGGCGCTCGACGTCCTGCCGCCACGCGGATCGCTGCCGGTCACCGTGCTGACGCGGCTGGTCGTCACGTGGGTGCTGGCGAGCGGAGTGCCGCTGATCGGCGTGCTGCTGGTGACCACGCCGCCCGATCTCGGCCGCAACGGAAACCCGACGGCGAGCCTGATCGTGCTGTCCGTGACCGGCCTGACGACCGGCGCGATCGGCACCGCTCTGCTGTCCCGCGCGGTCGCCGCGCCGCTGCATCGGCTGCGGATCGCGCTGGACGGGATCGCACGCGGGCGCAAGGACGTGCACGTCGACGTGGACGATTCCAGCGAGATCGGGATGCTGCAGACGTCGGTCAACGACCTCGCCGCCGGCCTGCGCGAACAGGACCGGATGCGCGACCTCTTCGGCCGGCACGTCGGCACCGACGTCGCAAGGCACGCCCTCGAGTACGGCGCTTCGCTCTCCGGCGACGTCCGCGAGGTCACCGCGTTGTTCGTGGACGTCGTGGACTCGACGGCCCTCGCCTCACGCACCCCGCCGCAAGAGCTGGTCGAGAAGCTGAACCGGTTCTTCGCGAGCGTCGTGTCCGCAGTGGACGCTCGGGGCGGGCTGGTCAACAAGTTCCAGGGCGACGCCGCGCTGTGCGTCTTCGGCGCGCCGACCCGCCTGTCCGACGGCCCGACGATGGCGCTCGCCGCAGCCCGCGCCATTCGCGACGCGGTGCTGTCGGAAGGCGAGCTTGACCTGGGCATCGGCGTCGCGACCGGGCAGGTGTTCGCCGGGCAGCTAGGCGCGTCGAGCCGCCTGGAGTACACCGTGATCGGCGACGCGGTGAACGAGGCCGCGCGGCTCACTGAGCACGCGAAAGCCGCTCCGTCGCGGGTGCTCGCCAGCGAAACGACAGTGAAAGCCGCGCTGGGCGGCGAACGGGAACACTGGCGGCTGCACGGCGAACTCCACCTCCGCGGCCGCCACCGCGAGACCCGGACTTGGACGACCTAGCGCCTCGTGAGTGGCAATCCCGGTTCTAACCGGGATTGCCACTCACGACAGCTCAGGCCAGGTCAGCAGCGTCGACCCCCAGGTCAGCCCAGCCCCGAACGCCGTCAGCAGCACCCGGTGCCCCGGCGTCAGCGTCCCGTCGGCCACCGCGTCGGCCAGCGCCAGCGGGATCGACGCCGCGCTGGTGTTGCCGACCCGGTCGATGTTCGACACCACCGCGTCCGCCGGCATGCCGAGCTGCTTCGCGGTCGCCTGCAGGATCCGGATGTTCGCCTGGTGCCCGACGAACCGGTCGACGTCGCCGACCATCCAGCCCGCCTGGTCCAGCACCGCGCGCGAGGATTCCGCCATCCGCGCGCACGCCTGCCGGAACACCGCGGTGCCCTGCATGACCATGAACCGGTCCTTCGGGTCTTCCGGCACCCGCTGCGCCGCACCGCCCGCTTCGACCCACAGCAGCTTGGCCTGTTCGCCCTCGCTGTGCAGGTCGAACGGGCCGAGCGCGCCTGCTTCGCCCGGCTCGCCCGCGCGAAGCAGCACCGCGCCGCCGCCGTCGCCGAAGATCGGCACCGTGGTGCGGTCGTCCGGGTCGATCAGCGAGGTGAAGACGTCCGCGCCGATCACCAGCACCCGCTCGGCCATCCCGCCCGCGATGAACCCGGCGGCGGTCGCGAGCGCGTAGATGAAGCCGCTGCACACCGCGTTGACGTCGAACGCCAGCGCCGTGCCGAGGCCGAGCCGGGCCGCGACCTGCGGCGCGGTGGCCGGGCACAGCTGGTCGGCGGTGGAGGTGGCGAGCACGACGGCGTCCGCGTGCCCGTCCGGGCCGAGCGCCGCCCGGCCCGCCTCCTCGGCGAGATCCACTGTGGACTGGCCGGGCGCGACCTTTCGCCGCTCGCGGATTCCGGTCCGGGTGCGGATCCACTCGTCGGTGGTGTCCAGGCGGGCCGCGATCTCGTGGTTCGTCACCACGTGGTCGGGCAGTGCGCCGCCGAGACCGGCGACTACGGCGGCTCGGTGGCGCGACCGGACAGCACTCATGGCGGAACCTCCCAGACCGGCTTGTTGGCGGACGTCGCCGGTTGCCTCCCTTGTATGGCCTACCCCTGGGTAGACCGGTCAGTTGTGTTCCACGTCACTAAGAGACCTCTTCCACATTCGCTCGATAGGAGGTATTGCGATCGGCGTTTCGATCACGTGGTAAACCCGAGGCTTTTTGTCGGTCCGCCCGGTTAGCCTGAAGTGTGCGCACTCCCGACCTCGACCAGCTCGACCTCGCCATCCTCTCCTGCCTGCAGACCGACGCCCGCACGATCGCCGAGGTCATCGGGTCCAAAGTCGGCCTGTCCGCCGCGGCCGTGCAGCGCCGGATCAAGCGGCTGCGCGAAGCCGGAGTGATCGAGAAGGAGGTCGCGGTGCTGTCCCCGGCCGCGCTCGGGCTGGACATGACGTTCGTCGTCATGGTCGAGATGGAGCGCGAGAGCATGGCGGTGCTCGACGGCTTCCGCGCTCAGGTGCTGGCCGACGACTGCGTGCAGCAGTGCTATTACGTCACCGGCACCGCGGACTTCGTGCTCGTCGTCACCTGCCCGGACATGGCCGCGTTCGAGACGTTCGCCCGGCGCACCTTCTTCGACAACCCCAACGTCCGGCACTTCACCACCAGCGTCGCGATGGACCGGGTCAAAGTGGGCCTCACGCTGCCGCTTTCCTGAACCCGCCGGAAATACAAGGGTTCTGTGTCCGGCGTTACGTGTTTGCGTCCTGATGCAACCGATCGCGTGAACGTCGGCGGAACGCCGTCATGTGCTCCCGAGTCGATCATCTCCCTGCCGACCAGTTCGCGAGGCGCGAACGACCGGAGGACTCCAGGAGCAGCCGTGCACACCACCGACGCCGTACACCAGACCCAGTTCGTACTGCTGAACGAGAGCACTACGCCGGTGCTGTCCCGTCTCTCCTTCCACGTGGCGGAGCCGTACGCGGTCACCGTGGCGTTCCGGACCGAACGCGGCCGGTGGATCGAGTGGACGTTCGCCCGTGACCTGCTCGTGGCCGGGCTGGACGAGCCGACCGGGATCGGCGACGTGCGGATCCGGCCGGACCTGTCCGAGGACGAGGCCTTGCTGACGCTGGAAATCGAATCGCCCGACGGCTACGCGTCGTTCGAGCTGGAGCGCGCCGACCTGGAGGCGTTCCTGGAATCTTCCTACGAGCTGGTGCCGCTCGGAGCCGAGAGCGAGCACTTCGACATCGAGGGGCTGATCGAGGAGATCAGCAACGTGTGAGAAGACCTGCCGATCCCGCGGCAATGCGGACAAGGGCGGTTCGAGTGCGCTGGAGGCACTCGAGCCGCCTTTGTCGTCTGTAGCCGCTGAAGGGAGCGCCCGCGCGCGGGCGCTCCCTGGAACCCGAATCAGCCGCGGACGAGCGTGGTGCCGGTCGCCGAAAGCGCGACGTTCACCGGGTAGTAGTAGCTGTTGACGGTGTCGCCGCCGGAAACCATGCCCTGTGCCTGGTTTCCGCTGATGAACGCGCCGCCGGAGTCGCCGTGGTCGGACCGGGCGTTGGTGAGCACCATGCCGGTCACGGTGCCCTCCTGGTAGCGCACGGTCTGGTTCTTGGCGCGGATCGTGCCGCAGGTCCAGCCGGTGGTGGAGCCTGCCTTGCACACCGAAGCGCCGACCGCCGCCTCGGTGGAACCGGCGACCCGGGTGCCGTTGTTGATCTGGCCGACCGGGGTCCAGTTGCTGTTGACCCGCGCGGCCGCGTAGTCCGCGCCCGGGAAGCGGTAGGTGGAGAACTGGCCCATCGCGACCCGGTTGTAGCCGGACAGCGCGCCGCCGCCGGTGAGCGCCGCGCAGTGGCCAGCGGTCAGGAAGCCGCCGTTCACCGAGAATCCGACGGAGCAGCGGGACGAGCTGCCGATGTAGTACGCGTCCCCGCCGCGCACGTTGTAGTGCGCCTTGGGCACCGCCGAGGTTTCCGTCACGGTCACCGCCGCAGTGTCCACACCGGACTGCCGGACGAACTTCTCCGCCGCGCCGCGCTGTCCCTTGAGGACAGTCAGGGAGATCCGGTTGCTCGCGGTGTCGATGCCCCAGCCGGTGACCGACTGCGGCGCGGCCTTCTCCTGAGCGTTGAGCTTCTGCACGGTCGAGTCCAGCTGGCGGGCGCTGAACCGGACCACCTGCGCCTCGGCACCGGCCGCGCGCACCTGGTCGACGAGCGACGCGTCGGTCACCGCGACCACGGCCTTGCCGGTCGCCGCGTTGAAGCTCGTGCCGCTGAAGCGTTCGCCGAGGGTCTTCTCCAGTGTCGCGCCGATCTTGTTCGCGGCCTGCTCGTTCGCGAGCCGGGCGAGTGCTTGGCCGTGGGTGAGGCCGAGGTCGCGCTGCATCGCCGGGACCATGTCGGGGTTGAGCGGGGCGGCGCTCGCGGCCGGGACTCCGGCGAACAGCGCGGTCACCGCGGCGGCAGCGGTTGCGGCACCGAGGAATCTGATGGCTTTCATACTTCTCCCTCGCGTTCGGTTCCCCCCGGCCACGAAGCGTGCGGCGATGGTCCAATCCACTGCAATAAGGGGGCCCGAGAATAGGTAGCGGAGCAATCCTTAAGTAGGGACTTGCGCGACTACCGAGCGTTCGCCGCCGAAGCGACGGCCCGCGGGTTGTTCCGCTGAACCGGGGAACACCGCGTGGTTTCGCACTCGTCGGTGACCGTGCACCGGGTTTTCTTCTGCCAACCGGTGACGCTGCGGAGGCAGACGTGTGAGCACGGTACGCACTACCCCGCCGAGAGTCGGTTTACCGCGCCCCGCGCACTGCTTAAGCTCCGGGCGAAACGGACAAGACGCGCACTGGGGAGGTCGTGATGTGGCCGGCCGTTCCGACGGTGGTTTCCGTGCGTCCGCGTCCGGCGGCTTTTGCCGGACGCGACCTCGAACTCGCTGCCGTCGCTGAAGTGCTCGGACATCGGCCAGCGGCGGTGCTGGTCGAGGGCGCGCCGGGGATGGGCAAAACCCGGCTGCTCGCCGAACTCGCCGTCCGGCCGGAGTTTTCCCAGGTCCGCGTGCTCCGCGGGGCGTGCCCGCAGTTGCGGGAGCCCTTTCCGTACGGTCCGGTGCTGGAAGCCTTGCGCGCCGCCGGGGACCGGCTCGGGCCGTTGAGCCCGGTTGCCGGTGCGCTGCAACCACTTCTGCCCGAACTGGCCGACGTGCTGCCGCCCGCGCCAGAGCCGTTGCCGGACCCCGGCGCGCAACGGCATCGCGTGTTCCGCGCTTTCCGGGAGCTGCTGATCGCCTGCGGACCGACCGTGCTGCTCATCGACGATCTGCATCGCGCCGACCCGGGAACCGGTGACCTGCTGCGGTTTCTCGCCGTCGACTGGCCGCCGGACCTCGGCGTGGTCGCCACCTGCCGGACCGGAAACTCCGTCGTCCGCGCCGTTCCCGGGGTACAGAGCGCACAGGTCACGCTCGGGCCGCTGGACTCCGCGGCGATCACCGCGATGGCTTGCGACCTCCTGGCGGTGCCGCGGATCAATGCCGGGTTCGCCGCGAAGCTGCACGAGTACACGGCCGGGATTCCTTTTGTCGCCGAGGAAACCCTGCGCGCGCTGCGCGGGGCCGAGCTGACCGAGTCAGCGCTCGATCGGCTGGAAGTGCCTGCCGCGCTTCAGGAATCGGTGTCCCGCCAGCTGTCCGCGCTGCCGAAAGCCGCGGCGCAGCTTGCCAAAGCCGCGGCTGTGCTCAACGTGCCCGCCGAGCTGTCGCTGTTGAACGAGCTGGCCGGCGTGGCCGTGGACGAGTCAGCGCTGTCCGGTGGCCTGCTGGACGAAATCGAGGACAATCGCTACGGCTTCCGGCAACCGTTCGCCCGCAAAGCGGTGTACGATAGTCTCAGCGCGCTTGAACGAAAACTCTTGCACACCAAGGCAATGCATCTGCCGAACCAACCGCTGTCGCTGCTCGCCGCGCACGCGCACGCCGTTGGCTGCGTCGAGCAATGGCGGCAGTACGCGGAAAAAGCGGCGGACGAGGCGGTCGCCCGCGGCGATACCGCGCAGGCGATCGATCTGCTGCAGGCGATTGTCGCGAAGGCGGACGAGGCCGCGGTCGGGCGGCTGGCGAAGAAGCTCAGCGACGTCGCGTTGCGCGTCTTCCGCCCGGATGTCCATCTGACGCTGGAAAAGGTGCTCGAGGACCGGCCGTTGCCGCCGGCCGTGCACGGGACGATCCGGCTCGCTCTGGGCATGCTGCTGGTGCGCGTCGCCGGTCGGCTGGAGCAGGGTCGCGCGGCGGTGGAACTTGCCGTCGCCGAGCTGTCGGACCGTCCGGAGCTGGCCGCGCGCGGGATCAACCTGCTCGCGCTGCCGTTCGACGGGCTGACCCCGCTGTCGTGGCACCAGCAGTGGATGCGCCGGGCCCGGGAAGTCCACACCGGACTGACCGACCCCGAGCTGCGGCTCACGCTCACCGGGGACAGGATCGCGACCGCCGCGCACATCGGCGACGGTTCGGCGTGGGCGGAGTTCCAGGCCCTGCCGGACACCGCATCGAGCGTCGCCGAACGCGTGCAGCTGGCCCGGCTGTGGTGCAACCTCGCCGACGCGCAGTCGTGGTCCGGGCACCTCGACCGGACCGAACAGCTGGTCGTCGAGGGGCTGCGCCGGGCTTCGGACGCCGGCGCGCTGTACCCGAAGGGCCTGATCGAAGGCACCGAAGTGCGGCTAGCGTGGTTCCGCGGCCGGTGGGAAGGCCTGGCCGAGGCGACCGAGGACGTCCGCACGCGGCACCCGGCGCTGGGCGCGATCGTCATGGAGACGTCGCTGGTGCTGGGTGGGCTGGCGGCAATCCGCGGCGAGTTCGCCGCGGCCCGAAGACACTTGGCCGACGCCTCGGCGCTCCGCCCGGGCGAAGGCCCTATCCCCGTCGTATTGTGCGCGGCCTCGGTGTTGATCGGCGTACATCTGTCGACCGACGACGTCGCCGCAGCCTGCGAAGCCGCCGATATCGCTGTCGACGCCGCTCGCCGCAAAGGCGTGTGGGTCTGGGCAGCGTCGCTCGTCCCGGCCGCTGCAGAGGCGTACACGCGCGCAGACCGTTGGCACGACGCGGACGCGTTTGTCGAAGAGTTCGCGCGCGGCATCGAAGACCGCGACGCACCTCTCGCCGCCGCAGCCCTGCACGCTGGCCGAGCCGTCCTGACAAACGCCCGCGCGAAACACCTAGCGGCCGCGGCGCTCTTCGACACCGCTGCCGACGCGTACGCGGAGCTGCCGATGCCGTACGTCGCCGCAGGCATGCGTGAACGCGCAGCGCGCTGTCGCCTCGAAGCAGGTCAAGGCAGTGCGACAGCGGCCCTCAGAGAAGTCGCAGCTGCGTACGTACAGCTGGGTGCCGCGCGCGACGCTGGCCGCTGCCATCACCTGCTACGCGAACACGGCGCCTGGGCACCGTCTCAACGCGGCCGTCGCGGCTACGGTCGCGAACTGTCGCCGCGAGAACGCGAAGTCGCCGAGATGCTCGCTGAGGGCCGCACGAACCGTCAGATCGCCGACGGTCTGTTCCTGTCGCCGCGCACAGTGGAGCAACACGTGGCGAAGGTGCTTCGCAAGCTAGGCGCGCGAAGCCGCACTGACGTCGCGAGGAAGCTGCCGTCCCCGGAAACCGCGCAGTAACGGGCACCGCGTCTTACCGTATCCAGGTGGCTGACGAACGTGTGCCTGCCTGGCGGCGGACGACCAAAGGCGAGACGCGGTGGCCCGCGGCGGCCGTCGTCATCGGGACCCTCGCCCTGCAGCTCGCGCTGCCCGACGAGATGGTGCTGCACCCGTGGTGGCTGCTGCCCTCGCTGACCGCCGTGCTGATCGTCGCGCTGCTCCTGCTGAACCCCGGCCGGCTGAGCGAGTTCAACATCGTCGAGCGGATGGTCGCGCTGACCGCGCTCGCCGTCGTCAGCGTGCTGAACGGCGCGTCCGCGGTGCAGCTGGTGATCGGGATCGCACAGGGCGCGCAACGCGGGCACGCCGTGCAGGTGCTCATCAGCGGCGTGGTCATCTACTGGACCAACATCGTGGTCTTCTCGCTCTGGTACTGGGAGTTCGACCGCGGCGGCCCGGCCCGGCGCGCGGCGGGCCGGGCGGACTTCCCGGACCTGCAGTTTCCGCAGATGAGCGACCCGTCGATGGCCAAGGACGAATGGGAGCCGCGGTACCTGGACTACCTGTACACCTCGTTCACCAACGCCACCGCGTTCAGCCCGACCGACGTCATGCCGCTGCGGATCTGGGCGAAGATGACCATGATGGTCCAGGCTGGCATCTCGCTGCTGCTCGCGCTGATGGTGTTCGCCTGGGCGGTCAACGGCCTCCAGGGCTGAAAAACGCTGGCCTCGCCCGGGTCCGGCAGGTATATCTCCGGCCATGGAGCTTCCCGAACCGCCCTACTACGCGGTGATCTTCACGTCCCGGCGCACCGAAGGCGACCGCGGCTATGCCCAGCGCGCCGCCTACATGGCCGAACTCGCCGCGAAGCAGCCCGGCTACCTCGCCATGAACTCCGTCCGAGACGAGTCCGGGCTCGGCATCACCGTGTCCTACTGGCGGGACGAGGACTCCATCGCCGCCTGGCGCGCCAACCTGGAGCACACCGAAACCCGCAACCAGGGCCGCGCCGAGTGGTACCGCTCCTTCGACGTCCAGGTCTCCCGGGTCGAGCGCGCCTACCGCTTCGAACGTCCGTGAAGGACTCCTTGCGGGAATCTGATTCCCTCAAGGAGTCCTTCACGACCTACTGCCGGTTCATCGCGAAGCTTTGCCCGTCCGAGCCGATCGCGCCGGGGACCCACGTGGCACTGCCGCCGTCGTCCGCGTTGAGGCCCTGCGGGCTCGTGTCGGCGAGGTTCTTGCCGTCGAATTTCACCCCGTCGAACTTCACGCCGCCGCTGATCGCCGGGTACGAATCGGTCGGCGATTCGATGATCGCCTCGGCCGACGAGTGCTTCGCGTTCAGCGACTGCGTGGTCGTTTTGGTCCAGCCCTGAGTGTCGTTCTTCAGGTCGAGTTTGTAGCTGTTGTTGCTGCGCGTGACGGTCGCGGTGATGTGGTCGCCCGCCTTCACCGGCGCCTCGCTCGCCGAGTAGTAAACCGGGGCGGCCGGGTACATTTCGTACCAAGCCTGATATTGCGGGCTGCCGCTGGAACAATCGGTCGCAACGCCGGTTTGCTCCACAGAGGACGATCCGTCGCCGTCGATGCCCACCCACGGCGCGAAGAGGTCGTTGCTGGAATTGCAGGTCGCCGACGGTTCGGTCCAGCCCGCGGTCGCGGTGGTGAAGCTGCCGAAACTGACGTAGCCGCCCCAGTTTCCGCCGGAGTAGTGGTTCCCGTGGAAGTGCGAGCCGAACGTGACGGGCCCGGCTCCCGCGCCGGCGACGAGGGTCGCGGCCGCGAACGCGCCGACCGCCAGCAGTCCGAGGGGACGCGGGAAGGATCGTGAACTCATGGGCATCCAATCTGGTCACGGGAGTGCCTGCGCGTACCAGTGTTGAATTCGCCCGCCCAGAATAGGTAGCTACTTTCGAAGGGTATTCACATCTCGGGAACTCTTCACCAAATGTCCCGATTCTCCTTTGTATACGCGGAAGTCCGGGACGGTCCGCCGGGAAGGTAACGGACCGGCCCGGACTCCTTCCGAAGTGGACTACCGCGCCGTACGGGCGTGCGCGGCGTCCACGAACTGGGTGGTGTAGGTCTTGGACAAATCTATTTTGTCCTTTTTGGGCTTTACGTTGCTGGAAGACGCACCCAGCACCTTCAGCACGTTCTGCGCTCCGGACGGGTCCATCCGGCCGTCCTTGGTGAACATCGGCAGACTGTCCTTGAGCGACTTGACGTACAACGCCTTGTCCCCGCCCGCGAACGACGGCGGCATCAGGTCAGCCACCTGTTCCGCGGTGTGCGCGGAAAGCCACTGCAGCGAATTCACGTACGCATTGGCGAGCTTCTGCACGACGTCCGGATAGCGCTTCACGATTTCGCAGCTCATGTACAGCGAACTCGCCGGATACAGCCCGCCCAGCGCGGCGCGGGTGCCTTCCGGCGTGCGCATGTCGTACAGCACCTTGGCCTGTCCGGTGTTGGTCAACTGCGCGATGGTCGGGTCGGTCGTCATGCCCGCGTCGATCGAACCCTGTTGCATGGCAGAGATAAACGTCTGCCCGGCCCCGACCTTCACCGGCGTGTAGTCCTTGCTGCCGACCCCGCCACGGCTCGCGAGCGCCTTGGTGAGGAAGTCGGTCGACGACCCCAGCGACGTGACGCCGAGGTTCTTGCCGCGGAAGTCCGCACCGGATTTAATGTGCCCGGCTTTCGGGGTGGCGACCATTTCCGCCTCGCCCGGAACATTCGCGAACTGCACCACGCTGGTAATGCATTGGTCCTTGGCCTGCAAGTCGATCGTGTGGTCGTAGAACCCGATCACACCCTGCACTTCCCCGGCCAGCAGCGAGGTTTCCGCGTTGGCCCCGGACGGCTGGTCGAACAGCTCGACGTCCAGCCCCTGCTTCTGGTACTCGCCCAGCTGCTTCGCGAGCTGACCCGGCAGATAGATCACTTTGGACAGTCCGCCGACCATGATCTTGACGTGCGGCCGCCCGCCGTTGCCGAGGTCGATCTCCCGCGAATCCCGGCAGGCGCTCACCCCGGCCACGGTCACCAGCGCGGCCGCCGCGACCGCGAGTGTCCTCTTCAGCCGCATGTCAGATATCCCGCCGTCCGTCGTCGGCCGACATCTGCGGACGCCAGCGCAGCAGTTTGCGCTCCGCCGAACCGATCAGCCATTCCGCGAACAACGCCACGATCATGATCACCAGCATCCCGGCGTAAACCCCGGCGGTGTCGAACGTGCCCTGCGCATTGGCGATCAAGAAGCCCATACCCGCCTTGGCCCCGGTGTACTCGCCGACGACCGCGCCAATCAACGCGAACCCGAAAGCCACGTGCAGCGATGAAAGAATCCATGACGTCGCGCTGGGCAACACGATCGACTGCAGCACCTGCCACCTCGTCGCCCCAAGGATACGAGCGTTGTCGATCAGATTGCGATCCACTTCCCGGGCACCGGTGAACGCATTGAAGAACACTGCGAAAAACACCAGCACGAACACCGTCGCGACCTTCGAGGACAGCCCAAGGCCGAACCAGATCACGAACAGCGCGGCGAGCACGATCCGCGGCATCGCGTTGGCCGCCTTGATGAACGGAGCCAGCACCTCGGCGAGGTACGCACTGCGACCAAGAATGACGCCGCAGATCACGCCGGCGACCGCGCCGAGCACGAAGCCGATCACGGCTTCCTCGACGGTCACCAGGATCTGGTACCAAATGGTCCCGAAATCAGTTCCGGTCGAGAACCATTCGACGAGCCGTTCCCAGATCTTCGACGGCATCGAGTAGAAGAACGGGTCGATCCAGAACCGGCCCGCCAGCTCCCAAAGACCAAGCCATGCCACGAGAATCGCCAGCCGCAGGAGCCAGACGTTGCGCTTGTGCCGTCCGGCGGAGCGCTTCGCGCGGGAGAGAATGTCTTGTTCGGTTTCGAAGACCGGCGTCGGCGCGGTCTGAGTCTCAAGCGACACCGGTCGCTCCCTTCTGGCGGGCCTTGTCGACCTCGCCGCGCAGCGATTCCCAGATGTCGGAGTAGAGCTTGCGGAATTCCTCGGTGAGCCGCAGGTCTTCCACCTTGCGCGGCCGCTCCAGCGGGATCTCGAAGACGTCCTTGACCGTCGCCGGACTCGTGGTCAGCACAATCACCTTGTCCGCCAACGCGATCGCCTCGTCGAGATCGTGCGTCACGAAGATCACCGCGGCACCGGTACCCGACCACAGCCGCAGCAACTCGTCCTGCATCAGCGCGCGAGTCTGGACGTCGAGCGCGGAGAACGGCTCGTCCATCAGCAGGATTTTCGGCTCAGTGACCAGCGTCTGCGCCAATGCGACTCGCTTGCGCATCCCGCCGGAAAGCTGGTGCGGGTAATACTTTTCGAACCCGGCCAGACCGACCCGACCAATCCAGTCCGCCGCCTTCTTCCGAGCGTCCTCTTTGGACTCGCCACGGAACCGCGGCCCGGACGCGACGTTGTCGAGCACCGAACGCCACGGCATCACCGCGTCGGTCTGGAACATGTAGCCGACGCCGTCCGGAATCGACTTCACGTCGGCACCGTGCACGACCACCCGCCCGGCCGACGGCGGCTGCAGCCCGGAAACCAGGGACAGCGTGGTGGATTTCCCGCAGCCAGTCGGCCCGACCACGGCGACGAACTCCCCCGGTTCGACGGTCATGGTCAGCTCGCGGACAGCGGTGTGGACGGAACCTGATCCGCTCGGGAACCTTTTGGTGGCGCCGATCAGTTCGATGAGTGGGGCCATCGAGGTGACTCCTTCGTCACGGTGGGGACTCGCTCGACGCAGGTTAAGAGCGGGTTTCGCGGCGGAGAAGCTTGTCGACGTTCTGCGTGCGCTCTGCGCGTTCTCCACGTTTTGCTCGTTTAGCGCACAGCGCTGAGCTGGGGGTATGTTCCCTGGCATGCCGAAGTGGGCGCTCTTTCCGCGGATGCGGTTCACCCGTCAGGTGCTGCTGCTGCAGATCGGCGTGGTGGTCCTCGTCGTGGGCCTCGGCGTCGCCTTGATCAGCTGGCTCCTGCGCACGACCCTGACCGAACAGTACGGCGAGCGAGCGCTGGCGATCGCGAAATCGGTGGCCACGGAGCCAGTGGTGATCGCCGGTGCGGCAGCCCGGACGCCAACGCCGGAACTCCAGCAGCGAGTCGAGGCGGAGACGCGCACCGACGAAGCGCTGTTGTTCGTGGTCATCACGGATGACCACGGCATCCGCCTCGCCCACCCCACCCTCTCCGAGGTTGGCAGGAAGGTGAGCACGCCGTGGGAGGAGGTCATCGCGGGCAACGACGTAGTCAGCGAGTTCAATGCGGGCACCTTGGGACCGTCCGTTCGCAGCAAGACGCCGATCAGACAAGGCTCCCGGGTCGTCGGAGAAGTGAGCGTCGGCTACCGCATCGGCGAGCTGACCGGCGACTTCAACCGGCTGTTCATCCTGACGATGGTCTTCAGCGGCGGTGCACTCCTGATCGGCGCGGGTGCGTCCGCCCTGCTCAACCGCCGATTGCGCCGCGTAACCCACGGCCTCGAACCCCACGAACTGACCGAACTCCTCTACGAGCGCGAAGCCGTCCTGCACGGCATCGGCGAAGGCGTGCTGGCCGTCGACGCCGAACGCCGGGTAACCGTCCGCAACGACGAAGCCGAACGCCTCCTCGGCACCCCGCTCCCGGTCGGCGCACCGCTGCAAGACTTGGACCTGTCCCCGCGCGTGCACAAGGCCGTCGCGGAAGGACGGCCCGTCGACAACCTCCTGGCGGTAGCCGGAAACCGGGTCCTGGTGATCAATTCCCGCGCCGTGCAACGGGATGAACGCGCACTCGGCACCGTGCTGACCTTCCGCGACCGCACCGACCTCGACACCCTCACCCGCGAACTCGACGGCATCCGCTCGCTGTCCGACGGCCTGCGCGCGCAACGGCACGAGTTCGCGAACCGCCTGCACACCCTGTCCGGCCTGCTGCAGCTGGGCCACCACACCGAAGCCGAGGAATACCTGCAAACCCTCACCGAATCCACCGCCTCGCGCGCGGAACCGCTCGACGACCGGATCACCGACCCGTACCTGCAAGCCCTGCTGGTCGCGAAAACCGAGCAGGCCCAAGAAAAAGGCATGGACCTACGCCTGGCCGACGACTCCTGGGTCCCCGCCGCGGTGACCGACCCGATCGCCGCGGGCACGGTAATCGGCAACCTCGTCGACAACGCACTGCACGCCGCCCGCATGGGCCCGCGCCGTCCAGCGTGGGTAGAGATCGGCCTGCTCGCCGACCGCTCGACCTTGCATGTGTCCGTTGTAGACAGCGGCCCAGGCGTCGACCCTGGTTTGCAGGACCGGCTTTTCGACGAAGGAGTGTCCACAAAGCTCAGTCCAGGCCACGGCCTCGGACTAGCCTTGGCCCGCCAGGCGGCCCGAGCCCGCGACGGCGACGTCTGGCTCGCCGACCCCGGCGGCACGACGACCGGCGCGTTGTTCGTCGCCAAACTGCCCGGCCTGCTGGACCGACCCGAGGAGACCGACACATGATCCGCACCCTGATCGTGGACGACGACTTCCGCGTCGCCGGCGTACATGCGGGATTCGTGTCGGAGGTACCGGGATTCACCGTCGCCGGAGTCGCGCACACCGCCGCCGAGGCTCGCGCCCGCGTGCGGGAACTGGCCCCCGACCTGGTGCTGCTGGACGTCTACCTGCCCGACGAGCCCGGCCTCAATGTCCTGCCGGACCTGAAGACGGACACCATCGTGCTGTCCGCCGCCACCGACGCCGCGTCCATCTCCGCCGCGATCCGCGCGGGCGCGCTGAACTACCTGATCAAACCGTTCACGACCAGGCAATTATCGGAACGGCTCACCTCGTACGCCCGGTACCGCAGCCTGGTCACGACCGAACGCCCACTGTCCCAGGACGACGTGGACCGAGCCTTCCGCGCCCTGCACGACCAGGACCGCGCGGCGACGCCCAAAGGCCAATCAAGCGCGACGGCACGGCTGGTGTCCGAGCGGCTGCGCGGTTCGCCGACGCCACTGTCAGCCGCCGAAGTGGCCCGCGAACTCGGCATGGCTCGCGCGACGGCGCAGCGTTACCTGACCGCACTGGCCGAGTCGGGCGCGGTGGAAATGCGGCTCCGCTACGGCGCGACCGGACGGCCAGAACACGAATACGGCTGGATCGGCTGACACCCTCGTGCGTGTTTAGGCCGGTTAGAACCGGCATAGCCACTCACGAGCCCGCTTAGTGCCCGCCAGCCATCCGCTGCGCCACGTCGAACCACGGCTTCCAGTTCAGGAACTCGTCAATCCCCGCCCGCGGCGGAGTCTTGCTCGGCGTAGGCGTCTCGAGGTCCGCCCGCGGATCGGCCTGTTCCGACGTCTTGGGCGCAGCCGTCGCGCGCGGCGTCGTCGGGTGAACCGGCGCGTGCCGCCGCACCGGCGTTTCCCGCGAAGGCACCGGGACATACACCGTGACCGGCGGCGCGGTCTGCGTCGACGGCGGCGTGATCGTCGACGGGACCGGGATCTGCTGTTCCGCGATCGGGGTGCGCTGTTCGGCCTGCGCGACGGCGTCGTCCGAGGACGGGCCCAGAGCACCCGTGAAGTAGCCGCCGGCGAGCCAGCCGAGTCCGACCAGGACCACCGCCACCCCGGTGCCGACCCACACCCGGGCTCGCCGCCGCGACGCGACCGCGCGCGGGCGTTCCTCGGCGGGCGCGCATCCGGCGATCACCGGGATCTGCTGGGTCGATTCGCAGCTCGTCTCCGGCACCACCGCGTCGTCCTGCGGACGCGGCCCGCGCGGCAGGCTCGCGGCGATGATGCCGGTGCGATCGACCAGTTCCCCGGAGGCGCGGTCAGCGGGCGCGGGCAATCGGCGCTCGGCAAGGCGCAGCATCGAGGGCTACCTCCGGGGTGCGGACACACGAGTGGACTGGCAGCATTCTGCGGCATTTCCGACCGGTTCGGCGAAAATGCAACTCCATCGAGTGATCAAGAATGCGGACAGTCGCCGCGCGCTATCCGTTCCGGTCGACGCGTTTGAGCCCCTGGCGCGCCAAAATCGCGAGCGGACGCTGGTACGCCGAACCGAGCAGGCGCGGGATCGCGTCGATCACGTAGGCGTCCGGTCCAATGAGGATCCGAGCGGACCGCCTGCGCACGCCGCGCAAGATCGTCTCGGCCGCTTTCTTCGGTGTGGTGCGGGCGATTTTGTCGAATCCGGCCGCCGCCTTGTCTTGGTCGCCGCCTGCTCCGCCGCGGGCGTTGCGAGCGATGTTGGTCTTGATCCCGCCCGGGTGCACACAGCTGACGCCGACCGGACGCCGGGCCGCGAGCATTTCTTCGCGCAGTGACTCTGTGAATCCGCGAACGGCGAACTTCGCCGCGTTGTATGCACTCTGCGTAGGCACTCCGACGAATCCGAACACGCTGGAGATATTCACGACGTAGCCGTCGCCGGAGTCGATGAGATGCGGCAAGAATGCCTTCGTGCCGTTCACGACGCCGCCGAGGTTGATGGCGAGCAGCCAGTCGAAGTCCTCGAACGTCATGTCCTCGACGGTCGCGCCCAGCGCCACCCCAGCGTTGTTCACGACGAGATTGACCCGGCCGTGCTCCCGCACGACGTCCTCCGCATGCGCGAGCACCGCGGCCCGATCGGCCACGTCCAGTGAATGCCCCCGCACCTCGGCCCCGCGTTCGCGGGCTTCGCGCACAGTCCCGTCGAGACCTTCGGCGTCGACATCGGACAGTTCAAGGAGCGCGCCGTGCAACGCGAGTTCGAGCGCCAGCGCCCGGCCGATGCCCGAGCCCGCTCCGGTGACCACTGCGACTTTGTTCGAGAAGTCCTTCATCGTCTCCCCACCCTGGTCTCACCGCTTTCTCTGATACTAGTGACGAGGACCAGACCAGGAGGTGGCATGCGGCGCACGGTGATCGGGCTGTTCGCACTAATGAGTGCGAGCGGGACCATCGTGGCGTGCGCTGAGCACGCAGCGGAGTCGGAGGTCGCGTCGTCGACCCCGGCGAAGCCGATCCAAGCGTCCATCGGCGCGTTGTTCGTCGACGGCTCGCACTACTGCACCGCGAGCGTCGTACACAGCCCACGAGGGGACGAACTGCTCACCGCCGCACACTGCATCCACGACGGCGAAGGCGGCGGCTATATCTCCAACGTCACGTTCGCACCCGGCTTCCACGACGGCGTGGCCCCCTACGGGTACTGGCAGGTCGGAGACGAGGTGGTCGCACAGGCCTGGATAGATTCGTCCGATCCCAACCTAGATGTCGGCTTCGCGACCGCGCGCCAAGAGGGTTCCCCCGAACCCCTAGAAGCCGTAACCGGCGCCAACCAACTAGGCACGAACGGCCCCTTCGCACGCCCGGTGACGGTCGCCGGCTACCCAGACGGCGTGGACGAGGTCGCCACCTGCGAAACCCGCACCCAGCAGCAAGACGAACACCAGCTACGACTCGACTGCCCCGGCTTCGCGACCGGCACGAGCGGCAGCCCACTGGTAGCCGACCCCGCCCCCGACACGAAGACCGGCACGGTAGTCGGCGTGATCGGCGGCTACGAGGCAGGCGGCTACACCGACGACGTGTCGTACTCGAGCTATTTCGACGACCAGATCACCGAGCTGTACAACCGAGCGACCACGACCCCGTGACATGATGCGCCTCATGAGCACGCGAGACGTCCCGATCACCGGCGAACCAATCCGGCTGGGCCAGTTCTTGAAACTGGCCGACCTCGCGGACAACGGCTCACACGCGAAAGACCTGATCGACGCGGAAGAAGTCACGGTCAACGGCGAGATCGAAACCCGCCGAGGCCGCCAGCTCGCCAACGGCGACGTAGTAGCGGTCGGCGCCGAGGAAGCCCGCGTCTCCCTGGAAAACTGACCCTCCCCGCAGGGCTCGCCTCGCCAGGGCAATGCCCGTGAGGGCCACCTTCACAGACGCTGATTCCCCCAGGGTTCCCCTCACGGACTTCAACGCCCCCCGCGCCTCTCGCCACGACCCGGCATTCCCTCAAGGGGCCCTTCACGGACCGACCCCGCCCACCGATGCACCCAATGTGGCATTGGTTGCATCTGACGCACCCAATGCCACATTGGGGCGCAAGCCCCACCCCCAGCAAAACCGCCACCGACGCACCCAACCAGCGAGGCACCCAGCCCCACCCCCGCACCCCGATACGAAGCCTCCCTGCGCTCGGTGGGTGCTTGTCAAGGCATCTTTCCCGCCTTGACAAGCACCCACCGAGCGTCAGCACAATCGGGCTTCGGGGTGCCCCACGCCAACACCCCGGCGCAATGTCGCCGCCAGGCGACGAGCCCCCAGCCCCCTCACCCCACCGTCGTCAACGGCTTCCTCCCCAACTTCAACGCCAGCGAATCCAACTGCCGCCGCACCGCAGCCTGCAACGGCACCCCCAACGCCCGGCACTGCTCGAGATACTGCGCCTCCCGCCACCCGGGATACCGGATCGGCGCACCCCCCTCCCACCCGAGCATGCTCCCGAACACCGCACTAGCCGCCCGATAAAACCCATCCGCACTACGCAACGTCGTAGGCGCGATCGCCAGCACCAGCAACCCGGTGTCATGCTCATGATCAGCAACCCCGGACAACACCCCGGCCAGCACATCCACCATCAACGCGAACCCGGCGAACTGCGGATTCCGCGCCGTATCAGCGAGATCGACGTCGAGCACGAACTCCGGATACGCCCCCGCCGGCGCCGCCATCCCCAGTGGATGCACCGGCTGATCGGCGTACCCGCCAGCGGCCATCACCACCCCGATCATCCCGTGCGGCAACGCCCGCGCCGCATGGTGTCCGACGCGGCCGAACGGCCCCACCCCGCGCACCGACAGCAGCCCGACGCCGAACCTCCCGGCCCGCTGCACCGCCCGGTCCATCGCATCACCGACCGCCCACAACCCGGACGCATGCCGGTAATCGACCAGCGCCGCGGCACCGCGGTCCGCGATCAGCAACGGTTGCGCACCGGGGCTGACGAAGCCGTTTTCTATCGCGGGCAGATGCACCCGCGTCAATTCCGCGACCCCGGTTTCGGGCGCGCCGGTGAGATCGCCGTGGCACAGCGCTTCCGCGGCCGGACGCGCGCGGTCTTCGGGAAAGCCTTGTGCCATCAGGACAACGGAAACGAGCGTGACCAGTTCGTCGGCGGGAACGCGGTGCCAGGCCTGCTCGGGAATCGGGGTGTCGGCGGGAACTTCCGTAATGGGACGGCTGGAGCGAAGGGCACGCGGTCTGAGGGGCACTTCATCAAGGTTGCCGGGCGATCTCGGACCCCGTCAACGAGGTTGGCCCTAGAGTGTGATGCGGTCAGCCGAAGAGACGTACCCTGAACGACATGTGCCGAAACATCACGACGCTGCGCGGCCTGCAGCCCGCCGCCACCACGGACGAGATCGAGGCCGCGGCACGCCAGTACGTGCGCAAAGTGACCGGGGTGCAGTCCCTTTCGGACGCGACGCGCGAACCGTTCGAGGCGGCGGTCGCCGAAATCGCCGGAATCACCGCGCGGCTGCTGGAGGAACTCCCGCAGCGCCGCCAGCCGCCGGCGACCGTGCCGCCGCTGCGCCGTCCGGAGGTCCAGGCGCGGATCGCCCAGCGCGAGGCCAAGAAAGCCTGACGCCACAATCATTCCACGGCTTCCCCGGGAAACCGCGGTTTGATCTCGCCGTTGAGGTACCGCCCCAGGCTGTCGGCGGCCATCAGCTCGCGGTGCACCCGCGCGGGCACGAGGTGGTAGCGGTAGACGCTGCCGTTGCGGAACCCGATTTCCAGCACGGACTTCGCGGCGTCGTAGCCGACGTCGCGAATGACGGAAGACTCCACGGGAACCCGGCGCACAGCACGGCCAAGGGTACCCGCGCGACCGCCGGACCGCGGTAGCCGAAGCGAGCCGAAGAAAACGGCCCCGGTCTCCCGCGCGAACACGGAATCCGGGGCCAGGCACCCAACGACGGGCAAGCGGAAGCGGAGGGATTTGAACCCCCGGTAGGTTTCCCTACGGACGCTTTCAAGGCGTCTGCATTCGGCCGCTCTGCCACGCTTCCTTCTGGGTCAGGGTATCGCGCCGTCCTTCCACGTCGTCCAGGTGTTCGAGGACGCGGGTGAACGCCGTGGCCACCGCGGCCTGCTCGGCGGGCGTCAGCAGGTCGATCAGGTGCTCGCGGGCGCCGCGCACGTGCGTCGGCGCGGCTTCGTCCAGTACGCGCTGGCCAGCGTCGGTCAGCGCGGTGAGCACGCCGCGCTTGTCCTCCGGGTCCGGGCGGCGCGCGACCAGCCCGGCGGACTCCAGCTTGCCGATCTGGTGCGAAAGCCTGCTCTTCGTCGAGCCGAGTTGCGCCGCCAGCTCCGTCATCCGGGTGCACCGGTCCGGGGCCAGGTTCAGGCACACCAGCACCTCGTAGTCGGCCAGCGAGATGCCGTGGGCTTCGGTCAGCTCCCGGTGCAGGCGCTGGCGCAGCCGGAGCGACGCGACGATGTACGCCCGCCAGGCGTGCTGTTCGGCCGGATCCAGCCAGCGCACGTCCTGGTCATCGCTCATGCCGGAAGCGTAGAAGGCCGGTTTCGCACGGCCCGGTACGACCCGCCGTGAAAATTTTCGGCCGAACTTCCCCCAATGGAGGGTTACGAAAAGGTTGAGACTCGGCGCGAAGAAGCGCATCCTCGGTGGCAGCGGAGGGACGACGAGGATCCCGGAGCGCGCCGGAAGGCACGCCGGTCCGGTCTCCCCCCGGGAAGGGCCAGGTGGTGGCATGGCAGGTAGTACCCGCGGTTGACCGCCCGCTGTGTCCCCGCGACCGGCACGGCCCCGTTCCGGTTCGGTCGCGATTGCGAACAGCACGAGCACCCCGTGCGCTCGGCATCGGCTACGCGCACCCGGCGTCGTTCTGGCACTGCTTCACTTCGCGGCCTCGGCACCGTGAAGGCACTGCCGGACGCCAGCCCGGCCGGTGGCCAACCGCTGTCAACGAAACCTCGGTAGTACCTGGGTGCGGCCCCCAGCGCAGGGGCCGCACCCAGCCTCGTCTCCGGCTTTGCGGCTACCCTTTCTTCCCGTGCGATTCGACGACAACGCGGATCTGGATACCTCCGAAGTCCAGGACCTGCGCGGCAGCGGCGGAGGCGGCGGGATCGGCGGCCGTGTGGCCATCGGCGGCGGTGGGCTCGGCATCGTCGGCCTGGTCATCTACTTCCTGTTTTCCCAGTTCGGCGGCGTCCCCAGCACCGGAACCTCGCCCGCGGCGGGCGGGATCGGGCTCGGCGACGTCCAGTCCGGGCAGCAGCTCGACGCGGGCACGCTCGCGAAGAAGTGCCGCACCGGAGCCGACGCGAACCGCGACCACGACTGCGCGATCGTCGCGGTCGTCAACTCCGTCCAGGACTACTGGACCCAGGAGTTCTCCCGTTCCGGCCAGACCTACCGCAGCGCGACCACTCGCTTCTTCACCGGCGGCGTGCGCACCGGCTGCGGCAACGCGACGTCGGACACCGGGCCGTTCTACTGCCCGGCCGACTCGCACGTGTACATCGACCTGTCGTTCTTCAACGAGCTGAAGACCCGCTTCGGCGCGAAGGGCGGGCTGTTCACCGAGGCGTACGTGCTGGCCCACGAGTACGGCCACCACGTGCAGAACCTCACCGGCACGTCCAAGCGCGGCACCGGCTCCGGCCCGACGTCCGGTTCGGTCCGGCTGGAACTGCAGGCCGACTGCTACGCCGGGGTCTGGGCCAACCACGCCAGCACCACCCCGACCAGCTCCGGGAAACCGCTGGTCCAGGACGTCACACAGGACGACATCTCGCGCGCGCTGGACACCGCGGCCCGGATCGGCGACGACTACATCCAGAAGAACCTCGGCAACGGCCACGTCGACCAGTCGAGCTTCTCGCACGGCACCTCGGCGCAGCGCGAGAAGTGGTTCACCACCGGCTACCGCACCGGCCAGCCCGCGAGCTGCAACACCTTCAGCACCAACGATCTCGGCTGACCCGGGATACAGTCGGGCGCATGCACGCGATCACGATCCGCGAACCCGGTGCCCCTGACGTGCTCGAATGGACCGAGGTCCCCGATCCGGAACCCGGTCCCGGCGAGGTGCTGCTGGACGTCACGGCCAGCGCGGTCAACCGCGCCGACCTGCTGCAGCGCCAGGGCAACTACCCGCCGCCGCCCGGGGCGAGCGACATCCTCGGGCTGGAATGCTCGGGCACGATCGCCGAACTCGGCGAGGGCGTCGAGGGCTGGCAGGTCGGCGACGAGGTGTGCGCGCTGCTCGCCGGCGGCGGGTACGCCGAGCGCGTCGCGGTCCCGGCCGGGCAGCTGCTGCCGGTGCCCGCCGAGATCGAGACGATGTCCGCGGCCGGGCTGCCCGAGGTGGCCTGCACGGTGTGGGCGAACGTCGTGATGCACGCCGGTCTCGACGAAGGCCAGGTGCTGCTGGTGCACGGCGGTGCGGGCGGCATCGGCACGCACGCGATCCAGGTGGGCAAGGCGCTCGGCGCGACCGTCGCGGTCACCGCCGGTTCGCCCGAGCGGCTCGAACGCTGCAGCCAGCTCGGCGCCGACCTCACGATCAACTACAAGGAACAGGATTTCGTCGAGGTGCTGCGTGCCGAGACGAAGGGCGCCGACGTCATCCTCGACAACATGGGCGCGAAGTACCTCGACCGCAACGTCGACGCACTCGCCGCCGACGGCCGCCTGGTCATCATCGGCATGCAGGGCGGGATCAAGGGCGAGCTGAACATCGGCAAGCTGCTCGGCAAACGCGCGAGCGTGTACGCGGCCGGGCTGCGGTCCCGTCCGCTCGAGCAGAAAGCGGCGATCGTCGCGGATGTCCGGAACCGGCTGTGGCCGCTGGTGGAACAGGGTTCGGTGCAGCCGATCGTCGGCGATGTGGTGCCGATGGCCGAGGCCGCGTCCGCGCACCGGATGCTCGAAGAGGGCAGCATCTTCGGGAAGGTCCTGCTCGCCGCGAAGTCCTGACGGTCAGCGCAGTTCTTCCAGCACCCGCACCAGCTGGTTGATCTCGAAAACGTTGGAGTAGTGCGCCAGCCCGATCCGCACCGCTCCGCCGACCTCGCCGACGCCCAGCGACGCGAACACGCCGCTGGTGCCGTCGTCGGCGAACGCGCACAAGCCTTGCGACGCCAGGTACTCGGCGACCTGGGACGCTTTCGCGCCGGCCACCGCGAAGGCGAGCGCGGGGATCCGGCGCATCGCGTCGCCGATCACCATGATGTGCCGCAGCGAGCGCAGTTCCGTGGACAGCTGCGCGAGCAGGCCCGCGTGGTACGACTTGGCCGAGCCGAGCGACGTCACCAGGCGTTCGCGGCGGGAGCCGGTCGCGGCGTCGTCCAGGCCGGCGAGGTAGTCGATCGAAGCGACGACGCCGGCCAGAAGCGGGTAGGCGTGCGGGCCGAGTTCAAGCCGCGCGGGACCGGTCGCGGTCGGGTCGAGCGACACCGACGAGATGCGCTCCAGCAGCTCCGGGTCGCGGAACACCAGCGCGCCGACCGCCGGTCCACCCCACGAGGGCGCAGAGACGACCATGACGTCGGCACCGAGTTCTTGCAGGTCAAGCGGCACGAACGGGGCCGCGTAGGTCGCGTCGACCACGACGAGCGCCCCGACGCGCTTGGCGAACTCGATCACCGTCGGCACGTCCGGCCGGGTCCCGACGGACCCGGACGCCAGCGTCACCGACACCGCTTTCGTCCGCGCGGACACGAGGTTCTCGTACTGCCACGCGGGCAGTTCGCAGGTCTCGATGTCGATCTCGCTCCAGCGCACGACCGCGCCGACGCGCTTCGCGGCACGCCGCCACGGCGCGATGTTGGCCTCTTCGTCGAGCCGGGAGACGACGACCTCGTCGCCGATCGTCCAGCGTTCGGCGAGTGCGTCGACGAGCCTGCGCAGCAGCACCGGCGCGCTCGGACCGAGCACGACGGAGGCCGGGTCCGCCCCGACCAGATCAGCCACGGCCCGGCGGGCCGCGGTGACGATGCTTTCCGCCCGCTGGGAGGCCGGAAAGGCTCCGCCCGGCCCGGACACCGGGGCCCGCATCGCCGTCGAAACGGCCGAAGCGACCTGTTCGGGCACGAGCATTCCGGCGGCGCCGTCGAAGTGAATCCAGCCGTCGCCAAGCGCGGGGAACAGCCCACGGATACGAGCGACGTCGAACGCCATGGTGACACCGTACGGACGTGCGGTTTCGCGGTTGCCGCGGGGTTGGGCAGAACTGCCCGAACGGCCGCTAGGCTCGGGTCAGGACCGCCAGTCAGCGACGGGGATGGAGCACATGAGCGAGCCGAACTTCGGGGGAACGGGCGCGACCGGGGACGGAACGGACGCGCCGCACGTGGTCGTCGTCGGACCGGACGGAGTCCCGGTCGGCACCGCACAGGTCGCCCCCGACGGCGAGGAGAACGAGTCCGTCGGGGACCTGGTCGAGGAACCGGCCAAGGTGATGCGCATCGGAACGATGATCAAGCAGCTGCTGGAGGAGGTCCGCGCCGCGCCGCTGGACGACGCCAGCCGCAACCGCGTCCGGGAGATCCACCAGACGTCGGTGCGGGAGCTGGAGCAGGCCCTCGCACCGGAACTGCAGGAGGAGCTGGAGCGGCTCGTGCGGCCGTTCACCGACGACCAGACGCCGTCGGACGCCGAACTGCGGATCGCGCAGGCCCAGCTGGTCGGCTGGCTGGAGGGGCTGTTCCACGGCATCCAGACCGCGCTGTTCGCGCAGCAGATGGCCGCGCGGGTGCAGTTGGAGCAGATGCGCCGCGGGCTGCCCGCGGGGTCGTCTGGTTCCGGCGGGCAGCCTGGTGAGGGGCACGGGCACGGGATTACCGGGACTGGGCAGTACCTCTAGCGCCTGCTGTGGCCCGCCACCGGAGCGTCTTCGGTGGCGGGCCATCAGCGCCTGCTCCCAGGCACTCCTCTAGTCAGTACTGTTCGTACCTTCGTGCGGCTTCGCCGAGGTCTGAGTAAAGACCCGGATGTGTAAAAGCCGCGGAGAGGATGTCCACGAGGAAGTCTTCGATACTTCCTTCATAGACACCCCAGTCTGGCCCTGTGTTCTCTAAGAAGAAGACCTTTCCGTCTGACTCAGTCGAACTGACCGCATTCCAGAAATACGAGTGATCGTCATCCACCGCCCACGGAATGAGCCCAGGAAACTCCGGGTGGAACCTGTGCGGATAGTAGTCCGGAAGCACCTGTCTGCCGTCCAGGAAGCCAGTATTCGTAATCTCCAGCCGGTCCTTGAACATCCCCAGGGAGTCGGCGCTCTGGATCGGCGAGACGAAGTAGATGCACTCGCCGAAGGCGCCGGTCGGAAAGGTAGCGGCCACGGCTTTGAAGTCTTCCGGAAAAGAAAACCCCATCGCCGCCTCTGCCTCGGCCCAGGACAGCTCACCGGCCACGTTTCCCGGCCAGTTCAGGAATTCAGCCAGCCTGCTGGCAGCTTGCACGCCGACCACTCCTTCCCAGCCGGTTCGAGATAGTCATCTGGCGCGAAAAGCCCTTGCCATCCATTGCCGCATCCTCTCCTCTCAACAGCACTGGACGGCTTCCTTCGCGCAACAGAACCGCCACTAGCTCTTCGCGCAGAAGAACTCCCGCAGGTCCCCGATCAGCAGATCGGGCTCCTCAAGCGCCGGAAAGTGCCCGCCGCGCGGGAATTCCGTCCACCGCACGATCCGGTCGGTACGCTCGGCCAGTTTCCTGAGCGGAAGGCCGATGTCGTCCGGGAACACCGCGACCGCCGTCGGCACCGTCGACGACGGCAACGGCGCGCCCCACTGGACGTCCTGGTCGGCGTAGATCCGCGCGGACGACGCGGCGGTGCGGGTGAACCAGTAGATGGAGACGTTGGCGAGCAGATCGTCGCGGTCGATGAGGTCGTGATCAGTGTTCGAAAAGGCACGGAACTTCTCGGCGATCCAGGCCAGCTGACCGGCCGGGGAGTCGGTAAGGCCGTACGCAAGCGTTTGCGGTTTGGTGGACTGGATCATCGCGTAGCCGACGCCAGTGCGCTGGAAGGCCCGTGACTTCGCCAGCGACCGCTGTCCCTTCGCCAGCTCAGGCCCGGTGAGCCCGGCGAGGTCGGCCTCGTCGCGCACCACCGCGGACGGCAGCATCGTCACGTGCGCTCCGATGATCCGGTCGGGGAACTGGACGCCGAGTTCGCGCGAGATCAGCGCGCCCCAGTCGCCGCCGTGCGTGCCGAACCTCTCGTACCCGAGCCGGGTCATCAACTCCGCCCAAGCCCGCGCCGTCCGCGCCGGGCCCCAGCCGCGGTCGGGTGTCGGCCCGGAAAAGGCGAACCCGGGCACGGACGGAACGACCACGTGGAACGCGACGGCCGGGTCGCCGCCGTATGCCCTGGGGTCGGCGAGCGGGCCGATCAGGTCGAGAAATTCGACGATCGAGCCCGGCCAGCCGTGCGTGAGCAGCAGCGGGATGGCGTCCGGTTCGGGAGACTTGAGGTGCAGGAAGTGGACGTTGGCGCCGTCGATGGTGGTGGTGAACTGCGGGAAGCCGTTGATGCGTTCTTCCTGCGCCCGCCAGTCGAACGCGAGCCGCCAGTAGTCGACGAGGTCCTGGACTTCGGTCACCGGAATGCCCAGCTCCCATACCGGGTCTTCGAACGGGTCCGGCCAGCGGGTGTCGGCGAGGCGGCGGTTGAGGTCGTCGAGGTCGGACTGCGGGATGCGGATCCGGAACGGGGTCTCGGTCATGCCAAGGAGGCTAGGCAGGATTGCGGACTGTCCCAGTCCTCGATCAAACCCCGGCTAGGACGTCCAGCACCCGGTCCACTCCCCGACCGTCCACAGCGGACCGTCCGCGCTCCGAAAGCCGCGACCGCAGCGACGCGTCCGACAGCAGCTGCCGCAACGTCTCCGTCGCCTCCGGCAACCGCTCGGCCAACGTCTCCGCTAGTCCCAAGCCGCACGCCAGTCCCCGCTCCAACGCCGCCCGGTATCCGGTCGCCTGGTTATCCACCAGCTGCACCGCGGCGGTCGGCACGCCGAGGCAGCACAGCTCCAGGAACGTCACCCCGGAAGCGCTGATCGCGACGTCAGTCCCGGCGAGCAGGTCGAGCAATCCGGCATGCGGCGCGGCTACCCGGATCACCTGGCCATCCACCGTGGACGGCAACGTCGGCGTGCCACGGACCAAAGCGTCTGCCGCGAACGGCAAACCCGTGTCGGCAAGCGCTTGGAGCAATAGCGAAACCGTCGAAGCCCACTCGGCACCGCCGCCCAGAACCACCGTCACCTGCAACGGCGACGACGTGCTCCGGCGAGCACGCGCGCGCAGCACGACGTCCCGAAGCGGCGTGTACTCCACACCTCGCAGCAGCAAGCCCGATCCGTCGTCGGGACGCGGGCCCGGCGCGAAGCCCGAGTCCACCACCACGTCCGCCGGACGACGGCCGAACACATCGTCCTCAATGGACACCAGACGAGCGCCGGCGGAGTTCACCTCGGCCCGGATGTCGCCGATGCCGTAGTGGTCCACAAGTACCGCGTCGAAGCCGGGAACCAAGTCAGGCAAGGGAGAAACCGGCAAACGCGGCACCGACAGCTCGTCGAATCGGGCGGCCAGCCACTCCGCGTTGGTCGTGGAGCCGGCGAAGTGCACGTCCCAGCCTCGGGCGACCGCGCGCTCGGCGTAGGCGACCACGCGGGAGATGTGCCCGGCCCCGATGGTCGGCGAAGAGTCCGCCCGGAGCAGCAGCTTCACCGGCCGACCTTCTTCTGCTCGACGTGCGCGTTCAACGCCACCAGATCCGGCCGCGACCGCAGCAGCGACACCACCGAACGCCACGAGCCCGGTGCGTCGCCCAGTTCGGCCACGAGAGCCGAGATCAGCTCCCAGTCCTCTGCTGTGTCCAAAGTGACCCGCAGGTCGTCGGCCGGCGGGCTGACCACGACGCCGGTGCACGAGTACCGGTCGGGCTGCCGGTAAATCGCCGACGTCACGTGCTCGCGATCCGCTCCGGTCGCGGTCGCCACCTGCTCGGCCAGCACCGGCGCGCGCACCAGCTCCGCGTCAAAGCCTCGTGGCAGCGTGCGGACGAGTGTGGTCGAGACGTAGTCCAGCGACGGTTCGGCCCGCCACACCGCGACCAGCCGGCCGATCAGGGCTGGATCGAGCAGCGGACAGTCCGCCGTGAGACGGATCACTGCGTCCGCCGGATGCTCCGAAAGCGCGAGCCCGAAGCGAGCCACGACGTCGTCCAGCGGCCCCCGCACGACGCGCGCGCCGCAGCGCTCCGCCTCGGCGGCAACGGCGTCGTCGGACGCCTCCTCCGAGGTCGCGACCACCACCTGGTCAACGCCGGGGGCGGCCGCGGCGGCCCGGACGACCCAGCCGAGCACGCTCCGCCCGGCCAGCGGCCGCAGCACCTTCCCCGGCAGCCGGGTGGACGACGACCGGGCCTGTATCACGGCGTTGACGCCAGGGCCTGCACGCATGGGTGACATGATGGCCTGCGGCGCCCCGCGCCGATCCACGAACCCCGATCGCGGAGGTCATCGATGTCCGAGCTGGATGGTTCCAGCATCCTGCTCACCGGCGGGACCGGCTCATTCGGCAAGGCGTTCATCGCCTACGCGCTGGCCGAGCTGAATCCCAGCCGTCTCGTGGTGCTTTCCCGCGACGAGCTGAAGCAGTACGAAGCCCGGCAGCTGTTCAACGACGACCCGCGGCTGCGCTGGTTCATCGGCGACGTGCGCGACCGCCGCCGTCTCGAACGCGCCATGCACGGCGTCGACTACGTGGTGCACGCCGCCGCGCTCAAGCAGGTCGACACCGGCGAGTACAACCCGTTCGAGTTCGTCCAGACGAACGTCACGGGCTCGCAGAACGTGATCGAAGCGGCGATCGACACCGGCGTGAAGAAGGTCGTCGCGCTGTCGACCGACAAGGCGTCCAGCCCGATCAACCTCTACGGCGCGACGAAGCTGTGCGCGGACCGGATGTTCATCAGCGGCAACCACTACGCGGCCGCGCACCCGACCCGGTTCTCCGTGGTGCGCTACGGCAACGTGATGGGTTCGCGCGGCAGCGTCATCCCGTTCTTCCGCAAGCTCGCCGAGCAGGGCGAATCGCTGCCGATCACGCACAAGGACATGACCCGGTTCTGGATCACGCTGCCCCAGGCCGTGCAGTTCGTGGTGGACTCGTTCGACCAGATGTCCGGCGGCGAGCTGTACGTGCCGAGGATCCCGAGCATGCGGCTGGTCGACCTCGCACAGGCGATCGCCCCCGGCTCTCCGATGCACGAGGTCGGCGTGCGCCCCGGCGAGAAGCTGCACGAGGAGATGATCGCTCCCGACGACGCGCGGCGGACGCTCCGGCTCACCGACCGGTACGTCGTGCAGCCGCACCTGGCCGGCTGGGGCTACGAATCGCCCGCCGCCGGGGAGGAAGTGCCGGAAGGCTTCGCGTACCGCTCGGACAGCAACGACCTCTGGCTCGAAGCTGACGAACTCCGTGAACTGGTCGAGCAATATGCCTGAGTTTCTGCCGTACGGACGCCAGTCCGTCAGCGAAGAGGACATCGAAGCCGTCGTCTCGGTGCTACGCGGCGACTGGCTCACGACTGGTCCCGCAGTCGCGAAGTTCGAGGCTGACCTCGCCGAACACACCGGTGGCACACCTGCCGTGGCCGTCACCTCCGGCACTGCGGCCTTGCACGTCGCGTACGCGGCAGCCGGAATCGGTGCGGGCGACGAGGTCGTGGCTTCGCCGATGACCTTCGTCGCCACCGCGGCGACCGCAGCACTGCACGGGGCAAAGGTGCTGTTCGCCGACGTCGAGCCGGACACCGGCAACCTGTCCGCCGACGCCGCCGCAGCCGCGGTGACTTCTCGCACGAAGGTGATCGCGGCTGTCGACTACGCCGGACACCCAGCCGAACTGGACGCCTTGGCGAAGATCGCGCACGACGCCGACGCTTTGCTGTTGGAAGACGCCGCGCACTCCGTCGGTGGTTCGTGGCAGGGGCGGCCGGTCGGTTCTCTTGCCGATCTGACCACGTTCTCCTTCTTTCCCACTAAAAACCTGACGACCGCCGAGGGTGGCGCGGTCGTTACCGGGTCTTCGGGGTTGCTGGAACGCGCGCAGGCGTTCCGCAACCATGGGCTGGTCCGGGACAAGTCGCGTCAGCGTTATCCGGATGAGGGTGCCTGGCATCAGGAAGTGCACGAGTTCGGGCTGAATTACCGGCTGCCGGATGTCTTGTGTGCGCTGGGAAGCAGCCAGCTCAAGCGGCTCACGGAGTTCAAGCTGCGGCGGGCTGAGATTCACGCGCGGTACAACGCGGCGCTTGCGGATGTTTCGGGTGTCCTGACGCCGCCTCGCCGCGAGGGCGCGGATCCGGTGTGGCACCTGTACCCACTGCGAGTACTGGACGGCCGCCGGCGCGCGCTGTTCGATCACTTGCGGGGGCTGGGGATCGGGGTGCAGGTGAACTACATCCCGGCTTACTGGCATCCGGTGTTCGAGGATCTCGGCTATCGGCGTGGGTTGTGTCCTCATGCGGAGGCTTATTACGAGCAGGAGCTTTCGCTGCCGTTGTTCCCGTCGCTGAGTGACTCCGATGTGGACCGGGTGATCGACGGGGTGCGCGGGTTCTTCGGGGCCTGAGTACGGCTCAGATGCCGACCAGCTAGCTCTGGTCCGGGGCAGCGGCCGACTTTTCCGGGCGCTGCCCCCGAACCACCTTCGCGTGCCACAACAAAACCCCCGGCACCACAGCCAGTTCCAACACCGTCGCCGCCCGAAACACCGGATGCGGCGCCCCAGCCCTCCGTGCCGAAAGAAGTCGCGGCAACCCTCCCGCAGCCGCAGTCCCCAGCACCACCCGAGTAATCCCAGCCCGCTTCTCCGGCCGCAGGATCGACCACCACAGCGCAACCCCGGCCGCCGCCCAGAACGTATTCACGAAGCGGTATTCACTGTCGACACTGGGCGTAGTCGCGGCACCACCGGGAGCACGTTCCGGCCCGCCGAGGATCCCGGTCAGCCCGGAAGCGACCGGGATCGCCCCGAGCACGCCGAGGGTGGCCAGCAACGCCTTGCGGGACTTTTCGCCTGCCATGCGCCCGAGCCTAGATCAAATCCCACGTCAGCGCGGTGCCCTTGGCGGCATCGACCCGGAACGTCCGGCCCAGCACGTTCACGATCTCCGCCGGAGCGAGCCCGCCGGCGGGGCGGATCGAGCGAACGTTCTGTGCGGTAACCGGATCCCCGGCCCGGACGTCCTCCACCACATACAGCGAACGCCGGTGCCGAAGCCCCTCTTTCTCGCTCTCCCGCGGCCCCAGCACCGGCGATCCGAGCGCCTCCCACGCGCGATGGGTCTCCGTGACAAGCGCGGCCAATTCCGCTGGCTCCAGCGAAAATTCCGAGTCCACGCCGCCGTCGCTGCGTGCGAGTGTCACGTGTTTCTCGATCGCCACCGCGCCCAGCGCGACCGCGGCGACCGGTGCGCCGAGACCCGGCGTATGGTCCGACAATCCGACCAGCGTCCCGGTGAGACCGGCCAGCAGCGGCAATCCGCGCAGGTTGCTTTCCGTCGGCGACGCGGGGTAGCTCGCCGTGCAGCCGAGGACGATCAGCTGGTCGTTGCCCGCCGAACGGGCCGTGCGCACGGCCGCGTCGATTTCCGCGACGTTCGCCATCCCGGTGGAAATCACCAGCGGTTTGCCGGTGCGGGCGCACAGTTCGATCAGCGGCAGGTCGACGATCTCCGACGAGGCGATCTTGTACGCCGGCGCGTCCAGTGACTCCAGCAGTTCCACCGCAGTCGGGTCGAACGGGCTGGAGAACACTTCCAGGCCACGCTCGCGGGCGCGGGCGAAGATCGGCTCGTGCCATTCCCAGGGCGTGTGCGCCTTTTCGTACAGTTTGTACAGGTTTTCCCCGCCCCACAGGGAATGTCCGTCGCCGATCCGGAACGCTGGGCTGTCCACGTCGACGGTGATCGTGTCCGGCCGGTAGGTCTGCAGCTTCACCGCGTGCGCGCCCGCCTCGGCGATCGCGTCCACGATGGCCAGCGCGCGGTCCAGGTCGCCGTTGTGGTTGCCGGACATCTCCGCGATCACGAACGGCGGCCGCTCCGGACCCAGGGGGTAGTCGCCAATACGGACTTCAGGAGTCATCAGGCTTGCGCTTCCTTCCTGTGCGGCGGTCGGCGGCCCGCAGCTCCATCCAGACCACCTCGCGGGAAACGCCGTCAACCTCCCGAACATACCGGCGCGTCTCAGCGAAGCCGAACCGCTTGTGGAGCTGCAGGACCTGCCGGTTGTCCGCGAGCGTGGCCCCGCCGAGCACTTCCAGGCCGAGCACGTCGAACGCGTAGTCGACCGCAGCCTGCTCCAGCCGCAGCCAAGCCGGGAGCAGTTCCCGGCCCAGTCCTTCGACATCGAGGTAGAAGTGCCATTCGGCACTCCCGCGCGCGCTCTCTACGTCGCTGAACATCACGACCCCGGCCGGCGTCGTGCCGTACTGGTAGATCAGTAGCTGCCGGATCGGATCCGCCCGCACCGCCGCGAACCAGGCGCGATGTTGACTGAGACCGATCTCGTGAGTGGTAAAGCTCACTCGGCGCACCGTCGGATGATTGCGCCAGCGGAGAATCCGCTCGACGTCGCCTTCGTCCGCTTCGCGCAGTCCCCCGGTCATTCGCCCGCGGACGCGAACTTCGCGTTCTCGAGCCGGCTCAGCCGCTCCTCATACCGGGCCATCCCGGCCAACCGGACGCGGATCTGCGCGTGCTGCCGCTGGATCTCCTCGACCAGCGAACGCGCTTCGAGGGCTTCGGCGTCGTCCGCGCGCGGGGTCAGCGCGAGCTTCTCCCGAAGCGTCTCCAGCTGCTCCTCCTGCGCGGCGACGTGCGGGATCATCCGGTCCAGCTCGCCGCGGATCCAGCGAAGGTCGCCGAGCGCGGTGTCCAGCTTCTCGTCGGTCTCGCCGAGCCGGCGGCGGTGGTCGACCGTGCAGTGCTCAAGTTCGTCGATGCGGGTCTCGAAGTCCTGGATGACGCCCCGCGTCCGCTCGTCGAGGCGATAGTCGACGATCCGGGCGATCCGGGAACCGAACAGGTTTCTGAAGTTCAGGAAGGGCATGGCGGGAGTTCCTTCGACGAGTGCCAGTGGGGCTTCAGCGGAGCAAGGTGGTGGTGCCGGTGCGGGTCCACGACTCCAGCAGCCTGCCCTCGGCGGCGATCTGGTGCTCCGGCCCCACGATGCACGAGTCCCCGGCGGCATGCTCCCACGAGGTCTGCTCCGGGTTGTCGATGAACGAGAACCCGGTCAGCACCAGCTGCGCCTCGGGGAACGAGGTGCGGGCGATCCAGGCCGCGAGCGTACCCGTGGTCGACCAGGTGGGTTCGGTGCGCGTCGGCAGGCCCAGCGCGTCCGACAGCGGCAGCACGACGTCGCGGTTCGAGACCGGGACGTACCCGAGGTCCGAGGGCCACCAGCCGGGCAGCGCCTCCGGCTCCCAGTGCAGGCGGCCGGGCTCGACCAGCAGGTACAGCCGGGAGCGGTAGTCGCGGAACACGTGCCGGGTGGCGCGCACGGCCCGGTTGAAGACGACCGTGTGCACCTTGCGGCCGGTGATGTCCGGTCCGTCCGGTTCGTCGATGACGAACCCGTTCACCCGGATGACCAGGTCACAGTCGTCGACCGCCTTGGCCCGGGCGGGGTCCGGAGCCAGTGGCTGGTTGCCGACCACGGCGACCGAACGCGGGTCCGGCCGGTCCGCGTACGCCGAGAGGAGGTCGACCATCAAGCTCGCCGCACCGAGAGCAGCAGTCATAAGGCAAGAAGCTACCAGCACACCAGGAGCGGCCCGCCTCGTATCGCCCGCGTCCGGACGGCGGCGGACGGCCGGTCGGGCCGGGGCGAGCCGAGGCCGGTGCGTCCCATCGGTACCCTCGTCCACGTGCATGCCACCAGCACGGTTCACGCAGCCGAACCCGATGTCTCGACTCCGGTTCCACCGTCGTCGGACAGCAAGACGTTCGGGCGTGCGATCGACGACATCAAGACCGGTTTCGCCGCCCGCGAGCTTTGGACGCACCTCGGCTGGCAGGACATCAAGCAGCGCTACCGGCGCTCCATCATCGGGCCGTTCTGGATCACCATCAGCCAGGGCGTCATCGCGCTCGGCCTTGGCCTGCTGTACTCGCAGCTGTTCCGGACGCCGATCGAGGTGTTCCTGCCCTACCTCTCCACCGGCTTCATCATCTGGGGCTTCATCCAGGGCTGCCTCACCGAAGGCATGGAGACGTTCATCGCGAACGAGGGCCTGATCAAACAGGTCCCCGCGCCGATCAGCGTGTACGTGCTGCGCACGATCTGGCGGCAGACTCTGCTGCTGGCGCACAACATGATCGTCTACGTCGTGCTGCTGATCATTTTCTTCTCGGCACTCGATTCCCCGTATTCGCTGGGGTCGCCAGACGGCGCGTGTCTGCCCGAAAAGTATTGCCATCCGGGTCTGAGCTGGAACATTTTCCTCGCCATCCCCGGATTCGTGCTGCTCGCGCTCACCGCGGGCTGGGCGGCGCTGCTGCTCGGCATCATTTCGACGCGTTTCCGCGACATCCCGCAGCTGATCAACTCGCTGATCCAGCTGATGTTCTACGGCACCCCGATCGTCTGGCCGGTCGACCAGCTGTTGTCCGGCGGCGCGCGCGACGGTGCGTCGTGGGCACTGCCGATCATCAAGCTCAACCCGCTTTACCACTACATGCAGGTGGTGCGGTCGCCGCTCATCGGACAGGCGGTGAGCTGGACCAGCTGGGTCGTGGTCGGCGGGCTCACCGTGGTCGGATGGGGCCTCGCCCTCGTCGCCATGCGCAATTACCGGTCTCGCGTCTCGTATTGGGTGTGACAGATGGTCAGCATTGACGTCCACAACGCGTACGTGGACTTCCCGATTTTCGACGCGAAGACGCGTTCGATGAAAAAGCGCGTGCTCGGCAAGGTCGGCGGCAAGATCAGCTCCGACCAGAAGGTGCCGATCATCGAGGCGCTGCACGACGTGTCGATCAGCCTCCGTGAGGGCGACCGGGTCGGCCTGGTCGGGCACAACGGCGCGGGCAAGTCCACGCTGCTGCGGCTGCTCGCCGGGATCTACGAGCCGACCCGCGGATCGTCGCGGATCGTCGGCCGGATCGCGCCGGTGTTCGACCTCGGCATCGGCATGGACCCGGAGATCTCCGGCGTCGAGAACATCCTCATCCGCGGCCTGTTCCTCGGCATGAGCGCCAAGGAGATGGAAAAGCGGGTCGACGACATCGCGGAGTTCACCGAACTCGGCGACTACCTGCAGATGCCGCTGCGGACGTACTCCACCGGCATGCGGGTGCGGCTCGCGCTCGGCGTGGTGACCTCGATCGACCCGGAGATCCTGATCCTCGACGAGGGCATCGGCGCGGTGGACGCGGCGTTCCTCAACAAGGCCCGCGACCGGCTCAAGGACCTGGTCAAACGGTCCGGCATCCTGGTGTTCGCGAACCACTCCGACGAGTTCCTCATGGAGCTGTGCGACACCGCGATCTGGATGGACGAGGGCCACGTCAAGAAGCAGGGTTCGCTGCGCGAGGTGCTCACCGAGTACAAGGGCCGCGACCCGTTCGAGAACATGAGCCAGGAAGGTCTCGAGCGCCTCGGCATCGAGCCCGCGACGACGACGAACGGCGGGGAATGATGACCGGCGAGACGCGAGAGCTGCCCGAGGGCGCCGTCGTCGGCGTGGTGGTCACGCGGCACCGGCGCGAGCTGCTCGCGGACTCGCTGAAGATCATCGCCGCCCAGACCCGGCCGGTCGACCACCTGGTGGTGGTCGACAACGGGCCGGACAAGTCCGCCAGGGACGTGGTGGAGGCCTTCCCGCTGCCGTACACGTACCTGCCCTCGCACCGGAACCTCGGCGGCGCGGGCGGTTTCGCGCTCGGCATGCTGCACGCGCTGTCGATGGGCGCGGAATGGGTCTGGCTCGCCGACGACGACGGCCGCCCGGCGGACGAGCACGTGCTCGAAATTCTGCTGGAGGAGGCCGAAAAGCGCGGCCTCGCCGAGATTTCCCCGGTGGTGGCGAACATCGACGCCCCGGCGAAACTCGCGTTCCCGCTGCGCCGCGGTCTCACCTGGAAGCGCTCGTCGGCCGAACTGGGCACGGATTTCCTGCCCGGAATCGCGTCGCTGATGAACGGCGCGCTGTTCCGTTCGTCCACTTTGGACGTCACCGGCGTGCCCGACCTGCGCCTGTTCTTCCGCGGCGACGAGGTGGAACTGCACCGCAGGCTCGTGCGGTCCGGCCTGCCGTTCGGCACGTCGCTGCGCACGACCTACCTGCACCCCGACGGTTCGGACGAGTTCAAGCCGATGCTGGGCGGGAAATTCCACGCGCAGGATCCGGAGAACGAGGTCAAGCGGTATTACACGTATCGCAACCGCGGGTATTTGCTGTCACAGCCGGGAATGCGGAAGATCGGGGCGCTGGAGGTCTTGCGCTTCGGGCTGTATTTCGTGGGCGTGAAGCGGGATCCGAAGGCGTTCATGCAGTGGCTGAAGCTGGTCCGCCAAGGCCGGGCGGAGAAGTTTTACCGGTACTGAACCGGTCAGTCCGTTGTGGACAGTGAGCCACCGTCCACAACGGACCCCCAAGCTATTCCCCGATCACCGGCGGCGCGGAACGGTGCCCGCCGAATTCCTCGTTCTCGTCGATTTCCATCACGAACGCGGGCTGGTCGTTGCCGTCGTCGTACGGGCGGGCGCCGAAGCCCATGCCCGGGCGGGCCGGGGCACCACCCATTCCGCCGGCCGCGACATCTGCCGCGCCCGGGGTCATCGCGCCGTCGCCGGGGCCGAAGCTGCCTCCGCCGCGGCCGACCTTTGACTGGTGTTCCTCGTCGCCGCCGAAACCGCCTCCGGCACCGCCCATCGGCATGCCGCCCATCGGCATCGCGCCCATCCCGGCCGACCCGGCGTTGCCGCCGCTCGGTGCGGCCTGAGCCGCGGGCGGGGCGTAGCCAGCCGCGGTGGTCGCGCCGGAGCTGTCCGGCATCGGCTGGTGCACGGCGCCGGAGAACTGGCTCGGGCCGCTGACCGTCGGAGCGCTCGTCGTCGCACCCCCACCAGCCGCGGCCCCACCGCCATCGGCGGAAGAGCCAGCGGAGGCCACCGCGGGCGTCGGGCTGGCCGGAGGAGCGTCCGCGTGCCCGCCGGGAGCGGCGTCGTGGTGCGGACCGGTCGGCATCGCTACGGCAGCGCCGCCGCCCATCGCGACGCCGAACTTCGGCGGGTGCGCGAACGTCGGCTGCTTCGACCCCGACTCGTGCAGCGAAGCGTCGTACTTCGACATCGTCTCCGCGGCCTGCTCGTGCGCGGAACGGCTGTCCTGCTGCTTCTTCAGCGTCGCATCGATCTCATTGCTCATTTCGAGCGGACTCGCGTGCGACCATTTGTCGAATTCCTCGGACCAGTCGAACGGGACCGCGTCCGGCATCGAATGCTTCGCCACCTGCGCGGCGGACGCCTGCTCCTCGATGATCTGCGCGGCCAGCTTCGCGTTCTGGCCATTCGCCTCGGCCCATTCGGCGAGGCTTACGAAATAGGCCTGCGCGCCGGCCGCCGCCTCGCCGCTCCACGCGTTCGCGGCCTTCTTGACGGCCTCACCCAGCTGCGTCGTGAACTCCTCGAACGCCTTCTGCACCTCGGTGTACGCGTGCGACACCGAGGACACCTGCTCCACGTCGAGGTTCGTCTCGACGTACGACTTCAGCTGCTGATGCTGGTGCCCGAGGTAATCGGCGTCCGACGGCGCGAGCCCCGGCTGCGGCGTGCTCATTCGGTGCCCTTCACGGTGCGGTGGGAGTCGATGGCCTGGTTCTCGTTCTCGGTGTAGACGCCGCCGGCCCGCGCGAGGGCCTCGTCGGCCTCCTTCAGGATCCGGCCGAACTGGTCCAGCACGTCGAGGGCGGCCCCAGGCGCGTCGGCACCGCTCTTGCGGTCGTGCTCGGCCACCGTGTGCCCGTACGGGTGGCTGCCGAGCTTCGGCGCGGACGTCAGCGCCTGCGTCTGCGGCTTGAGCCGTTCGAGGCGCGTGACCATGTCGGTGAGCGCCTTGCGCAGGTCACCGAGTGCGTCGCCGTCGATGCTGAACCCGCCGGCCTTCGCGGTGCCGGCCAGCTTGTGCGTTTCGGCCGCGGCTTCGGCGATGCCCTTGGCGTTCAGCCCGCCGGCCGCCAGCGGATCAGTGCTCATGCGCCGGAGTTTACCGACGCGAGCCGCTCCGGTCAGGCGTTTGCCGAATAGCCTTCAAGCTGGGTGAACAGTTGTTGGGCCAGACGGGCATTATCGGCCGGCGCGTAGGTGAGCCAGCGGTTGCCGTCGTTCGAATCGCGGGTGCTGAGCAGGTAGCGGCCGAGTTCGGTGTCGAACCAGGCGAGCGACGGCAGCGCCCGCTCGTGGCCGTTGCCGTCGCGGACGTACGGCGTGAACTGGCCGACCGCCAGCCGCGGCTTCTCGAAGATCCGCTGGACGGCCCGGAGCTGCGGATTGTGCGTGCGCGGTCCGCTGACCCCGGCGAACGGGTCGTACGCGTCGCCCCGGACCGGCTGTTTCGACGGCCGCGCGACGGTCACCGACTGCCCCGGTGCGGCGGGCGTGAGCGGCAGCAGGTCGACGATCGCCGGGATGATGCCGGTCGGCCGGACCTCCTCGAAGGTGAACATCCCGTCCCGCTGGCACACGAGCACCGCGAACTGGCCGTTCGACGCCACCCGCGCGAACAGCTGCTCATCGCCGAGCTTCGCCGCCGCGGACACCGCGATCCCGCCCTGGACGAACGTGGCGAGCGCGATCTGGACGTCGTCGTCGACGGTCCCGCGCCGCAGCAAGCCGCGTCCGTCGAGGTCGCGCAGCACGGCGTCGCGCACCGCGCGGCGTTCCTCGCCGGTGATGCCGATGTGCTGCACGACGAACGGCACCGGCGCGCGGCCGAGCCCGAGTTCGGCCAGCAGGAGATCCACCGCTGCCGGTGACAGCGTGAACGAATACGGCACGACCCACCCCTAAATCCGGTCTCTCCCCGGCGAAACCGTAGTCCACTCCGCACGGTCGCGGCTATCGGCGCCGAGCCTGTGTCGTCGGTCCTTGGATTCCGTCCAGGAAGTAGGCGGTGCGGCGATCGTAGGCATCCCGGGGAGGCAGTTCGCCGTGCTTGAGGGCGAGGGCGGTGTCGACAACGAATGCGTGAAGGTCACCCGCCGTGAACTCCGGCCGCACCGCACCGCGGGCGCGCGCCGCCGCGACGAATTCCTCATTGGCCTGACCCCCGACCCGGCAGATCTCCATGAGCAGCGGCGAGTTCGGGTAGGTCTGCAGCAGGACGTCGTTGACGGCGGGCTGGCGGTATTGGAGGTCGCGCAGCGCGGTGAGGTAGCGGGCGATCCGCTCGCCGACGTCCTCGATGGCCCGAGTGCGGTCGATGACCGCGAACAGCTCCGTGGCGACGACCTCCTCGATGACCGCCTCGATCAGGCCGATCCGGCCGCCGAACCGGTTGAAGATCGTGGCCTTGCTGACCCCTGCCGCCTTGGCGACCTCCTCCAGCGGGACCGTCAGGCCCCGCCCCTGGAAGGCACCGATCGCCGCGGTTCGGATCTGCTCGGAATTGCGCCTGGCATCGGCACGCAGCCGGGATTCCGCGGGCACCGCGCTCCTCCGTCCCTCGGCATAAGTTGACTCGCTTGGTCAGCTTACCTACAGTCGACGGTGAAAGAAGTTGACCCATGTAGTCAACTTAGGTCGAGAGAGGAAGAAATGATCGTTGTCACCGGTGCTACCGGCGGGCTGGGCAGTGCCACCGTCGAGCACCTCCTCAAGCGCGTACCCGCCGACCAGATCGGCGTCAGCGTCCGCGACACCGCCAAGGCGCAGCACTTCGCCGACCGTGGCGTCCGCGTACGACAGGGCTCCTACGAGGACCCGGGCGACGCTTTCGCCGGCGCCGAGCAGGTCCTGCTGATCTCCGGCAATGACCCGGCCGCGGACCTGGTCAGCCTGCACGGACGCGCCATCGAAGCAGCCGTCGCGGCCGGTGCCCGGCGCATCGTCTACACGAGCCAGCACGGCGCTGCCCCCGATAACCCGTACCTGCCGTCGGGCCTCCACCTCGCCACCGAGGCGATCCTCGGCGACTCCGGAGTTGCCTGGACCGCACTGCGCAACGGTGCCTACGGCCCGCTCGACCAGGTGCTCGGCCCGTGGCAGCAGACCGGCGAGATCGCGCAGCCGGAGGACGGCCCCGTGCCGTACACCGACCGTGCGGACATCGCCGAGGCCACTGCGGCCCTGCTCGCCGGTGACCGCTCCGTAGACGGCCCCGTCACCCTCGCCGCTCCGACCGCCGTCACCTTCGGCGATTTCGCCGAGATCGCTTCCGGCCTCACCGGGCGCACCATCAAGCGCGTCGTCCTGGACGACGAATCATGGGTCGCCGCACAGGTCGCGAACAGTGCCCCAGAGCAGGCGACCCATTTCATGCTCACCTGGTACCAGGCCACCCGAGCCGGTTATTTCGCCGAATCGGGTCCACTGCTGGCCGAGCTTCTCGGTCGCGAACCGCGCACCGTCGCGGACCGGCTCGCCGAGACCATCTAGCCCGCTTCCGCTGTGAGCGGATCCGCTGTCGGCGAACCGCTCTTGCCGCCGATGATCAGCCGCTGCTGCCATGGAGCCATGGCAGATCCCAAACCAGCACTGATCCTGCACCTTTCGGCAGGCGGAGAGCCGCTGATCTTCCCGCTGACCGCCGACAGTTCCGAGGCAGTGCAAGACAAACTCCCCGACCTCCTGAAGCACGGCGGCGTTCACTCGCTGGAAACCCGGGACGGCAACACTGTTTCGGTGAATTTCGTCCACGTGGCGGCGGCCTATGTGGACGATTTGAGCCGGAAGGGCAAATTCGGCCTTTCGGTTTAACGCCGGGCGAGAGCGAGCAGTCCGGCGCGGATTTCCGGTCTGCTCGCGGCCACGAGCAGGAACGTCGCCTCGCGCACCAGCCGTCCGGCGTGCGCCCCGGCCAGCACCGCCCGGCTGCCGGTCGCCACCGCGACCGCGCCCGCCGAGCGATACACCAGGTCGGCACCGGCGGCGCGAGCGGCCGGGAGTGTGGCCGGATCGGCGAGACCAGCGTTGAGGCGGCGTCGGATTTCGTCCTGTTCGGACCGAAGCGAGGCAGCCGTTTCCGCCTCGCCGGCCGCCTCCAGCAAACCGGCGCAGCGCTCAGCGAGACCCAGCGGCGCGCATCCGTTGAGCCGCGCCGCGAACGTATTGCCCGCCACGAATTTGTCGTAGCCGACCTGAGCGAAAACCGATTCGTCCGGAATGAAGTGGTTGTCGAGTTTCAGCCGCACGGTGGCGGTGCCCTGTGCGGCCATGAGCGTGAGCGGCTCGGCGACCAGGCTGTGCCCGACGATCGGCGACACCAGGGCGTTGACGATCGTGTCCCCGTCGCGGCCGGAAAGCTGCAGCAGGTCGATCGCGTCCCAGCCGCTCACGAACGGCGCTTCGCCGTCGAACCGGAAACCGCCGTCGACGCGCTCTGCCCGCACGCGCGGCGGCGTCGGGATCACGCCCGCGTACGCGACGCCCGCGCGCAGCCGCCCGCTGATCAGATCCGGCAGATACCGCTCCCGCAGGTCCGCGCGATCCGTCGCGGCCAGCCCGGCAACGAGACCGTGATGCTGCAACCACGTGAACGCGGTGCTCAGGCACCCGCCCGCCAGCGCTTCGATCACCCCGACCAGCTGGTCCAGGTCAGCGCCGGAATCGGGCGCGGCGAGACCGTAGAACCCTTCCTCGGCGAGCGCGTCGAAATGCGACCGGGGCACCACGCCTAGCCGGTCGACCTCGGCGGCCGAGGGAAACAACAGGTCATCGGCGAGCGCACGAGCACGGGCAACCAGATCGGCCATGAAACCAAGCTACCTAAAAAGACAAAAAGGGCGTCCCGCCGAACGCGAGACGCCCTTCCTGCTCTAGTTCATGCAATCACAGCTCGTACAGCCGCTTCCAGTTGTCGCGCGAGGTGAGTTCCGGCATCGCGCGCTTGTACTGCTCCTGCACGCCCGCGCCTTCCTTGCGCAGCCGGTTGATCACCTTCGCGCCGCGCTTGGCCAGATCGAACATCTTGACCTTGTCGTAGGTGCGCACGCGCACGCCTTCCTGCGACGCGTCGGTGACCACGGCGGTGTCGAACAGCGCGATGTGCCACCAGTGCGCCTCGTCGACCGGCACCGCGCCCAGCCCGAACCGGCTGCGGCCGAGCACCTTGTCGAGGATGCGCTTGATCAGCACGAGCCGCTGCATGCTCGGCCGCGGCGCGCTGTTGATGATGCCGATGTCGTTGGACGCGATGCCCGGCACGTCAGTGGCCTTGTGCCGCTTGGTCTCCGGGTACGCGTCGCGGATCCGGCGGATCTCCTTCATCGCCTCGACGCCGCCGTCGCGCAGGACCTCCGGGCCCTCCAGGAAGTCCTCGACCGCCTTGATCAGCGTCGCGGACAGGCCGTACTGCATGCCGAGCAGGTAGCGCACCAGCTGCGCCATCAGCACCCGGGAGAGCAGGTTCAGGTTGAACGGCGAGTGCAGCGCGGCGGTGATGATCGAGTTGCGCAGGTTGAAGTACCGGTGCCACTCGTCCCAGTCCTTCCAGTGGAAGTCCGCGTGCCACACGCCGGCGCCCGGCAGGGTCACCGTGGGGAAGCCGTATTCGCGGGCCCGGTAGGAGTACTCCGCGTCGTCCCACTGGAAGAAGAACGGCAGCGGGTAGCCGATGGCCTTGACGACCTCGTACGGGATCAGGCACGACCACCAGCCGTTGTACCCGGCGTCGAGGCGGCGTTCCTGACGGTTCGGGTTGCCGTCCTCGTCCACGCCGAGCAGGTCCGCGGTGGACAGCGAGTGCTGCACCGGCTGTCCGGGCTCCAGCGTGTTCAGCCGGGCGTACTCGGCGCCGACGTGCAGCTGGTTCGGGTGCAGCAGGTTGAGCATCTGGCCGCCGACGATGATCGGGTTGGCCGAACGGTTGGAGAACGCCGTCACGCGCACGACGAGGTCCGGCTCGAGCAGCACGTCGTCGTCCATGAACAGCACGTTCGCGTGCTCGGTGGCGGTGTGCCCGGCCACCTCGTACAGGCCGCGGGTGAAGCCGCCGGCACCGCCGAGGTTCGGCTGCTTGATGTAGTGCAGCTTCTCGCCGAGGTCCTTCGCGACCTGCTCGAAGCCCTCGCGCGACTCGACCAGGTCGGTGCCCTGGTCGGCGACGTAGATGGCGTCGAGGGTGTCGAGCGAGGACACGTCGGCGGCGAGCGCCTGGAGGTTCTTCAGGCAGTCGTCGGCGCGGTTCATCGTGCAGATGGTGACCGCGGTCGGGCGGATCGTCTCCGGCGCGTCGACGGTCCAGCGGACCTGCTCGACCCGCAGCGTCTGGCCGCCCTCGGTCTCGAGGTCGAGCCACAGCGCGCCGCCGTCGTAGAACTTGTCCAGCTTGCCGGTCAGCTCGACCTTGACGCCCTTCGCGCCGGACACCTGCTGGGCGTCGACCACGCGCGGGTCGCCGAGCATGTCGGACGCGCCGAGCGACAGCAGCCCGTCCCCGGTGGCGACCGCTTCCAGCTTGACCTCGGTCGCGGTGGTCCAGCGCTGCCAGTAGCTCGCCGGGAAGCGGCCGAAGTAAGTGTTGCCGGTGACCTTCGCCGACGGCTCGAGCGTCACGCTGCCGCGTTCCCGCTGCGCGTTGCCCTGCTCGACCTCGGCGTACATGTCCTTGCTGACGATCGGAGCCGGCCCGGCGTACAGCCCGCGCTGGGCCGTGAGCCTGCCTTCGGGGGCGTGTTCGGCGAACCGCGTCTCGCCTGCGGGGGCCGCCTCCGCGACCGGGGCTGCTTTACCGGGCATCGAACTCAGTTCTCCTTTACCGGCCGCACACGGAACACGACCCACTTGAGCATCACGAAATTGATCACAGTCGCCGTTGCCTGGGACACCACCCAGGCCAGCGTGGCCTTCCAGCCCGACTCCGGCAGCACGTGCAGCATGAGCTGATTCACGCCGACGGCCACGAAGAAGGTGACGGCGTACAACAGAACGAAGCTGCCGACCTGCGCGTTCCCGTCGCGCCGTCCGTCGGCGAAGGTGAAGCGCCGGTTCAGGAAGAACGCGGTCGTCGTGCCGACGACGAAACTGATCGCGCGCGCGAGGTCCACCCACGGCGTGGCATCCATGCCGATCGCGCGCAGCAGCGAGTATGTGCCCAGGTCGAGCAGGGCGCAGAAGCCGCCGATCACGCCGAACCGGATCAGCTGTCCCAGCAGCCCGGGGCCCGCGGGTCCCGGCTGCGTTTGGTCACTCTGCGGTTCTGTAGCCACCACTTGGAATACCTTCTCGGCCTATTGCGTCAGTGTCCGTACTGCCCACTTCGACGCTCGGACGCTTGTGCCTTGATGCGCAAAGTGTAGAAGCGAGCACTTCAGGGTCACGTTCCGGGCGGTCTTCGGCGTGGCTACCCTGGTCCGCGTGACCCAAGCACCCGAGACACAGCGCCGCACGCTCACCGGCTGGGGCCGCACCGCCGGGACGGTCGCCGACGTGCTGAGCACGCGCGACGTCGAGACGATCGCCCGCGCCGTCGCTTCCGCAGGCCCGCGCGGGGTCATCGCTCGCGGCCTCGGCCGGTCCTACGGCGACCCGGCGCAGAACGCGGGCGGCCTGGTCGTCGACATGACCGTGCTCGACCGCATCCACTCGATCGACCCGGACTCCGGCCTCGTCGACCTCGACGCGGGCGTCAGCCTCGACAAGCTGATGCGCGAGGCGCTGCCGTACGGCCTGTGGGTCCCGGTACTGCCGGGCACCCGCCAGGTGACGATCGGCGGCGCGATCGCCAACGACATCCACGGCAAGAACCACCATTCGGCGGGCAGTTTCGGCAACCACGTGGTGTCGATGGACCTGCTCACCGCCGACGGATCCGTGCGCACGCTCACCCCGGAGGGCCCGGATTCGGAGCTGTTCTGGGCGACGGTGGCGGGAATCGGGCTGACCGGGATTGTGGTCCGCGCGACGATCCGGATGAAGAAGACGGAATCGGCCTACTTCTACGTGGACGCCGACCGCACCTCGAACCTCGACGAGACCCTCGGGCTCTTCACCGATGGTTCAGACCTCAACTACGACTACTCGATGGCGGTGCCGGACCTGATCTCGTCCGACGGCCGCCTCGGCCGCGCGACGTTCTCCCGCGGTTCGCTCGCGAAGCTCGACCAGCTGCCGCCGAAACTGCGCACCGACCCGCTGCGCTTCGACGCGCCGCAGCTGCTGACGCTGCCCGACGTGTTCCCCAGCGGTCTGGTCAACAAGCTGACCTCGACCATGATGGGCAACCTCTGGCAGCAGACCGTGCCCAAGAAGGGCGCGCGCGGCAAGATCCAGAACCTGACGCAGTTCTACCACCCCCTCGACATGCTGAGCGAGTGGAACCGCGGCTACGGCAGCAAGGGCTTCCTGCAGTACCAGTTCTCCGTGCCGTTCGGCGCGGAAGACCAGCTCAAGGGCATCTGCCGGGCCATCTCGCGGTCCGGGCACTACTCGTTCCTGAACGTGTTCAAGCGGATGGGCGACGCGAACCCGGCTCCGATGTCCTGGCCCGCGCCGGGCTGGATGCTGAGCGTGGACTTCCCGATCAAGAGCGGGCTCAGCCGGTTCTGCGAGGAAATGGACGAGATGGTCCTGTCCGCGAACGGCCGCCTCTACACCGCGAAGGACTCGCGCACCTCGCCCGAGACGTTCGCGAAGATGTACCCGCGGCTGGAGGAGTGGCGCAAGGTGCGCGCTTCCGTTGACCCCGAAGGCGTTTTCGCCTCTGACATGAGCCGGAGGCTCGCACTGTGATCGACGCGGTCGGTAACCCCCAGTCCCTGCTGCTGCTCGGCGGCACGTCCGACATCGCGCTGGCGATCGCGGAGAAGTACCTCGCGGAGAAGCCGCTGCGGGTCGTGCTGGCCGGCCGTCCTTCGCCGCGGCTGGAGGAAGCCGCGCAGCGCCTGAAGGATCGCGGCGCCGAAGTGTCCACTGTGGCCTTTGACGCCAAGGACCTGTCGTCCCACCCGAAGGTGCTGGACGAGGCGTTCGCCGGCGGCGACATCGACGTCACGGTGGTCGCGTTCGGCCTGCTCGGCGAGGCCGAGGAGCTGTGGCAGGACCACGCCAAGGCGGTCGAACTGGCGACGGTCAACTACACCGCCGCGGTGTCGGTCGGCGTGGCGCTGTCGGAGAAGCTGAAGACGCAGGGCCACGGCAAGGTCATCGCGCTGTCGTCGGTGGCGGGCGAGCGGGTCCGCCGGTCGAACTTCGTGTACGGCTCGACCAAAGCCGGTTTCGACGGCTTCTACCTCGGCCTCGGCGAGGCGCTCGCGCCGCACGGCGTGCAGGTGACCGTCGTCCGGTCCGGCCAGGTCAAGACCAAGATGACCGCCGGGATGAAGGACGCCCCGCTGACCCGGACCGCCGAGCAGGTCGCCGACGTCGCGGTCGAGGCCGCGCGCAAGGGCAAGGACCTCGTCTGGTCGCCGTCGGAATTCCGGCTCGTGATGTCGATCCTGCGGCACGTGCCGCGGCCGATCTTCCGCAAGCTGCCGGTCTGATGATTTCCGGCCCGGCCTCCACCAATCGGTGGAGTCCGGGCTGACCGGCTCGACGATGCCCTGAGGGTCCCCGCCCGCCGAAACTCGGGGGCATGGGGAACGAATTCCGCTCGTCGCTGGCCGTGCTGCTGATCGACCTCGGCGCGCCAGTCGGCGGCTACTACCTGCTTCGGGCCTTCGACGTCCCGCCGGTGTGGGCGCTGCTGCTGAGCGGCCTGCCGCCCGCGTCGCGCGTGCTGTACACGCTGGTCACCCGGCATCGGGTGGACGGAATCGGCCTGCTCGTCCTGATGTTCCTCGCCGTCGGCCTGGCGACCACGCTGATGACCGGCGACGCCCGGCTGATGCTCGTGCGCGGTGCCTGGTTCAGCACGCTGGCGGGCGTCTGGCTGCTCGCGAGCATGGTCATCGGCCAGTACCCGACGACCTACCAGGCGGCCCGCGCCCTGCTGCCCGGCCGCGGTTCCCGGCTGGACTCGGCGTGGGCGGAGCGCCCGTCGTTCCGCCGGGTGTGGCGGACGCTCACCGTGGTGTGGGGCGTCGGCTCTCTGGTCCACAGTGGACTCAGCATCGGCATGGCTTACACGCTGCCGGTCGACGACGTCCCCGCGCTCGACGCCGGGCTGTCGATCGCGTTTTTCGTCGGACTGCAGGTGATCACACAGCTTTTGCTGGTCCGCGAAGGCACCTTTCGCCAGGTGCTCCGGCCGTCCACTGTGGACTAGTCGCCGGACGGTGGCCGCAGCCCGTCGACCAGGCGGGCCGGGTTCACCCCGAGACCGTCGGCGAATTTGAGCAGATTGTGCAGGTTGATGTTGCGCAGTCCGCGTTCGACCTGGCTCACGAACGTCCAGTGCACCCCGGCCAGTTCGGCCAGCTGTTCCTGGCTCAGCCCCGCGTCGTTGCGAAATTCGCGCACGCGCTCGCCAATGGTGCGAGTCGCGGCGGAGAGCGGAGGCTTGGCCATCGTCGGTTAATCACACACGTCTACCGCCGCTGACGCCAGAGCAGTAATGATCAGAGCATTTATGCCTATAGCGTCTGCGTCTTATCGGCGACGGCTTTCCGATAACCGCCACCTCGTTCTCAATTGCAGACACTCGGGTAATCAATCGGCTACCGTGCTAATGGCAGCCGATTGAGAAAGCCAGGGGGACAGGTGCGGGCGGACGTCGAGCAGACGGTGACTCTGCCCGTCGAAGCACTCTCGGCCGTCTGGGACATGCTCGACCTCGGCGAACAGCACCCGATGCTGCGGGCGAACCGGGTCTGGGTCAAAACCGGTGCGCACCGCGAACTTCACGCCGCCACCATCACTCTCCTCACGAAACTCGGCCTGGCCGACAACGACGCCCCCTCCGCGCATTTGCGGGCCATCCTGCGAGTGCTCGCCGATGCCGAACGCGAGTACTTCGCCTGGTCCGCATTGCGCGGCGGAATCCAGCGAACTGTCATCGTCGCGCAACGAGAACAAGCCGCGATTCTGGTATCCGCGCAGGATGGCCTGGTCGAAATCCAACCCACCGCGTCGTCCCGGCTAGCCACGACGCTTTTCGGCACGCTTCCGCAAATCCCCGGCGCGCCAGTCCGTTCGGTCTCGGTAACCGCGTCGGACACAGCCCCGGACCCGTTCGACGAAACCAACAGCCACGAATACCTCGCCTCGACCCTGAACCAGCCCGCGGACGCCACCCACCAGCTCTACGTCGCGCGTCGCGCGAACGGCCGCCACCGCACCGGCGGCCCGATCCTCGCCGCCGACGTGCGCGCCGGCCGGATCCTCACCTACCCGACGACCGAAGGCCGCACCGAACTCATCTCCGGCACCCCGCGAGCAGTCGTGAAGATTCTGAACGACACCTTCGCCGCCCTTTAGCCCACCACGACCGGACAATGCGGATTCGGCGTCTCCGCCAATTCGATCATCGCCTCAAGCCGCTCGCGAGTGCGTTCGAGACCGGAAATGTGCTCGTCCAGCCGGGCCTTCTCCGCACGCAACCGAACGCGCGACTCCGGTGTGCTGACTCCCGCGTGCAGGCACGGCATCAACTCGCGGATCGTCGCGCTGGACAGCCCGGCCGCGTAGAGCTGCTGGATCAGCCCCACCCACGACACCGCGTCCGCGCTGTAGCGACGCTGACCGCCGGACGTCCGCGTCGCCTCGATCAGCCCTTGCTGCTCGTAGTAGCGCAGCGACCGCACGCTGACCCCCGCGCGCTCCGCCACCTCGCCGATCCGCATCCGAGCCTCCGTGATCCGTGCCACAAACACGAGAACCTAACATTGACGTCAGGATCCAGGATAGCCGTAAGACCACCCGGCTTCCTGAGGAGAACTCCCATGCAGATCGCAGGCGCAACCGCACTGGTCACCGGTGCCGGACGCGGGCTCGGCACCCACTTCGTCCGCGCGCTGCTGGACCGCGGCGCGGCGAAGGTCTACGCCACCGCACGCCGCCCCGTCGAGATCGACGGCACCGTGTCGCTGCCGCTGGACGTCACCGATCCCGATTCCATCGCCGCCGCCGCGGCTGCCGCGCCGGACGTGAACCTGCTGATCAACAACGCCGGCATCGCCGCCTTCACCGACCTGGTGACCGGCGACCTGGCCGAGATCCGCCGCGAAATGGAGACGAATTTCTTCGGCCCGCTGAATATGATCCGCGCATTCGCGCCAGGGTTGAAGAATGGCGCGGTTTTGAATGTCCTTTCCGCACTGTCCTGGACGACCTATCCGGGCTCGGCGGGCTACGCGGCGTCGAAATCAGCGGCGTGGAGCCTGACCAACGCGGTGCGGCTGGAACTGCTGGCGCAGCGCACGCTGGTGAGCGGCCTGGTCATGGCGAGCACCGATACCGACATGATGGCGAGCTTCGACATCCCGAAAAACGACCCGGCCGAGGTCGTCCGGGCCGCGCTGGACGGCCTGGAAGCGGGTGAAATCGAGATCATCGCGGACGCGGACAGCGCGGCGGCGAAGGCCGGGCTGGCCGAGCATCCGACGGTGCTGTACCCGGCGCTGCTGGCCGAGTGAGGTCCCGGGGGTACGGATCCTGCCCGAAATACTCGGCTGGCCGCCGTTCGCTCAGTTGCCGAACCGCGGGCCGTTGTCCGGTGCGTCGTTGCGGTGGTGCTGGCCGGGGCCGCCGTCGTTGAAGCGGTGGCCGCCCTGGTGCTGGCTCGTGCCGGGGCGGCCGGGGTGGTGGTCCGTCGCGGCCATGACCCCGCCGACGATGCCGCCGCCCACGGCCAGCCCGAGGACTCCCACGGCGACCAGTTGTGTCGCGCGGTGGGCGATGAAGCGTCGGAAGCCGCCTTGTTTGGGCGGTGGCAGCGGCATGCCCCACGGGCTGGGTTGAGCGAAGGGGCCGGGCTGAGCGGCCTCAGCAGGCGACGGAGGCTGGCCAGGCTGAGCGGCCTGCTCGGCTGGCTGAGCGGGCGGATTCGGGTGACCAGCCTGCCCGGCTGGCTGGCCCGGCTGAGCGGGCTGTTCAGCGGCCGACCCCGGCTGACCAGCGGAACCTTCGCTGGCGGAAGCCGCACCCAGGTCCCCGGTCCGGCCGAACTGCTCAGTCGGCTCCTGCCCCGCGGGCTCGCCGGGCGAGGGGTGCTCGTTGTCGTTCATCGTCGGTCCTCCGGGCTGCGCGGGTGGGAGGCGGGCGGTCCCGGCTCCCACCCCCCGAGGGTGACCGTCGTTGCTGTGGAGAAGCTGAATCCCAGCTGTCTAAATCCGCGCGCCGTTCACAGGTAGAACGACAGGAACAGGGTCACGACCCAGGTCGCGCCGAGCACCTGCAGCACGCGGTCCTTCAGGGCGATCTCGTCCGGCGCGCCGGCGTTGCCGCCGTCCACGTCGACCGCGTAGCGGAGCACCGCGATCACGAACGGGACCATCGACACGACGGCCCACACCGAGTTGTGCTCGGCCTGCCGGATCTCGAACGCCCACAGGCAGTACGACATGATCAGGATCGCCGCCGACGTCGCCCACACGAAGCGCAGGTAGCTCGCCGAGTACTTCTTCAGCGAGGACCGGATCTTCGCGCCGGTGCGCTCGAACAGCATGATCTCCGCGTACCGCTTGCCCGCCACCATGAACAGCGAGCCGAACGCCGTGACCAGCAGGAACCACTGCGACATCGCGATGCCGCCCGCCACACCGCCGGCGACCGAGCGCATCAGGAAGCCCGAGCCGACGATCGCCAGGTCCACCACCGGCTGGTGCTTCAGGCCGAAGCAGTAGCCGAGCTGGACGGCTTCGTAGACCGCCAGCACGATCGCCAGCCGCCAGTCCGCGGCGAACGACACGGCGAGACCGGCCAGGAAGAACACCACGGCGGACGCGTACGCCACCGGGACCGGCACGATGCCCGCCGCGATCGGGCGGTTGCGCTTCGTCGGGTGGGCCCGGTCGGCCTCGACGTCGACGGCGTCGTTGATCAGGTAGACCGACGAGGCGGTGAACGAGAAGGCCACGAACGCGATCAGCGCGTCGATGACCAGCTCGGTCCGGTTCGTCGCCTTCGAGAACGCGAAGAACGGCGCCGCGAAGACGAGGACGTTCTTCACCCACTGCTTCGGGCGCGCGGTTTTGATCACCCCGAGCACGAGCCGTACCGGGCTCGGGCCAGCGGCTGGGGCCGGAGCCGGGATGGCCGGAGCTTCGGCCTTCTCGGCCGCGTCGGTCTTCTCGGCCTTCTCGGTCTCCTCGGCCACGTCGGTCTTTTCGGCAGCCGATTCCGTCGCTTGCGCGGATTCGGCCGTACCGGACGCGTTTTCGGTTCGCTCGTCGGTCGTTTCGCTCATCGCTTCTTGGTCAGCTTCCGTCGGATCAGACCGCCGACGACGCCTCCCAGGGCGGCTCCGGCCAGAACGTCTGTCGGATAGTGAACGCCGAGCAGCAGCCTCGAGGCGAGCATCGGCGGTACCAGGGCGGGGACCAGGTTACGCCCGGTCAATCCGGAGTAGAGCACCGCCGCCGCCGTCGTCGACGTCGCGTGCGACGACGGGAAGCTCAGCTTGCTCGGCGTGCCGACCAGAACCTCCACGCTGGGATGGTCCGGACGGCGCCGCCGCACGACGCGTTTCACGGCGATCGACGCCGCGTGCGCGCCCACCACTCCGGCCGACGCGACCAGCCAGTCCTTGCGCCGGTCGCGGTCCACCGCCGCTCCGAGCAAGCCCAGCGCGAACCATCCCGCGCTGTGCTCGCCGAACAGCGACATTCCCCGCGCGACCCGCACCGTGCCCGGCTTCTTCAGCACCTTCTGGGTGCTGGAGAGCACGGCTACCTCACCGCGCGGGGTGTCTTTCTCAAGCATCGATCGACCCGTCCAGGGGCGCACCATCGGTGAGGTGCGGGGCGATCTTGTTGTCGAACATCGACAGCGCCGACCCGATCGCCATGTGCATGTCGAGGTACTTGTACGTGCCAAGGCGGCCGCCGAAGAGCACGTTCTTCTCGCGCGCCTCGGTCTTCGCCAGCTCGCGGTAGCTTTCCAGCTTCTCGCGGTTCTCGGCGGTGTTGATCGGGTAGTACGGCTCGTCGTCTTCCTTCGCGAAACGGGAGTACTCGCGGAAGATGACGGTCTTGTCCTTCGGGTAGTCCCGCTCCGGGTGGAAGTGGCGGAACTCGATGATCCGGGTGTAGTCGACGTCGGCGTCGTTGTAGTTGACGACCGAGGTGCCCTGGTAGTCGCCCGTCTGCGCGACCTCGGACTCGAAGTCGACGGTGCGCCAGGTGAACCGGCCCGCCGAGTAGTCGAAGTAGCGGTCGAGCGGCCCGGTGTAGACCGTCGGGGTGCCCGCCGGGATGTGCTCGCGCACGTCGAAGTAGTCGATGTTCAGCCGGATCTCGATGTTCTCGTGCTCGGCCATCTTCTCGAGCCACGCGGTGTAGCCGTTGACCGGCAGACCCTCGTAGGTGTCGTTGAAGTACCGGTTGTCGAACGTGTAGCGGACCGGCAGGCGGGTGATGATGTTCGCGCCGAGGTTCTTCGGGTCGTTTTCCCACTGCTTCGCGGTGTAGTCCCGGATGAACGCCTCGTAGAGGGGACGGCCGATCAGCGAGATCGCCTTCTCCTCGAGGTTCTGCGCGTCCTCGGTCCGGAACTCGGCGGCCTGCTTGGCGATCAGCTCGCGCGCCTCGTCCGGCGTGTGCGACTTGCCGAAGAACTGGTTGATCATGCCGAGGTTCATCGGCAGCGGGTAGACCTGCCCGTCGTGCTTGCCGAAGACCCGGTGCTGGTAGCCGGTGAACTCGGTGAAGCGGTTGACGTACTCCCACACCCGCTTGTTGGACGTGTGGAACAGGTGCGCGCCGTAGCGGTGCACCTCGATGCCCGTTTCGGGCTCGACCTCGGAGTAGGCGTTGCCCCCGAGGTGGTGGCGGCGCTCGAGGACCAGGACCTTCTTGCCCAGCTCGGCCGCGGCCCGTTCGGCGATGGTCAGGCCGAAGAAACCGGACCCGACGACGACGAGGTCGTAACCGCGAAAGTCGTCTTCAGTAATCTTGGCGGAGTTCGTGTGCTCGCTCACGGGCGCTCAGGGTACGCAGTCGCGCGACCGCGTCCCGAACCGACCTCGGCATCCCGCCAGGTTTTACCCGCACTACACAAGTGAGAAGCATGCCTGCACCAGACACCTTCTGGACCTATTTCGGCGCGGTCGCCACTTATCTGGCCGTGCTGACGGTCCCGGGAGGGCTCATCGGCCGGGCCGCGGGAGTGCGCGGATGGGCCCTCGCCGGGCTCGCGCCGCTGCTCAGCTATGCCGTCACCGGCTTGGGCGGGCCCTGGTTGGCTGCGGTCGGTCTTCCGTACAACGTCTTCACCGCCGCGGCGTGCACCGTGCTGCTGGCGGGGGTCGTGTACGGCATCCGGCGGCTCTGCCTCCTCCGCGGCTGGATCAGCCCGGGCGCGGAGAAGCCGCCGGTCGTGTGGAGCACGCGTGCGCATTGGTCGGTCGCGGCCTGCGTCGTGGTGGCGACGGCGCTGTCGATCGCGGTGGTGCTGTCCGCGCGCGGCGGGACGACAGCCGTCTTCCAGCGCTGGGACACCGTCTATCACGCGAACGGCATCCGCTACATCGCCGACACCGGCGACGGCTCGCTCATCGGCATGAGCAAGATCAACTGGTACCCGGACGGCTCGTTCTACCCGAACGGCTACCACCTGGTCGGCTCGCTGGTTTACCAGATCTCCGGGACGAGCATCCCGGTCACGCTGAACGCCATCACCATGCCGGTCGCGGGCATCTTCGCGCTGTCAATGGTCGCGCTGGTCCGCCAGATGGGCGGCCGTGCGGTCTTCGCGGGTTGCACAGCGCTCATCGCCGCTGCGGCCACCACGGGCGCGTACGAGTCGGTATCGAGCGGCCTGCTGCCGTACGCGCTGGGCGTCGTCCTCACGCCGCTCATGGTGGTCTCGCTGCAGCGCTTCCTCGTACGCCCGGGAATCGACACCGGTCTGGTCTTGGCGCTCACCGTGGACGGTCTGCTCGTCGCGCATTCGAGCGCACTGTTCGGCGGCGTGCTCCTGGCCGCACCGCTTGTGCTGCAGCGCTGGTACCGAGCGCTTCGCGGGCTTCGGGTGGACGGTGTGCCCGAAGGACGCAACGGCCTGCGCGTGATCGGCAGCGACATCGTGCGCACTGTGCCGGTGATGGTGGTCGCGCTCGCGCTCGCCGCACTGCAGATCCTGGGCGCGATCGGCTTCACCAACAGCGCCTACCCGTACCAGCCGTGGAATTCGAACCTTCCGGTCATGTCGGCGCTGAACATGCTCGGCACGTTCCAGCAGGTGCTGCACGAACCGCAGCTCTGGCTCACTGTGCTGCTCGCGGTCGGCGTGCTGAGCTTCCGCACGCTCGGCCGGATGCGCTGGCTGATCCTGTCCGCGATCGGGCTGTCCGGGCTGTTCGTGCTGGTCACGTCCTATGGCTCGGCGCCGCTGGTGATCTCTCTGTCGCGGCCGTGGTGGAACGACCGGTTCCGGCTGATGGCGCTCGCCGCGATCCCGCTGTGCCTGCTCGCCGGGCACGGCATGGCGGAGCTGCAGCGCTGGATCGCGCGGCTGATCCGCTCGATTTCCTGGGCAAAGGCCCGGCCGCAGGTGGTGTCGCGGCTCGGCATCGCGGCGGCGGCGGTGGTCGTGGCCGTGACCGCGGTGCTCACCGGCGGTTTCTACCGCACCGCGAACGCCACCGCGGTGTCGTTCCTGTACTACAACGGCCCCGAGGGCGAGGTCACGCCGCCGGTCAGCCCGGACGAGATCGCGGCGATGGACTTCCTCGGCCGGATGCACATCCCGGCCGAGGAGAAGGTGCTGAACGACCGGCTCGACGGCACCGCGTGGATGTACGCGCTGACCGGCGTGCACCCGGTGGCCGGGCACTACGACGGCGGCGGGCCGATCTCGCCCGACGCGAAGTACCTGTCGCTGCACTTCCGCGACTACGACCTTGACCAGCGCGTTCGCGAGGCGGTGCGGCGGCTGAAGGTGCACCACGTGCTGGTCGGCAGCGGCTCGATCGCCAAGGACGCGCCGCTCTCCCCCGGCCTGCGCGACCTCAGGGGCAGCGATTTCCTGCGCCTCGTGTACGACAATCCCGGCGCGCAGATCTACACGATCATCCGCTGACCTCCCGGGACCGCGGCCTCCCCGGCCGCGGTCCCGGGGCGTCACTCGGCCTTGAGGCCCGGCAGCACTTCTTCGACGACCTTCTCCAGCACCGACTCGTGCCCCTCGTACGGCCCGCTCGAGCGCGGCCAGTGCGCGATGACGTCGGTGAAGCCCAGCTCACGGGCCCGTTCGGTGGCCTCGCGGAACGCCGCGACGCTGCTGAGCGAGAACACCGGGGCCGCGTCGAGGCTCAGGTGCCGCTGGATGCTCGCCGGTTCGCGCCCGGCCGCTTCGAGCCGCTGGTCGAACGTGCGGACCAGCTCGCCGATGCCGGCCCACCACTCGTCGAGGGTGGCCCCGCCGCGGCCGGTGGTGACCCAGCCCGCCCCGAATCGCGCGGCCAGCGTCATGGTGCGCGGGCCGTTGGCCGCGACCAGGAACGGCAGCCGGGGCCGCTGGACCGTGCCAGGGAGGTTCCGCGCGCCGCGCGCGGAGTAGTACTCGCCGGAGAAGTCGAAGTTGTCGGTCATCAGCAGCCCGTCGAGGGCCTCGACGAACTCGGTGAAACGGTCGGCCCGCTGCCGCGCGGTCAGCTCCGGCGCGGCGAGCACCTGCGCGTCGTAACGCGAGTGGTCCACGCCGGCTCCGACGCCCAGCACGAACCGGCCGTCGGACACGTCGTCCAGGGTGATCAGCTCGCGCGCGAACGGCACCGGGTGCCGTGCGACCGGAGAGGCGACGAAGGTGCCCAGCCGGATCGTGGAGGTGACCATGGCGGCCGCGGTCAGGGTGGGCACGGCGGAGAACCACGGGCCGTCGACCAGCGATCGCCAGCCGAGATGGTCGTAGGTCCACGCGTGGTCGAAGCCGTACTCCTCGGCCGCGCGCCATTTCGGCTCGGCCGCCCACCAGCGGTCTTCGGGAAGAATTACGATGCCTGCTCGCACGAGGCCGACCGTAACGTCCAGCACTGACATTCGCTCGAACGGGCGGCGACCGGGAGAATGGGCCGGGTGGAGAAACCCCGGTTGATCGCGTCCGATGTCGACGGCACCCTGCTCGGCCCCAGCGAAGAAGTGACGCCGCGCACGGTGTCGGTCGTCCAGCGGGTACTGGCCACCGACGTGCCGTTCGTGCTGTGCACCGGCCGCCCGCCGCGCTGGATCGCGCCGATCGCCCGCCCGCTCGGCCTGACCGGCTACGCGGTGTGCGCCAACGGGGCAGTGCTGCTCGACATCGGCACCGATTCGGTGGTCGCGGTGCACGGCGAACTCGACCCGGTTTTGCTGCACGACCTGGCGTCCACCCTCGACAAGGCGCTGCCCGGCTGCCGGCTGGCCGCGGAACGGGTCGGCACCGGATCGGTGGACCACGAACTGCGCAATTTCGTGATCGAGCCGGAGTACTACAACCCGTGGGGCGACGAGGAGACCCGGATCGCGCCGCGTGCCGAGGTCCTTGGGAAAACCGCGATCAAGCTGCTGGTCAGCCGCCGGGGCATGACGTCGGAGGAGATGGCCGAAGCAGTGGGCGCGGTGCTCGACGGCGCGGTGGACGTCACGTACTCGTCCTCTGGCGGGCTGATCGAGCTAGCCGCGCACGGCGTGACGAAGGCGACCGGACTCGCGGACATCGCCGAACGCTTCGAGGTGCCCCAGTCGTCGGTGATCGCGTTCGGCGACATGCCCAACGACGTCGAGATGCTGCAATGGGCTGGCCACGGCGTGGCGATGGCCAACGGGCACCCGAGCTTGCTGGCGGTGGCGGATGAGATCACTGGGCCGGTTACGGAGGACGGGGTGGCGCAGGTGCTGGAGCGCTGGTTCTGAGCGGTCCCCCAGCTGACGCGGGCGGCGGAAGCGGGGCTTGTCGTCCGTGAAGGGCACCTTGAGGGAATCAGAGTCCCTCAAGGTGGCCCTCACAGACTTGAAGAAACGGGCATTATGGCGCGAGTCGGGCATTTCGGCTGCGTTGGCGTCCTTTATGGACGGTCAACAGGCTGCGGCCGCCCGGCTTAAGTCCCCGGCCTGGGAATCGAGGTCTGTGAGGGTTCCCCTCACAGACCTCGGCATCGGCCACGTCGGGCGGCGGGGCCGCTCAACGCACCCAAAGTGGCATTCGGTGCATCCCACGCACCCAATGTGGCGTTCGGTGCGTCCAACGCACCCAATGTGGCATTGGGGCGCTAAACGCTCACGAGCGGCGGTCGAGAGCCGCAGCTTCCTCCGGCGTCGGCGCGCTGCCGCCGAGGTGTGCGGGCAGCCACCAACGTTCGGCGTCACTCTCCGGGGCCTCCGGGTACTCCGCCTGCGCCTTCTCCAGCAGCTCCGACATCCGGGCGCGCAGGTCCGTCGTCAGCGCCTCGCACGAGTCCTCCGGGCCAGGCCGCATCGGCTCGCCGATTACCACGGAAATCGGCACGTGCCTGCGGGTGAGGTCGCGCGGGCGGCCCTTCGTCCACAGCCGCTGGGTGCCCCACAGCGCCATCGGGACCACCGGCACCCCCGCCTCGGCGGCCATCCGGACCGCGCCCGTCTTGATGTCCTTCACCGTGAACGACTGGCTGATCGTCGCCTCCGGGAAAACGCCGACGACCTCGCCCGCGCGCAGCCGCGCCACCGCCTCGTCGTAGGAGGCCTGTCCGGCCGCGCGGTCCACCGGGATGTGGTGCATGCCGCGCATCAGCGGGCCGGCGACCGGGTTGCCGAAGATCTCCTGTTTGGCCATGAACCGCACCAGCCGCTTCGCCGGGCGGGCGCCGAGGCCGCAGTAGATGAAGTCCAGGTAGCTGACGTGCGTGCAGGCGAGCACCGCGCCGCCGCGGGCGGGGACGTGCTCGGCACCGGTCACCCGGAGCCGGTTGTCGAGCAGCCGGAACATCAGCCGCGCGGCGACCAGGACGGGCGGGTACACGAAGTCAGCCATGCGCCAAGGCTACGGGACCGTAGGTTAGCCGCCGCTTAGTCGCGCGGGTCGGCTCCGCCACACTTCAGGGGCAGGACACGTAGTGAAAGTCCGGGGCCCGGTCGAGGTCGTCGACGAGCCTGCTCGCGTCCTCGGCGCGCGGGTAGACCGAGATCCAGAACGGCGTCCCGGTCCGGTGGAAGGTCGCGACGCGGTACCAGGCGGGCAGGTCATCGGCACAATCCTGGCGCTGGGCGTACCCCGACCGGCCGGGCACGGCGAGCGTCGACCGTTCCGCGTCCAGCCCGACCACGAGCACCTGCGAACCAGCCCGGCTCGCGAGCAGCCCCGGTGCCCCAGCGCTCACGACGGACCCGCGCGGCAGGTAGTGCGCGAGCCAGTCGCCGACCTCGGCCAGTTGCGCGCCCTGCGTGTGCCAAGCCTCCACGCGCTCCAGCACCTCGGGGCTGAGCACGGAAACCGTCACCGCAACCCCCGTGAGCGCCGCCGTGGCCGCCGGAACCGCCCGCGAAGCAGCGCGCGGCCTCGGCATCGGGGTGAGGACACCGCTCCCCGCCACCGCGGCGACAGCCAGCAGCGGCGGCACTGGCACGAGCAGTCGCCACGAAAGCCCCGGGTCTTCCTCGAAGAACACTACGAATCCGGTGTGCACGACCGCGAGCGCGAGCAGCAGCCACAACGCCGACCGGGCTTCCACCGCGCGTCCCCGTGCCGCCACCAGCCCCGCGACCACCACCGCGGGTACGAGGAAACCCAAGTGCGCCAAGGCGAAGCCGCCCAGATACGGCCAATCCGGCCCCAGTGGCAGCACCACTTCGGGGGTGAAATGGTCGTAATACGTCAGCCGCCAAGCCGTCCACGGCACCAGGAACACCAACGCGCCCAGCACAAACCCGGCCGGTGCCCACCAGGTATGCCGCCCGCGCGCGGCGGCGAAAACTAACCACCCTGCGCCGACGACAGCGAGCGCGAGCCCTTCCGGTCGCGTCATCACCGCACTGGCCACGAGCACCCCCGCGACCAACGGACGGCGCGCCACCAGCGCGTACGCGACGCAAAGCACCAGCAACGCGAACATCGGCAGCTCAGTGCCGGAAAGCCCGTACACCGCGAGCCCATTCGCCCCTGCGGTCAGCAAGGCAGCCGCCACCCCCACCGCCCGGCGCGGCTCGACCCCCTCCGGCAACGCGAGCGCCGCGATGCGATTGGCGAGGAAGTACGCGACCAGCACGCAACCCAGCGCCGCCACGCCACTCAGCACGACGGCTGACGTCGGCACTTCCGCGCCGAATGCCCCACGCGGCAACGCGATGACCACAAGCCAGAGGAAATTCGCGTATGTCTCGCTTCGGTCGCCAGTGTTGAAAACCGGGCCATTGCCGTCGGCGATGTTCTGCGCGTACCGGAAACTGACGTACGCGTCTTCGGTCACTGTCGCGAACAACAACTGATGCAGGAGCGAAAACGCGAGGACGAGAAGAAGAACCCCGACGCGCCACCGCTGATCCTGCCCAATCCGCCGCCAAGCGACGACGACCAGCGCGCCCAGCACCAGCCATCCCCCCACGACCGCGTAAATCACGCGCCCCCAGCCTCCCGCGCCCCTCACCCGTCCGGCCGACCCCTGGCGGACCGCTCCTCACCAGTTCCAGTCAAGCGCGCGGCCGCGCCCCGCGGACATCAGCCGTTCGGGTGTATATAGGTGCCAGCTAGTCTGGACCTTGATTCCATTCCGCCATGGCGGGGCCGGCGGATGTCCCATGACCCGAGGAAGATTGTGCCGAGCGAACCCACCCTGCTGTCCGTAGTAGCCAGCATTGCCTGCTGCCTGCTCGTGCTCGGAATTCCCGGGCTCATCACCGGGGCTGCCGCCGGATTGCGCGGCTGGCTGCTGGCCGGCCTGACCCCGCTGCTGAGTTACGCCATCGGCGGACTGGCGGGTCCGTGGACGGCGGCGATCGGCCTGCCCTTCAACGCGTGGACCTACGCGCTGACCACGGTGCTCTTCGCGGCTGTCGCGTTCGGACTCCGGCGGCTCACCCTGCGCCGGTGGCCGCCCAAGCCAGAACTGGAGCCGGAGCCCCGGGCCTGGGAACCGCGGGCGAACTGGGCGGTCGGCGCCTGCCTCGTCCTCGCGACCGCGATCGGCTTCTACACGGCAGTCCACGGCATGGGGCACCTCGGCGCGATCGCGCAGGGCGGCGACGCGCCATACGCGGCCAACGGCGTGCGCTACATCGCCGAAAGCGGCGACGGCAGCCTCTTCGGCATGAGCAGGCTGAACTGGTACGGCGACGGCTCACCGCCCTTCTACCCCAACGCGTACCACCTGCTCGCCTCCGTCCAGTACACGCTCAGCGGTGGTTCGATCCCGCTCACCCTGGACGTGAACACCGCGCTGCTGCCGGGTTTGCTGGCGCTGTCGCTCGTGGTGCTGGTGCGGGTGTTCCGTGGCCGCGCGGTGCTGGCCGGGGCTGTCGCGCTCACGTCGGCCGCGCCGGTGATGGGCCTGTACGAGTCGATGAACCGCGGGCCGCTGTTCCCCTTCCTGGTGGGCATCGCGCTCACCCCGCTGGCCGCCGTGGTGCTGCGCCGCTACCTCGACCGGCCCGCGCCGGACACCGGCTTCCTGCTGGTGGTCTCGGCGATCGGCCTGCTGTGCGTTCACTCGTCCGCGTTGTTCGGCGCGATCCTGTTCGCCGGGCCGCTGCTGGTGCAGCGCTGGATCGAACGGTGGCGTTCGATCGGCAAGGACCTGCTGGTGCTGCTGCCGATCGCGGTGGTGTCGGTTGTCGTGGCGTCGATGCAGCTGTTCGGCGCTTTGGGGCAGGCGAGCAGCTGGGGCTATCTCGGCTGGCCGAGCGAATGGCGGGCGACGACCGCGCTCGGCGCGCTGCTCGGGTTCCAGCACTTCGAACCGCATCCGCAGATCTGGCTGTCGGCGGCGCTGTTCGTCGGGTTCATCTTCTTCCGCCGGCTCGGCGCCCTGCGCTGGATCGGGCTGACCGCGCTGATCACCGGCCTGTTCTACATGGCGGTGGCGTCCTCGGACTCGCCGCTGGTCATGGCGCTGTCGCGGCCGTGGTGGGACGACCCGTACCGGTTCATCACGATGGCGATCGTGCCGCTGTCGTTCATCGCGGGCCACGGCGTCGCGGCGCTGCACGACTGGCTGAAGGAACGGCTGCCCTCGCGCGTGCCGCCTGCCGCGCTCGCCGCGGTGGTGCTGCTCGCTTTCGTGGGCGTCACGAAGGGCCTGTACACCCGGACCAACAGCGAAGTGGTCGCGGGCGGCTATCACAGCCCCGATCCCCGCAACCAGAACATCACGCCCGGCGAAGAACGCGCGATGGTGGAGCTGGGCAAGCTGGCGAAGCCCGGCCAGTGGGCGATGAACGACCGCTACGACGGCACTCCGTGGACTTACGCCCTCAGCGGGGTCCGGACCGTCGCCGCCCACGACGACGGGTCCGGTCCGCCGTCGGACGCGGTGCTGCTCGCCGCGCACTTCCGCGACTACGACACGGATCCGGCGGTTCGCGCCGCGGTGCAGCGGCTGAACGTCCACTGGGTGATCCTGGGCCGCCCGGCGGCACCGCCGAAACCCGCGTACGCGAATGAAGGCCTGATCGGACTGGACGGGCTGCCGTTCCTGAAAGAAGTTTATCGCAACGAGGACGCGGTGATTTATCAGCTGAATCGCTGAGTTCATTTGATTCCAGCGGCAGGGTTTTCCGAAACCCTGCCGCTGTTTTATTTCCCGCTGACCGGCACAGTGTTCCGCGTCACGGTTCTTCCGGGTAATGCCCGCACACGCCCGTCGATAGTCAGTCCGGTCAATCGAAAAGCATTGACTCGCGCGGACGACTTCGAGGGGGAAGACAGCATCGAAATTGCACCGTTCGGGCTATGGACAAGGTACCCGCAGTCAATTACCGCACCGCAAAGGAAGAACCTCTGTGCCGCGTAGAACAGGCAGAATTCTTACCCTTTCCGCCACCCTGGTTACCGGCAGCGTGCTCGTCTCGCTCCCGGCGCACGCCGTGTCCGGCGGGACCACCGTGCCCGCCGGCACCTCCGGATATCTGGCGCGCATCGCCACGCCCACGAAGGCGTGCTCGGCCGCGCTGATCGATCCGTCGTGGGTCCTCACCTCGGCGAGCTGCCTCACCGCAGGCCCGAATGGCGCGCCGACGGAGAACGCGACCATCAGCGTCGGCGCGGTCGACGTCAGCACCGGAGCCGGGACGAACGCCAAGGTCGTCCGCGTGGTCAGCCGCACCGATCGCGACGTCGCGCTGGCGAAACTCGACAAACCCGCCACCGGAATCACGCCGGTCGCACTGGCCACCACGGCCCCGAAGACCGGCGACCCGCTCCAACTGGCCGGCTTCGGCCGCACCGCGACCGAATGGGTCCCCGCCCGGCCGTCCGTCGCGTCGTTCACGGTCTCCTCGGTGAACGCCACCGAGGTGTCGGCGACTTCCGCCAGCGGTTCGGACACCTGCCTCGGCGACGCCGGCGGCCCGGCGTTGCGCACGGTGGGCGACAAGGTCGAGGTCGTCGCGGTCAACAGCCGGTCCTGGCAGCACGGCTGCCTCGCGGTGACCGAAACCCGCGAAGGCAGCACCGAGGCCCGGGTGGACGACCTCGCCGACTGGGTCCGGCAGAACACCGTCCCGACCCCGGTGAGCTGCCCGAACGGCGCGGTCATCTGGGACGACATGGCCGACGGCACCCTGTGGCGCCACCTCCACCGCGACCCGGCGAACGGCACCCCGAGCTGGACCGAACCGACCAAACCGAGTGGCAACGGCTGGTTCGGCCGCCCGATCGCGGGCAAGGGCGGCGTCATCTGGGACATCCACCGTTCCAACGGCGCGGGCGACCCGTTCGGCAACGGCTCGCTGAAGATGTGGAAGTGGGACGGCACGAACCTGACCGGCGGCAAGCAGGTCGGCGACGGCTGGGCCCGCTACCTCACGCCGGAGTTCAAGAACCGCGTCACCGTCGACCAGGCCGGCCGCCTCTTCATGGTCGACGACCAGGGCCAGCTGCGCGTGTACATCTGGGACGACGCGGCCAACTGGTGGGTCAACGGCAACGGCCAGGTCGTCGACACCGGCTGGCTGAAGTACGACTCGATCACCGGAGCGGGCGACGGCGTGCTGTACGCCCGGACCCCGAACGGCGACCTGTTCCGCTTCCAGTACGACTTCGGCACCTCGAAGTGGACCCAGCGGGACAAACTGGTCGGCACCGGCTGGAACTGGTTCACCGGAATCTTCTCCCCCGGCGCGGACATCCTGTACGGCCGCGGCTCCTGGGGCCCGAGCCCCTGGGACGGGAAGAACAGCCCGATCCTGCGCTGGTACCGGTACTCCGCGAACACCGACAGCTGGCTGCCGGTGAACTCGAACGGCGTCAGCATCGCGACCGGCTGGAACACCGACCTGCACGCGACCGCGGCCCCGGACTCGTGCCGGTTGGTTCCGTGAGCTGAAGACCGGACAGAGCGGCGGCCGCTGAGCGAACAGT
>NZ_JBHUKS010000004.1:871633-928965 GCF_042684085.1 Amycolatopsis silviterrae
ACGCTGAAGCCGCTGACGTATGTCAGCCCCCGACCACCCGCGGCGCCTTGAGGACGCGGTAATTGCAGGCGTCACCATCGACGTGGTCGGCCAGAGCGCGGAAGCCCGCCTCCTGGAGCACGCTGCTCAACGCCCGGAGGACGATCTCCTTGGCGTGGACCACATAGGCGAGGAGGCCGCTCGCGTCCTGATTCAGCACCTTTTCCCGGTATTCGGGGGTTTTCGTCACCGGAGGCGTCCAGTCGAGAGTGACCCCGAACGGCAGCCCGTGCGGATCGCCATCCGGAACTACGGATGCGGTGAATCCCATCCTGGTGAGTTCCAGCCTGCTCGCGACCGCCTCTTCCGGGGCATGGTAGACCGGACCATCGTGGAGGTGCTGCTCCCGATAAAAACGAAGACAAAGGCCGCCCGGCTCTTGAGCCGGGCGGCCTTTTCAGGACCAGTAAAAAGTCAGGCCGCCGCGTCCATCGCGGCCGTCCGCCGAGCGGACAGCTTCGCGGCCAGCGCAGCAAACCCAGCGGTGAGCAGGTCCGCCACCGTGAACATCACCCGCGAAGCCACCGCGAACGCCGTCGCCTGGCCGACCGTCAGGCCGCTCGCCGTCAGCACGGCGACCTGGGCGACCTCACGGACCCCAACCCCGCTGGGCAGGATGAACGCGAACGTGCCGACCGTCATCGCGACGGCCATCGCGCCGATGCACAGGATCAGGCCGTTGAAGCCGGGCGCGCCGACCGAGTTCGCCAGCAGCCACAGGTGCACGCCCTGGAACACCCAGGCACCCATGGACGCGCCGAATGCCTTGAGCACCACGCCCCAGCCGAGCGGTTCGGCCAGCGGCGGGCGGCGCAGGATCTTCAGCACGAGCGAGGTGCCCCAGGTCAGGATGCGCGGGTGCAGCAGCGCGAGGCCCACCGGGATCAGCACGAACAGCCACATCGCGCGCGGGCTGTTGCTGAACAGCGCCGGGGCCGCGAGCAGCGACACGACCAGCGCGGACACCACGCCGAGGCCGAGCTGGATCAGCGAACCGGTGAAGATCCGGGCACGCGCCAAGCCCGCCTTGCGGCCCAGCTCCATCTGCAGCAGGTAGGCCCACACCGAACCGGGCACGTACTTGCCGAGCGAGCCGACCAGGCAGATCTGCGCGCCGCGGGCGTAGCCGACCGGCTTGCCGCCCAGGTGGTCGACCAGCACCTGCCAGCCCCACACGGACACGAGGATCGACACCATCAGCGCGACCAGGCTCAGCGCCGAAGACTGCCAGGCGACGTCCGCCAGGGTGTGCCAGAACTCGTCCCAGTTGGACGCGAGGCTCTTCGCGGCGAAGCCGATCACCAGCAGGATGGCGACCCAGCGCACGACGTCGAGCACCCGCGCCTTGGTGGACTTGCGGGTTTTCCCGGTGGACGGGACGTCCTCAGTGGACGGGGCGTCGTCCCCCGGCGTCTGCGTACGAACGGTCGTCACTGCCTCTCAGCTCCTCAGGCCGCTACGGTGACCAGTCGGCTGAACTCGGACAGCAGATCGTAGCCGTCCCAGACTCCGGCGAACGTGAGGGCCGACCCGAAGGGCACGACCCGGTCCACCCCGCGTCCGGCGAGCGCCGTCACGAATCCGGTCAGTTCCTCGCGGGTGAACCCGAACTGGCTCACCGTCTGATCCTTGCGCCGTACGATCGGCACCAGTTCGTCCAGCGACGCCACCGAGGCGTTCGCGAACGTGCCCGCGCCCAGCCATTCGCGCGGCATCACCGTGGCGTCGGCCAGCTCGAGCGTCGCCAGCGCGTTGCCGTCGAAGCGGATCGACGAAACGAGCCCGTCGACCGCCGCGCCGTACGCCGACACCCGCTTCTGCACGGCCATCGCCGGCTCGGTGACGTGCTGCTTCGCCACCAGCACCCCGGCGAGCAGCTCGCGGAACTCCTGTCCGGCGACCTGTGCGCCGGACGCGTCGCCGACCCAGAACACCGCGCGCGGCGACGAGCAGGCGGCCTGGTCGAACCAGTACGAGTCGTTGTAGAAGCCCTCGGCGGCGGCCTTGCGCTGTTCCGGCGCGGCCTCCTGCCAGCCGCGCACCGACGCGATCGCGAACGACGAGCGGTCCGGGAAGGTGAGGTCGCGCGCGTGCGGGGCCAGCGGGTACTTCCGCAGCGCCGCCACGGACGCGTCGCCGCCCCAGATCACCCGCAGGTCAGCCGCCAGCGACAACGCGCCGCTGACCTCGTCGCTGCGGTCGTAGGTGACCATCCGCTGGGTGGCCCGGATGATGGCCGCGGTCTCCGGCGAGACGTCTTCGAGAGCCGCGTTCAACGCCTCCAGCACGGCCTCCGCCGCACCGGCCGAACGCGACGACACCCGCACGACGTTGCTGTTGCCCGCCAACGCCGACAGCGCCCACGAGTACACGAAAATGGTGTCCACGTTGGCCGGCGGCACGTGGAAAACGAGCCCGCGCGGGAACCGCAGCGAATCGCCGTCGGTTTCCAAAGTGGACAGTGACTTCGCGAGTTCTCCCTTGCGCAGGAAGAAACCCAGCGAGGCCAGCTCCGGGAAGCGGCGCGCCAGCGCGGGCGCGAGCAGCTTGCGCGCGAACTTGGTGACGAACTCGACCACTCGCGGGTCGCCGACGGTCAGCCGGCCGCCGGGCGGTTCCTCGCGCAGTTCGTCCAAGAGCGCGTCGACCGAAACCGAGTCGCCGAGCGGAAAACGCTGTTCCAAAGCACTCACGCAGCGGCTCCCTGGAACGTGTCCGAGCATCCGCGGGCCTCGGCCTTCGGCAACCTGCCCAGCACGGAGAAGTGCTTGCCGGGCCAGTCGCCGTCGTCAATCCCGTTGTAGACGCCAAGATCCTCAGTGAGCAGCACGTGTCCCGGGTACGACTTCGGCAGCGTGCTCACCACCTCGATGACGCCCGGCTTGCCGACTGGCTGTTCTTCCCAGGTCTCCGGGTCGCGGATCACGACGTCGGCGAAATCGGGGCAGTACAAGGAGTTCCCGGACGGGCCCTCAAGGAACACGGTGCCGATCTGCTCGATCATCCCGTAGTAGTTGTGGATCCGGGTGAGGCCGGTGTCCTCCTTGAAACGGCGGCGGAACTCGCTGTTGTCGACCGCGCGGTCGATCAGCTTCTTCCAGCCGCCGGAGTGGATGAGGATGCCGTTGGACAGGTCCAGCTTGTGCTCGCGGGCGACCTCGTACAGGTACTGCCACACCATGAAGGTGAAGCCGAAGATCAGGAAGGGCTTGTCCCCGTACTCGGCGAGGAACTTCCGCACGGCCTCGACGTCCGGCTTGTCGTTCTCGTCCAGCACGTACGTGTGCTTGCGGCCGAAGTTCGCCATGCCGAGCACGCCCGCGCCGCGCGCGGAGAACGACCGGCGGTTCTTGATGATGCCGATGGTGTCGACCATCAGCATCGGCAGCCGCTCGCCGCCGAGCACCTCCTGCAGGGTGGCGCCGAGCTGCTTCGTCTGCGCGGCCGCCGCCTCCTTGTCCAGGTAGATCCGCGACGCGCCGGCCCCGGTGGTGCCCGAGGACGTGAGGGTTTTGAATACCTCGGCGTCCGGAATGGACTTCAGGTCATGCGTCTTGAACATGCGCACGGGCAGCCACGGCAGGTCCGCGATCGTGGCGAACGACGCGTCCGGCGCGAAACCGAGCGAGGACAGGATGCGCTCGTACCCGGCGGAGTTCGCCCGGTGGTGCGCGGTCAGCTCCGCCAGCTCCGGGAGCAGCGCCGCCTCTCGCTCCGCCTTCGAGCGCGTGAAGACACTCATACCCGTCCTTCCAGCGACCGGTAGTCGATCTTGCCGCTGGCCAGCAGCGGCACGGTGTCGATCGGACGGACGTCGAACCCGCTGCTGTGCAGGTGCAGCCGCTCGGCCAGCGCCCGCGCGGCGTCCTTGCAGATCGCCTTCGCGCCGTCGCCCTCGGGCAGTTCGGCGAACAGCACGACCTTGTCGCCCGCGGGCACCGCGGCCACCACGTCGATGCCCACCGCGGCCGTGCGCACGGCCTGCTCCAGGTCGTCCAGGCTGACCCGGTTGCCGAACACCTTGCCGATCCGCTTGAGCCTGCCGGTGATGTACAGGTATCCCTCGTCGTCGAGATACCCGAGATCCCCGGTGGCCAGCGTTCCGCCGTATTCGTCGCCCGCGCTCAGCCCCGCCTCGTCCTCGGCATAACCCATCATCACGTTGGGTCCACGGTAAAGGACCTCACCGACAATTTTGGGATGCGTGGTCTCCTCGCCGTCGTCGCGGCGAATGGAGAACGCGCCGCCGGGCAGCGCCGGACCGGCCGAGCCGATCTTGTCCGCGAGCCGCTCGGCGGGCACCGTGGTCATCCGCGGGGACGCCTCGGTCTGGCCGTACATGACGTACATCCGGCCGCCGACCGCGAGCATCTTGTCGTTGAACTCGGCGACCAGTTCGTCCCGCAGCTTCCCGCCCGCCTGAGTGAGCGTGCGCAGGGTCGGGTACTTCGCCGGGTCGAATTTCAGCCGGCGCAGCATTTCGTAGTGATAGGGCACGCCGGACAGCGAAGTCACGCCGTGTTCCTTCACCGCATCCCAGAATCCGCGGCCCAAAACACCAGAAGATTCGATAACCACGGTCGCGCCACGCAAAAGATGCGAATTCAGCACGGAAAGGCCGTAGCTGTAGTGCAGCGGCAGACAGGTCGGCGCGACCTCTTCCGCGTCGATCTCCAGCACCCGCGCGATGGCGTCCGCGTTGGCCAGCAGCCCTTCCCGGGACAACCGGACGAGCTTCGGGTTGCCGGTGGACCCGCTGGTCGGCAGCAACACAGCCAGGTCGGGGTGCGGTTTGACGCCGTCCGCGGAATCGCGCACCCAGTCGGCACCGCGGGCGGTGTACCCCGAGGGTGCGTCGCCGGACGCCGCGAGCACGGCGGCCGGGCAGAAGCGCTCGACCAAGCCGATCAGCACGTCGGCGTCCAGCGCCGGGTCGATCAGGGCGATCGCCCGGCCGCCCTCGAACGCGCCGAGGTAAGTCAGCACGCTGTCCAGGTCGACCGACGTCCGCGCGAAGACGACCCCGGACGGCAGCGCCGCCAGCTCGTCCGTCTTCCGGTCCAGCTCCGCGGACAGTTCCGCGCCGGTCAGCGTGCGGCCCCCGGCCACGTCGACCAGCCGGGCGCCCGCACCCACCAGAGTCACAGCACCAAGCCTCCGTCGATCCCCAGGACCTGCCCGGTGACGAACGACGCCTCGTCGCTCGCCAGGAAACGGATCACCGCCGCCACCTCCCCGGCTTGGCCGAGGCGGCCGAGCGGGGTCTTGGCGATGTTCGAGGCACGGGCGTCCTCGCTCAGGCTTTCGGTGAGGGCGGTCTCGATCACGCCCGGGGCGACGGCGTTGACCCGGATGCCGGAGCGGCCGAGTTCCTTCGCCGCCGAGCGCGCGATGTTCGCGACCGCCGCCTTCGACGCGGCGTAAACCGTCTGGCCCGCGCTGCCGTACTCGCCGACCACCGAGGCCAGTACCACGATCGACCCGGTCTTCTTGCGCATCATGGCTCGCGCGGCGGCCTGCACGGTGTGCAGGGTTCCAGCGACGTTCGTGGCCAGCGTCCGGTCGACGTCGTCCGGACGGATCATGCCGAGCAGGCCGCCCTCCATGATCCCGGCGTTGGCGACCGCGACGTCCAGCCTGCCGTGCTCCTTCGTCACTTCCTTCACGAGGGCGGCGACCGCCTTCGCGTCGGTGACGTCGAGCGCGCGGCCGCTGACCGCGGGCCCGACCGACGAAGCGGTCTCCTTGGCGACGGTCTCGTCCCGGCCGGTGAGCACGACGGTGGCACCGGCGTCGGCGAGCGCCTGGACGGTGGCGAGGCCGATCCCTCGGGTGCCCCCGGTGACCAGCGCGACCTTGCCCGCGAACGTGCTCACGCCTTCTCCTGCAGCTCCTTGACCATGTCCACGGCCACCTTGAAGCTGCTCATGTCGATCACCTGGTCGGTGTCGAACTCGACCTCGAACTCGTCCTCGATGGCCGCGATCAGCGCCATGTGGCCGACCGAGTCCCACGCCTCGATGTCGCGGTACTTCAGGTTCTCGACGTCGACTTCGCCGTCGAGCTGGAGAGCGTCGATGAAGACTTCTTTCAGCTTGTCCTGCACAGCCATGTCTACCCGGCACTTCCTTCTCGAATGGGGCTGGTGGCCCTGTTGACCACTGTCGACGGTACCAACCCTGGGGTTTCAGCCCGCGCGCGCGGGCGACAGCTCACGGAGCGTTCCGATGTAGCGGTCCGCGCCTTCGGGACGGAACTTCAGCGCGTCGTTGCGCACGACCACGCTGAGGACTCCGGCAGCATGCGCGGCCTCCACGTCGTGGAAGGTGTCGCCGACGAGCACCGCCTCCTCCGGAGCCGCGCCGAAATGCCGGAGCACCGCGGTCACGCCCTCGGGATCCGGCTTGAGCCGGCGGACGTCCTCCCGACCAATGACGTGCATCCCCCCGGCGAGGTTGCCCAGCGCGTCCTCGACGCATCGCCGCGAGTTCCTCGTCACCACCGCGAGCCGGTGTCCCGCGGCCAGCTCCGCCAGCAGCTCGCGCGCACCGTCGGTGAACTCGCCGTTCGGCACGGCGGCGCGTTCGAACCGCGTCACGACGTCGAGCCGGGCGGTGTCGCCCTCGTCGAGCCAGCGCTGGAACAGCTCGCCGAGCTTGTCCTCTGTCGACAGTCCGAGTTCGGCGCGCAGGCCAGCGAAGTCGACCGGCAGCCGGAACAGCGTGCCGTCGAAGTCGAAAGCCAGCAGCGTCCGCCCGGTCAGATCCGCTTCGACGCCCATTCGCCTTCCTTGACCAGGCGGTAACCCATGTCGATCATCCGGACCCAGTACAGGTCGTCGGGCAGCGGGTTGTAGACCTCGGGGCGCTCGCGCAGCGCGTTGCCGAGGCCGAGCTGGATGTACATGTCGGGCATGTTCAGCCCGGCGTGCGCGAAGAAGTTGCTGGTGGTGAAGAAGCGGCCCACGTTGATCTCGGTGACCATCGGCACCCCGGCCGCGTTCTCCTTCATGTCCACGCAGAACACGCCGTGCGGCTTCTCCGACACCGCCCGCACCGCGGACTCGCCGATCTTGTTCACGTCGTCGCGGTTGACCGTCTTGGCCACCGACGGCGACGAGCTCTGCCCGCTCGGCGTGAGGTTGCCGAAGATGTACTCGATGCGGGAGCGCGCCTGCGAGGTGATCAGCTCGCCCTCGTGCCACAGGCTCTGCCACGCGAACTCCTCGCCCGGCAGGTATTCGCTGGCCATGAAGTCGCCGTAGTCGAGGCCGCGGAAGCCGCGCCAGTAGTCGATCCAGGCGTCGCCCTGGTAGAAGGAGTTGATCGGGAGGCTGCCCCGGGAGCCGGCGCCGCGGATGGCGCGCAGCCAGACCCGCGGGTTGATCTTGAGCAGCTCTTCGAGCCCGCCCTTGAGGTCGTCCGGCGAGTCGATCTTGATGGCTTCGGGCACCGAGACGCCGTTCGCCTTCATGTGCGCGTTGAACGCCATCTTGTCGTGGCACAACGCGATCGCGCGCGCGTCCGGCAGGAAGGTCGGCGCGTTCAGCTTGTCGCGGTTCTCCGCGAGGTAGCCGACCTCGACGTCCGGCTGCGGGTGCACGAAATCGATGCGCTCGGCTTCGATGACGCGGTTGATCGCGTCGGCGTACCCGGGATCGCTGACCGGCGGCACCAGGTATTTGGCTTCGACGTCGAGAAGTTCGAGATGGAACGGCTTCACGTCGGTGCCGACGACCTCGTAGTCGTTTCCGGCGACCGCGAGCGCGTCCCGGAAGTTGTAGGCGGCCGATCCGCCGGCGCCGGTGATGAGGATTCGTGCGCTGCTCATTCGCGTGTTCTCAGCCTTACCTGTTCAGTTCCCGCCGGAGCCGGGACGGTAGCCGGAAGCCCACTTGTGGTCGGCGAGTATCGTGACGCCCGCGTCTGTGCTGACTGCACCGAACTCGGGGCTCGTGCCATGCCGAGGCAAGACTGTACCGGACGCGCCGAAAGTGCCCGCCGAGAGCGAGAGACTGCAGATGATCCCCATTACCGTGGTCGACGTCCGTGCTGCGGAGGACCTGGTCGTCGAAGTGCTGCGATCCGGCGCTATCGCCCAGGGCCCGATGGTCAAGCGTTTCGAAGACGCGTTCGCGCACGTCGCGGGAACCAAACACGCCATCGCCGTGAACAACGGGACGACCGCGCTCGTCGCGTCCCTGCAGGCACTTGACCTGCAGCCCGGAGACGAGGTGGTGACCTCGCCCTTCACCTTCGTCGCCACGCTGAACGCGATCCTGGAAGCGGGTGCGACGGTCCGGTTCGCCGACATCCGGCGCGACGACTTCGCGATCGACTCCGACGCGGTCGCCGCGGCAGTCACCGACCGCACCAAGGTCCTGATGCCGGTGCACCTCTACGGCCAGACCGCGGACATGGGCAAGCTCGCCCCGCTGGCCGCGGAGCACGGGCTGCACGTGGTCGAGGATTCCGCACAGGCGGTCGGCGCCTCGTTCGAGGGCCGCAAAGCCGGGTCGTACGGCATCGGCTGCTTCTCGCTGTACGCGACGAAGAACGTGACCACCGCCGAGGGCGGCGTGATCACCACGGACGACGACAAGCTGGCCGACAAGCTGCGCGTAATGCGCAATCAGGGCATGAAGGCCCGCTACCAGTACGAGATGGCCGGCCACAACTACCGGATGACCGACCTGCACGCCGCCGTCGGCATCCCGCAGCTGGAGAAGCTCGACCAGCTCACCGCGGCCCGCCAGGCCAACGCGAAGCGGCTGTCCGAGGGGCTCGCCGGCACGCCCGGTCTCGAGGTGCCGCAGGTGCTGCCCGGCCGCGAGCACGTGTGGCACCAGTACACCGTGCTGGTCGGCCCGCACGCGATGCTCTCGCGCGAGGAATTCGCCAGCGCGCTGACCGAACGCGGCATCGGCAACGGGATCTACTACCCGAAGATCGTCTTCGACTACGACTGCTACCGCGGGCACCCGCTGATCCCGGACGCGCGCGTCGAGGACTTCCCGGCGGCGGCCGCCGTTGCCGCGCAAGCGCTTTCGCTGCCGGTGCACCCGCATCTGACCGAGTCCGAGCTGGACCAGATCATCGAAACCGTTCGCGAGGTACTCGGCGCATGACGCATCGCATCGCACTGGTCGGCACCGGCAACATGGGCTCGCTGCACGCGCGTGTCCTGTCGCAGAACGACCGGGTGGACCTCGCCCGCGTGATCGACCCGCGCGAGGAAGCGGGCCGCGCGGTCGCCGACCGCTACGAAACCCAGTGGACGCCGGAAATCGGCTCACTGTCCGATGTGGACGCTGTGGTGCTCGCCTCGGCCACCGAGGTGCATTACGAGCTGGCACAGGAGATTCTCGGCCAGGGCAAGCCGATGCTGGTCGAGAAGCCGGTGTGCAACAGCCTTGAGTTCTCGCAGGAAATCGTTGCCCTGTCGGCGAAGAAGGACGTCCCGCTGATGTGCGGGCTGCTGGAGCGCTACAACCCGGCCGTGATGACCGCGCGGGCGCTGGTGAACGAACCGGTGCACCTGATGGCGCGCCGGCACGGCCCGTACGCGCCGCGGATCAAGACCGGTGTCGCGTGGGACCTGCTGGTGCACGACGTCGACCTGGCGATCCAGTTCTTCGGCGGGGCGACGCCGGGCCGGGTCACCTCCAGTGCGGGCTACTTCCACCCGCAGTCGGTGACCGGGGCCGAGGACACGATCGAGACGGTGCTGTCGTTCCCGAGCGGGCTGGCCACGGTGTCGGCGTCGCGGCTGGCGCAGCGCAAGGTCCGGTCGCTCATGGTGTCCGAACTGGACCGGATGGTGGAGATCGACCTGCTGCGCCGCGACGTGACGATCTACCGGCACGTCTCGCACGATTCGGTCACTCCCGACGGCCTCGGCTACCGGCAGCAGACCGTGATCGAGATCCCGGAGCTGGTCACCGCGCGCGAACCGCTGGCGACCCAGCTGGACCGGTTCGTGGATCTGCTGGAGGGCAAGGTCGACGCGGACGTCGAGCGCGCGCTGATCCTGCCGTCGCACGAGGTCGTGGCGCAGGTTCTGGCCGAGGCCGCCTGACTATTTGGTGAGGCGTTTGCCGTCCGCGGAGTAGGCGACCAACGGGGTCGCGCGCTCGGCGGACGGCACGTCGTCCTGGTCGAACCAGAACACGACCACGTCCGGATCCTCGCTCCAGCGCGCCGTGTGCGCCGGTATCGCGCGACCGTCCACTGTGGTCTCAATGCGGGCGGCTGGTCCGCTGAAATAGCCGTACAACGGTACCCAGACGTCGGAAATCGTCGCGCCGCCCGAGGTGGCGTGGAAGCCGAACGAGCGGTCCTTGCCGTCGGTTTCGTTGGCGAGGTAAAGCGGACGCAGGTCGCCGTCCGGTTCGTACAGACTCGCCATTACTCCGAATTGGACAGTCGGCAGATTGTCCGGATCGTCGATTTCCGTGGCGTAGAAGACAAGTTCCGCACCGTCGGTGTACGTGCCGGTGGAGATCACGTCTCCGAGGGGACGCGCTCCAGCCGGTGCGGGAGTCGAGGACGCCACACTCGTCACCACCGGCGGCGGCGACGCGGCCGCGTGCACCTGCTCCGGCGCACCTCCTGGGGAACGCAACCACACCGCCCCGAAGACGACCGCGACGACCGCCACCGCCGCACCGGAGGACGTCAGAAACCGCCGCCGACGCCGGATCCGGCCGCCTTCCTTGAAGATCCGGTCAAGATCAGGCTCGGCAAAGGGTTCCGCGGGCGGCTCCTGAAGCGCGGCGCGCAACCGGTCAAGCTCGTCCGTCACGCGCTCACCTCCCCGACCAGCGCGTCCCCGTCGATGCGCAGCTTCGCCAGCGCGCGCGAATTGGTGCTCTTGACCGTGCCGACGGACACGCCCAGTTCCTCGGCGACCTGATGTTCCGGCAGATCGAAGAAATGCCGGAGCACCACTACGGCGCGTTCTCGCGCGGTAAGCCGGGCCAGTGCGGTGGAAAGCCATTCCCGATCGGTCACGGCGTGCGAAATATCGGGCACCTTCGCCGGTTCCGGCATCTCCTCGGTGGCGTATTCGCGAATCGGCCGGCGCCAGAGGTCGATGACGTGATTAGCGAGCACGCGGCGGGCGTAGGCGTAGGGATTCTTGCGCCGCACCCTGGGCCAGGCGGCGTAGGTGCGGGTGAAGGCGGTCTGGGCGGCGTCCTCGGCCTGATGGCGGTCGCCGGTGAGGAGGTAGGCCGCGTGGGTGAGCCGAGCCGAACAGGACCGCACGAAGTCGGCGAACTCGTCGTCCCCGCGCACCATCCCACCCCTGCTTCCCGGTCCCGCGGCCCGAAACGCGGCGGGCCTCGCTGTCCAGGTTACGGGTGTGGGTGTGGTGCGTCGATGTAATGGCTGGTCAGTCTCGTCTCAGCGACGGGTCTAGGTCGACGATCCAGTAGTGCTCGATACCGGCATCCGGCGTATTCGGCAGGCCCCGAAAGCACCTCGACCGCCAACTCGGCCTCAGCCGCCGCGATGTGCGCCGGGTTGGCCTCGGGCACCCGCGCCCACCTCCGGGCCGAGGTGCTCGTCGAGAAGGAACGCCAACCGCGTCCGGGCTGACCGGAAGAGCCACCCAGTCATCAAGAGTCAGCAAATAGTCAACGCTGAGCGCGCGGATCGATGAGCGCGTTGAGATCGAACTTCACCGGCGTACCCGCGACCTCCAGCGCGACACCGCCGGAATACTCACCGAAATTCTCGTAGTCACCATCGATCAGCCGGTAAGCAAGAAGACTGACCGGCGGGTCCAGATCAACGATCCAGTAATGCTCAATACCGGCATCCGCATACTCAAACAGCTTCGCACCCTGATCGACGTCCTTGGTGCCCGGCGAAAGCACCTCGACCACCAGCGAAACGTCGCTCGCCTCGACCCGGGGGACGTTGGCTTCGATGAGGTCCGACGGAGCGACCAGTACGTCCGGCACCCGCACCGTAGGCGGGACCTCGGCCAGCACCGCTTCGAATTCCCCGACCGCTACCAGCTCCGGCGGCAGCTGTGTCGTCAGCACATAAGGCAATCTGCTGATGATCAGCTGGTGGAGCGACATCGGACGCGGCGACACGGACAGGGCCCCTTCGACAACCTCGAACCGGACCTCCGGGTGTTCCGGCAGGTCCGCCCAGTCGTCAAGGGTCAGGAGGTGGTGAGGCCACTCAAGGACGCTCATGGGTACTCCTTCACCGTCAGTGACTGAGAGCAGTGTCCCATGTTACCCGGAGCATCCGCCAGCGCCTCACGCACCGTGTCCGAGTCACTTCTCGCTGAAGTCGCCTGACGGGGAGCCCCAGCCGGACGGGTCGTCCGACAGTGCGCGGCGGCGGGCGTTTTCCTCGCGGACCCGCTTCACCTCCGCCTCGATGTACTCCTCTTCGTAGCGCTGGAACACCCGCGCCGGGTTGCCCGCCACCAGCGAACGTGCCGGGACGTCCTTCGCGACCACCGAGTTCGGCTGCACCGTCGCGAAGTCACCGATCGTGACGCCCGGCATGATCACCACGAGGCCGCCGATGAAACAGCCCTTGCCGATTTTCACCGGCTTGCGTTCGATCAGGTCGCTGCCGGAATGGTTTTCCAGCGCCATGTTCGCGAGCCAGCTCGAATGCGTGAACACCAGTGTGTTCAGCCCGATGCTGGTGTGCTCGCCGATTTCCAGGCCGCCGCTCGCGTCGAGGACCGCGCCCTCGCCGACCCAGCAGTGTTCGCCCATCACCAGGTTGCCGGGGCTGACGATCTTGGCCCGTTCCCGCACGCGGCACGATTCCGGCAGGCCGAAAAACTTGGCCCGCTCGGCGTCGTTCATGTATTGCGTGACGAGGTCGTTCAGGATCATCGGGCGCAGCCGGTTGCTGCGCTCGTCTTCGAAGAACATCAGCTGTCCGCCACCAGTTTCGTGAGCACCCGCAGGTGTTCGTCGGCCACCACGTCCAGTCCGAAGTTGTCCCGGACCATCGAGGCTTCTCGCTCGGCGATCCGCGCCCGCTCCTTCGGATCGTCCAAAAGGGACAGCACAGTGGTCGCGACCGCCTCGGAATCGTTCGGCCGCACCAGCAGGATGTTCTCGCCGTTGTGCAGTTCGATGCCGGGGTAGTTGTCCTCGGTGACCGACGCGATCGTCGCGGTGCCGGACAGCATCGCCTCCAGCGACGCGGTGCCGCAGCCGCCGTTGAGGTCGTGCGTGACGATGTCCGCGGCCGCGAAGTACGCCGGCACGTCCGCCTTCGGCACCGCACCGGTGACGATCAGCGCGTCGGACACGCCCAGTTCCTCGGCACGCTGCTGGAACGCGTCGTGGTACACCCGGCCGACGACCACCACGCGCAGCCCGGGGTGCCGCTCCAGGATCGCGGGCAGCGCCTCGACCAGCGGCAGCCGGTCGCGCAGCGGGATCACGTGCCCGAGCGACACGATCAGCGGCGCGTCCCCGATTTCCAGTTCCGCGCGCACGTCCTTGGTCACCGGCTTCGCGAAATGCCCGGTGTCCACCGCGATCGGGAAGTACTCGGAGTTGTCGTCGCTCGTGCGGTAGCGGTCGACGCAGTAGTCCACGCCCTGCTTGTCGAGGATGATGAAGCGCGGGCGCAGGTACTTCAGCACCGGGTTCACCAGCATCGCGTCGAGTGCGCGGAACACCCGCCCGTACATCTTGTTCTCGCTGATCAGCAGCGTGTGGATGGTCAGCAGCACGGGCAGCTTGTGCCGGCGCGCGTAGATGCCGACCATCCAGGACAGGTCGAAGAACTGCCCGTGCAGGTGCACCGCGTCCGGCTTGAACTCGTTCAGCAGCTTCCACAGCCGCCGCCAGTTGCCCGGCCGCATCGACGCGAACGTCATGTCGAAGTCGATCGACAGGCCGAGCTGCGGCATCTTCACCGCGGGCAAGCGCACGACCCGGTAGCCGTCGCGCTCCTCCTCCGCCGGCGCGTCACCGTAGGCAGCGGTGATCGCCAGCACTTCGTTCCCGGCGGCCGCGTACTCGGCGGCCAGCGAGGCCGACATGTGCGCGCTTCCGCCCACTCGCGGCGGGAAGAAGTTGTTCACCACCACGATCCGCATGGGCTTTCCTTCGGCCGGGCCCGCCGTGCTCATTCCGCCTCCACCAACGAAAACGCGCCGACGGAGGGGTTCACTCGGAGTCCCGCACCAGTGCGCGCATGCCGTCTTCCACGGTGATCGTCGGCTCCCAGCCGAGCACCTCGCGGGCCCGGGTGATGTCCGCGGCACGGCGGGACACGAGGACGTCGCGCTTGTTGAACACCGGCTCGACGTCGACGCCGACGGCCTCGATCAGGATCTTCGCGAGGGTGGCGATCGACGTGTCGATGCCGGTGCCGATGTTGATCGGCAGGTTCGACTGCTCCGACTCCAGCGCGGCGACGACGCCCTTGGCGAGGTCGGTGACGTGCACGAAGTCCATCGACTGGTCGCCGGCACCGTCGATGATCGGCGGCTGGCCGGCGCGCAGGCGCTGGATGAAGTGGTTGATGACCGAGGTGTAGTACGCCTCGATCTTCTGGCCGGGGCCGTACACGTTGAAGAACCGCAGCGCGTTCCAGGACAGGCCCTTGGTGCGCTCGTAAAAGCCGAGCAGGTCCTCGCCCGCGCGCTTGGAGATGCAGTACGGCGTGAGCGGGTTCAGCTTGTCGTCCTCGTGCATCGGCAGCCGCTCCGGCTCGCCGTACACCGAGGCGCTGGACGCGAACACCAGGCGCTCGACGCCCTCGTCGGCGGCGGCCGCGAAGACGTTGTTGTTGCCGACCATGTTGATGTCGATCGACTCGCCCGGGTCCGCGACCGACTTGTTGATCGACACGGTGGCGAAGTGGATCGCGTGCGTGCAGCCGCGGATGGCCTCGCGGACGCCGACGCCGTAGCGCACGTCCTTCTCGACCAGTTCGACCTTGCCGGTGGCGACGAACTCGTTGACGCGGTCACGGTCGCCGCGGGTCATGTTGTCGAAGATGCGGACCGTGTAGTCCTTCTCCAGCAGGATCGGGATCACGTGCGAGGCGATGAAACCGCCGGCACCGGTGAAGAAAACTTTCTTGTCGGACATGGGTTCTCCTCAGGAAGGTCGGCGGGTCAGGAAAGGGCGGACACGGCTTCGCGCACGGTGGTGACCACGCGCTCGACTTCGCTGTCGGTGAGTTCCGCGTGCATCGGGATCGCCAGCTGGCGACGGAAAGCGTCGGCGGAGACGGGCAGCGGCTGCTGCTCGCCGTACACCGGCTGCAGGTGGGAGGCGTAGGTGCCGAAGTTGCACTGGACACCCTGCTCGCGGATCCGCAGGGCCAGCGCGTCGCGGCTGATCTCCGGGGCCACCGTCATCAGGTAGGCCTGCCACGGGTGCTCGCGGTCTGGCGCTTCAACCGGCACGGTCAGCGCGTCGACATCGTCGAACGCCTCGTGGTAGCGCTTGGCGACCGAACGGCGGGCGGCGAGCAGGTCGGGCAGCCGGTCCAGCTGCACGCCCATGATCGCGGCCTGGATGTCCGACAGCCGGAAGTTCCAGCCAAGCTCGTGGAACGTCGGAATCGGCAGTTCCTGCGAGCCCTCGCGGGTGAACGCCGGCTCGATGCCGTAGGTGTGGATCTTGCGCGCGTGCGCGATCAGGTCCTCGCGGTTCGAGACCAGCGCGCCGCCCTCGCCGGCGGTGATGCCCTTGCGGCCGTGGAACGAGAACGCGGCGAGGTCGGCGAGGCTGCCTGCCGGGCGGTTGCGGTAGGTCGCGCCCGCGGAGCAGGCGGCGTCCTCGAACAGCCACAGGCCGTGCTTGTCGGCGATCGCGCGGTACTCGTCGAAGTCGCCGGGCTGGCCCGCGACGTCGACCGCCAGGATGCCGACCGTGCGCGGCGTGATGAGCGCCTCGATCGCGGCCGGGTCGGCGCTGAAGATGTCCGGGCGGATGTCGGCGAACACCGGCTTGGCCCCGGCCTGCAGCACGGAGTGGCCGGTGGCCGGGAAGGTGTAGTCGCCGACGATCACCTCGTCGCCGGGCTGGACGCCGAGCACCTTCAGCCCGAGGAACAGCGCCGAGCCGCAGTTGCTGGTGGTCAGCGCGTGCGCGGTGCCGGTGGTCTTCGCGAACCGCTCCTCGAAACGGCGGCACGCCGGGCCGGCGCCGGCCAGCCAGCCGGAACGGAACACCTCGGCGACGGCTGCGAGTTCTTCGTCGCCGACGGTCGGCTTCCCGAGCAGGACGGGTTCGCCCACTGTAGATCTCCTGTGCATCAGGGTGTCCCGCATTGCGCGGGGTCGCGCCAAAGTGTATAGAAGTCGCGTTTGACGTCCTTTTCGGGGACGGAACCCGCCGGTAAGCACCCGATCAGGGGCCTAGGCTCACGGGATGCGGATCGGGGTGCTGGGGGCCGTCGTCGCGTGGGACGGCGCGGGCGGGACGGTCGCCGTCGGCGGCCCGCGAGGCCGGGCGCTGCTGGCGTTGCTCGCGGCGGACGCCGGACGGTTCGTGTCCGCCGAGCGGCTCATCGACGGGCTCTACGGCGAGGAGCCGCCCGACGGCGCGGCGAACGCGCTCCAGTCACAGGTGTCACGGCTGCGCAGCGCGCTGAAGCTGCCGATCGAACTCACCTCGGCGGGGTACCGCCTCCGGATCGAACCGGACGAAGTGGACGCACACCGCTTCGCACGGCTGGCCGGTGAGGGCCGCCGCGAACTGGCTGAGGGCGACCCGACGCGGGCCAGCGACCTGCTCGGCGAGGCGCTGGCGCTGTGGCGCGGACCCGCGTTCGCCGATGTCCCCACAGTGCCGGTCTCGGAGGTCCAGGCCACGCGGCTGACCGAGCTGCGGGCTGAGGCGGCGGCCGACCGGGTCGACGCGGAGATCTCGCTCGGCCGCGCCGCCGACGTCCTCGACGAGCTGCGCACCGCGATCGCCGAACACCCGCTGCGCGAACGGTCGCGAGCCCAGCTCGTGCGGGCCCTGCACGCGGCTGGCCGGACCGCCGAGGCGCTGGCCGCGTTCGAGGACGCCCGCCGCACGCTCGCCGACGAGCTGGGCGCGGACCCCGGGCCGGACCTGGCCGAGGCGCATCTGGCCGCCTTGCGCGGCGAGCCGGCGAACGCCGCGACGCCGTTGCCCGCACAGCTCACCAGCTTCGTCGGCCGCGACGGCGAACTGCGGCAGGTCGCCGATCTCCTGCGGGACGCCCGGCTCGTCACGCTGCTCGGTCCGGGCGGGACCGGGAAGACCCGGCTGGCCATCGAAGCCGCGGCGGACGCGGGTCCGTGTGTCTTCGTGGAGCTGGCCCCGCACGTCGCCGACGACGTTCCGCAGGCCGTGCTCACCGCGCTCGGCCTGCGTGAGGGGGCCCGCGGTCGTCAGGACCCTGTCGACCGCCTCGTCTCGACCTTGCGCGACCAGGCGACGCTGCTGGTGCTGGACAACTGCGAGCACGTCATCGGCGCCGCGGCCCGGTTGGTGGCGCAGCTGCTGCCCGCGTGCCCTGGTTTGCGGGTGCTGGCGACGAGCCGGGAACCGCTTGGCATTACCGGAGAACAGCTCGCGCCGGTCCCCCGGCTCGCCGTTCCACCGCCGGGCGCCGACGCTGCGGAGACCTATCCCGCCGTCCGGCTTTTCCTCGACCGCGCTCGGGCGAGCGACCCCGCCTTCCGGCTGACCTCCGAAACGACCGCCGACGTCGTACGGATCTGCACCGCGCTCGACGGCCTCCCGCTCGCGCTGGAACTGGCCGCCGCCCGCGTACGCACGCTGCCGGTCGCGGACATCGCCGCCCGGCTCGACGATCGCTTCCAGCTCCTCGCTCGCGGCAGCCGGACCGCGGACGAACGGCACCGGTCCCTCCGCGGCGTCGTGGAGTGGAGCTGGGATCTCCTCGATGACGACGAACGCCGTCTCGCCCGCCGCCTCACCGTCTTCACCGGCGGCGCGACGCTCGCGTACGCCGAGCAGGTCTGCGACGCCCCGGTCGACCTGCTCCCCGAACTCGCCGACAAGTCGTTGGTGGAACCGTCGAGCGGGCGCTACCGGATGCTGGAGACGATCCGCGCGTTCTGCACGGAAAAGCTCGACGAAGCCGGCGAGACCGCGCGCTTCCGGCACGCGCACGCACAGGCGTTCCTGCGTCTCGTAGAAGAAGCCGACCCGAAGCTGCGTACCGCGGAACAGCTGGACTGGCTGCGGAAAATCGACGCCGAGTACGACAACATCGTGGCCGCGCTCCGATGGTCCGCCTCGGCCGATCCGTCCACTGCCTTGCGGTTCTCCACCGCGCTGTCGATGTATTGGTGGCTGCGCGGACGACGTTACGAAGGCGCGGCGCTGGCCCGGGAAATCGTGCGGCATTGCGAGGCGGAACCGCCGGAGGGCTACCGCGAGCAATTCCTCATGTGCCTGCTGACCGCGATGGCCGGCGCTCCCGAAGCCGCCGAGACGGCGAGCTACCGGTCCTATGTGGAGCAGTACTTAGTGGACAGATCGTGGGCCGCGGAGCATCCGATGATGCTCATGCTGTCCGGCGTCGTGCTCGGCCCGCCGGAGGACGACGACGCGCGGCTCCGGTTGTCCGGGCTGGAGAAGCACGCCGACCCGTGGCTCACCGCGCTTGTGCCGATGGGCGACGGCCTGCGCGCGGTGCTCGCCGGCGAACTGGACGAAGCCGAGCGCGGCTTGCGAGAAGGCGAAACGCGCTACCGGGCACTCGGCGAACGCTGGGGCCTGTCGATGGCGCTCGACCACCTGTCGCAGCTGCTGGTCTTGCGCGGACGGCACGACGAAGCGCTCGCCGCGATGACCGAATCCCTGACCCTCATGCAGACCCTCGGCGCGACCGACGACTACGCGGACCTGCTCTGCCGTCGCGGCGACAGCCGGGCGTTGCGCGGCGATCTCGACGGGGCGAAGGCCGACTACGAGCGGACCGTCGAACTGGCCAGCCGCACCGGCATGCCCGAGACGCGAGCCAGCGGTCACGTCGGACTGTCCGGCCTCGCCCGGCGCTCCGGTGACCTGACCCGCGCGCGCACGCTCGCCGCGCAAGCCCTCGCCGAATGCGCGGCGGACTCGTTCTCGGCCGCCATCGTGCGGGCGGCCGCGTCGATCGCGCTCGGCTGGATCGACGTGGCCGAACACCGCCCGGCCGACGCCCGGCAGCGGATGCGGCTTGGCGTCGAGACCGCGCATCGCTGGCATGACCACGGGTCGCTGGCCACCGCGTTCGAGGGCGTCGCCGGGGTCTTCGCCGAGGAGGGCCGGTACGCCGACGCCGCCACCCTGCTCGGCGCGGCGGCCTCGGTGCGCGGGACCGCCGTGCCCGGCCAGCACGATGTCGCGCAGGTCACCGCGGCTGCGGAGAAGGCGCTTGGACCGGACGGCTTCGCCGCCGCTTACACCGCCGGTAAGCAGCTTGAACCGCATCAACGGCTCGCGTTGGCCGGATTGTCCCCGGTTCAGTGAACCGGTACCACGCCGTCGGGGGGTACGCAGCGCCGCCGGAGAGCGCGTAGCCTTCCCTGCCGTGCGGAACGTCGTTGTGATCGGTGGGGGAATCGTCGGGCTGGCGGTCGCGTGGGAGCTGTCCCAGCGCGGTCAGGACGTGACGGTGCTCGAAAAGGAAGCTCGCTGGGCTGCGCACCAGACCGGGCACAACTCCAATGTCGTGCACGCCGGGCTCTACTACAAGCCGGGCTCGTTCAAGGCGCGGATGTCGGTCGGCGGCAACCGGTCCATTGTGGATTTCGCCAGGCAGTACGGGGTGCCGGTGCAGGTGTGCGGCAAGCTCGTGGTGGCCACGCGCGAGGAGGAGATCCCCGCGCTGGACACGCTCGCCGAGCGGGCCGAGGCCAACGGCGTGCCCGCCAAGCGGATCACCCCCGCGGAGGCCCGAGAGTACGAGCCGGAGGTGTCCTGCGTCGCCGCGCTGCGCGTCGAGTCGACCGGGATCATCGACTTCCCGGCCGTGTGCGCGGCGCTCGTGCGGCTGCTCGACGAGGCGGACGCGGACCTGCGGCTGAACACCCCCGCGCTCGGCATCCGCCCAGCGCGCGGCGGCGGGGTCGAGGTGGCCACCGGCTCCGAGGTGCTGCACGCGGACGCGCTGGTCAACTGCGCGGGCCTGCACGCCGACCGCGTCGCCGAAATGGCGGGCATCACGCCGAGCGCGCGCATCGTGCCGTTCCGCGGCGAGTACTACGAACTGAAGCCGGAGCGCCGTCACCTCGTGCGCGGCCTGATCTACCCGGTGCCGGACCCGACGCTGCCGTTCCTCGGCGTGCACCTGACCCGGATGCTGGACGGCAGCGTCCACGCGGGCCCGAACGCGGTGCTCGCGCTGCGCCGCGAGGGCTACCGCTGGGCCGACGTGTCGGTGAAGGACCTCGCCGACGTCGCCCGCTTCCCCGGTGCCTGGAAGCTCGCGCGGAAGTACGCGTACCCAACCGGTCTGGAGGAGGTGCTGCGGTCGTTCTCGAAGAAGCGCTTCGCGGCCAGCCTCGCGCAGCTCGTACCCGCGGTCACCGAGGACGACATCGTGCGCCACGGTTCCGGCGTGCGCGCACAGGCGCTGCGGCCGGACGGCTCGCTGGTGGACGACTTCCTGATCGAGTCCACAAAGGACCAGGTGCACGTGCTGAACGCACCGAGCCCGGCGGCGACGAGTGCGCTGGAGATCGCCAAGTACATCGCCGACCGGGTCACCGACTGAGCCGCTCCGGCAACGTCCGTGAGGGGAACCCTCACGGACAGCCGAGGTCTGTGAGGGGAACCCTGAGGGAATCAGATTCCTTCAGGGAGGCCCTCACAGACGACCGGCCCCGCAGCCCGCCACCCGCGTCGGACTGGGCGGACACCCATAACGCCGCTTTAAGTCCCTGGCATCAGAGTCTGCGTTCGTGCGGGGAGCCCTCACGGCCGTCAGCCGGGCAGATTCCCCGACACCAGCGGGATTCCGGCCTTGATCACGTCGCACGCCTTGGCCGGATCGGCGAGCTGCCCGCTCACGATCTGGATCGAGGCGGTGTCCGAAACCGCGAGCCCGGCCGCGCAGATCACGCCGCCGGAATCGTTGAAGTTCGGGAACAGCGACCACTTCCGGCCGTTCGCGTCGATCTGCTCGGTCGGCGCGACGTCCATGCCCGGCCAGCGTTTCAGCGGCACGTCCGGGCCGACCCACACCTCGAACGGCTTCTGCCCGCCGTCGCCGTCGGTGTCCTTCCACAGGCAGTAGGTCACGTTCGGCGAGATGACCTTGGAGCTGTCCAGTTCGCCCTTGGCCACCATCTTCAGCTGCTCCGCCTGCTCCGGCTTCAGCAGCTGGCACGGATTGACCGACGCGAGCGGCCCGGTCGGCGCGGTGCCCTCCGGCGGGGTGCTCGGCGTGATCGACGGCGCGGGCTGTCCGCCCGGCAGATGCGCGGCGACCTGCGGGACGACCTTCTTCGAGCGCTCGCACGCCTGCGCGTCGTCCGGATAGGACACACTCACGAAGGCGAACGACTTCGGCGAGAGCGTCGTGTACAGGTCGCAGCTGCCGCCCATGAACGCGGCGTAGCGGGTCCACGCGAACCCGCCGAGCTGCACCGGATCGGCCTTCTTGATCGCGCCCTGGAGGTAGTCGTCGAGGCTCAGGTCGACCGACCAGCCGACGGACATGATCACCGTGTGCTCGGTGTCGGTCCCGGTCCACAGGCACATCGCGGGCGCGCGCTGTTCCTTGCGCGCCTTGACCAGCTTGCCCTTCGGCTTGTAGCCGAGCCCGGCGAGCTGCTGCGCGTCGAGCAGCGTGCACGGGTCGACGACCGGCGTGACCGGCCCCTGCCCCGGCACCGGCGAAGCCACGCCGCTCACCTGCTGCGTGCACCCGGCGAGCAGCATCGCGACCGCCGCCACGGCGATCGCCGCCCCTTTGAACCTCATCGGCTGTTTCCTCCTCCGCACCGCATCGCACCCTACTGACCAGTGCGGTTGCGCACCTGCGGAACGGGGAGGAACAACCCGGCGAGCACGGCGGAAAGCTCAGCGCTTGACCGGCTCCAGCACCTCAAGCCCGCCGAGGAACGGCCGCAGCGCCACCGGCACCCGGACCGAACCGTCCGCCTGCTGGTGGTTCTCCACGATCGCGACGATCCAGCGCGTGGTCGCCAGCGTGCCGTTCAGCGTGGCGGCCGTCTGCGGTTTGCCGTTGTCGTCGCGGTAGCGGACGGACAGCCGGCGGGCCTGGAACGTGGTGCAGTTGGACGTCGACGTCAGCTCGCGGTAGGTCTCCTGCGTCGGGACCCACGCCTCGCAGTCGAACTTGCGGTAGGCGGACGTGCCGAGGTCGCCGGTCGCGGTGTCGATGACCCGGTACGGGACCTCGATCGCGGCGAGCATGTCCTCTTCCCAGCCGAGCAGCCGCTCGTGCTCGGTCTCGGCGTCCTCCGGCTTGGCGAAGACGAACATCTCGACCTTGTCGAACTGGTGCACGCGGATGATGCCGCGGGTGTCCTTGCCGTACGACCCGGCCTCGCGGCGGTAGCACGACGACCAGCCGGCGTAGCGGCGCGGACCGGCGCCGAGGTCGAGGATCTCGTCCGAGTGGTAGCCCGCGAGCGGGACCTCCGACGTGCCCACGAGGTACAGGTCGTCGTCGCGCAGCCGGTACACCTCCGACGAGTGCGCGCCGAGGAACCCGGTGCCGCCCATGATCTCCGGGCGGACCAGCGACGGCGTGATCATCGGCGTGAAGCCGTTCGCCATCGAGCGCGCCACGGCCATGTTCAGCAGCGCGAGCTGCAGCTGCGCGCCGACGCCGGACAGGAAGTAGAACCGCGAGCCCGACACCTTCGCGCCGCGCTCCATGTCGAGCGCGCCGAGGCCTTCCATCAGGTCGAGGTGGTCGCGCGGGGTGAAGTCGAACGACGGCACCTCGCCGACGGTCTTCAGCACCGCGAAGTCGTCCTCGCCGCCGATCGGCGCGTCCGGGTGCACCAGGTTCGGCAGGACGCGGAACAGCTTGTCGAACTCCTCCGAGGCCTCGTTCTGCTCCACCTCAGCGGCCTTGACCTGCGCCGACAGGTCCTTGGCGCGGGCGAGCAGCTCCGGGCGCTCCTCGGCGGAGGCCTTCGGCACCTGCTTGGACACGGACTTCTGCTCGGCCCGCAGTTTGTCGGCGGTCGCGATCGCAGAGCGGCGGCGCGTGTCGAGGTCGAGCAGCTTGTCGACCACTCCCTCGTCCTCGCCACGGGCACGCTGCGACGCGCGCACGGCTTCCGGGTCTTCGCGCAGAGTCCTGGGGTCAATCACGGACAGAAGGGTAGTCGCAGGCCAGCGTCGACTTCGACGCGGTTTCCCGTACACACTGTGCGGCACCCTGAAGACAACCCGACAGTCTGATCGTTGTCGCCCGTTTCCCGCGCTCCCCATACTCGCTAGACCCCGGAGCGGAGGGAACTCACATGACCGACGACCTGCTCGCGCGCCACCGCGCGGTGCTCCCGTCCTGGATGTCCCTGCTGTACGACGAGCCGATCGAGATCGTGCACGCGGGGGACCGCCGCCTCACCGACTCGAACGGCCGCACCTACCTCGACTTCTTCGCCGGCGTGCTCACCAACGCCATGGGCTACGACATCCCGGCGATCAGCGACGCGGTCCGCAAGCAGCTGGACACCGGCGTCCTGCACACCTCGACCCTGTACCTGATCCGCTCGCAGGTGGAGCTGGCCGAACGGATCGCGCAACGCTCCGGCATCCCGGACGCGAAGGTGTTCTTCACCAACTCCGGCAGCGAGGCGAACGACACCGCGCTGATGCTCGCCACCCAGTACCGCCGCAGCAACCAGGTGCTGGCGATGCGGAACTCCTACCACGGCCGGTCGTTCGGCACGGTCGCGATCACCGGCAACCGCGGCTGGTCGGCGTCCTCGCTGAGCCCGGTCAAGGTCAACTACGTCCACGGCGGCTACCGCTACCGCAGCCCCTTCCGCGACCTGCCCGACGCCGCCTACATCGACGCCTGCGTCGCCGACCTGGTGGAACTCCTGGAAACCGCCACCGCGGGCGACGTGGCCTGCCTGATCGCGGAGCCGATCCAGGGCGTCGGCGGCTTCAGCTCACCCCCGGACGGCCTGTTCAAGGCGATGAAGGAAGTCCTGGACGCACACGGCATCCTCTTCGTCTCCGACGAGGTCCAGACCGGCTGGGGCCGCACCGGCGACCACTACTGGGGAATCCAGGCCCACGACGTGGTGCCGGACATGATGACCTTCGCCAAAGGCCTGGGAAACGGCCTGGCAGTCGGCGGCGTGGTGGCCCGCGGCGACATCATGGACTGCTTCCAAGCGGAGTCGTTCTCCACCTTCGGCGGCAACCCGGTGTCCATGCAGGGCGCGCTGGCCGTCCTGGACTACATCGACGACCACGACCTGCAAGCCAACTGCAAAGCCCGCGGCGACCAGCTACTGCACGGCCTGCGCGCGGCGAACAGCCCGTTTGTCGGCGAGGTACGCGGCAAGGGCCTGATGATCGGCGTCGAACTAATCGAGCCAGGCACCACAACGCCAAACACCGCCGCAGCAAAGCAAATGCTGGAAGAAACGAAAAAGCGCGGCCTGCTGATCGGGAAGGGCGGACTGCACAAAAACGTCCTGCGCATCGGCCCGCCGATGACCCTCACCGAAGCCGAAGCAGCCGAAGGCCTGCAGATCCTGCTCGACTCGCTAGCCGCCCTGTCCTGAGCTGCTTGCGCCCCAATGCCACATTGGGTGCGTCACATGCACCCAATGTGGCGTTCGGTGCGTCAGATGCACCCAATGCCACATTGGGGCGCTCGGGGCGACGGTCAGCGGCGGGCGAAGCGGGCTACGTGCTCAGCCAGCGCTTCCCCCGCGTCCTCCTGCAGGAAGTGGCCCGCTCCAGCGACCGTCGGGTGGTCCAGACCAGCCGCGCCCCGCATCGAACGCTGCAGGATCGGCCCCATCGCCCCGGTAATCGGGTCCCCGTCGGAAAACGCGCACAGGAACGGCAGATCCAGCTCAGTCAACGTGGCCCAAGCCGCCCGATTAGCCTCCGACGCCGGGTCATCCGGCCGAGTAGGCACCAACCCAGGCATCGCCCGCGGCCCAGCCTTGTACATTTCGTTCGGATACGGCGCGTCGTAAGCAGCCTTGACCTCATCCGACAGCGAAGTGCGACACCCGGCCTGCACCGACCGCCCGACATCCAGGACCTGCGCGTTCTCCACGGCTTCCCGGAACTTGTGCCACACCGGCGGCATATCCACATCGCCGGTCGGCAGCCCGGTGTTGGCCGCGACCACCCCGGCGAACCGGCCCGGGTTCTCGGCCACGAGCCGCAGCCCGATCAGCCCGCCCCAGTCCTGCCCGACCAGCGTGACGCCTTCGAGCCCGAGCACGTCGAAGGCGAACCGCCGCATCCATTCGACGTGCCGCGCGTAAGTGTGGTCGACGATCTCCGCGGGCTTGTCCGACCGCCCGAACCCGACGAGGTCCGGCGCGATCGCCCGCAATCCGGCGTCGGCCAGCACCGGAAGCATCTTCCGGTACAGAAAAGACCAGCTCGGCTCCCCGTGCAGCAGGAGCACCGGCGGCCCGTCGGCGGGTCCCGCCTCGACGTAGCCGACTCTGATCAGGCCGCCGTCCGGGTCGGACAGGTCGGTGTACTGAGGTTCGAACGCGAAGTCGGGCAGATCCGCAAACCGGTCTTCCGGCGTCCTGAGCAATCGCACGGTTCCCACGTTAGTGGGAACGGGACCGCGCGGCAGTGCGCGAACGCTACGAAATCGCTACCGCGACGACCAGGCCGAGCCCGAGGTGCGCCGCCGCGACGACGACGCTCGCCGGCGCGAACTTCTCGCTCTGGATCGTGGACCCGACGTCGATCCGGGTCGCCCACTCCAGCAGCCGCACCGCCAGCACCTGCACGATGACCCCGATCAGGCCGTAGACCAGCGAGGTGATCAACCCGGCGGTCAGGTCGCTCGCGGAGCTGTAGATCGCCACGACCACGATGAACGCCATCGAGAGCAGCCCGGACGCGGTCACGATCACCGCGTTCGGCAGCCCGCGGGTGACCAGCTTCGACAGCTTGCCCGGGGTGGTGAAGTCGATCGCGTAGAAGCCGGCGAACATCAGCAGCAGGCCGACGATGCCGTACAGCAGGATCGCGCCGATCCCTCGCACGAGGTCGGAGCCGAACGTTGCGGGCAGCGCGAGCGTCGAGGTCACGGGGTCTCCCTGGATGGCCGAGTCAGCCGATCAAATCGGACATCCAGGGTTCTATCACGACTCCGGGATCCGGTGCGGCACAAACGCCGCGCCGTCGTCTGTGACGAGTCCGCTGGTCTCGCGGATGCCCAGGCCGGCCGACTGGTCGCCGACGATCCACGCGCCCAGCGCGGGCCGGTACCCGTCGAACTCCGGCAGCGGGTCGAACGCCTGGTAGACGTAGCCTTCCGCGCCGTAGACGCCGTCCGTCTGCGTCTCGTACCCGGTGGCCACGATCTGCACGTTCGCGCCCTCGCGGCCGAGCTTCGGCTTGCGCACGTACTCGGTGAGCAGGCCGGGGTCGTCGGCGAACGCGGGCAGCAGGTTCGGGTGCCCGGGGTAGTTCTCCCACAGCACGGCGAGCAGCGTCTTGTTCGACAGCAGCATCTTCCACAGCGGCTCGACCCACAGCGTGCGCGGCATGGTCTCCACCGCGAACTTGCCGAACTCCTCGTCGACCACCCATTCCCACGGGTACAGCTTCACCACCGTGGACATCTGTCCCTCGGCGAGGTCGACGAACCGCTTGAGCACCGGGTCCCAGCCGATCTCCTCGATCGAGAGCCCGACCGTGTCGAGCCCGGCCTCGGCCGCGGTCTCCTGCAGGTACGCCGTGGTCACGTGGTCCTCGCCGCTCGGATCGGCCGAGGACCAGGTGAAGTGCAGTTCGTTCGACGGCAGCTTGCCGCCGATCTCCTCCCAGCGCTCCACCAGCTTCTCGTGGATGGAGTTCCACTGGTCGTCTTCCGGGAAGACGTCGGTCTTCCAGTGCCACTGCAGCAGCGACGCCTCCAGCAGCGTGGTCGGCGTGTCCGCGTTGTACTCCAGCAGCTTGGCCGGGGATTTGCCGTCGTAGCGCAGGTCGAAGCGGCCGTAGACGTGCGGGTCCTGGCGCTTCCACGACTCCGCGATGTGCGGCCACACCCACTCCGGGATGCCGAAGCGGTGGTACTGCTCGGTGGTCACGACGTTGTCGACGGCCTCCAGGCACATCGAATGCAGCAGTTCGACGTCCGCCTCGAGCGAGAGCACCTCGTCCATGCTGAAGACGTAGTGCACCGACTCGTCCCAGTACGGCCGCGGCTTGCCGGTGCCGTCGCGCGCCGGGGTGCCGTAGACCAGGCCCTGCTCCTCGACGATCCGCTGCCAGTCGCGGCGCGGTTCCCGCCGGTCCCGATACACCTACGAGCCTCCGCTCTTGCCGGTCCCGCCGGTTCCTCCGGAGGTGCCGCTCTTGCCGCTGATGCCGAAGCCGCCGCGCTGGACGCTGGTGCCCGACTTGGTCGAAACGTTGGTGTTGCCCGACGGCGCGGTGTAGCTGCCCCCGGACACGTGCTGGCCGATGCCGCCGGTGCCGCCGTAGTTGTAGCGGTACTGGCTGTATCCGCCGCCGGGAATCGGGATGAACCAGAACCCGCCGCTGTAGTGCCCGTGGTTGGCGGTCGCGTAGCTCTCGTCGCAGTACTTGTCGTCCTGGATGACCCCGTCCGACGAGACGCAGGACGCGGTGACCTCCTTGGGCTTCGCGATCGTGTAGAACGTCGCGACCAGCCCGACGAGACCGACGGTGACGCCGCTGCCGATCAGGATCTTGCGTTTGGTGGCCGCCTTCGCGTCGGCCGCCTCCCGCGCCGCGAGGGCTTCCTGCCGTTCGCGTTCCTGGTCGGCGATGGCCTGTTTACGGGCCCGTTGCTCGGCCACCGAGGGCTGCCGCGGCTGCGTGTTCGCGTCCTGGAAACGCATCGAGCCCGGCTTCTTCGGCTCCTCGGGCGGCTGCGCGCCGCTGTTGTCGTCTTGCGTCATGTGCGCTCCGTAATCCCCCAGCACTGCAAACCCCGCGTCCACCCTAATCGACCCGGCACACGCGCGGTTCATGCGGCGCGGGCATCATGGGTATCGATGTCCCGAGGCGCCGAGCGGTTCCCTTCGCGTATGCAGACCCTGACCACCCGCGTGGTGATGGCCGGGGTGTTCTTCGGCGCGGTCATCGCGCTGGCCCTGAGCGTCGCCTTCTCCTGGACCGACACGCTCGCCGGCGGCGCGGGCGGCGGCGAGGGCAAGCTCACCGAGGCCGCCAAGCAGGCGTTCCACTCGCCGCCGGGCACCTGCCTGTCCTGGAACGCGAAGGACGCCTCCGACGCGCACCAGGTGCCGTGCACGCAGCCGCATCTGTTCGAGGTCACCACCGTGGTCGACATCGGCGCGAAGTACCCGCAGCAGGCCCCGTTCCCCACCCTCGACCAGTGGCAGGACATCGCACAGCAGCAGTGCAACGCCGACGTGCGGCCGTACCTCGGCCACCCGCTCGACCCGTACGGCAAGCTCACCACCAACCTGCTGCGGCCGACGTCGGCGCAATGGACCGACGGCGACCGCCAGCTGCGCTGCGGCCTGCAGTTCGCCGGTCCGGGCGGCGGCCTTCAGCCCACCACCGGCGCGGCGAAGACGCAGGACCAGTCGATGGTGTGGGAGCCGGGCACCTGCCTCGCGCTGGCGGGCAAGGGCGTCGGCGACCCCGTCGACTGCAGCAAGCCGCACTCCTACGAGATGATCGCGACGCTCGACCTCGCCTCGCACTTCAAGGACGGCTACCCGAAGCTGGACGACCAGAAGTCCTGGCTCGACACTGAGTGCAACAAGGCCGCCAAGGAGTACACCGGCAGCTCCGACCTCTCGTCGAAGAAGCTCACGCTGGGCTGGGACTCGCGCGAGCAGGAGAGCTGGGACGCCGGGTCCACCAAGGTCAACTGCAAGGTCGCGGCCACGCTGCAGGACGGCAGCGGATTCCAGGCGGTCACCGGCAGCGTGAAGGCCGGGTCGTCCAGTTCGTCCAGCCAGCAGCAGAGCGCGCCGCCCAGCTCCAGTGCCGGTTCCGGCGGGGGCAACTGACCATGCCGGTCGAGATGAGCCAGGCCCGGTTCGAGGAACTCGTGGCCGACGCGCTCGACCAGGTGCCCGCGGAGTTCGCCGCGGCGATGGACAACGTCGTGGTGCTGGTCGAGGAGTTCAACGAGGAGGCCCCGGACATTCTCGGGCTCTACCACGGCATCGCGCTCACCGAGCGCACCAGCCACTACAGCGGGGCGCTGCCGGACCGGATCTCGATCTACCGGGAGCCGATCCTGGACATCTGCGACACCGAGGACGACGTCGTCGAGGAAGTCCTCATCACCGTGATGCACGAACTCGGCCACCACTTCGGCATCGACGACGAGCGGCTGCACGAACTCGGCTGGGGCTGATTCCGGCGGAACCCGGCCGGCCCGCCGCTCTTCCCTGATCGACATCGCACCGCCACCGCGGAAAACACCGAAGGTCACCAAAGCGTCACAGAACGCGGCCGACCTCTTTAGACTGGCCTGATCAGGCAGTTTCCTTTTCCCGTGAGGTGGTTCGTGTCGCATCGGACGACGGACAGCCGGCTGCGCTGGCTGCTCGCCTCGAACGGCACGTCGAACCTCGCCGACGGCATCGCCAAGGTCGCTTTCCCGCTGCTGGCCACCACGCTCACCCGCGATCCGGTGGAGATCGCCGCGCTGTCGGCGGTCCAGTTCCTGCCGTGGCTGCTGTTCGCCATCCCGGCGGGCACGCTCGTCGACCGGATCGACCGCAAGAAGGCGATGATCGCCGCGAACGCGGTGCGCGCGCTCGTGGTCGCCGGGGTCACCGCGCTGATCGCGTTCGGGTCGGTGGAAATCTGGACGATCTACGTCGCGTCGCTGCTCGTGGGCATCGCGGAGACGGTCGCGGAGAGCGCGGCGAACGTGCTGCCGCCCGCGCTGGTCGAGCCGGACCGGCTGGAGAGCGCGAACAGCAAACTGCAGGCGGGCGAGATCGTCGGCCAGACCTTTCTCGGTGGTCCGGTCGGCAGCGCCACCTTCGCGATGTTCGCGGTTTTCCCGTTCCTGCTCTCGTCGGTCGCCTTCACGGTCGGGGCCGCGGTGCTGCTGGGCATGGCGGGCAGCTACCGGCCGCGGCAGGAAACCAAGTCGCACATCCGCGCGGATTTCGCGGACGGCTTCCGCTGGCTGCGCCGGCATTCGCTGCTGCTGCGGCTGCTCACGATCGCCGGTCTGCTCAGCCTGATCAGCGAGCTGGCCCAGGCGCAGCTGGTGCTGTACGCGCTGGAAGACCTGCGGTTGTCCGACGCCACCTTCGGCGCTTTCGCGTTCGTCGGCGGCGCCGGCGGCCTGCTCGGTGCCGGGGTGACGCCGCGACTGGTCCGGCGGATCGGACGGCGCGCGGTCCTGGTCGGCGGGGTCCTGTTCTGCGCGCTCGGCTTCGGCGGCATGGGGCTGATCAGGCAGCCGGTGGTGTCCGCGGTGCTGTTCGGCGTCTTCGCGGCGGCGGTGGTGGCGGTGAACGTCGTGCTCGCGACCGCGCGCCACACGCTCGTGCCGGGCGAACTGCTCGGCCGGGTCCTCGGGGTCTGGCGCACCGTCGTCTGGGGCGCGATCCCGCTCGGCGCGTTGCTCGGCGGGCTGCTCACCAAGCTGCTCGGTTCGGCAGGCGACACCTTCACCGCGTCCGGCGTCCTGCTGCTGTTCGTGACCGCTTACGCACTATTCGCGCTGCGCGGGCGCGCGCTCGATGACAAAACGGCCTCGACCGGGGACGGAGTCCTTTCGCAGCAGTGATCCGGCGCGGTTTTGGTGCTGAAATAGCACCTCACCCCGGCCGCCCGGAGGTACGTGATGACTGCGCTCGACACTCCCCCGCTGCCGGACGACGACCGCGACACCGAGCTTGAATCGCCGCCGGCCTCACGGCGGCCGATCGTGCTCGCCACCGTCGCCGGGTTCGTACTCGGCGGCTGTGTGCTCGGGCTGTTGTGGGGGCTGTCCGGCCAGCGCACCGGAGCGAATGTCGACGCGGCGGCCGCCTGCGCCGCGTTCGCCCGCGTGGGCCGGATCCCGGACACCACCGGCGGCATCGACGCGGCGCAGTTCATCCGCATGTCCGACGACGCGGTGCACCGGGTCACCGGCGCGACGGAGCTGGCCAAGGCGGCGGCGACCTTCGACGGCACCTACCAGCCGCTGGCCAAAGCCCTCGACACGGTCAACAAGATGGTGCTCAGCAGCCGGTTCGACAACCGCGACCAGCAGGCCGCGGTCGTCCAGGTGGAACAGCTCTGCGCGCGGGGCTGACCCCACGCGCGGAGCGACTGGTCAGGCCTTGTGCACGGTCTTCACGCCGAGCTGCTTGCCCGGGAGGTTCGTGCCCGCGCAGCCGAGACCGTCGAGCGGCACGAACTTCGACGCGGTTTCCTGCGGCAGGTACACGCGCAGGCCCTTGACCGGCGTCGGCTTGCAGGCCGCCGGTTCGAAGTTGCGCACCTGGGCGAACTGCACGTCGGCCGCGGCGGTCTGGCCGGGAGCCAGCTTCACCGGCGCGCCCTTTGTGCCGTCGCGCTGAGCGGCCTCGCCGATCTGGGTCCCGTTTTCGCCGCCGACGTAAGACACGCCCGGGAAGCCCTGGATGGTGCACGGCTTGCCGCTGGTGTTCTTGATCAGCAGCGACCGGTACATCGAGCCCGCGCCGGCGCCGCTGTCGCGCAAAGACAGGGAAACGTCGCCGGCCTTGCACAGGCCGTTGTCGGCGGGCGGCTTCTCAGCCGGTGCCGTGCCGCCGCCCGGTGCGGACGACGAGGAGGACGGGGCTGACGACGCGGCCGACGACGCCGAGGACGTCGGGCTGCTGGACGGGGTGTCCGAACTGGCCGGACCGCTCGCGGCGGGGGCGCCCTGGCCGCACGCGGAAAGCAGCAGCGCCCCCGACGCGCCCACTGCGGACAGGAAGACCAGGGAAATCCACGGTTTCTTCGTGTTTGCCATCTCACTCGCCTCGCTGTGCTGGTGAACGCCGATCTAGGTGGAACCTCATCCGGAGGACGTGCCAGGTCCGGACGGGGTTGCTCCGCATCCGGTGAGTTCCCCACCGGACCCGGCTTCACTCAGCGTTTCCCCGCACGAGTGATCAACCGCTCACGAAAGGCGGGTGTCCACCCAGCGGAGGCACTCCCAGCCACCCTCGCGGGCGGCCAGCTCGACGAACTTCGTATTCGGGATCAATGCCTCGTTCGCCAGCTCCGCGGGCACGTTCGAGGCCAGCCATTCCCCGGCGAGCCGGATCGCCCCGCCGTGGCTGACCAGCACGATCACCCCGTCCGGCGCGGTTTCCTCGTGCTTCGCCCGCAGGTCCTCGGCCGCGCCGAGCATCCGCTCGCGCACCTGGACCCCGGTCTCCCCGCCAGGGATCGCGACGTCCAGTTCGCCTTCCGTCCACGCCTTCACCACGCGCAGGTAGACGCCGATCGAGTCCAGGTCGGTGTTGCCTTCGAGGTCGCCGGCGTCGACCTCCTTGACGCCCTCGATCACCTGCACCTCGAACCCCAGCGCTTCGGCCAGCGGTGCCGCGGTCTGCTGCGCCCGCACCGCCTCCGACGCGTACACCGCCACGATCGGCTCGGACTTCAGCTCTTCGGCGAGCGCCGCGGCCTGCTCCCGGCCGAGGTCGGTGAGCGGCGGACCGGGCAACGCGGTGTCCAGCGCGCGGCGGACGTTCCCCTCGGTCTGCCCATGCCGGACCAGCAACAGCCTCATGCGCCCTCTCCCTTCAACACCGCGTCGACCCACGCCTGCGCGTCGAGGAAATCCTGGTTCCCCGCGCCGTCCTCGATGGTGGCCACGACCTCGTCCGCCCGCGGGTGCGAACCGAGGAACCGCAGGTGACAGCGGCGGCGAAGGGCGGTCATCGCGTCGATGATCCGCGGTTCGGCGAGGTGGCCCTCGAAGTCGATGAAGAACCGGTACTCGCCGAAGTTGTTCCGCGTCGGGCGGGCGTCGATCCGGGTCAGGTTGATCCCGCGGCCGGCCAGCTCCACCAGCAGATCGGACAGCGTCCCGGTGCGGTTGACCGCGGCCGCGACGATCGACGTGCGGTCGGCTCCGGTGGGCGCGGGCAGTTCGCCGGGGCGGCGGACCATCAGGAACCGGGTCTGCGCGTCGCGGACGTCGGCGACGCCGGTCGCCAGCTCTTCCAGCTGGTAGTGCTCGTTCGCGACCGGCGCGGACACCGCCGCGTCGAAATCGCCCTCGACCACGCCGACCGCGGCCGCCGCGGTGGACGACGAGGCGACCGGGGTGGCGTCCGGCAGGTTCGCCTCCAGCCACTCGCGCACCTGGGCGAGCGCGTGCGGATGGCTCGCGACGGTCCGGATTTCGCCGCTGCCCGGGCGTTTGAGCACGCTGAAGTGGATGGGCAGGATCGTCTCGGCGGTGGCGACGAGCGGGTCCCCGTCGCTGAGCCCGTCGAGCGTCGCCGGGACCACGCCTTCGACGGAGTTCTCGATGGGCACGCACGCGGCGTCCGCGGCGCCGTCGCGGACGGCCTGCAGCGCCAGCCGGACAGTCTCGTAGGGGGTCAGGTCCTCGCCCGGCGCGAGCGCGCGGGCGGCCTGCTCGGTGAACGTGCCCTGAGGGCCGAAATACGCGATCCGCAACACGACAGTCAGGCTAGCGACCGGATGCGTGGCGCTTTTCACTCGGACAGCCGGTGGCTAAACCGGTTACGCCGGGTGGCGTTTTTTGCCATGCTGGAACGGTGACCGCCGACTCAGGCACACACGCCGGGCACGGGGAAGCCGTATCGCCGGATCCTCCCCGCACGCCTGAATTAGTGCTGTGCGCCGTCGATGAACCGCTCGCCGAGGCGTGGACGTCCGCCGCGGCGGGCTTCGCCGGGTCCGTGCGGGTGCACCGCGGTTCGGTGCTCGACATCGCCGCGCAGGCGGTGGTCAGCCCGGCCAACTCCTACGGCTGGATGCGCGGCGGGATCGACGCGGTTTACGCGCGGGCGTTCCCTGGCATCGAGCAGAGCGTGCGCAGCGCGGTGCTGGCTTCTTACGGCGGTGAGCTGCCGATCGGCGAGTCCGTGATCGTCCCGACCGGCGAGCCCGAACCGGCGTGGCTGATCAGCGCGCCGACCATGCGCGAGCCCGGCGAACGGCTGCCCGCCGACACCGTCCACCCGTATCTCGCGGCGCGCGCGGTGTTCCTGCAGTGGCGGCGCGGGCAGCTGGATTCCGGTCCGGTCGCCTCGGCCGTGCGGACGATCGCGATGCCCGGTCTCGGCACCGGCGTCGGCGGCGTGGCGCCGGCCACGTGCGCCCGTCAGGTCGCGGCGGCGTGGCAGGAAGTGTTCGGGGGCGGCGGTCACCTTCGGTGATCAAATCCGTGCCGGGTCAGGGGTGCGTGCACCACATCACAGCGCGTTCACGCGCGGTAAGCCCTACCGTTGATACGGCGTTACGGAAGTAGCGCAGACGGAGCCAGCGCAGGCGACGGCCGAGGAGTGTGCGATGCCCCCACGGGTCCGTGAACTCAGCCCCTATGTAGAGCTGCACCGGGAACAGTGGCGGGAGCTGCGCAGCTCCACACCGCTGCCGCTGACCGCGGACGAGCTGGTCCGGCTCCGCGGGCTCGGGGAACAAATCGATCTCGCCGAGGTCGCCGATGTGTACCTGCCGCTCTCGCGGCTGATCAACCTGCAGGTGAAGGCCCGGCAACAGCTGTACGAGGCCACCACCACGTTCCTCGGCGAGGACTGCCGCAACACCAAAGCGCCGTTCGTGATCGGCGTCGCGGGCAGTGTCGCGGTCGGCAAGTCGACCACCGCCCGGATCCTGCGCACCCTGCTCGCCCGCTGGCCCGACCACCCGCGCGTCGACCTCGTGACGACCGACGGGTTCCTGTACTCGCGCGACGAGCTGACCCGGCGCGGGATCATGCACCGCAAGGGTTTCCCGGAAAGCTACGACCGGCGCGCGCTGCTGCGGTTCGTCACCGAGGTGAAGTCCGGGGCCGAGCGGGTGTCCGCGCCGGTGTACTCGCACCTGGCCTACGACATCCTGCCGGACCAGGAACAGGTCGTGGAGCGGCCGGACATCCTCATCCTCGAAGGACTGAACGTCTTGCAGCCCGGCCCGAGCCTGACCGTCTCGGACCTGTTCGACTTCTCGATCTACGTCGACGCGCACATCGACGACATCCAGCACTGGTACGTCGAGCGGTTCCTGAAGCTGCGGCACACCGCGTTCGCTGACCCGGCGTCGCACTTCCACCACTTCGCCGGCCTGGACGACGACGAGGCCCGCGAAGAAGCGCGGCACCTGTGGCACACCATCAACGAGCCGAACCTGATGGAGAACATCAAGCCGACCCGTCCACGTGCGACTCTCGTGCTCCGCAAGGACGCCGATCACGCCATCAACCGGGTCCGGCTGCGGAAGCTCTGACGTTCACCCACACGCGTCTCACCGGTCTCGTTCTGCGCCACGGGCCCGGTTTTCGACCGATCGGCCAGCGTCTTCGTAACCACTTGGCCGATACCAGCGGCCTCCGTCGCGAGCGACCCTGAAAGCAGCGGGATGAGAGCACCTGACCTGCGAAGGAGGCCACGATGCTGACTATCGTCCTGACCTGGATCGGCGCGGTATTGGGATTGACGCTGCTGGTCGCGATGGCCGCGGGGGCGTTCGTCGTCGACTTCGACGAGGCGATGCGCGAACGGCGGGTGAAGGCGCGCAGCACGGCGGGGCCGACCAGCTGAGGCCGCGGCTTCGGGTCCAGGCAAGATGTGCGGCATGAGTCCGGTGAGCCGCGCGCGCAAGAAGAGTTCCCTACCCACCGCCCCCAGCGTCAACGGTCTGTTCAAGGACGTGCTGCGGGACTTCTCCGCGATCGCGGCCGAGCCCGGTCCGTTCGACATCGACCTGCTCGGCTCCGAGGTCGTCGGGCAGTGGCGGGACGTCGTCGTGGAGGACGAACCGGAAAGCCAGCTCGGACTTGAGCTGATCGCGTTCGCACAGCGCAAGATCACGCCTGGCGCGGCGGCGTTGCTGGCCGCGCTGAAGGTGCTGGCCGAGTCCGAAGAGGAGCGTTCCGCGGCGGCCGAGGCGCTCGGCGTCGTGCTGGGCCGGGGCATTCCGGAGCCGGAGTGGGCGGCCGAGGTCGGACAGGTCACCGTCGGCGAATGCTGGCGCACCGGGGATGTCTACGGCGACGAGTCTTCGCTGCTGTGCGTGTTCTCCCGGGGCGACGACTCGCTCGGCCTGCTCGCGCTGCTCGACTTCACCGAGGGCGGCCGGGTGCGCGACCTGGTGGTCATCGAGGAGCCGCACGAGGTGCTCGCCGAAATGCGTTCGCAGGTCGAGGAAGACGGCGAACTGGTCGTATTGGACAAAATCGAGCCCGCCGACGCGCACCGGCTGCTGGTGTCCGGGATCGCGGCCACGGACGCGCTGGACGAGCCGGACGTCGGCGAGGACTACACGCGTTTCCACGCGATCGCGCTGACCTGGGCGCGTTCGCTGCCGGAGCCCTCCGCGGTTTCGCCGGTTGCCGAGTGGACCGCTGGGGAGCGCGAGGAAGCCGTCACCCAGTTCCTCGCCGGCACGAACCTGCCAGACGCCGACGCCGCCCGCGAGATCGCCAACCTGCTGGTGGACCACGGTTGCCGCACCGAACCGGCGAACCCGCTGCGCGTCGGTCCGGAAAAGCTGGCGCGCTTCCTCGAATCCCTGCTGGACGGCGAGTACGAACTGGAAGACGAGGACGCCGTCGCGCCGGTCGTGCTCTCCTGGGCCGGTTGGGCCGCCGCGCGCGCCGGACTGTCCGAAGTGGCCATCGCCGCGTTGCTGGAAGAAGTCACCGAATACCTCGGTGAGTACCTCTCGGACGACGACGAGGAAGAAGACTTCAGCGACTACCTCGACGGCACCGAATCCGCCGAAGAAGCCCTGGAAGTGGTGGCACGCCGCCGTTTCGCGGTGCCGGAACTGTCCACTGTGATCGGTGACGAGGAACTGACCGACCTCGACCCCGGCGACCCGGAACAGCGCCGGCTGCTGGTGATCGGCGACCACCCGGAGTACCACGAGTCGCTGGCCGCGGAGGAATTCGACGGGGCCGACGGTCTCCGGCTCGCCCTTGAGACGTCCATTGTGGACCAGCTGTGGGACGACGAGCCCGCCGAGGTGTGGACCGCGGCCAAGGTTTTGCTGCAGCAGGACCTTTCCCGCGCCGACGTCCTGGATCGGCTGGTGACTGTCCTGGAAGGACAGCTGACCGAAACCGAAGAAGAAGACCAGCTGGACTACGACCTCGACGCCTACCGCGCCGCGCTGTCCGAGATCTAGCCCTTCGGCAGCGCGATCCGGGCCGACCGGATCTCCGCGAGCAACCGGGTTTTACGGCGGTGGACGTTCACCAGCTCGGCGACGTAGCCGGTGAACTCCTCCGCCGTACCCGCTTTTTTGTGCAACGCGCGCAGTTTCTTGAGGCACTGCGCCGCTTCCCGGTACGCGCTGGCTTCTTTCTGCGCGATCAATTGCTCGACCCGTTCGCGATACTCCGGAATGGACTCTTCTTCCGTCCGTTGTGGAGTCAGCGCCCGCGCCGCGTAAGCGATCGCCTCGCTGTGCCGCCCAGCCGCCCGCAGCACCCGGACAATCTTGAGACTGACGTCCACCCGCGGCGGTTTGGCCGAGAGAATGGCGACCAGCCCGTCCACGTCCCCGCTGGCCTCGGCGATCTCCTCGCGCAGCCGCTCCGCGATCTCCCGCTGCGGCCCGTCGTCGCGCACCAGGTCGTCCACAATGGACTTCATCCGCGCGAGCCCGGACTCCCCGAGCGCCGCCGCGAAATCCGCCACCGCGACCGCCCGCCCGCTGAAGGCCGCCTCCAGCACCCAGTCCGCGAGCTGCTCCGGATCGGGCGGCCGGGCCGCACAGGCCCGCGCATACAACGCGACCGCCTGGTCAAGCCGCTCTTGCAGCTCGACGTCCAGGTCGCCGTGCTGTTCGAGCATGCCCACGATGTCGTCCACCGCCCGCCGGGCCAGCGGAGCGAGATCGGCGCGGCTGCCGGAGTCGAGCAGCCGCCGCACAGTATCGAGTACCGCACCGATTTTGGCGGTGTACTCGACCGGGTCGGGGACGCTCACGCGAACAGTCTGCCGTATCGCCGGTAACCGGCGTGTGGGCCAACGGCGTACTCTTTTCGGCCCAACCCGGACACCCCAGGTGAGCACCGTGCGTGATAGTCAGGACCGGTGACCCTAGAAGACCTGACCCAGCGCCTCCGCGACTTCGCCGCCGCCCGCGACTGGGAACCGTTCCACACCCCGAAAAACCTGACCATGGCCCTGTCCGGCGAAGTCGGCGAGCTGATCGCGCTGTTCCAGTGGCTGACCCCGGAGGAGGCCGCGAACTGGCGCGCCGACCCCACCCAGGAGTTCAACGTCCAGGACGAAATCGCCGACGTCATGCTGTACCTGGTCCGGCTGGCGGACGTACTGGGGATCGACCTGCTGGAGGCGGCGAACGCGAAGGTGGACCGAAACGAGAAGAGGTTCCCTCCGCTAGCCCGCTGACGCGGCTCGCTTCGTCTCGTCGAGGTACCAGCCGCCGAGCAGCGCCCCGATCGCGAGGACGGCCAGCACGATCCCGGGGCCGAGCCCGGCACCGCCGAACATCACGGCCACGGTGATGACCATCAGGGCCAGGCCGAGTCCCATCAGGACGCGTCCGGGGGTCAGGTTCCCGGCCGGAATCGGGGCCGGGGCTGCCTGGGCGAACCGGGTGGTCTGGTTTCTCGTCTGCGGCTTCGGACCGCGCTCGAAGCCCAGCAGAACCGGGGCCTCGTCCAACGGCACGACGCGAGCGCCGAGTTCGAGCGCGCGGGACAGCCGCGGCTCGGAGTCGCGCACGCCCGAGTCGTACACCAGGTGCGTGACCGAGCCCGTCAGGTTCTTCGCGAGCTGGAACCCCTCCGACAGCACCCGCGCCCGCAACTGGTCCGCATCCGCCGTCGCACCGAGCACCAGCACCCTCGTCGGCTTGTGCCCGGTGGCGGTGGTCTTGAGATCCACCACCACTTCCAGCGCTCCGAGCGCGTCGGCGACCTGGCACAGCTCGCGGTACTCGACGGGCGTCACCACCCCGTCGGATTCCGCGACCCAGCGCAACTCGCCGACAAAGCCAGCATGCAACCGCTGCACCTCCGCCGCCGGCATCCCGGCTTCGGCCGCGACGCTGGCGAGCGCCGAGACCTCCTCGTCCGCCAGGAACTCGTCGCCGACCGCCTCGGCAAGCAGATCGAGGTAGGCCTGCGCGACCGGTCCGCCGTCTCCTGCGGAAACCCGGTCCACCGCCTCGGCCATCCAGCCCTTCCCGGCACCCGCCACCGGCCGCCGCAGGGCCGCCGCCCCAGTCGCGTACCTCGGCAGTTCCGGGAAACGCACTGGCGTCGCCAGCCGCAGCCCGTGCGTGCCGACGAGCGCGATCATCGCCTGCGCGCACGCCCGGGCGGCCGGTTCGGCGAGATAACCGGGAAAGTCCTCGATACCGAAGGCGCGGGCGATCGTGGCGAGACGGTAGTTGGGCAGCGGCAGAGTCGCCCGCGCGGTGTCCCTGAGCGAGATTCCCGGCAGTGGCGGCAGTCGGACGCCCAGCTGGTCGATCTCGGCGAGGAGGCCGTCCACCGCGGCCAGGTCGTTGGCCACCACCACCGCGTCCTGGAGCAGGTCCAGCACCGGGCCGAGGACGTCCCCGAAGGCCGGTGCGCCAGCCAGTTCCGCCGCGGTGATGCGGTGCGGATTCCGCCGGTTCGCGTCCGCGGCGACGACCGTCGCGAACTCGCCGAGGAACGTTCCGTCCCCGCGAAACCGGATCGCCGCGATCTCCAGGACGCGGCCGGCGTGCAACCCGGTCGTCTTCACGTCGATCGCGGTGAACTCCGTGCCGCGCACGGGCACCTGCCCGGTCGAGGACAGGGACAGTCGTTCGATCAGCTCGGCCATCGTGGATGCGCTTTCTCCTGGGTTCGAATAGCCATCGCGAGAAACCCGCGAACCGTCACACCCGCGACGGAAAAACGCTGGCTTCGTGACTTATCCGTGACTTGTTCTTCGTTTCGCCGAACTGGGACGCGCTGGCGCGTAACACTTACCGCTCGCGGCGCGAAGACCATTCGGCACCCGCCTCAGGAAGAGGAATTCCGAATGCACTCCACGCCCGCGCCGCCGTCGCGCCCCAAGCTGAAATTCCCGCCCTGGATCGCGGTCGTACTCAGCGCCTTCGCGGTTCTTTTCATCCTGGGCGCGGTGCTCGGAAAGCCCACGCCAGAACCTGTTGCCGCGACAACAACCCCACCTCCGACAACGGTTACCACCTCAGCCAGCCCGGCCCCGGTGACGTACACCGTGGACAAAGTCACCGACGCCGCTAACGTCGAGCTGACCGGTTCCGACGGCAGCCACCGGACCGTACGCATCCTCGGCCTCGAAGTGGCCACCGGAAACAACTGCTACGCAAGCGAAACCACCGTGTGGGCCAATAACAAGCTCGCCGGTGCGGCGGTGAAAATTACCACCGACACCACTGACGGCGTGGCACTGGCATTGAGCGACGGCACCGACTACGCGACCGCGACGCTCACCGCCGGTTACGCTCGACTGGCCTCCAATGTCGTGCCGGATTCACTGCGCAACGCGGCTTCCGCAGCGCAGCAGGCGGCGACGGGATTGTGGGCGGAACCCTGCAAAGGCATGATCACCGCGCCTGCTCCGGTGCCGACCCCGACTCCTACGCCTACACCGCCGGCGGAAACGCCCGCGCCGCCTGCCCCGCGTACGTCCGAACAACCGCCGCCGGTTGAGGACACGCCGGAACCCGAACAGCCGAGCAGCGCGTACTACAAGAACTGCGCTGCCGCGAAGGCCGCTGGAGCGGCTCCGCTGCACCGCGGCGACCCGGGTTATCGCTCCGCGCTGGACCGTGACGGCGACGGGGTCGCCTGCGAACGGTAAGCCGTCTGGTGCCGTACTGATGCCGTACTGGTGCCGCTTGGTGTCCTGCGGCACCACTGGCAGACGAACCGCCCCACGCGCCGTAACCTGGACATATGCCGATCCAGGTGCTGCTAGTAGACGACCACGAACTCGTCCGGCGGGGCCTGCGCGACCTGCTCAGCGACGAGGCCGATCTGGAGGTAGTCGCCGAAGCCGGGAGTGTCGAAGAGGCGCTCGCGGTGGCGATGCACGTCGAGCCGGACGTCGCCGTCGTGGATGTTCGGCTCGGGGACGGCGACGGCATCACGCTCTGCCGCGAGCTGCGATCCAAGCCGAATCCGCCCGCCTGTCTCATGCTCACCGCGTTCGACGACGAGGAGGCCATGGTCGGCGCGATCATGGCGGGCGCTTCGGGCTATCTGCTCAAGCAGGTGCGCGGCCAGGACGTGGTCAACGCGGTCCGCGAGGTCGCCGCCGGCCGGTCGCTGCTCGACCCGGTCAGCACCGCTCGCGTGCTCGACAAGCTGCGCCATCCGCCCACCGACGAGCTGTCGACGCTGACCGACCGCGAACGCGACGTCCTGGAGCTGATCGGGCAGGGGCTGTCGAACCGCGAGATCGCCGAACGTCTTTTTCTCGCCGAGAAAACGGTGAAGAACTACGTGACGTCCGTCCTCGCGAAGCTCGGCATGCAGCGCCGCACCCAGGCCGCGGCGTGGATCGCCCGGCGCGGCAAGTGAATCAGCTGCCCGCGACGGCGCGTCCGTAGCGTTCGGACAGCAGCCGCAGCAACGGAATCAGCTCCGGCGGCGACTCTACGGTGAAGTCCATCATCAGCATTCCACTGTAGACAGCCAGCGTGTCCAGACTGTCCGCGCCGGTGACGAGCACGCACTGGTTCTCGTCAATCGGCTCGACAACGCCAACGGCCGGGTTGATCCGCGCCAGCACCTTCTCCGCCGGAGCCTTGATGCGCAACCGCGCGTGCACGATCCAGCCGCTCGCCGCGATCGTGCGCATCGCGAAGGCGGTGTAATCCCCGCCGGGCAAGGGATTCGGCTCGAACCGGCGGCGCGTCGGCATCCGCGGCTCCATCAGGTCGACGCGGTAGGTCGCCCAGCCGCCGTCCCGCGGATCGCGGGCGACCAGGTACCAGCGCCGCTGCCAGCTGAGCAGCCGATACGGCTCGACCAGCCGCAACTCGTCCGCGTAATCGAACCGGAGCCATTCGACGTGCCGGATCGCCCGCGCGACCTCCTGCAGCACGGCAGCGTCGACCTCCGGATCGGGCGCGTCGGTACCGGTGTTCTCCGGCCCGCGATCGATCGTCGACCGCAACGCGTCGACCGTCGGACGCAGCCTCGCCGGCAGCACCTGCTCGAGCTTCGCGAGCGCCCGCGCACCGGCCTCGTCGACCCCGGCGATGCCCGCCGCGGCCCGCAGTCCGACCGTGACCGCCACCGCCTCCTCGTCGTCCAGCAGCAACGGCGGCAGCTTCCCGCCCGACCCCAGCCGGTAGCCGCCGACGTTCCCGCGCGTCGCCTCGACGGGATATCCGAGGTCACGCAACCGTTCGACGTCGCTGCGGATCGTCCGAGCCGAGACCCCGAGCCGCTCGGACAGCTCGCGCCCGCTCCGTCCAGCGGCGGTCCGGAGGAGAGCGAGCAGCGCCAGCACCCGCGCCGTCGGATCGGCCATCGAAACTCCTTATTCTGTTAGGAACTAATCCTACCTAATAGCCTCCTAGTGTCTTCCTCATGACGAACGCGACCGCCACCCTCGCCCTCCGCCCCTTCACCGTCGAGATCACCGACGCCGAACTCGCCGACCTGCACAACCGCCTAGCCCGCACCCGCCTCCCGCAGCCGTCACCGACCGACGACTGGGACGCCGGCACGCCGAACTCCTACCTCCGGACGGCACTCGAAGCGTGGCAAGCCTTCGACTGGCGCGCCGCCGAAGCGCGGATCAACTCGTTCCCGCACTTCACCACCGCGATCGACGGCCAGCCGTTCCACTTCATCCACGTCCGCTCGGCCCATCCCGATGCCACTCCGCTGCTGCTCGCACACACCTACCCTGGCTCGTCGGTCGACTACCTAGACCTGATCGACCGCCTAGTCGACCCGGTCGCACACGGCGGCCGCGCCGAGGACGCCTTCGACGTCGTCGTCCCCGACGCTCCCGGCTACGGCTTCTCCCAGCCCGTCGCCGAAGCAGGCTGGACCGTCGCCCGCGTCGCCGCCGCGTACGACCGCTTGATGCGCGGCCTCGGTTACGAGAGCTACGGAATCCACGGGTCGGACAACGGCGCGATGATCGCCCGGGAACTCGGCCTGCTGAATCCGGACGGTTTCCGCGGCCTCCACGTCCTGCAGCTGTTCTCGTTCCCGTCCGGCGACCCGGCCGAATTCGAGCGCCTCGAACCGGCTGACCACGCCGGTCTCGCACACATGCAATGGTTTCAATCAGTTGGTGGCTACAACACGATGAACGCCTCGCGGCCGCAAACGGTTTCCGCAGGCCTCAGTGACTCCCCGATCGGATTACTCGCCTACAGCGAACTGTTCAACTCCTTCGGCAACGGAACCTCGCTGGTACCACTGGAAACGATCCTGCTCGAGGTGAGCGTCAACTGGTTCGCGAACGCCGCTTCCGGGATGAGCCGCAGCTACCTGGAGAACGCCCGCGCCGAGGCCGAACCGCGGGTGAGCGGCGCGCGCACCGGAGTCGCGGTGTTCAAGGACGACTTCCAGACCATCAAGACGTTCGCCGAACGCGACAATACGAACATCGTGCGCTGGAGCCGCTTCGCCGAAGGCGGCCACTTCGCGGCGATGGAACGCCCCGACCTCCTCGCCGGCGACATCCGCGCTTTCTTCGCTGCCCGCGACTGACTTCCCCGGATTCCGCGCCCAAACCCCGCCCGCATTGCTGCGGACGGGGTTATCGGCGACCAAGACAGAGCTGAGGGTAGCCACCCACGGTAGGTTTATTCACCCAATTGAGTGCCGAATGGATGTTCGATTTATCGCTACCATGGAGAACGGCTCGCGATGGCGGGAGAGCGGTGGGGAAGGAGCGTGTTCGATGACTCGTGAAGGCTGAATCTCTTGGTGCGCGGTGTGTTCACAGCGGTGGGTTCACAGCGGCGCGAGGGTGAGACGGCGTGTTTGCTGCGAGCGATTCGAGGCAGATTCAGTACGGTGCAACGCAGTTGTTCGGCTGGTGAAGTCGGCTGTGGAGCAGTTCGGCTGATGTAGTTCGGCCGGTGCAGTTGTGTTGGTGCAGTTGTGTTGCAGTGCAGTACGAGCGACGCGATCCGAGGCGGCGGATTCAAGGCACGGGTTTCGAGGTGGCTAGCCCAAGGTGGCAAACCCGATGCGAAGCGAGGCTGACACAGCGGTTTTGACGCGGTACTAGATCGCCGCAACGCGGGGTCGACGACCCAGTGCTGAGCAAAACCCAAGTGCGGTCACTGCGACGCAGCCGCCGCACCACCGGATCGGTGCAAAGCGGTTACCGCGACGTGCACGCCACGGCGCGGTAACTGCCACCCGCACTCGACCCGGCACGGCAACCGCCGCCCGGGCCCGAGACGGCAGCATCCACCTGACCGCAACGCGGCCCGGCAACTGCACTCGGGCTCGACACGGCACGGCAACCACTGCCGCACCCGACACGGCAACGGCCGTCGTGCCCAACGCCGCACGGCACCTGGGTTCGACATGGCAACAGCCACCGGGCCTCACCTGCACGGCAACTGCCACCTGGCATCAACGCCGCGCGGGCCGGTGTTCACCCTGCCTCAACGCGGCGCGGCAACCGACACCCAGCCTCAACACGGCGACTGCCACCTGCCCCAACGCAGCGCGGCAACCGTCACCCGGCCCAACGTGCCCAGGCCATCGCCACCCTGCCGCAACGCGGCACGGCGACCGCCACCTGACCCAACGCGGCACGGCAACCGCCACCCAGCACCAACGCGCGCAAGCCGTTGCCACCCTGACTCACCGCGGCGCGGGGCCATTTCCTTGCAGTCCAACGCAATGCGACCCCTGCAGCGCAGCCAACTGGGCAATGCAGTCACCGCATGCTGAAGCTTCCCCCGCGAGGCAGCCGCGTCAGGAACGGTCGCACGACAGCCGCGTCGCGAGCCATGCAGTCCACAAAACCTCAACCCCCGCCGCACGCAGTCAACCCGACGCGACCACCGATCACCCTGCCCCCACAACAAAACCACCGCTCACCTCAACGGCAGATCAAACGCGACAAGCGTCCCCAAACTAGGCGAAGAATTGAGGAAGAACCGACCACCAGCAGCATCCGCACGCTCGGCAAGATGGCGCAGCCCCCGCGTCGCAACCCCTTGCGGCACACCAGACCCATTGTCTCGAACCCGAAGTTTCACCCCTTCGGCGTCCCGGGTCAGCGTCACGCGGGTCTCGCTCGCTCCGGAGTGCCGGACCACATTGGACAGTGCCTCGCGCAGTGCCGCGCGAATGTGGTCAGCGCGCTCAGCCGGGATGTCGGCGAACTCGCCGGAAAGCTCCAGCGTCGGCGGATAGCCGAGTAACTCGCCGGCGATGCGCACTTCGCCGCGCGCGGATTCGGCGAGGTCGGTCGGGGTGCCGGGGTCGTGGCGCGGCTCGGGCGACCGCAGCGCGCGCACGGTGCCGCGGATTTCCTCGATGGTCTGGTCCAGCTGGTCGATCGCGTCGGACAGCCGGGCCCCGTCGGCCTGCGCGAAGCGTTTGCGCATGTTGCGGCGGACGCGGTCCAGTTGCATCCCGGTGCCGTAAAGCCGTTGCACGATCACGTCGTGCAGCTCGCGGGCGATGCGTTCGCGCTCCTGGTAGAGAGTCACGCGATGCCGCGCGTTCGCCCCCTCCGCCAGCGCGAGCACCACTCCGGCCTGTGCCGCGAACGCCGCGAGCATCTCGACCGTGCCCGCGGAAAACGGCTCGCGGCCCTGCCGCCGGTAGACAGTGAGCGCGCCGAGCACCCGGCCGCCGGATCCGAACGGTGCGGCCGCGAATGGTCCGTACCCGCGCAATTCGTCCGGCACGTACGGTGCCGTGCGCGGATCGACGATGAAGTCCTCCGCCGCGATCGGCTCGCTGCCCCGCGCGACCTGGCCTGCCGCGGAATCCATCTCCAGCGTCAGCCCGCGCAGCCCTCCGACCGGTCCGCCTTCGCCGCCGGCCGAGCCCTCCGCGAGTGAACCATCGACGCCATACGCCGCCTCGACTACGACGCGTCCGTCGTCGGCGCTCACCATCGCGAGACCGAGGTCAGCGTCGGCGAGTTCAACAGCCCTGGCCACGACTGTTTCCAGCACCGCCTCCGGGTCGTCCCCGGACAGCGCGGTACTGGTGATCTCGGTGGCCGCGGAAAGGGCGCGCGCGGCAAGTGTCGGGTCCATGAGCAACTCAGACCTTAGCGCGGCCCCCTGCCCCAGACCCGAAATCGTGACCGTCACCAACAACCCTCCATCACGCCGCCACCCGCGGCAACGCTCGCCGCACGACGCGTCCGTCCCGTACCTCGAAGACGACGTCCGCTTGCAGCTCTTCGTCCGCATTGTGCGTTACGTGCACGACCGTCCGGCCAGCAAGCTCCGTACGCAACGTCGCCCGCAACGCCCGCGCCGTCGGCTCGTCGAGATGCGCCGTCGGCTCGTCCAGCAGCACCAGCTCCGCCGACGGAGCCGCCAGCAACGCCCGCGCCAACGCCACCCGCTGCGCCTGCCCACCGGACAACCCCGCGCCCGCGCTGTCGAGCACCGTCGCCAAATCCAGGTCCGGCAACTGCGCCTGATCCAGCGCCCGACGCAAATCGGACGTCTCGGCGCGAGGGTCCGCGAGCCGCAGGTTCTCCGCCACAGTGGTCGACACGAGCATCGGCTCCTGCGGCGACCAAGCGACCTTCCCTGGCACGACGACCTCGCCCGCCCGCGGCTGGAGGAACCCCAGCAACGCCGCGACCAGCGTCGACTTCCCCGCCCCACTCGGCCCGACGACCGCCACGTAAGCCCCGGCCGGCACGCTCAACTCGACGTCCTTCAACACGGCCTCGCCGCCCGGCCACCCCAGCTCAGCGCCGTGCAACCGCACCAAATCGTGATCCGCGCCGGTGGACGACGCCGGATCACACGAGACCTCAGCAGGAACCCCCGTCACCGAACGCCCAGCAACACCCAGCGAATCGTCGACCACCGAGCCAAGCCGCCCCCGAGCCGCCCGCAGCGTGTCCCAATGCACCGCCGACTGCGGCAGCAACGCCAGCACTTCCGCCAGCGCCAACGGCACCAACGCCAGCAGCGGCGCCATCACCCCCGCCAGTTCACCACGGCTGACCGCCCCCGCCGCCAGCATCGTGCTCACCACCGCAGCCGCCCCGGTCGCCAGCGTGACCAGCGCGTCCGCCGCGCCCGCGCCGAACGCCTGCCGCCGGGTGTCGGCCGCCAGCTGGGTGTCCGTCGAAGCCGACTCACGGCGACGCGCAGCCGCCCGGCCGTAAGCGAGCAACTCCGCCGCCGACGAGAACAGCACCAGAACCCGCGCCGCGACGTCACGCCGTCCGGCGGCCAGCGCCGACGTCGCTCGCCGCTCCAACCGCAACGCGACTGCCGGTGCCGCCAGCGCCACCAAAACCGTCAACGCCAGGACCAATCCGGCCGACGGCAGCACCGCTGTCTGCACCGCGATCGCCCCCACCGCAACCAAACCGACCACGATCGGCGGCGACACGACTCGCGGCAGCAAGTCCCGCACGGTGTCGACGTCAGTCACCAGCCGTCGCTGGCTCTCCCCGGCTTCGAGGCTGCGCGCCGGGCCCAACCGCACCAGCGCCTTCCACAGCCGAACCCGCAGCCGTCCAGCAATCCGGAACGCGGCGTCGTGCGTCACGAGCCGTTCGACATACCGGAGTCCGGCCCGGCCGAGGCCGAACGCGCGTACCCCGACGACCGCGACCGTCAACGTCAGAATCGGCGGCTGCAGCGACGCTTTGGCGATCAGCCAGCCCGAAGTCGCGGTGAGGGCGATCCCGGCCAAGAGCGCGAGCGCGCCCAGCAGAGCGCCGGTGAACAGCCGTCGGTCGAGCAGCATCCGCCAAGGAAGCGGTCGCGCTTCGACACTGTCCGAAGTGGACTCGACAACTGCGGCGGGAGTCTCGTCTTCGATCTCGACCGCGGCAGAACGTTCGTGAGCAGCGATTACCGCCGCCGCGCCGTTGTCGACGGCTCGTTCGACGGCGTCCAGCACCCGTCGGGCGTTGACGTCGTCCAGGTGTGCGGTCGGCTCGTCGAGCAGCAGCAACCACGCGCCCGCCTGGACGCGCAGCAACGCCCTGGCCACGGCGACGCGCTGCCGTTGCCCCAGCGAAAGCCGGTCGACCGGACGGTCGGCGAGGCCGCGCAGGCCCAGCTCGCCGAGCACGGCATCGACGTCCTGACCAGGTGCGGCAAGCTCTTCCCGCACGGTGCCACCGCTGAAAACCGGCGACTGCGGCACCCACGCGATACCGGCGCGCCACCGTTCGAGGTCGGCTTCGGCGAGCGGGACGTCGCCGGCCAGCACCGATCCGTCGTAAGACGGAATGAAGCCCAGCAGGGTCGCCAGCGTTGTCGATTTGCCGCCACCGCTTGGTGCGCGCAGCCAGACGATCTGGCCGCGCCGGACAGAGAAGCTCTCGCCGTCCGGGGCGAATCCCCCGCGGCGGGCGACTTTTAGGTCCGACACAACCAACGATCCCCAGGGCGCGGTCCGCGTCCCCTCGGCCGGGACCGGCTCCGCGAGCACCGCGGTCACCCGGCGGACCGCTTCCACTCCGTCCTCGCTCGCGTGGAACGCCGCGCCAACCGCGCGAATCGGCTGGTAGCACTCGGGGGCGAGGATCAGCACGCCGAGCCCGATCGCCAGCGGGAGCGATCCGGACACCAGCCGGACTCCGATGACCACCGCGATCAGCGCAACCGACAGCGTCGCCGCGAGTTCCAGGACAAACGCCGAAGAGAACGCCACCCGCAACGTCTTGAGCGTCGCGCGACGATGCCGCTCGGACAGCTTTCGCACGGTTTCGGCCTGTGCGTCCGCCCGCCGGAACGCAGTGAGCACCGGCAGCGCCCGGACCAGTTCGAGCAGCAGACCGGACATCCGATGCACTGCGTCCGTCGCGCCGGAAACACGGTCGGCGGTGAACTTTCCGACCAGGACAGCGAATATCGGCAGCAACGGGACCGTCGCGGCGATGATCACCGCCGACGGCCAATCTGTCCACAGGATCGCCGCGCCTGCCGCGATCGGGACGACCGCGGCGGTGACGAGCGCGGGAAGGTACTCGCGGAAGTAGGAATCGAGTGCGTCGAGACCGCGCGTGACGAGCGTGGTGAGTTCGCCGTGGCCGCGCCGGGCCAGCCATTCCGGGCCGAGGCGCAGCGCATGGTCGACGACGCGGGCACGCAAGTCGCGCTGCGCGGTCGCGGCGGCGCGCGCGGAGACAACCCGCACCGCCCAGCTGGTGCCTGCCCGGCCGATCACGAGCGCGAGCAGGACTGCCAACTGGACGGTGCGGCCCCCTTCCCCCAGCCCCCGGGAGACCACGTCCGCGAGGATGTCCGCTAGCAGAAAAGCTTGTCCGACAAGGAAAGCCGCGTTCCCGAACGACAGCACCGCGACCAGGATCAACGCTCGGCGCGCGGCCGGCCCCAAGGCCGAGAGCGCGCCGAGCGGACCCTTGCCCGGCCGCACTGGGTCCATTGGGGACCTCGTGGCGGAAAGGGGTGTGCGGCCGGGAAGTTCAGTCATGGTCAGTGCGCCGCCGGGATGTGCTGGACGCCGATGCGCTTGCGGAACACCCAGTAGGTCCAACCTTGGTAAATCAGCACCGCTGGTGCGCCGAACGCGCCGACCCAGGTCATCACCGTCAACGTGTAGTGGCTGACCGCGGTGTTCGCGACGGTGAGCGAGTGCGCCGGGTCGAGCGTGGACGGCAGGACGTTCGGGTAAAGCGCGCCGAAGAACGTCACCGCGGCGGCCGTGATCATGACCGCCAGCGCGGCGAACGCCTGGCCGTCGCGGTCGACGTAGAGCCGCAGCCACGCCACCACCGCGGCGAGGACGGCGATCACCAGCGAGATGAGCGTCCACAGTTCGCCTTCACGGACCTGGACGACCACCAGGAACGCGACCAGCGGCAGCAGCCCGACCGGGAGGATCCGCAGCGCGAGCGTCCGAGCACGTTCCCGCAGGTCACCAGTCGTTTTTAGCGCGAGGAACGCGGCACCGTGCACGAGCGAGAACCCGACGATCGCCAGCGCGCCCAGCAGCGTGTCCCACCGAACCGACTCAAACGGCGAGCCGACGCGGTTGCCGTGCACGTCGAGCGGCAGGCCGAGCACCGTGGTCGCGAGCAGCAGCCCGACGCCAAGCGGGGGCACCCAGGAACCGATGATGATCACGCGGTCCCACACCCGCCGCCACCGTTCGGAGTCGACCTTGCCGCGGTACTCGAACGCGACGCCGCGCCCGATGAGCGCGATGAGGACGAGCAGCAGCGGAAGGTAGGCGCCGGAGAAAAGCGACGCGTACCAGCCGGGGAACGCCGCGAAGGTGGCACCGGCCGCGACGATCAGCCAGACCTCGTTGCCGTCCCAGACCGGCCCGATGGTGTTGACCAGGACGCGCCGCTCGGTGTTCGTCTTCCCGAGCACCGGCAGCAGCATCCCGACCCCGAAGTCGAACCCCTCGAGGAAGAGGTACCCCAGCCAGAACAACGCGACGATCGCGAACCACAGCGTTTCGAGTGTCATCCCCGCTCACCTCGCCCGGCGCCTGCCGGCGTCCTCCGATCAGCCACCGGGTTGTCCCCACGATGGCCCTGAGTTATCCACAACCCGGCGAGTTGTCCACAGATCTGCTGTGGGTAACCCGCGAGAGCCACGAACCGATTACGCTGGGTACGGGGCGTCCCCCCGGTGAGGGTGGGGGCTGCGTTCGCGGCGGAGAGCATGCTTCGACTCCTTGTCCAGGCCAGTGGAGCGGGCCGCGCCCAAACCCGGCCCTCCGGGTTCTCTGGCGGCACCCCGGCCCGCTCCACCGGGTCAGTAGGCGAACGAAAGCGCCTGGTCATCGGAATCATCGTCAGAACCGTCCGAATCAGAAGAGTCAGAAGAAGCAGCAGGAGGCATCACCGCATCAACCCCGCCCCGTACGTACTTGCGCATCAGGTACAGCTCCACCACCCCCAGCACGGCGTACAGCACCGTCAGCGAGATCAGTGACGTCAGCACCTCGCCCACCGTCAGCTTCGACACCGCCTGTGCCGTGAACATCCACATGCCCTCGACGCCGGTCGGGTTGGGCGCGACCACGAACGGCTGCCGTCCCATCTCCGTGAAGATCCAGCCCGCGCTATTGCCGATGAACGGCGTCGCGATGCCGCCGAGCACCATCAGCGGGAACCAGCGCCCGCCAGGGATTCGGCCGCGGCGGGTGAGCCACAGGGCCAGCAGCCCGATGCCCGCCGAGATCGCGCCGAAGCCGATCATGATCCGGAAGCCCCAGTACGTCACCGGCAGGCTGGGCACGTAATCGATCGGCTTGCCCGCGAGCGCGCCGAGCGCCGGGTCGTCCGGGTAGTTCGTGCCGTACTTCGCCTGGTATTCCGAAACCAGGTTCTCCACACCCTTGACCTCGGTCGAGAAGTCGTTGTGCGCCAAGAAAGACAGCAGCGCGGGCACGTTGAACGTCTTGACGTCCTCGCAGTTGGCGTCAGCAACGTCGCCGATCGCGATGATCGAGAAGCTCGCCGGCTTTTCCGTGTGGCACAGCGCTTCCGCCGACGCCATTTTCATCGGCTGCTGCTCGAACATCAGCTTGCCCTGCATGTCGCCGGTGATCGCCAGCACGGCGAACGCCACGATGCCGACCCAGCCGCCGAGCCGCAGCGACGAGCGCCAGACTTCGCGGTGTTCGTCCGAGGCCGAACGCCGCCGCCACAGGTGCCAGCCGGCCACGCCGACCAGGAACGCCGCCGCCACCGAGAACGCGCCCGCCAGCGTGTGCGGGATCGCGGCGAGCGCGGTGTTGTTCGTGAGCACCGCGCCGATCGAGTTCATCGTCGGCTTGCCGTCCACGAACTCGACGCCGACCGGATGCTGCATCCACGAGTTCGCGGCGAGAATGAAGTAGGCCGAGGCCATCGTGGCCAGCGAGAACGCCCAGGCGCAGGCCAGGTGGACCCGCTTGGGCAGCCGGTCCCAGCCGAAGATCCACAGGCCGAGGAAGACCGACTCCACGAAGAACGCGAGGAGCCCTTCCATCGCGAGCGGCGCGCCGAACACGTCGCCGACGAACCGCGAGTAGGCGCTCCAGCTCATTCCGAACTGGAACTCCTGCACGATCCCGGTGACCACGCCCATGGCGAAGTTGACGAGCAGCAGCTTGCCCCAGAACTTCGTCATCTTGAGGTGCCGCAGCTCGCCGGTCCGCACCCACGCCGTCTGCATGGCCGCGACCAGCACCGAAAGTCCGATGGTCAGCGGGACCATCAGGAAGTGGTAGACGGTGGTGATGCCGAACTGCCACCGCGCTAGCTCAAGGACATCCACGGCTCCGATCCTCCGCGCGCGCACCGGAGCCAGCCAGTTCAACACGTCCTGAACTCACCAGGACCAACGTCCCGCCGACCTGCCGAAACCCGCGCCAGAAGAGAACGGAGCTACCCCCCGATCAGGTGGTGCTCAGCGGGTCTCCTCCACGAGCCACGCCAGGTACCGCGGGCTGCCGCCGATGATCGGCGTGACGACGACCTCCGGCAGGTCGTACGGATGCCGCACGTTCAGGAACTCCTCCAGCGCGCCGGACCGGTCCGCGGCCGTCTTGCACTCGACCCGCCACTCGGTCGCCGTCTGCACCTCTTCCTCCCACCGGAAAACGCTGGTGATCGGCCCCACGATCTGGGCGCACGCGGCGAGCCGGGCCTCGATGGCGCTGGCGGCGATCGTGCGCGCGGCGGCCTCGGAGTCGACGGTGGTGGTGACGACGACGTGGTCAACAGACATGACCCGCACCGTACCGCAGCCGGAAAATAGAATTCGGCACACCGAAAAAAATTATCCGGCAGCCCACCATTACGCATTCTGCGGACCTGATCAGGCAATTCGCGAAACCCATCAGCTTGCGGTTTTCTGAATCTCCCCTTTATCGTTGCAGTGAAAGGGGTGAGCACAACCTCATGTCTCCCGCATTGATCGCTCTGTTCAGCGCGTTCGGCCTGGTACTGGCCGTCGAGCTGCCGGACAAGACGCTCGTCGCGACCCTCGTGCTCACCACCCGTTTCCGGGCCTGGCCGGTATTCGCCGGAGTATGCGTGGCGTTCGCCGTGCAATGCGTGATCGCGGTGGCTTTCGGAAGCCTGCTCACCCTCTTGCCGGAAACCCTGGTTTCCGTACTGGTCGCCGCGATGTTCGGCGTCGGCGCGTTCCTGCTGCTGCGCGAAGGCTTCAGCGAAGGCCGCGACGCGGGCGAAGACGCGTCGCGGTCCGGACCGGGGCCGGTCTCGTTCCTGCGCTCCGCGCTCACGTCGTTCGGCGTGCTGTTCGCCGCGGAGTGGGGCGACGCTTCACAACTGGCGACGGCCGGGCTCGTCGCCCGCCTCGGCAATCCGTTCGCGGTCGGCCTCGGCGCGTTCGTCGCGCTGGTGTCGGTCGCGGGCCTGGCGGTGTTCATCGGCGCGAAGATCCGCGACCGGATCCGGCCGAAGCTGATCCAGCGGGCCGCCGGCTTCGTGTTCGCCGGTTTCGCCGTGTTCGCGCTGGCCCAGCTGCTCTGGTAACCGCGGCTTCACAGGAACGCCAGGTAACCTCTTCGGAACCCCCGAACGAGGACCAGGTGAACCCCCAGTGACGCCATGGCCTCCGCCATGACCGCCGAGGAGCGCCCGTGCCGACCACCTCCCGCGCCGCCGTGTCGCCGGTGCACGGCCGGCTCGCACTGGTCGGCATCGGGGCGGCCGTGGTCATCGCCACGGACCTGCACCTGCGGCTCTCCGCGCAAATCAGCCCGATCTGGCAGACGCTGTCGGAGTACGTCTACGGCAGGCTCGGCGACCATTCGGCCGCGCGGCTGTTCGCGTTCATGTGCCTGGCGCTCGCGCTGGGTTCGCTGGCGTTGCTGGCCGGGCTCGTCAAAGCCCGCCGCTCGCCCGCGGTCGTGGTCCTGCTCGGCGTGTGGTGCGCGGGCCTCACGGTGTGCGCGATGGTCCCGGTCGATCCCAACGGCGAAGCCCGTTCCTTCGACGGCCAGCTGCACAACGCCGCCGCCCTCACCGCGTTCCTCGCGCTCCCCACCGCCGCCTGGCTGCTGACCCGACGCGGCGGTCGAGCCTGCCCGTGGGAGCCGCGCCGCACCACGATCCGGCGGCTCGCCGTCGCGAGTTTCGCCAGCGTGGCGGTGGTGCTGGGCAGCTTCGTGTTCACCCTGATCACCGGGCCGGCGCAGCAGGAAGTGACGCTCGGGCTGTTCGAGCGGCTGCTGTTCACGGTGGACCTGGCGCTCCTGCTGACCATGGTCCGGCCGCTGGTCGCCGCGTCCCGCCGCTAGGTCCGCAGCACCTCGGTCAACTTGAGAGCCGCCTCCACCGCCAACGGCCCGACCTCGTCCGAGACCAACGGCTCCAACGAAATCACCCCGACACTCGCCCGCAGCCCCGGCACCCCACGCACCGGCGCGGCGACCCCGGAAGCACCAGCCTCGATCTCGCCGGACGAAACGATCCACCGGTCAGTACCGCCCGGCCGCAACGCCATCGCCCGCCCCGCCGCACCCGCGGCGAGCGCGTGCCTGCTGCCGACCCGGTAAGCCACGTGATAGTTCGTCCACGACGGCTCGACGACCGCGACCGCCTGCGCGTGATCGCCCTGCGCGACCGTCAGATGCGCCGTCGCGCCGACCTTCTCGGCCAGCTCCCGCAACACCGGCCGCGCGGCCTCACGCAGCTGTGGCAGCACCTGACCGGCCAGCCGCAGCACTCCGACGCCGAGCCGCACTTTCGTGCCGTCTCGCCAAATGAGGCCGCGTTCCGACAGCGGCACGAGCAGCCGGTACACCGCCGCGCGGCTCGCGCCGATAGTCACCGCAAGCTCGGAGATGGTCGCCGCCTGCTCGCCCGAATCGGCCACCGCCTGCAGCAGTGCCAGACCGCGGTCGAGGGTCAGCGACCCCTCCCTGCTCACAGCAGCTCGAGTTCACCCAGGTCGGCCACCGGTTCGGCGAACGACGCCGCCGCGTACGACCCGAACAGCTCCCGCACGGCCTTCGCGGCCGGTTCCGGCAACGCGCGCGCCTCGTCCGCGAGCGCCTTGCTGTCGGTCGATTCCAGCGCCTCGCGCACGTCGCCGCCGGAGAGGCAGCGCGCCGACGCGACCAGCAGGTTGAGGAAGCCGTGATGCGTGAAGCCGGTTTCCGGGTCGACGTGCCGGACCGCGCGGTGCAGGCTGTTCGTCGCCTTGAACGACGCCCCCGGCGAGCCGCTGACCACGGACAGGAAGTCGGCGACCTCGTCCACGCTGGGGAAGTTCTCCCCCGCCTTGCCGCCGCAGCGGATCTTCGGCCAGCTGCCGTGCTCGATCACGTTGCGGACGCCGTCCAGCCAGCCGACGCCGCGGCGCGGCTCGACCACCCGGATGACGTCCTCCGGCACGAACTCCGAAACGCGTTCGAGCCACACCTCGTCGACGTCGGACGGGGCTGGCATCTCCACCATCCGCAGCGACAGCAGCTCGCTGCGCGATTCGACGATCGAGATCGCCTTCGGAACGCCGCCGAGCCCGGTGTCGATGATCAGCGACAGCGGCAGCGGCTCCTTGGGCTTGATCTTGATCAGCTCGGTGATCAGCTCCGGCAGCCGCGAGGCCTGGCACAGGAAAACCCCGAGCACCCCGGCGTGTTCCCCGCCGCGCGATGCGAAGTGCGCGCGCAGCGCCTCCGGCATCGCGACGTCCGCGGGCGGGAAGAGCGCCGAGTCGTCGACGAGCCGCGCGAACAGGGGAGGAATTCCACGGGGGCCGGGGGGCGTGAGTTCCACAGCGCTTGACACGACTGACACGCTAGTAGCGTACGGCAAGAGGACAAAATCGTTCGCTCTGCGGACGCTTCCCGAGAGCCTCTCGACCCGGGATCAACCGGGCCAACCAGCCGAATCCGCCCGGCACCGGCGTCTCCCCGACTCGCTGACCAGCATTTTCCCGCCCCGTGGGTGATCTTCGCGCGCACTCTTCCCTTCACGCGGCAATTCAGGTTAGGCTCACCTAAGTAGGAGGTGAGCCGTGACCGAGGCACCCGTATCCGTGCGCCGCCCGCCCGCGCCGAACCCCGCCGAACGCGCGAAGACGATCGCGACCCGCGGCGGCCCGGCGACGATCATGCCGACCGTCGAGAACGCCGGCTGCGAAGCCGAACGCGTCGAGCCAGTCCTGCACCACGTGCACCACAGCGGAAGCGTCAGCATTCTTCTGCCGGACGAGCACCCGATGGTGCGCGCTTCCCGGCAGACTCAGCGCGGCGAGCTCGCCGTCATGGTCGAGCTCGCCGACCACGCCCCGGTGGCGCTGCGGGAACCGGTCCGCGGCCTGCTGTGGATCACCGGATGGCTCCGGCCGCTGACCGAGGTGTCGGCCCGCGCTCGTGCGGTGTCGATCGCCGAGCAGCGGCCGGACCACCGGCTCCTCGACGTCGGACACGGCCTCACGCTGCTCCGGCTGACCCCGGCGTCGCTGGTTCTCGCCGACGCGGAGGGCACGCATTCGCTCCGGCCGCACATGTTCAGCGCCGCCCCGCCGGACCCGTTCCACAACTACGAGGCGGAATGGCTGCGGCACCTGGAGAGCGACCATCCGGACGTGGTGGAACAGCTGGCCCGGCACCTGCCCGCGGACCTGCGCGGCGGACGGATCCGCCCGCTCGGCCTCGACCGGTACGGCCTGCGCCTGCGCGTCGAATCGACGGCGGGCGACCACGACGTCCGCCTCGCGTTCTCCCGGACGGTCGACAGCCCGCCGCAGCTAGCCGCGGAACTGCGGCGGCTCCTCGGCTGCCCCTTCCTGCGCCACCAGCACGGCGAAGCCTGACCGTCCGTGAGGGCCACCTTGAGGGACT
>NZ_JBHUKS010000005.1:0-173217 GCF_042684085.1 Amycolatopsis silviterrae
CTCACCAGCTGGACCGGGGCCTGCACGCTATGCCAACAACAACTCCCACCCTGACAAAGCCCTATCAGATTCCCTCAGGGGCCCCCTCACGGACGACACCCCAGCTCCCGCCGCCCACGTCGGTCCCGGCGCAAGCCAGCCCGGTCCGCCAGCAGCTTCGGCCTGGGCGAACACGCCTCAGCCGCACCCATAACGCCGCCTCAAGTCCCTGACATTGGTACTGACCGGCCCGAAAAGGGGGTCCGCAGCAGCTGCCGCGGACCCCCTTTCGCGTGCGTCAGAGCCGCACCTCGGCGACCCTCGCCGCAGCCCGCACCCGACCCGGCACGAACCGCACCACCGCCAGCGGAACGAGAACCAGCACCGCCGACAGCAGGAACCCCAACGCGAAAGACCGCCGCGTGGGCAGGTGGGTCACGGGGTCGAGGCCCGTCGAGAGGATCAGCGCGGAAAGCTGAACTCCCAGCGACAGCCCGATGCCGCGCGCGATGCCGTTGATCGCGGTGGCGACGCCCGTGTCAGCCTGCTCGACCGAGTCGATCACGCCGGTGTACAGCGCGGTGAACGCCGCGCCGACCCCGAGCCCGATCGTCAGCAGCATGCTGACCACGAGGTGCCAAGGCTGGCTGTGCCACACCGCCGCGAACAGGATCCCCGCCGCCGTGACCACGAGCCCGCCCGCCACCACCGCCCGCGAGCCGACCCGCCGCACCAGCAGCCCCGTCACCGGGCCGACGACGACCGCCACCGCGACCGCCGGAAACAGGTACAGGCTGATCGTGCTGGCCGACGCCCCGAACCCGAACCCGGCGACCGACGGCGGCATCGCCAGCAGCTGCGGGAACAAGAAGTACGGCACCGCATACCCCACGCCCAGCACCGCCGCGACGATGCTGGAACTCCACACTCCGCGCCGGGCCAGCATCGCCAGGTCCACCACCGGCTCAGCGACCCGGCGTTCCACGAACACCCACGCCGCCCCGAAGCCGATCGTCGCCGCGAGGAGAATCCCGGTCGGAACGGAAACCCAGCCGTTCTGCGGAAGCCACGCCAAGTTCAGGGTCAACGTCGCGAGCGCGCCGGCCAGCAGCAACGCACCCGCCCAATCCAGGCGCGCCGCCTGCCCGGACCCGCCCGCGCTCCGCCGGAACACGAGGTGCGCGAGCACGGCCAGCGCCGTGACCACCAGGGTGGGCAGCAGGAACATCCAGCGCCGCGACAAGGCGTCCGCCAGCGGCCCGGCGGCCAAGACCCCGACCCCGCCGCCGACGGTGAAGCACCCGGTGATCACGCCGACCGCCACAGACATCCGCTCCGGGAACAGCTCGCGCAGCACCACGAACGCGACCGGGACGACCGCGATCCCGAGCCCCTGCAGGAACTGCCCGAACACCATCAGCGGCAGCGACCCGGCGAACGCCGAGACCGCCCCGCCGGCGACGATGCACCAGGCGAGACCGAGCAGCACCCGCAGGCCGCCGCGCGCGTCGGCGAGCTTGGCGATGACCGGCATCGTGACCGACCCGGTCAGCAGCAGCGTCGTGGTCAGCAGGGCGGCCTGTGCCGGATCCAGGCCGAGTTCCCGCTGGATGAGCGGAAGAGCGGGCAACGGCATGCTTTCCAGCGCCCCGATCGCGACCGTGAGCGCGGCCAGCAGGAACACGGCCGCCGGAGCGGACCCGGGACGAGGCGGACGGGGAACGATATCGGACACGGTGCCTCCTGAGATGACAGCGATGACACCCCCCTGCCGCCGCGGAACGGACCGCGGCGGAGAACTACCCCCGGGGAACGCGCGCCCTCATCCGGCGCAGTCGGCGATCCACTCCTCGATGCCTGTGGCAGACGTCGGAAGCGCGGCAGTCAGCACCTCGATCCCGTCGTCTCCGACCACGACGTTGTCCTCGATCCGCACGCCGATTCCGCGCAGGTGCTCGGGCACGTAGTCGTCGAACGGCGAGAAGTACAGCCCGGGCTCGACCGCGAGGACATGCCCCGGCGCAAGCTCGCCGGCGAAGTACTCCCCGGCCACCACCATGCTGTCGTGCACGTCGACGCCGAGCATGTGGCTCGTGGTGTGCAACGTCCACCGCCACGAGCGCTCCGCGTCGGCGAGCCCGTCGAAAGCCGGATGGGGCAATACACCGAGGCTCCGCAACCCTTCCGCCAGAACGCTTTGCGCCGCGCGATGAGAGTCCATAAAGGACACTCCAGGGCGCACGGCCGCTAGTGCGGCCTCGTGCGCGGCATGGACGATCTCGTAGACGTCCCGCTGCGCGGAGCGGTACCGGCCGGACACCGGCATGGTGCGGGCGACGTCGGAGGCATACAGCTCGGGCCCTTCGACCCCGGCGTCGAGCAGCAGCAGATCCTCCGGTCCGACCGGCGCGTCGTTGCGTTGCCAGTGCAGGATCGTCGCCCGGTGCCCGCTTCCGACGATCGGGGTGTAGGCGAGCCCGCGGCCGTGTGTCCTGGCCTCTCGGGCGAAGACGCCCTCGACAAAGGCTTCGCCGTACCGGACCGCCTCCGGCAACGCCCTTGCTACGGCGGCGAAACCCTCGACGGTGGCGTCCGCGGTGCGGCGGAGCTGGTCGATTTCGTAGACGTCCTTGGCCATCCGACGCCGCGCGAGCTGCTTTTCCAGTTCCCGCCCGTCGTCCGCCACGAGGTCGTCGACCGCTGGGTCGAGGCCGCGCACCGTCCTCGCCTCGGTCCCGCGAAGCCGCTTGCCGAGTTCGCCGAGCGGCCGGGTTTCGATCCCGAGCCGGACCGCGGTCGCCGCGCGCGACTCCCGGGGGCCTTCGATGAGCGGGCCTTCGGGGTCCAGCACCGCCAGCGGATGCCCCAGCGCGGGCTGCTCGGCGACGTAGAGCGTCTCCTCGCCGTCCGGCCCGAGGACCAGCACCGACCCGGGTTCGGTCGGCCCGGCCAGCCACATGTGGTCGGTCCCCGGGCGGAACGCGAACGGCAGGTCGTTCGTGCGCACCGCCGGTCGTCCCGCCGGAACGACCAGCGTGCTGCCCGGGAAGTCCGCCGCGATCCGGGTGCGTCGCGCTCGGCGTGGCTCGGCGCCAGGCCACTCCGCGGGGTCGTTCCCGGGCACGGACCAGCCTTGCGTCATCGCACGCAGCAGTCCCGGCGAAAGCCGCCGTCCCGGGAACTGGTCGAGAAGAGCGGTCAGCTCGGCGTCGCTCCAGGCCGCGAGTCGGGTGGTCACGATGCCTCCGGAAGCGACAGGTGCCGGTCGAACCAGTCGAGAAGCCGGGCACCCTGGTCCGCGACCGCCGGGAAAGACCGGATCCCGTGTCCCTCGCCGGGATAGACGACGCACACCGACGGCACGCCGGCGAGCTGCAGTCCATTGTGGAATTCGACGGCCTGGCCCGGCGGCGTGCACCGGTCCTCCGCGCCGGCGATCAGCAACGTCGGCGTGCGCACCCGGCCCGCGTGCGTCACCGGGCTGCGGTCCCGGTACCGGCCGGACGTCCCGTGCGGGCCGTCGGCGAGCAGCAGCTCGTCGAAAAACGGGATGTTGGACGTGAAATGCTGGGAGTGCCAGTCGGTCACCGGAGCGATCGGAGCCGCGGCGGCGAACCGCTCGTCCTGGGTGATCAGCCACGCCGACATATAGCCGCCGTAGGACGCCCCGGTCACGCCGATGCGCTTCGGGTCGGCGATGCCGCGAGCGACGAGCGCGTCGATCCCGCTCAGATAGTCGAACGTGTCCGCGCCGCCGGGATCGCCGAAGACCGCCTCGGCGAACTCCTGGCCGCGCCCGCTGCTGCCGCGCGGGTTCGGATGCAGCACGGCGTAACCGCGGCTGACGAGGAGCCGGACGTAGGTGCCGCCCAGCATCCACTGGTTCCGCCAACCCCAGACCGGCCCGCCGTGCACGTTCACCACGAGCGGGAACGGGCCCTCGCCCTCGGGAGTGCACAGCAGTCCCTGAATCCCGGTCCCGTCCGGCGCGGTCCACTCGACCGGCTCGACCTCTCCAGCCGTCTCGCCCACGTAGTCGGACCCCGCATGACGCAGGCTGGCCACGGTCTCGACCTTGCCGTCGCGAAGCCACGCCAGCTCCGGGGGAACCGAATAGCCGCTGTGCACCACCGCCGCCGACCCGTCCGGGAGGAACGACGCGACGGGATAGCGATCCCCGCAGGTGGTGGCGCCCGACCAGAGTTCGGTCGTCTCCTCGCGGTCCGCGTCGTAAACGCCCGCGACCGTCTCCAGCCCGCGCACGCCCAAGAACGCCAGCCGCGACTCATCGAGCCACTGCAACTGCGTGACGTCGACGCCTGCGGTCTCGACCTTCGCCGTGCGCCCCTCCGCCAGTAAGACGACATCGCCCGCGACGACCCAGCGGTCCGACGAGCACGCCCGCACCACCGCGCGACGCCGGCCGGACGGGCTCGCCGCCGGCCAGCCCAGCTGACGGTCCGGTTCGTACACGACTTCGTCCACACCGGACAGCTCGACCCGGCGCAGATCCGCGGTGTACCAAGCACCTTCGCCGGGCGACGGGCTCGTCACCGCCAGCACCGCGTCCGGCCCGCACCACGCCGATTCCCACACGTTCCGTCCGGCCAACGGCAACCGCTCCACCGTGCGGCCCGCGACGTCGTAAAGCCAGACACTGCGCCAGTCCTCGCCGGACACCCCGGAGTCCGTCTCGGGGATCCAGCCGGGAAGCTCCTCGCGCTCGCCGCGCACGACGCCGCCGGACCCCTCTCCCCCGGCGAGATCCGCGCCAAGCCCGGCGACGCCCAGCAGGATCCGCGCCCCGTCGGGCGACCACTGCAGGTACTCCACCGTGCCGTCGACCGCCGGAGCCGCCCGCACCTGCCCGCTCGCCGCGTCGGCCAGCATCAGCTGCTGGACGCCGGACGTCTCACGGTCGGAGGTGAACGCGATCGTCCGCCCGTCCGGGGAGTACTGGGGATTCCGCTCGTCCGCCGTGTCCGCGCCGGTCAGCCGCCGGATCCCGGACCCGTCGGCCACGCACAGCCGGAACCGCGGGCGGCCTTCGAGGTCCGCGCGGACCTCCCCGGCGAAAGCGATCGCACGCCCGTCCGGCGCGGCCGACGGCGACGCCGCCCCGCTGACCTCGCCGAACGCCGGCTCGTGCCACCGCCGGTAGAACTGCGCGACTCGCTCGAATTCGGCGGTGCCGCGGATGTCGCGCGCACCGGGATCGGGAAGTCCGGTCATTCGCATTCCCCTTTTCTCGGAAGGCATTCGGTCAGTCCAGTGCCGAGTAGACGGCGTTCAGCACCGCGGTCTGGCGCGGGTCGAAGGCAGCGGTTCCGTACCGGGTGGCCATCCAGCACAAGGCGAAACCGGCATCGGGGTCGGCCATCGAGAGCGAACCGCCCGCTCCCCCGTGCCCGAAACCGCGGGGACTCCGCGCGAGCGGATAGGTCGTGCTGGGCTTCTGGAACGCGAGCGCGAACGCCGTCTCCAGCGAAAGCACCGCATCGGTGCCGCGCACGATTTCGGTCGTCGCCAATTCGACCGCCTCACGAGACCACAGCGGCGACTGTCCGCCGCGCAATGCGGTGTTCAACGCGTTGTAGAGACGCGCGAAATCCCGTGCGCTGCCGAACATATTCGCGGCGGGCATGAACGCGTCGCGAATCCCGTCGCCGTTGACCGCCGGCATCGGGTCGGGCAGCGTTTCCGGAATATTGTGCAAGATGCGCGCGAACAGACTGTCCTGATCGGCGAGCAGCGCGGCCAACGCCTCCTCCGAAAGCGCGCCGCCCTCCGCGGCGAGCACCCGCGAGGCCCGGTGCCGCCGCCCGACCGGCAGGCCGACGGACAGTTCCGTCCCGAGTGCGTCGTTGACTTCCTGCAGCAGTTCGGCGAAGCCCTTTCCGGAAGCCCGCTCGAACAGGAAATCCGCGTAGTTCCCGACGGTCTGCGGGCTGTACCCGATCTTGGCCCCCGCCTCCCACGCGGGAGCCTGCGCGACCAGAGCCGCGGCGAGCTTCTCCCGGTCGGTGGTGAGCGCGAAGGGCATGGTGCCGTCCAGATAAAGCAACCCGGTCTGATGCGAAAGCAGCTGGGACACCGTGATGTCCCGCTTGTCCGCCGTGCCGAACTCAGGCCAGTACGCCGCGACGCGCTCGTCCAGGTCGAGCTGCCCCCGGGCGACCAGAAGCGCGGCCACGGCCCCGACCACACCCTTGCCCATGCTCTGGGCGATCTGCAGGGTGTCCGCGGTGTAGGGAGCACCCGCCTCGGCGTCCGCGAACCCCCACGTTTCGTTCAGCACCTCGGCCCCGTCGACGAAGACGCACAGCGCGGCCCCGCCTTCCGGGTCTCCTTCCAGCTGCGCTGCAGCGATATCGCGGACCTTCTCGGCATCGAACGGCATAGGGACTCCCGGCGTGGTGGCAGCGGAGAAACGGGCAGAGCGGCTGGTGGCCGTGCGAGTCATATTAACAGTGTCAATTTAAATGGCAAGGGCCACTGCGGACCGCCCGAGCACGGCAGGGCTTCCCGGCACGGCAACGCTCGGCCGCGGACGCGAGGAGCCAGGTCCGTGAAGGACTCCTTGAGGGAATCAGATTCCAATGCCGGGGACTTAAGGCGGGCGCTGCGGGTGCCGTCGAGGCTCGCCTTGCCGTCGCAGAGGCTGGCCAGGGCCGCTCTTGGCGGGCCGGCGGGAGCGGGTTTGGTCGTCCGTGAGGGGAACCCTGACGGACTCTGATTCCCTCAGGGTTCCCCTCACGGACCTCCGGACATGGCCACGCGGGCACCAATCGGGCAAATCGCCGGTTCTGGCGTACTTTGTGGACGGTCGACAGGCGCGGCGCCACGCAGCTTATGTTCCTAGCATAGGGAATCAGAGTCCGTGAAGGTTCCCCTCACGGACCGCCAGGTCTCACGCGGGCGCGGGCGGCATCAGCTCCTGCAAGACGACATCCAGCTGCTTGTCGAAGCCGCGGTCGCCCTCCGGCTCCGCGGAGCGGCGCAGATAGCCGCGGAGCACGCGGTACTGCTCCGTCTTCAGATGACGTTCGATCCGATCGGCGAGCGGCATCGCGCGCGGGCGGGCGTAGTTGGCGTAAGCGATCGCGTCGCCGACGCACAGCATCACCACGGCGCGGTAAAGCACGATCGCCCGGTCCGGCGCGGCACCGGCGTCGAGCAAGTCCGAGATGATCAGCTCGGCACAGTCCATCTGCGCGGACGGCGATTGTTCGGGGATGTAGCCGACGATCGCGGACAGCAGGCCCGGATGCTCGATCCCGGCCCGGCGGAGCCGCTTCGCGATCACCCGGACCCGATCGAGCGGATCGGCTTTCCGCGGCAGCCGCCGCAGCACCTTCCGGAACACGAACGCGTCCGCGACCGCGTCGAGCAGCTCGTCCCGGTCGCGGACGTGGTGGTAGATCGCGGTCGGGCTGACCCCCAGCTCCGTGGCCACCGCGCGCAAGGACAGCTTGGCGACGCCCGCCCGTTCGGCGACGGCCTCGGCCGCGGCGACGACGGCTTCGCGGGTGAGCCCGGCCGATTCGCCCCTCGTGCGGCGCGCTGATGCTTCCACGGTGCCCCTCGGTGTCGTGCGCTGGCGAGTACCCCGACACCTTAGTTCCGAACTTGACGCAACCGATCAGTTGCCATAACGTCGCAACCGATCAGTTGCCACAGGGAGGATCCATGACCACGGACTTCACCACCGGGTTCACCGCCGACCGCTCGCCGGACGAGGTGTTCGCGGCGATCACCGACGTCCGCGCCTGGTTCAGCGAGACCGTCACCGGGGCGTCCGCCCAGGTGGGCGACGTGTTCTCGTTCACCGACAAAGCCATCACCTCAGGCCGGATCCGGGTCACCGGCCTCGTTCCCGGCCGCCGGGTGGCCTGGCACGTCGAGGATTCCGACGACGAGTGGGACGGCACCGCGATGACCTTCGACATCGCCCGCGGCGAGGGCGGCACCACGCTGCGCTTCACCCACCACGGCCTGACCCCGGCCAGCACGTGCTACCAGCTCTGCGTGCGAGGCTGGACCGCCTGCGTCAACACCAGCCTGCACGCCTTGATCACCACCGGCACCGGCCGTCCCTTCCCCGCGTCGGTGGCCCCGTGAGCGCCGTGTCCCCCGCCCGGGCCAAGGCGGTCCTGGCCGTGCTGTTCCTCGGCTCGTTCGTCCTCGGCACCGCCGAGCTGATCGTGCCCGGGGTGCTGAAGCTGGTGGCCGAGGACCTGGCCGTGCCGATCCCGGCGGCCGGGATGCTGGTCACCGCGAACGCACTGGGGCTCGCGCTGGGCGGACCGCTCCTGACCGCGGTGACGATCCGGCTCCCCCGGCGCGCGATCCTGACCGGAGCGCTCGGCCTGTTCGCGGCGGCGAATCTGGCGCTGGTGCTGACCGGCGAGTACCCCTTGATCCTCGCCGCCCGGGTGTTTTCCGGTGCGGCGCAAGGATTGTTCATCGCCGCCGCCCTCGAAGCAGGCACCTCGGTCGTGCCGCCGGAGCGGATGGGGCGGGCGATCTCCGCGGTCGTCTCCGGATTCACCGTGGCGGCCGCGCTCGGCGTGCCGCTGGGCACGACGGCGGGCCAGGCCTTGGGCTGGCGGGGAACGTTCGCCGCGATCGTGGTGCTCGCCGCGCTGACGCTCGTCGCGATCGCCGTGCTCGTCCCGCCCGTCGCGGCTGCCGTCCAAGGCATCGGCAACCAGGCCAGATACGCCCTCGCACCAAGGGTGCTCGCGGTGCTCGGCTTCGGCGTCCTGCTGTGCGCGGCGATCTTCGCCACGCTGACCTACCTCGCCCCGTTCCTGGAACAGGTCACCGGAGTCTCCGGAACGTCGCTCAGCGTCTTCCTGCTGGTCTACGGCGTGGCGACCGCGTTCGGCTCGTTCGGCGGCGGACGGTTCGCCGACCGCGACGCCCCGCGCACGCTGATCGCCGGTTCCTGCGGTCTCGCGCTTTCCCTGCTGACGCTGTTTCTCGCGGGCTCGATCGCGGCGCTGGTCGTGGTGGCGCTGCTCGCGCTGGGGGTCCTCGGCATGGCGATGGTGCCGGCGATGCAGTACCGGGTGGTGCGCCTCGCCGGTCCCGGCGCCCAGTTCGCCCAGTCGCTGCCCGCGTCGTTCACCAACCTCGGGGTCGCGGTCGGCTCGGCCGCGGGCGGGATGGCGATCAGCGGATTCTCGCCCGCCGCGACGGTGCTCACCGGGTTCGTCTTCGCGTGCGCCGCCGCGGTCGTCGCCTGGGCCACCGCTTTTCTCCGGCCGCCGCCGGTTCCCGCGCTCCCGCCCGCCGGGGAAGCCGCCCGCACACGGTAAGCACGACCGCGGCCGGCCGCCTTAGGATGGCGGCTGCCGGAAACGGAGGATTCGCATGGCCATTCCCGACCGCATCGAGCGGACCGCCGAGTTCGCCCACCCGCCGGCGAAAGTGTGGGCCGCGCTCACCACCGCCGAAGGCCTCGGCTCCTGGTTCGGGGATTCCGCGGCCATCGACCTGCGGCCGGGCGGCCCGGCCGAGGTGCGGTGGGACGGCGGCTACCTGGCCGATCTGACCGTGGAACGGGTCGAGGAGCCGACGGTGTTCGGCTTCGCCTGGAAAATGCCCGGCCTGCCGGACGACGAGCCGTATCACACGCACGTCGAGTTCACCCTGGAACCGATCGCGACGGGCACCCGGCTGCACGTGGTGGAAACCGGGTTCGCACGGATGCCCGCGCCGATCGCGGACAACGAATTCACCGGGCACGCTCAGGGCTGGCCGAAGGAACTCGACGACCTGGCCGGGTACCTCGACGCCGCCTGACGCCCCGCCGAAAAAGAAAGGCCGCCCCGTGTCGTTCACCGAGGACGAGATCGCTTACCTGCGCTCGCAGCCCACCGGCCGCCTGGCCACCGTGGACAGCGGCGGCCAGCCCGACGTCGTGCCGGTCGCGGTGGAATACGACGGGACGCACTTCTGGGTCGGCGGCGGCGCGACCGTGACCCGCACCCGCAAGTTCCGCAACGTCGCCGCGGGCAACCGGAACGTCTCGCTGGTGGTCGACGACCTGCCCTCCTTCGACCCGTTCGTGGCGCGCGGGATCCGGATCTACGGGTACGCGGAACAGCCGTTCGAGCGCGTCGGCATGGTCGGCCCGGGAACGTTCCTGCGCATCACGCCGACCGAGTCCTGGAGCTGGAACCTGGCCGGCGAACCCGTCGGCGAGGACTGGTATCCGGCCAAGCACACCACGCACTGAAGCCCCGCTGTGCCGAATGGACCCGGCCCGGTGCTTTAGAGTGGCATCGTGCCAGCCGAAACCGAGGAGACCCCGCGCCCCGCGCGCCGGCCGGTCCTTTCCGATGTCGCGCGGCTGGCCGGCACCTCCACGGCGGTGGTCAGCTACGTCGTCAACGACGGCCCCCGCCCGGTGGCGGAGAAGACGCGGCGCAAGGTCGAGGACGCCATCCGGATGCTCGGCTACCGGCGCAATCCGCTCGCCGGGGCGCTGAGCGGCGGACGGTCCAATCTGGTCGGACTGCTGGTGCCGGACACGGCGAACGCCTTCTACGGCGAGATGTCGCGCTGCCTCGAAGCGGAGGGCCGCCGCCGGGGGTTGCTCACCCTGCTCGGCAACACCGACTACCGCCCGGGGCTCGCGGACGAGTACGGCGAGGCGTTCTCCGAGCTTCGGCCGCGCGGAATTTTCGTGACCACCGGCGAAAAACCGCGGCTGTCGGCCGAAACGCCGTGCGTGTTCCTGCAGTGGACCGCACCGGACGACTCCCCCAGCGTCACCTTCAACGACTTCGACGGCGCACGGCTGGTCACCGAGCACCTGCTCGGGCACGGCTACACGGACATCCTTTGTGTGGCGGGCGAAATCGCGGTGGGACCGGCCGAAGGGCGCGAAGGCGGCTGGCGGCGGGCGATGGCGGACGCAGGTCTGTCCACGAAGGGCAGGCTCGTCCGGACATCCTTCGACAAGGTCGAGGCCGGCCGCGCCGTGCGCGAGGTGCTGACGAGCGGCAAGCGGATCCGCGCGGTCTACGCCACCACCGACGAACAGGCACTGGTAACCATCCGCATCGCGCACAGCCTCGGACTGCGCGTGCCAGAAGATCTCGCGGTGGTCGGCTTCGACGGGACGAGGGAAGCCCGGCTCGGCAACGTTCCGCTCACCACCGTCCACGTCCCGCTGGACGAATTCTCGGTTCGCGCCTTCGACGCCTTGGCGGGCAACGGTTGCTCGGCAGTGCTGGACGGCACCCTCAGCATCGGCGTGACCTGCGGCTGCACTCCCGGCGTCACCAAAGAAGCCGCGCACGCCGGAGCCGCCGCCAGCGGATGACCGCCCCGCCGCAGCGAACGCGCGACGGGGCGATCCGCTATCGCGTGGGGAGCGTGTGCTCGTCCGAGGCGTAAACCGAGTTCAGCGACAGCGCGCTGAACCGGAACGGCCGGTCCACGCGCGTGAACCCGAGCGGGCAATGCCGGGTGCCCGCGGGCAGGTAGACCGACCCGCTCGTGGTGATCACGTGCCGCACGCCCTCGACGTCGAGGTAGATCTCCGCGCCGAGGTCGTCCGGGTCGGCCGGGTTGTTCCCGTGCCAGATCAGCACCTCGTCGTAGTCGTGCTGGTGCTCCTTCACCCACTGCACGGGCGTGTCGCATTCGCTGATCCACGTGTAGGTGAGGTGGATCTTGCTCTCCGGAACCTCCTTCGCGCGCATCAGGGCGAGCGATTCGCCGACGTTGGGCGGTTCGACGACGCCCGCCGCGGCTCCCTCGTTGACGAGGTCGTCGAGGCAGTTCGGCATCTTCCTCACGAACAGGTGCTCGTACGGACTGGTCATGCGGCCCCTTCCTCCTGCTGCTCCCGGCCGGGTTCACGACGGCTGCACGGCACACTCTAAACGATTAGCTTCTCCACTTGTAGACTCTTCCTTCAGGCCGGGAGTGGCCGTACCCTGTGGCGACGCTCGCCGTATCTAATGGCTTAGATTTCCCGGTTGCCCCTGGAGGTCCCCAGTGTCGCGCAGAGCCCGATGGCTGCCAACCCTCCTGCTCGGCGCCGCGCTGCTCGCCGGCTGCGGCCGCCCGGACGACGCGGCGGCGGGCGGCGACACGCTTCGCGTCTCCGTCTCCGCCGACGCGGGCGAGAGCCTCAACCCGTACGTCGGCACACAGAGCCCGATCCAGGAACTGCGCAGCTCCCTGCTCTTCGAAGGGCTCACCTCGCTGGACCCGGCAGGCAAAACCGAATGGCGGCTCGCGACCGGTATGACACCGAACGCCGACCGGACACAATGGACGATCACGCTGCGCCCCGGCGTGAAGTTCACCGACGGCACCGAGTTCACCGCCGCCGACGCCGTGTCCAGCATCAAGTACCTGCGCGATCCCGCGCACGCGGCGCAGGGCCTGGCGCTGATCCAGATGATCGACCCCGCCGCCATCGAGGCGGTCGACAAGCTCACCGTCCGGATCGGACTGACCGAGCCGTTCGGCCCGTTCAAGGACATCTGGGCGAGCGTGCTGCTGCCGATGACGAAAACCGGGTCGGCGCCGGCGAAACCGGTCGGCACCGGGCCGTTCGCGGTGAAGTCGTTCGCGCCCGGCCGGCAGTCCACTGTGGATCGATTCGACGGCTACTGGGGCAAGAAACCCAAGCTGCGCACCGTGGAGCTGATCGAGTACCAGAGCCAGCAGGCGCAGGCGAACGCGCTGCTGTCCGGCCGGGTCGACATCGCGTCCAACACGACCCCCACGATCGCGAAATCGCTCGTCGGCCGGGGCGGGATCCAGCTGCTGGACAGCAAGGGGAACTTCAGCCTGCGGATCGGGCTGAACACCGCGACCGCGCCGTTCAGCGACGTCCGGGTGCGCCAGGCGCTGCGGCTGCTGGTCGACCGGCAGCAGATCGTGTCCAACGTCTTCAGCGGCTACGCCCGGATCGCCAACGATTACGAGACGACCGCACCACCGTGTGCCCCGCCGGACATCCCGCAACGCGCCCCGGATGTCGCGGCGGCGAAACGACTGCTTGCCGAAGCCGGGCAAAGCAATCTCGCGTTCGCGATCACCACCGACGGCCTGCTGCCCGGCATGTCGGAACTGGCGCAGGTCTTCGCGCAGAACGCCGCGCAGGCGGGCGTGAAGGTGACCGTGAACGTGGTCCCGACGCCGGAACTGCTGGCGAAATGGGGCCAGTGGCCGGCTTTCATCGACTACAACCCGGTCCCCTACCTGCCGTCCGTGCTCGGTTCCCTGCTGCCGGACCGGATCGGCAACGGCTCGCACTGGAACGAACCCGCTTTCGTGCGCCTCGCCGGAAAACTGTTCTCCTCGCCCGAGCAGGACCAGTGCCCGCTGATGAACCAGATGCACCACATCGAGTACACGAGCGGCCCGAACATCACGCCCGCATTCTCCGACGTGCTCATGCCGCACCGGGCGGCAGTGCGCGGGCTGGTGCCGGACGTGAACGGCCGCCCGCTGTCGTTCCTGACCGACGTGACCGTCGGATGAGCCCGCGCTGGCTCGCGCGCCGGCTCGCGCTCGGCGTGCTCGTGCTGTTTCTGGTCTCCGTGCTGGTTTTCCTGGTGACGCAGGCGTTGCCGGGCGACGTGGCCCGGATCGTCCTCGGCAAGGACGCCACCGCCGAGCAGGTCTCCGCGCTGCGCCATCAGCTCGGGCTCGACCAGCCGCTCGTGACGCAGTACGGCCGCTGGCTCGGCGGCCTGCTCACCGGGGACCCGGGCGTGTCGCTGCAGAACAAGGAGCCGGTCGCGGACATCCTCGGGCCGCGGATCGTGAACTCGTTCACCCTCGGCTTCGTCTCGATGCTGCTGATCCTGCCCCTCTCGGTGACCGCCGGGGTGCTGAGCGCGGCGCGCCGGGACAGCTACGCGGACAAGGCGTTCGTCGCCGTCTCGTCGCTGAGCATGGCGCTGCCGCCGTTCGTCGTCGGCATGCTGCTGATCGCGCTCTTCGCCACCTCGCTGCTCGGGGTGCTGCCAGGCGTCTCGGACATCCCGCCCGGCGACCTGCCGTGGTGGCATCCGGCGGAACTCGTGCTGCCGGTGGCCACGCTCACGTTCATGGGGGTGATGTACTTGGGACGCATGGTCCGCGCTTCCGTCATCGACGCGCTGGACAGCGAGTACGTGCAGATGGCCGTCCTCAAAGGACTCAGCCGTCGCCGGATCCTGTTCCGGCACGCGCTGCCCAACGCGATCGCGGCGAGCCTCCCGGCGGCCGGGCTGGTCGCGGCCGTCACGATCACCGGCGTCGTGGTGGTCGAATACGTCTACTCCTACCCGGGACTCGGCACCGCGTTGGTCAGCGCGGTGAACTCGCACGATCTGCCGGTCCTGCAGGCGTGCGTGCTCATCCTCGCGGCCACGTACTACCTGTGCAATCTCCTCTCCGACGTCCTTTCCGCACTGGGGCGCACCCGATGACCGTCTCCGTGGTGCGCCGCGCGGCCCGCACCGGCCGCGCCCGGCTCGGGCTCGGCTTGCTCGCCGCGATCGCCTTCATCGTCGTCTTCGGTCCGCTGCTCGCGCCGTGGCCGCCGACCGCCATCGTCGCGCCGCCGCTTTCCGGGCCGAGCGCGGATTTCCCGCTGGGCACCGACCTGCTCGGCCGCGACGTGCTGAGCCGCGTGCTCTCCGGCGGTGGCAGCCTCACCTGGATGACGCTCCTCGCCACCGCACTGGGCGTGGCCCTCGGCGCGCTCGTCGGCCTGACCGCGGCCTACCGCGGCGGTGCCGCCGACACCGTGCTCATGCGGGCGATGGACGTCGTGCTGAGCTTCCCGGAAACCATCTTCGTGCTGGTCTTCGTCGCCGCGTTCGGCCGCCACACGCTGCTCACCGCCGCACTCGTCGGCGTGGCGTTCGTCCCCGGGGTCTCGCGGGTGCTGCGCGGCGCCGCGCTGCCGGTACTCGACAGCGAATACGTGTTGTGGGCCAAGGCGAACGGCCTGCCCGCGCGGCAGATCGTCGCCGGCGAGGTGCTGCCCGGCGTCACCTCGCCGCTGATGGTGGAGACCGGCATGCGGCTGGTGTGGGCGATCACCGCGATCGCCTCGCTGAACTACCTCGGCTTCGGCATCACGCCGCCCGCGCCGGACTGGGGGCTGATGGTCAGCGAGAACCAGGACGGCCTGGCGGTGGCGCCGCTGGCCGTGCTCGCGCCGATCGCCCTGATCCTCATGATGGCCCTCGGCGGCAACCTGGTGGCCGAGTCGGTCGCCCGGACCGTCAGCCGCACGGAAGGAAAGAGCTGACGTGGCCAAGGAAGTGGCGGTGTCCGGCGTGACCGTCGAAGCCGCGGGACACCCGATCGTCCAGGACATCGGCTTCGAACTCGGCAGCGGCGAGGTCCTCGGCGTCGTCGGCGAATCCGGCTCCGGCAAGAGCACCCTCGCCCTGGCGCTGCTGGGTTTCGCCCGCACCGGCGCGACCGTCACCAGCGGACAGGTCTCCGTCGACGGCGTAGACCTGCTAGCCCTGCCTCCCGCCGACCTGCGCCGCGCCCGAGGCCGGAAAGTCGCCTATGTCCCCCAAGATCCCGCCACCGCCCTGAACCCAGCCCTGCGCATCTCCACCCAGCTGACCGAAGGCCTAGACGCACCCGCGCTATCCCGAGTACGACAACTCCTCGACACCGTCGGCCTGCCCAGCGACGACGCCTTCCTGCGCCGCCGCCCACGCCAGCTTTCCGGCGGACAGCAGCAACGCGTCGCCATCGCCATGGCGATCGCCGCCGGACCGCGCCTGATCGTGCTCGACGAACCGACGACCGGGCTGGACGTCGCCACCCAGTCCCGCGTCCTAGACCTGGTACGGGAACTCTGCCGTACCCGCGACCTCGCGGCGATCTACGTCTCGCACGACCTCGCGGTGATCGCCGACGTCGCCGACCAGGTAGTCGTCATGTACGGCGGCGAGGTCGTCGAACACGGCACCGCCCGCGAGGTCCTGACCCGCGCCGCGCATCCCTACACCCGCGCGCTGCTGGCCGCCGTACCGTCCGCGACCCACCGGCACCGGCTCGTCCCCATCCCCGGCCGGGCCCCCGGAATCGACGAGACCCGAACCGGCTGCGCCTTCGCCCCACGCTGCGACCACGCCGTACCTGCCTGCCACACAACACCTCCACCCCTAGTCCGCGCGCCTTCCGGCACCCTCGCCCGGTGCCTCCGAGTGGAGGAGATCGCCCACACCACCCGAACCGCACCCCGCGCGGAACCGCACCAACCAGCCGATCACCAGGCAGCGCTCCTGTCGGTCTCCGGCTTGACCGCGGGCTACCACGGACGCCAGGTCGTCTTCGATGTCTCCTTCGACCTGCAGCACGGCGAATGCCTGGCGGTAGTCGGCGAGTCCGGCAGCGGCAAAACCACGATGTCCCGATGCCTCGCCGGCCTCCACCCCGAACAACAGGGTTCGATCACCTTCGACGGCAAGCCAGTCCCCGCCGCAGCCGCCCGGCGAGACGTCCGCACCCGGCGTGAACTGCAGTACGTCTTCCAGAACCCCTACGGTTCGCTGAGTCCACATCGGACTATCGAAAACAGCCTGCTAGTGGCCCTGCGGCACTACTTCGGCGTAGCCACCCGTGAAGGCCGCCGCCGAGCCCGCGCGGCACTGGACCGCGTCGAAATCCCCGCCCGGCTGGCCGACCGATACCCCGCGGAACTGTCCGGCGGACAACGCCAGCGAGTAGCCATCGCGCGGGCCCTGGTGTGCGAGCCGAAGCTGATCATCTGCGACGAGGTGACGTCGGCGCTGGATGTGTCGGTGCAGGCGTCGGTGGTGGAACTGCTGCGGTCTTTGATGAGCGACGGTCCGTCGATGATCTTCGTGACGCACAATCTGGCGGTGGTACGCAGCATTTCCGACGCGGTCGTGGTGCTGAGCCAAGGGCGGGCTGTCGAGGCGGGGCGGACGGAGCGGGTGTTGGGGGCGCCTGCGCATGCTTATACGCGGAGCTTGCTCGCGGCGACGTTGGAGGTGCCGCAGAGCTAGGCGGTCGGGCGGCCCACGAACGTAGTCGTCCGGTGCCAAGCGAAGTACGGTTCGGACTCCGGCCGGTGCGCCTCACAGCGACGACCGGCCAGCTGCTCCATACGCAGCTTCAGGCTCCCGGCGGGAAGCTGGTCGAGCGGCACGGTCTGGATGAGGCCGTCCTCGCCGACGGTGACCCAGCCCGATTCGTACAGGATGTCGCAGCCGAAGCTGCAGGCGAGCATGGCGATGTCGCGAAGGTTCCGGCGTTCGGTGTCAGTACACGCTGCGCGCTTCTTCACGTGCGCAGCGACCAGGAACCGCAACGGGAACTCGTCGCCGCACAACGCACAGGGCGCGGACTCGCGCTCGTTTGCCAGCAGCCGCCGCAGCCGGGTCTGTTCAGTCCGGACCTTGACCTGCGTGATCGCATCGAGTTCGCCGAAGTGGCGGTCGGCGGCGTCCGGCTCGGCGGTCGAGCTGTCCAGCGTCACCGTCGCCGGGGACTTGGCCGGGATGGCGTGCGGCAGCGTGGACAGCACTGCCCCGACAAAGGCACTCCGGTGGCCGAGTTCGTCGACCGAAATCTGGAGTGACCCTCGCGCGGCGAGCACGTCCAGCCCGTGCTGGATGTCGGCGATCGGGACCGGCTGCCCCTCCGGCGACCGGTCGGTGCCGACCAGCACCGATCCGTCCTGCACGGCGAGGACCTTGTTCTCCCTGCCCGTGACAGTCGGGATCGTCGACCCGACCAGGTCGCCGAGCAGGTCCTCCGCACGCGGCAGCACCGCGCTCCCGGAAGGCGCGGCGAGATCTGCGGCGAGCCGCGCGGCATCGCCCGGGCCGTAGCCGGGGACCTGCAGCCGCAGCTCGATCCGCTTCCGGTTGTTCCCGTCCTTCGCCGCGCTGTCCGACAAGCCGACTTTCCCCTGTGCCCGGGTGAGCTGCCGCCGCAGCTGCTCAAGGTCGCTTTCCGCGGCCAGGTCGATCGGGGCCGGGACGATGCTGCGTTTTTCCTCCGGCAGATCAACGGTCTTCGAGGACGCCACGACGCCGGACACCAGCACCGCCTTCCGCTCCCGAAGCCGCCCGAGCAGCAGCTTCAGCGCAGGCACGTACTCGTGGTTGCGCGGCCACGGCCCTTTCCCCTGGCCGCCGGCGCTCTCCAGCACCAAGCTCAGCCTGCCGCCGCTCTCCCCCACGGAGAACTCCGCGTTCAGCTCCCGACCGGCGTCATCAAGTGCAAACACCAGCTCAGCTTTCCAGACCGGCGATCAGAACAGCGACCCCACCGCCACCGCCGCGCAAACCGACAAGAACAGCCCGCCCACCGCGAACCCCAGCGGTTTCTGCCGCCAAGCCGTGTGCCGGTCCAGCGCGTACCACCCCGGCCCGGTCAGCAGCAGCGCCAGCGACATCGCCGCCAGCGTCAGCTCCAGCTCGAACCCCGGCCCGTCGCTGCCGAAGAGGCCGCCCGCCCACTTCACCCGCACCGCGCTGAGCGCCACGCCCAGCAGTCCGGCGGCGGCCAGCGGGGTCAGCAGGCCCAGCGCCAGCAGCGCTCCGCCGGCGACCTCGGTGATTCCGGTCAGCCAGGTGAGGAACTCGATGTTGTGGCTGAACCCGTAGCCGCGCAACAGGTTCCCGAAGTGCGCCATCCCGGCGCCGCCGAACAGGCCGAAGACCTGCATCAGGCCGTGCGCGCCCATCGCGACCGCCAGCATCACCCGCAGTACCAGCAGGCCGAAATCCAAGCCGCCGTTCTCATCCGACCATCGGGACATGTTCGCCACGCCGACACCCTAGCCACCTCGGCGGGCCAGTCCGGCGACCCACCGGCACGTGTCGCGGCGGTCACGGGGCGGAAGCGGCGCTTTCGGGCAGGTAGCTGTCCCGGAAACCGAACGCGCGCGGCGACGGGCCTTGCTCCCGCAGCAGTTCCAGGCGCCCGACGGCCTCCTCGACCGTGGGGACGTGCCCGGCGGGGACCCACCACAGCACCTGGAACGGCGCCTTCGGCAGCTCGAACCACTCCGACCGGCGGCGCAGCATGTCCAGGTGCCCGCTGCGGTAGACGTAGTCCCACAAGACTTCGCGGTTCTCCCACACCGACATGTTCACGAGCACGTCCGCCCCCAGCGGCGTCCGGATCGCGGTGGCGTCGTTGCCGCCGTCCTCGACGAGGCGCCACACGAAACCGGGCGCGCGGTCGGCGACCTCGTTCAGCGTGTCGAGCATGGACGTGAAGCCGTCCATGCGCGGGTCCTCGAGCGGATGTTTCAGGATGCCCACGTTGAGCTGGGCGAGGTGATGTCCGGTCACGCCTTCACCTCACCATCGCCGGCCCTTCTATGTCAACTCTCATTATTTTTAGAAGACTCGACCACCACGCAGCACAAGCCGGGGCGCGGGTCCATCCGGGCCCGCACGCCTTCGGCGCCCTCCAGCAGTCCTTCCAGCAGCGCCAGGTTCATGCCGCACACCAGCCCCGGATGCCGTTGCGACAGGACATGAAACGGGCAGTTCGCCAGGCGCACGACGTCCCCGTCCTGCCGTGGTTCGTAGCCGCGCGCGGTGAGCACAGCCTCCGCCGCGGCGAGGTTCTCGACCGGTCCGGCGGCGCGGCCCTCCCGCCGGGCAGCGGCCTGCAGCTCGACATCCAAGCGGGCGGTCTCGGCGACTTCGGCCAGCAGGTCGGCGGCGACGCGGTAATCGCGCGCGGGCACCGAGAACTGGCGCTCGACGCCCGAGCGGCGGTAGAGCTTCGCCGGACGGCCGGCACCGGGACCCGAACGTCCGCTCAGCCGTTTGCTTTCCGTCTCCAGCAAACCCGCGTCCACGAGCTTGTCGAGATGGAAGGCGGCGAGGGTGCGCTGAATCCCGGCGCCCTCGGCGGCCTCGTTCCGGCTCACGTCGTGATCCTGGCCGGCCACGTAGTCATACAACCGCCGCCGGACCGGATCCTGCAGCACGGCGATCGCCTCGATGTCCTCCACCCGGCCAGTCTAAGAACAACGACGATGCGCGTTAGAGAACCCGGCCCCGGCGGGTGGCGACCGACCGGGGCGGCTCGGCGCGCATGTGGTCGCGGACGCGGGCCATGATGCTGCCCAGCGCGTCCAAGTCCGAAGTGGACAGTGGGGCGACCAGCAATCTGCGCACGACTTCGACGTGCCCGGGCAGCACTTTCGCCACCAGCGCGCGACCGGCCTCGGTGATGGCGACGACGGTGGCCCGCTGATCCTCCGCACTCGGCGCGCGCGTGACCAGGCCCGCCTTCTCAAGCAGACCTGCCTGATGAGTCAGGCCGCTCCGGCTGTAGACGACACCGTCGGCCAGCTCGGTCATCGTCAAGGGCTCGCTGGAGTCGGCGAGCCGGGCCAGCAGTTCGAACTGCACGTAGCTCAGGCCGCCCTCCGCCTGCAGCTGCTGCGTGACGGCGTGCTGCAGCAGGCTCACGGCCTCCATCAACGCGAAGTACGTCGTGAGCTGCTTCGGTTCCAGCGCGTCCGCCATATCGCCAGCTTAGATGCTTCGAAGTCGAATCACTGTGGCGACCCTCACGTCTCCGAGACTTTGCTTCGATATCGAAGCATACTCAAATTACTTCGACATTGAAGCAGTCACGGAGGATGCCATGAAAGCAGTGCGCTACCACCGCTACGGCGGCAGTGAAGTACTCGCCTACGAAGAGGCCGAACGGCCGGTCCCCGGCGCAGGGCAGGTGCTGGTCAAGGTGGCCGCCACGTCGTTCAACCCGGTCGACCTCGGGATCCGCGCGGGCGGCCTGCAGGAGGTGTTCCCGCTGGAGTTCCCGCACGTGCCGGGCATCGAGGTCGCCGGGACGATCGCCGAACTCGGCCCCGGCGCCGACGGCCGCCAGATCGGCGACACGGTCGTCGCCTTCCTGCCGATGAACGCCGACGGCGCCGCCGCCGAGTACGCGGTCGTCCCCGCCGAGGCACTGGCCGCCGCGCCGCAGACCGTCGAACTGACCGACGCCGCCGCGCTCCCGGTCGGCGGGCTGACCGCCTGGCAGGCACTGTTCGACGACGCTCACCTGCAAGCAGGCCAGACCGTCCTGATCAACGGTGCCAGCGGAGCAGTCGGCGGCTACGCGGTCCAACTCGCCCACGAAGCAGGCGCGATCGTCACCGCGACTTCCAGCCCGCGCCACGAAGAACGTCTCCGCGACTACGGAGCCGACCGGATCATCGGCCACCTCGACTTCACCGCCAGCCCGCTGACGGCCGGGCAGTTCGACGTCGTGGTCAATCTCGTGCCCGCCAAACCGGAGGAAGTCGCGGCGCTGACCGACCTGGTCGCCGACGGCGGCGCGCTGGTCAGCACCACGACTCCCCCGCCGGACAACCCCGGGCGCGGGATCCGCATCGCTCGCGTGTTCGTCGTCAGCGACGCCGGTCGGCTGGCCGATCTCGTGTCGCGCGTCGACGCGGGAACGCTGCGGATCACCGTCGCCGACCGGCGGCCCTTGGCGGATCTCCCGGCCGTCCACGACGAAGCGGCTTCCGGGCAACTGCTCGGCAAAACCGTCCTCGTCCCCTGAAGGAGTTGCGGTCCGTGAAGGACTCCTTGAAGGAATCAGATTCCCCCAAGGAGTCCTTCACGGACCTCGGCAAGGCCGGCCGGGGTCGCGCCGAGCCACCAGCGCGGGTCGGCCGATCCCTCCGTCGTGCGGCCGTCGCGGTGGACGAAGAACCGCTCGTCCCGGCCCGGCGCGTCGAACTCGCCGGCCATTCCGCGCGACAGCCACTCCGCGCCGAACGCGAACACCTCCGCCGCCGTGCCGCCCAGCGGGTGGAACTCGTCCTCGTAGACGCGCATTTCCTTGGGCGCACGGATCTTCTCGTAGGTTTCGAGCGCGTTCTCCACCGGCGTCAGCTCGTCGAATTCGCCGATGCCCAGCAGCACCGGGCACTCGATGCCGCCCACCAGATCGCCCAGCGGCATCCGGTCCTTCAGGTCGCGATCGAACGCCGCCTCGTCGGTGTAGCCCGCCATGTACAGGTAGTTGTTCTTGAAACTCGGCTGCGCCCGCTCGAAAATCGTCTCGAAATCACCGGACACCGCCTCGAAAGCCGCCACCGCGCGCAACCGGGTGCCCGGCGCCGCCGCGGCGCGCAGGGCCCAGTAGCCGCTCATGCTGATGCCGAACATGCCGATCCGGTTCTCGTCCACCTCGGGCAGCCCGGCGAGGTACCCGGCATAGGTTTCGAGAGCGCGCTCGTAGTTGTCCAGCGTCACCGTCAGCCCGCGCGCCCGCGTCTCGCCCTGCCCGGGCCCCTCGATGGACAGCGCCACCACGCCGCGCGAGGTGTAGTAGCGCTCGGCGGCGAAGATGTAGTCCTCCTTGATCATGTCCATGCCGGGGCCGAGGATCACCGCCGGGGCACCGGAAACCGGGTGCGCCGGCAGGTGCAGGAGCGCGAAGATCTTGCCGCCCTCGAAGTCCAGTTCCACGCGGCGCACGGTGTTCCCGCGCAGCTCCCCCAGCCGCGCCACGCAGAAATCGCAGCGCTCGCGGAACTTCGCCTTGCGCCCGTCGGCGGAGTCGAAGATCGAGTACTGCGCACGGCCGTACATCACCGCCGCCCGCAGGTACAGGTCCGACGCCGTCCGCCGGTAGCCAAGCCGTTCGTGGTGTGCGGCCCGTTCTTCGGCCTGCCCCGCGACGACCGCCCACGCCTTCGGCAGCATCGACCCGGCGCGCACCATCGCGAACACCTTGTCGAAATCGGCGTGATCGTGCCCGAGCTGTTCGAGCGTGCCCTTGCCCTCCGGGTGCAACGCGTCGAACCCGCCTTGCGCCAGCGCGATGTCCAAGGCCCAGCTCTGCCCGGCCGAACGTGCCGTCATGATCGCCTCCTCAATTAACTAAGTACTTAGCTAATATGCCACGGCTAGACTCCGCGCGGCAAGGAATGCGGCCGGCACCACAGGAGAAGAATCGATGGGCGACGAGGCGATCACCCGGCTGGCGCGAGCCGCCTACCGGCTCAGCGCGGCCGACTCCCGGCTCCGCGGCCGGGCGACCCGCGACGCCGAAGCCCTTTCGCTCGCGCACGCCCGCGCGCTCAAAAGCCTCGCCGAACACGGGCCGATGACGGTCAACCAGCTGGCCGGGCACGTCGAAACGACCGGAGCCGCGGTCACCCAGCTCGTCAACGGCCTGGCCAACGCGGGATACGTCACGCGCGAACGAGCGGCTTCCGGCGACCGCCGCACCTCGATCGTCGCCTTGACCGACGCGGGCCGCCGCCGCCACGACGAGCGGGAGCAGATCCTCGCCGCCGGGCTGCGCGAGCTGACCGAGGACCTCGACGAGCACGCGATCGACGCCGCGGGCACGGTCCTCACCCGGCTCGCCGCGCTGTACGACCGGCTCTGACGCCCCGCGCGGGCTCTATCAACTGATTGAATCGGCTGATAGAGTCCGCGCCATGGGCACCGAAGCCGCGCGGATCCCCAGCAGCCGGGGAACGGCGACCGAGCAGCGGCTCATCGCCGCCGCGGAACGGCTTTTCGCCGAGCACGGCGTCGGCGCGATGTCCCTGCGCACCGTGATGCAGGCGGCGCGGACGAACGTGGCGGCGATCCACTACCACTTCGGTTCCAAGGAAGGCTTGCTCGACGCCGTCCTGCGCAGCCGCCTCGGCCAGGTGGCCGTCGAGCGGACCGCGGTGCTGGGGGAAGTCCCTGAAAACGGGGTCACCGCACGGGAATTGGCCCGCGCGTTCGTGCAGCCGGTGGCCGCCGTGCTCGAATCCGGCGGCGAATGCTGGATCCGGCTGGTCGGCAGGCTGCTGGCGACCGGCGGCGACGGGCTGGACGCGGTCGCCGAGTCGTTCTTCGAGCGCAACGCCGCGTTCGTCGACCTGCTGGACCGGCTGAGCCCGGGCGTCCCCCGCCGGACGCTCGATTTCCGGCTGTCCCAAGCGATGACCGTGACCCTGAACGTCCTCGGCGACGTCGGCCGCACCCGCCGCCTGCACGGCCCGGACGCGGCGGACTGGACCACCGGGGAGATCGTCGAGGACCTCGTCGACGTCGTGACATCCGTACTCGCCGGCCCGCCGGGGCCCGACGCATGAAGTGAGGGATCGATGGGAACCAACCAGCGCGCGCAGATCGAGATGACCCCCGAGGAGGTCTCGGCCTACCTCGCGTCCCAGCGCACCGCGACGCTCGTGTCGCTCGGCGCCGGCGGGCATCCGCACGCGGTCGCCATGTGGTACGCGGTCCTCGACGGCGTACTCTGGTTCGAAACGAAAGCCAAGGCGCAGAAGGCAGTCAACCTGCGCCGCGATCCGCGCGTCACGGTCCTGATCGAGGACGGCCTGACCTACGACGCCCTGCGCGGCGTCTCGATGGAAGGGCGGGCCCAGGTCGTCGACGACCCCGAGGCGCTCTGGGCGGTCGGCGTCGGCATCTGGGAGCGTTACCACGGCGAGTACACCGACGAGGTGAAACCGATGGTGGAATTCATGCTCCGCAAACGGGTCGCGGTCCGCGTCGACGTCGAGCGCGTCCGTTCGTGGGACCACCGCAAGCTCGGCCTCGACCCGATGCCGCTGGCCGGATCGACCGCCGCCACCCCGCCAGGAGGGCACTGATGGGACGCTTTCCCTTCCCGCGCAAGCACCGAAGGGCCTGGACTCGCCGGTGACGGCGGCGCTGATGAAGTACATGGCCAGAATCCAGGTCAAGGTCTTCACCGCCACCGACGGCCGGATCGGCGCGAAATGGCGCGTCGGGGCCGGTTTCCGCCACCCGGTGCCGACGCTGCTGCTCGAACACCGGGGGCGCAAGTCCGGCCGCCTGTTCACCACGCCCTTGCTGTACCTGCGCTCCGGCGACGACCTGATCCTCGTGGCGTCCCAAGGCGGTCTGCCGAAGCACCCGCAGTGGTACTTCAACCTGCTCGCGCACCCGGAAGCCCACGTGCACCTCAAGGGCCGCCGGAACCTCCCGGTGAAGGCGCGGGTCGCTTCGGCGGACGAACGCCGCGAACTCTGGCCGCGGATGGTCGAACTGTACGCGGATTTCGCCAAGTACCAGGATTGGACGGACCGCGAGATCCCGGTGGTGGTGCTCGCTCCGCGCTGAGCGGGAGGGGTCGTGCGCCGGTTCTAACCGGCACGAACACTCACGACACCCGGCTGCTGTCCCCCGCCGCGCCTTCCTCGTCGTCGGACGGCAGATGCAGATCTCCCACGCTGATGTTGACCTCCACCACCTCCAGCCCGGTCATCCCCTCGACCGCGCTGATCACGTTCCGCCGGATCGACCGCGCGACATCCGCGATCGACACGCCGTACTCCACCACGATCTGCAGATCCACCGCAGCCTGCTTCTCCCCCACCTCCACCGAAACACCCTGCCCCGCCGACGCCGTCGCACCCGGAATCCGCTCCCGCAACGCCGAAAACGCCCGCGCCGCACCACCGCCCAGGTCATACACACCCGGAATCTCCCGCGTCGCCAGACCAGCGATCTTCTGCACCACCACGTCCGCGACCGTCGTCGTCCCCTGCGAACTGGCCAGCGGCGCGGCCTTCTCCACGTCCTGGGACTTGGCCGCGGTGTCGTTCGTCGAAGCCATCGTTTCTCCTCCGGTCGTCTCCGGTTGTTTCAGTTCACCGGTCCGACTCCGGAACCGCGCGAAACTCACTCCCCGCACGAGTGACGACGATCACAGGATCGAGTGAGTGACGATTCGGAATCCGCGCTGTCTTCTCCGGTGACGCATTCTGGAGTTCGTTGTTCGCGATGAAGGAGGAGAAGCCATGTCGATGGGCGACAAGATCGGTGCCAAGGCAGACGACTTCGGCGGCAAGGCCAAGGAGGCCGCCGGTTCCCTGACCGGCGACGAGAAACTGGAAAACGAAGGCAAAGCCGACCAGGCGAAAGCCGGGATCAAGGAAGCCGCCGAAAACGTGAAAGACGCTCTCGGCGACGCCGCGGGCAAAGTCAAGAACGCGCTGAAGAAAGACTGATTCGCGAGCGCGGGGTCCCGCCGCCGCGGCGGGACCCCGCGTGTGCGTCAGGGCCGGGCGGCAGCGGAGGACGCCCGGCGCTCGGCCAGTTCCTTCTCCACCTTCGGGTAGATCCGCTCCAGCCGGTAAGCCCAGAACAGCACGATCAGCAGCACGAACAAGGCCATCGGCACGTAGACGAACAACGCGTTGATCGCCGCCAGCGCCGAATCCGGCTGGGTGTGGCTCAGCCCGTTGTAGCCCGCCGCGCCCATCACCCAGCCGAGCACCGCCGCACCGAGGCCGTAGCCGAGTTTCTGGCCCATGCTGCCCGCGCTGTAGAGCACGCCCTCCAGCCTGCGCCCGTTCTTCCACTCGCCGTACTCGATGGTGTCGGGCAGCATGCCCCAGATCGCGCCGAAGATCGGGATCCGGCCGATGCCGCGCAGGATCGAACCGGTGACGGCCAGGCTCATGTCGGTCGGGTCGATCGCGATGATCAGCGACCCCACCACGAAGATCGCCGCGCCGACGATCATCGGGGCGATTTTGCCGAAACGGTTGTACACCGGCTGCATGAACAGCATGCCGAGCAAGGCCGGGATGTAGAGCATGAAAGACATCAGCGCGGCGAAACCGGCATTGCCGAGGAAGTACTGCGCGAAGTACGCGGTCGCTCCGGTGTAGAGCGATTCCGCGATGCTGAACACGATGAAGATCGCGAACAACAGCACCCAATACCGGTTCCGCACCGCGAGCTTGAGCGATTCGCCGATGCCCGGCTGTTCTTTCGGCGGTGCGGTGTCGACGAGGCGTTCCCGCGTATTGCGGAAGGTGATGAAGAACAAAACGGCCGCGAGCGCACCGAAGAGGCAGAACGTGATGATCCACGCGCGCTGGTCGTCGCCGAGCGCGCTCACCAGCGGCAGCGTGAGCACGGTGACGACCAGCGAGCCGAGGGTCGCGCCGAACATCCGGGTGACGTTGAGCCGGGAGCGTTCGGTGAAGTCCCGCGTCATCCGGGTGTTCAGCGTTCCGTACGGGATCACCGCCGCGCTGAGGGCGATGTTCATCAGCGCGTAGGTGATCGCGATGTACACCAGCGTCGGTGTCGGTTCCATGCCCGGCACGGTGAACACCAGGATCAGCGCGATCGCGAACGGCGCGGCGGCCCACAGCACCCAGGGACGCGCTTTGCCCCAGCGGGTCGAGGTCCGGTCGACGATCGCGCCCATCCCGACGTCGACCACTCCGTCGAACAGCCGCGCGATGAGCACGATCGTGCCGACCGCCGAGGCCGCCGCCCCGATCACGTTGGTATAGAAGAAAACCACATAGGTGGCCAGCGCACCCCAGGCGATGTTCGTGGCCAGATCACCGCCGCCGAAGGAAAGCCGTTCCTTCCAAGTCACCGTGGCGAATTCGTCGCTTCGTTCGCTCATCGTCGAGCGTCCCTTCGGATCGGGGTGGGGGGTTAGTGCTGGACCGCAGCCAGCAGTTCGTCGGCGAGCGCGGCCAGATCGAGGCCGTTCGCACGCTCGACCTCCGCGACCGCAGCCGCGTCGATCACTTCGATCCCCCGGTAAGCGCCGGCGATCGCCGCCGCCATGCAGCCGATCGTGTCGCTGTCCCCGCCCGCGTTGGCCGCCAGCCGCGCGACCCGCACCGGGTCGCCGCCCGCCGCGACGAAGAAGCCCAGCGCGGCAGGCACCGCCTCCGCAGCGGGCAGCCCGACGCCGATCTCCCCGGCGATCAGGTCGATCGCGTGCTCGTCGTCGCGGGCCGTGATCGCCAGCGCGACCGCCCGGTCGATCCGACGCTCGACCGAAGCGCCTGGCACGTCGCGCCCCTCGGTCCGGCCGAGTTCGGCCCCCGCCCGGGCTCCGTCGGTGGCCGCGCGGACGATGTCGACGATCTCCGCCCCCGGCGTGCAAGCCCGCGCGACCGCGGCGGCGATGGCGGCGGCGCCCGCGACCCCGGGCGGCGTGTTGTGGCTGGGCACGCAGGTGGTGAAGGCGGTCCGGACCGCCGCTTCCGGGTCGCCGTGGTGGTACAGCCCGACCGGCCCGACTCGCATCGCGGCGCCGTTGCTGGCCCCCTGCGTCATGATCGTCCCGGTGCGGCCGACCTCGCGGGGGTCCTCGCCGCGCTCCAGCCGGGCGATCGCCTCGCGGGTGGTCGGCCCGGCGAAATGCGGGAAGTAGTTCTCGTTCTTGGACCATTCGATCAGCAGCTGCGCCATGTCGTCCGGGCTCAGCGCGGCGCCGGTCCGGGCGAGCAGCCTGGCGAGCATGATCATCTGGCTGGAGTCGTCGGTGATCTGCGCGGCGGCGCGGCCCTTCGCGTACGGGGCGCCGGGGAGCGGGGCGTGGAACTCGGTGACGTAGCCGCCGAACGCGGCCCGGATCTGGCCCCGGCTCAGTTCCTCGGTCGGCGCGCCGAGCGCGTCGGCCAGGCAGGCCGCGGCGAGACTGCCGTGGATCTTGGAACGCAGCACAGAATTCAACTCGGGTACCTCTCAGTCGTGATCGTGATCAACTCGTCCGGCCACTCGCCGCGCTGCGAGCCGGACAGATAGGTGCGGCCGCCGACGGCGGTGACGCACCGGGTCGCCTGGGCAACAGCCCGGCGAAGGCTTTCGCGCACCTCGGCCCCGGCCAGCAGCGCGCCAAGGAACGCCCCGGCCAGCGCATCGCCGGCGCCAGTCGTGTCGACGGCGGTCACCTCGCCGCACAAGCGCGCTCGGTGCACCACACCGTCCCGGTCCAAAGTGGACGCCCCGTGCGCACCCTCGCTGATGACAACGAGTTCCGCGCCGAGCTGGATCAGCCGCCGGGCGGCGTCGCGGGGTTCGGCGGCGAGCTTGGTCGCCGACGCGGCGTTGAGGAAGACGATGTCGCTGAGCCCGAGCAGCCGCGCGAACTCCGGCTGATCCGGCTCGAACGCGTCCGGCTCCAGGTCGACGGCGACGCGCGCGCCGCGTTCCCGGGCGAGTTCCGCGACGGCCGAGGCCCACTCCAGATCGTCCGCCAGCGGCGCGACGAGGTCCGCGCCCGCCAGGACCGACGCGTCGATCTCCTCGATCGCCGGAACCTTGATCCCGGTGTCCGCGCCGGTCAGCGCCTTCTCGCCGCTCGCGTCGAGCTGGACGAAGCACATCCAGGTCGGATGTTCGAGGTCGCGCAGGGAATGCTCGATCGACACCCCGAGCTGGCGAAGCTCGGCCAGCGCGGCGTCGGTGTCCGGCCCGGCCCCGGTCTTCGTGATCAGGTCCACCGCGATGCCGTGCTGCGCGGCCGCCGCCGCGAGGTTGGCGCTCATCCCGCCGCCGTACACGCCGGTCAGGGAGCCGATGGCCTTGTTGTCGTTGCCCGCGATGTGCGGCACCTGGACGAAGTAGTCGATGCTCGCGTCCCCGACGACCACCAGCCGCGGCACGGCGCTCATCGCTCGCTCCGGAGGTCGATGTCGAGGTGGTAGCGATCGCCGCGCAGGATGTAGCGGGTGAACTCCACCGGACGCTGATCCACGCCGAACGACGTGCGTTCGCGCAGCATCGCCGCCGCGCCGGGCTCGACCTGGAGCCGCTCCGCCTCCGCCGCGGACAGGTTCACCGCGCTGACCCGCTCGCGGGCGTGCGTGGGCTGCGCGTCGTGGCCGGAGAGGAAGGCGTACAGCGAATCCCCGGCGAACTCGGCGAAATCGATGCCGGGCTGGGGAACCAGGTAGTGGTCGAGGAAGACGAACGGATCCTCGTCGATCCAGTAGCGCCGCTCGATGTGGCTCACCGTGTCGCCTGCTTCGAGGTCAAGCGCCTCGGCTACGGCTTTGCCGGCGGCTTCCTCGGCGTTGCTGAGCAGCTCCGGGCGGATCGCGAAGCCGCGCTGCCGAAGCTCGCGCCCCAGGCCGAGCATCGGGCTCATCGCCCGGATCTCGTTCGACGCGACGATGCTGCCGCGCCCGTGGAACCGCTCCACGAGGCCGAGCCGCTGCAGCTCCTGGAAGGCACGCCGCACCGACGTCTGGGACACCCCGTACTGCGCCCTGAGCTGGCTCTCCGACGGCAGCCAGTCCCCCGGCTTCAGCTTGCCGCTCAGGATGTCGCGCTGGATCTCGCTCTGGATCGTGCGATAGAGCGGCGCTCGGCTCGGTCGGGTGCTCATACAACTTAGTGTACTAAGTGTGTCAACCAGCTCGCCACGGGAGCGGCGCGGGTCGTCCGTGAGGGGAACCTTCACAGACGCTGATTCCCTCAGGGTTCCCCTCACGGACTTCGGCGCAAGCGGAGAGCCACAACGTCGTCCGGGCGGTTTCCAGACGCTTTTCCTTGCACATTCCCGCCCCGCCGCCCGAGAGTCCATTTCGGAACACCCCGGCTCCGGTATAGTCGGGCCAATGCGCACCCCTCCCTCCCCCGATTCCGGAGCCGCGCCGGATCCGGCGCAGGTGCTCGGGGCGCGGGTGCGCGAACTGCGCCGGGGCCGCGGCCTGACGCTGAAGCAGGTCGGCCAGGTTTCCCGTCTGTCGCACGCTTTTCTCAGCCAGTTCGAGCGCGGGCTGGCCGCCGCCAGCGTCAGCACGCTGCAGCGGATCGCGGTCGCGCTGGACACCACCGTCTCCGCCTTGCTGGCCGGACCGGCGGAACAGGGCGTGGGAGTGCTGCGGGCCGACGAAGGAATGGTGATGCCCGGCGCCGAGGTCCCGACCGGATCGACCGCGCGGGCGTTGTCCAGGGCGGGTTTTCCGGTGCAGCCCATCGAATACACCGGCGGACCGGCGGAGTTCGGCGAGTATTTCGAGCACGTCGGGCAGGAGATGCTCTACGTCGTCGCCGGGCGGATCGAACTGGACTTCGAAGACGGCCGCCGCGAGGAACTGGGCGAAGCCGACGTGGCGACCTATCCCGGGTCGCGGCCGCATCGCTGGCGCAGGCTCGGCGACGAACCGGTCCGGGTGCTGCTGATCAACACCGGGGAATGACCGCGGCCGCGCGGCCGGAAACGCCGCGCGGCCGAGGGAATCACCGCAGCAGCGGCACGACCTGTTCGGTGAAGCGCCGCATCTGCTCGGCGGCCATGTCGTAGGTGTGCCCGGGGAAATGCGGGAACACCACGAGGTGTTCGAGGCCGAGCGTGTCCTTGTGGTGCTGCACGATCTCGGCCACCTCCTCCGGAGTGCCGACCGCCCAGCACTTCTGCTTCGTCGACTGTTCCAGCGTCGGCACCAGCCCGGCCGGCGCGCGGTTTCCGTCGTCGCCGCGGTAGCCGCTGCTCCAGCCGAACGGGGCGAGCAGGTTCCAGAACTCGTCGTGCCCGATCCGGCCGGTGCGCCACGCCTCTTCGTGCGTGTCGGCGATGTGGATCGGCAGGACCAGGATCCGGTTCTGCCCCGGGGCCAGCCGGCCGTGCCGCCGCTCGTACAGTTCGGCGTAGCGCTCCCACTGCTCGCGAATGTACCCGTGATACTGGTTCCACCACACGCATCCGTGCCCGATCTCGGCCGCGTAGTCCAGCGTCGGCGGGCTGGTGACCGCCTGCCAGATCTCGACCGGATGCAACGGGCCGGGCACCAGCGTCAGCGTGCCGGCGTCGTGGTCCGGGTCGCTGGTGTCCGGCGGCGGAAGCTCGAAGAACTTTCCGTTGTACGAGAAGGTTTCCTGGCTCAACGCCGTGCGCACGATGTCCATGTACTCGGCGAACACCTCGCGGTTGTGCGCGTCGATGACCTTGCGCTCCTCGCCGGACGACAGCACGCCGATGTCGGCCTGATGCGCGGTGAGGCTGCGCAGTTCGCGCGACACCGTGCCCCGGCCGACGCCGAGCACCGCCCGCCCGCCGGACAGGTTGAGCAGGCTGGCGAAGTCCTCGGCCAGCCGCAGCGGATTCCACTGCGGCACGATGCTGAACATCGACCCCAGCTGGATCCGGGAAGTCCGCGCGGCCAGATGCGCTTCGAGCATCATCGCGTTCGGCACGACCTCGTAGCCCTCATGCTGGAAATGGTGCTCCGCCAGCCAATAACTGTCGTACCCCAGTTCCTCGGCGAGCACGCCCATCCCGACGAGCCGCTCGTGCGCGTGCCACACCTGCTGCCGCGTGGCCCGGCGGCGCGCGGCCGGCACCGGGTTCCCGGCCAGCACGTCCGGCATCTCGACCGAGCCGAAGAAGAACACTCCGTGCCGCACTGGGCCTCCATCCCTCCCGGGCAAGGCCGGGCCACGATCAGACGCAAAATGTAAGTAATATCAACACTGTGCGGGCTGACCTGCGGAGTGTCAAGCCTCAAACAGACTCTTGACATCTGCCGACGGCGCGGCGCAGGCTGTGGCGGCGATGTTACCTATATCAACATGACGGCCGGTGCATCCGCCGCAGGGGGTTCATCCGCTGGAGGACAGATGGTCAAAGACGCCCGCACAGTCCGCGCTCCCGCAGTTTCCGTCGAGCACCACGGCATCGAAAGGATCCCCGACGACCAGCGGCACGGTTCGCCGCGTTCGGCCTTTTCCCTGTGGTTCGCGGGAAATCTGCAGTACTCGGCGCTCGCCGTCGGGGCCATACCCACCGCGTTCCTCGGGCTGAGCTTCGGCGAGGCCGTCGTTTCCCTGACGATCGGCATCCTGATCGGCAGCGTCCTGCTCGGCTTCGCCGCCTCGATGGGACCCCGCGCGGGCGTGCCGCAGATGATCCAGTCGCGCATTCCGTTCGGCTACTACGGCAATTTCCTGCCGGTGCTGTTGCTGTGCCTCACCGGCCTCGGCTACTTCGCGGTGAACACCGTGCTCGGGGCCTACATCGTCCGCGAACTGTTCGGGCTCCCGTTCCTCGTCTCGCTCGTCGCGGTCGCGGCGGTGCAGATCGTCATCGCGATCGTCGGGCACGATCTGGTGCACCAGGCGGAACGCTTCCTCGCCGTCGTCGCGTCCGTGCTGTTCTTGATCCTCACCTGGTACGGCCTGGCGAAAGGCAACCTCGGGGCACCCGGCGACGTCCTGCACCGCGGGGCGGGCGGCGTCGCCGGCGGGATGCTGACCACCGTCGCGCTCGCGTCGACGAGGACGTTCGGCTGGTCGATCGGCGGTTCGGACTACACGCGCTATCTGCCGCGCGGCACGTCGCGGCGGCGGGTGCTGCTCTCGGCGTTCTCCGGAGCCGCGCTGGCCGGGCTGTGGATGGCGGTCGTCGGGGCCGCGATCGGCACAGTGATCTCCGTCGACAGCCCGACCGACCTGGTGGCGAAGCTGATTCCGTCCGGGCTCGCCGCGGTGATCCTGGTGGCGTTGCTGGCGGCCTCGATCTCCGGCAGCGTGCTGGACATCTACACCGCTTCGCTGGGCCTGCTGATGGTCGGCGTCGCGGTGCGCCGCTGGATCTCCGCGGTCATCATCGGCGTGCTGGGCACCGCGGTGGGGTTCGTGGCCGGGCACGACGCGGGGTCGGTGTTCGGCACCTTCCAGAATTTCCTGTTCCTGATGGGCTATTGGATCGGCCCGTGGCTGGGGATCGTCGTCGTGGACGCGGTGGTCTTCGGGCGCGGCGAGATCGACCCGCGCCGGTATTTCGACCGCGCCCGGCGGATCCGCCCCGGGCTGGCCGCGTTCGTGATCGCGGTGGCCGTCTCGGTGCCGTTCATGGACCAAAGCCTGTACACCGGCGCGTTCGCCGCCCGATTCCCGCAGTTCGGCGACATCACCCCGTGGGTCGGCGGCGCGGTGGCCGCGCTCGCCTACTACCTCATCCGACGCTACCGGAAGGCCGCCCAGTGACGAAACAAGCGCTTGGCCCGTTGAAGTACGGCACGACGGTCCAGCCTTGGGGACGCGGAGCCGCGGCGGGCGGTTTCGTCTTCCTCAGCGGCATCGACGGCGTGACCGACGAACACGGCCAGCCCACCATCGGCGTCGCCGCGCAGACCCTGGTCACGCTGAACCGCGTGCACCGGCTGCTCGCCGACGCGGGCGCGGAGTTCGAGGACATCGTGCAGTTCGACCAGTTCCTCGCCGATCCCGCCGACCGCGCGGAGTACATGGGAGTGCGCGACCACTGGCTGGCCGAGCACGCGCCGAAGCTGCTGACCGAGCGCTCATACGCGTCGCTGCTGATCTATCCCGCGCTGGCCACGCCCGAAATGCGAGTGGAAATCCGCGCCGTCGCCTACCTCGGCTCCTGAACACCCGAAGGAGAATCCTCTGATGGCTTCCCGGTTTTTCGCTGATCTGCGAGCCTCCCAAGTGGACACGGCCTGCAGTCCGTCGTCGGTGGCGGTGCTGCCGGTCGGCGCGATCGAACAGCACGGTCCGCACCTCCCGCTCGCCACCGACGCGGTCGTGGCCGAAGCGGTGTCGAGGGAGGCGGTGGCGGCGCGCGGCGAAGAGCTGGACCTGTGGCTGCTGCCGACGATCACCTACGGCCGGTCGGTGGAACACACCTGGGCGGCGGGAACGCTGTCCCTGTCCACCGCGACTTTCGCCGCCGTGCTCGACGACATCGGACGTTCGGTGGCCGCCGCGGGCATCCACCGCCTCGCGCTGGTGAACGGGCACGGCGGGAACGTGTCCGAGATCCAGACCGCGCTGCGCGACCTGCGCCTCGCCTACGGCCTCCTGACCTTCGGCATCAACACCTTCCTCGCCGAGGACCACGACCCGGCCTGGGCAGCCAGCGAAAACGGCCTCGGCATCCACGGCGGGGCCGCCGAAACGTCCCTGATGCTGCACCTGCGCCCCGATCTGGTCGACCTCGGCGCCGCGGAACGCAGAATCCCCGCGCACATGGCCGACAACGTCCACGCCCGGTTCGGCGGCAGCGTCAGTTTCGGCTGGCTGGCCAACGATTTCGGCACCGAGGGCTACCTCGGAGACCCCACGCTAGCCAGCGCCGAAGCAGGCGCGACAGGGTTCAAGTCGCTCGTCGGCACCCTGGGCGACCAGCTCGCGGAGGTCGCCCGCTTCGACTTCCCCGACTCCGCCCGAACGCGCTAACGGAAGCTGGTCCACCATGCAACCCCTGATTGTCGGCATCGGCGGCACTGTCCGCCCCGATTCCTCTTCCGAACGCGCACTGCGCGCCGTGCTCGACAACGTGCGCGCGCACGGCGTCCGCACCGAACTGTTCACTGCACGAGACCTCGGCTTCGCCATGTACGAACCGGACCTCGCGCAGCGCTCCCCAGCCGCGACCGCGTTCCTCGACGCCGTCCGCCGCGCCGACGGCGTGCTCATCTCGACCCCCGGCTACCACGGCGGCCTGTCCGGCCTGCTCAAGAACGCCCTGGACTACCTCCAAGACCTAGCCGACGACGATCGTCCATACCTGCACGGCCGCGCGGTCGGCTGCATCGTCAGCGCCTACGGACCACAGGCCGGAGTGACGACCTTGACCTCCCTCCGCTCGACCGTGCACGCGCTGCGCGGCTGGCCGACCCCGCTCGGCGTCGTAGTCGACTCGACCGCCCAGCCGTTCGCCGACGACGGCCGCGTCGCCGACCGGAAACTCGCCGCACAACTCGCGACCGTCGCCGAACAGGTGGCGCGGTTCGCGACAGCGGAAATCCGGATCGTCGCGTGATGACCTCGCTAGCCGCGCACCCAGTCGACGCCGCACTCTCCGCCCTCGCGACCGGACGCCCAATGGTGCTCTCCGCCGCCGACGCCGCCTTGATTTTGCCCGCCGCGAAGGTATCCACGACCGCGCTGGCCTTCGTCGTCCGGCATTCGTCCGGGCTGGTAAGCGTCGCGCTGCCCGGTGACCGGTGCGACGCCCTGGAGCTGCCGCCCATGTGCCCGAGCTTCCGCGCCGGCGACGGCCCCGCCTGGTGCGTCGCGGTCGACGCCGCGACCGGCGTCACCACCGGGATTTCCGCCGCGGACCGGGCGGAAACGATCCGCCGGCTCGCCGATCCCGCCACTGTCCCGCAAGACCTGCACCGCCCAGGACACGTGCTGCCCTGCGCGACGCACCCGCAAGGAATCCTGGGGCGGCTTGCGATCCCCGAGGCAGCCGTCGACCTGTGCCTGCGTGCCGGGCACTCCGCCGCCGCCGTCTTCGCCGGACTGGTCAGCCCCTCAGATCCGCGACGGATGGCCACCCCGCGCGAATCCGTCGCCTTCGCCGCCGAACACGGCCTACCGGTGCTCGATCTGTCCGACGCGGTCAGGAATTGCCAGGCGAACCAGCGTATTCCTCGATCCGGGTGATGAGCCCGTCCTCGAACCGGAAATACACCGCGGCGTCGACCCGGAAGACCCCTCCGTCCTTCATGACCACGGTGATCACGTGCTGCTGGAGGACCTCGTCCGGCTGGGAGAACTGCCGGGTGACGTCGTAGCGCATCGACTGGATCGGCTCGATCTGGGCCGCCATGCCGGAAATGTTCTCCTCGATCGTCGATTCGCCCTTGCCGTCGTTGTGCCAGACGGCGGCTTTCTCCGCGCACATCGCCCGCGCCTGCGCCCATTCCCGGTTCTCCAGGTGGCGGAGGTAGGCGATCGCTTTCTCCTTCAGGCTCTGTTCTTCGGCGTAAACGAGAGCGCGCTCGCCCGCCGCCACGCGCATCGGCAGGTGGTTGCCGGGCGGCGAAAGCGGACAGGTGAAGACGGCCGGGGCCAGGTGGTGATGCGAAAGCGTCGCCTGGTTGAAGTCGACCGTCACCGCGCTGCCCGGTTCCAGCAGGGGCAGCACCAGCCAGCGGCCGATCCCGGGCGTCTCCGTTCCGTTGGTCTCGTCGGTGAAGACCACCAGCCGCTGCCCCGGCATGTCTTCGAGCACGGGCAGCACGTATTCCGTGCCGCGCACGGTGACGACGAGGTCGACCGGAGCCAGGATCGCTTCCGTGCTGCGGGGAGCCGTCAGCCGCCCCACTTCGATGCGGCGGCCCTCCGGAGCCGCCCGGTACTCGCCCTCGAAAACCCAGTCCGGGTCGTACGGGTAAGTGTCGATCCCGGCGAGCCCGGACCGGGCGAGCGCCTCGTGGTCCATGACGACCACGCCGTAGAACCCGTCCGCGCCGCCCGCGAAACCGACGCGCCCTCCGGAAAACTCCAGGGTGCTGCCGGACGGCACGTCAGCCGTTCCGTGCACCGCTTCGCCGTTGACCGTCACGGCGTCCTCGGCGCCGGCCGACACCGTCAGACCGCCCGCCTCGGTGACCTGCCACTGCCCGGGAATACCCGCGATGGCCCGGGGATCCCGCCCGGACACCCGGCCGTTGGCGACGACCTTCGCCTTGCCGTTCGGACCGGCGATCTCGTCCCACCTGGCCTCGCGCCAAGCCGTGTACCCGGGCGGGACAGCGTATTCCGTGTCCATGAGAAGTCCTTTCTGCCGCGATGCGAACACCGTCCAAACTAGGCCTGTCATGCGTGAGAGGCACAGGATCTTGCTAATTACGCAATGAGGGCCGCGCTGACCGTGCGTCTCAGGCCTTCCGGTCGGCTTGATGCCCGCGGCGAGCCTCGCGGTCGAAAATCCCGACGATCTCGCACGGCCGGCCCGCGGCGCCGATCGCGTGCGGAAGCATCGTCGGGAACTCGGCGGCCTGGTTGGCCTCCACGCGGAACCGGCGGTGGCCGAGCAGAAGGACGGCCGTGCCGGAGAGGACGACGAACCACTCGTGGCCCGGGTGCGCGCGCATCGCCGCGGGATTGTCCGGCGGCGGCGTCGTGATGCGCTGGCGCACGACCGTCATCCCGGGCTCGGCCTTGATCGGCCACCGCATCAGGCCGTGCGTGCCGTCGATCATCGGACTCGCGATCACGTCGTCGGTGTCCGCCTCGACGAGCTGGTCGAGTGACGTGTCGAGCGCACGGGCGAGCGTGACGAGCTGATCCAGCGCGAGGCGGCGCTGGCCGTTCTCGATCCGGCTGAGCGAGGACGGGCTGAGCCGCGCCCGGGTGGCCAGTTCCTCCAGCGACCAGCCCTGCGCGACCCGCAGCGCGCGGATCCGTTTGCGCACCAGGCTGTCCAGTTCGGCATCGTCTTGCGTCATACGCACAACCTTATGCCCCCTGCGCAAACCGCGCTTACCGTCGCGAGGCAACCTCCCGAAAGGACTTCCATGAGCACGAACCCGCCGCAGGTCGCGCCTGTGGTCTCCGACGCCCGCCAGCGCCGCTCGATCCTCGTCGCGGTCTCCGTCGCGTTGATGGCCGTCATCGCGTCGGTCACCGGCCTGAACGTCGCCCAGCCGTACCTCGCCGTCGAGTTCGGCGCCTCGCAAAGCACTGTCCTGTGGATCATCAACGGCTACATCCTCGCCCTCGCCGCGCTGTTGCTGCCGCTCGGCGCGGCAGGCGACCGCTGGGGACGCAAGCCGGTGCTTCTCCTCGGCCTGAGCATCTTCGGCCTCGCGAACGTGGGCGGCGGCCTCGCCCCGACAGCGGAAATGCTGCTCGCGGCACGCGTACTCAGCGGCGTCGGCGCGGCGATGATCATGCCCGTCACGCTCGCCGTCATCACCTCGACCTTCCCGGAGAAGGAACGCGGCCGCGCGATCGGCGTGTGGACCGGCGTCGCGGGCGGCGGCGGGCTGGTGGGCATGTTCCTCTCGGCCGTGCTCGTCGACGCGGCGAACTGGCGCTACCTGTTCGTCCTCCCGGTCGCACTCGTCCTCGTCGCGCTGGTCATGGTGCGCCGTTCGGTCCCCGACTCCCGCGAGACGCCGCACCGCCCCTTCGACCTGGTCGGTTCGCTCGCGGCGCTCCTCGCCGTCGTCGGCCTCGTCTATTTCCTGCACGAAGGCCCCGAAAACGGCTGGACCGCGCCCGCCGCCGTCATCAGCCTGTTCGCCGGTCTCGCCGCCGCCGCAGGCTTCGTCGCCTGGGAACTTCGCCACCGCGCACCGCTGCTGGACGTCCGGCTCTTCCGGGAACGCGGCCTGGCCAGCGGTTCCGTGACGCTCCTGACGGTTTTCGGCGTCCAGGCGGGAGTCTCCGTCGTGCTGTATCCGTTCTTCCAGACCGTCTTCGGCTGGCCGGGCCTGCTGTCCACAGTGGCCCTGCTGCCGATGGCCGGGCTGATGATGGTCGCCTCCGGCCTCGCACCGCGCCTCGCCGAGCGAATCGGCGCACGCGCCACCATGGCCACCGGCATCTTCCTGACCGGCGCGGGACTCGTGCTCCTGGCGCTGTTCGTGTCCGCCGACGGCGGGTACCTCGCGGTCCTGCCCGGCATGATCGCCATGGGAACGGGCATGGGCCTGTCGATGCCGCCCGCCACCGAGGCCATCACCAGCGCCCTCCCCCGGGAACGCCAGGGCGTGGCCTCCGCGCTCAACGACGTCACCCGCGAATTCGGCACCGCGCTCGGCGTCGCCCTGCTCGGCGCGCTGCTCTCGGCCGGATACCGCAGTGCCATCGGCCCCCGGCTGGCCGGCGTCCCCGCTCACCTCGCCGACGCCGCCCGCGAAGGCATCGCCAACGCCGTCCAAGCCGCACCCGGTTCCAGCGAACTGGTGCGAGCGGCCCAGGAGTCCTTTGCGGACGGCTGGCGAACCGCCATGTGGGCAGGCGCCGCCCTCATCGCCGCGCTCCTCGGCTACGTCCTCGCCGCCCGCCCGGCGCGCCGATCCGGCGGGCGACCGCCGATCTGATGACCGGCGTCGCCTGTCCGGCTGGCCCGGTCCCCCGCACCCGGTCGCCGTGGGTCACCGGCGCCGGACACAACCGGGTCGATCTTGGTCCCGCCCCTGGCAGCGCTGGCTGGCACTATCTTAAATTCAAGCGAGCCAGAGTCTTCGACACGCACCTGCGGAGGTAGAGGATGCCTGCTCCGAACGACGAGAAACCCGGGGAACCCGGCTCCGGCCAGGACCGGCGGAAGTTCCTGAAGGGGGCCGCCGCCGCGGCCGCGATGGGGGTGGGCGGGGTCGCGGCCGGCGGGCTGCTGGGCGGGCAGCAGGCGCACGCGCTGCCGCAGCAGACCGGCCTGCCGCCGATCGGCGCGGAGATCCCGTGCAGCTGCCTGGCGATCAACACCCCGCTGCAGATCCGGACGTCCCTGGTGAGCGTCGACTTCCGGGGCGGGATCAAGGTCCGGGTGGACGTCAACCCGGACGACCCGGTCAACTCGGTGCGCCTGCGGGTCGTCGGCCACCGCGTGTCCGCCGAACTGCCCGGCGGCGACGGCGCGGACCAGGGCGGCGGGACGATCACGATCGAGCAGAACGACATCGACGTGGACGCGAAGAGCCTGCTCAAGCTCACCCAGCGGTTCCCGCCGCGGTACGAGCAGATCATGGTGCTGAGCTTCACCATGACGATCGACCAGCCCGACGGGCTGCTGCGCCGCGCGGGCATCCAGTCGCGCAAGGCCTACGAACCGCTGGTGCTGACCACGAAGGACCCGGCGCTGCTGGTCGGGAAACTGACCCAGTTCCCGCCCCGGGGCGACCTGTACCAGCTGCAGAACCCGGTGGACCTGATCCTGCCGGACGACCCGGACACGACGATCGCGACGATCCAGAAATTCCCGGTGAAGGTCGGCGGACTCTGAGCCCGGTTCAGCCCGGCTGAGCCCGATTGAGCCGCGGCCCGGTTCGCCCGCCCGTGCGGGCGGGCCGGGCCGTTTCAGGTCGTGACAGGGCATCGGAGGTTTCCGCGCTCGGGGCTGCGTGAACCGGGCTGTGTGAACCGGGCTGTGCCAGCGATTTCCGCACGGCCGGGCACCGCGAACCGGCCGCCCCGGCACTGCCGAGCGCCACGGCATCCGCCGGGAATCCAGGCGGCACAGCCTCGGAGCCAGCGAGCCCGCAGCGCCGACCTCCCGCTTTCGGGCACCACACGGCGACGGCGGTCTTCGCGCCAACGGCCCCCAGCACCCAGCCCCGCACGATCCGGCCCGTTCCACCGCCCCCGAATCACCCCCCCGGCCTCGGCAGCCCCCGCCCGGATCACCCGCCCCCGTGCGACCCCGGCCGTTCCAGCAGCCCCAGCACCGTCGAGCACCGCACCACCGCGTCCGGGTCTCCGGCGAACGTGAGCTTTCCCGTCGCCAGCGCTTCGAACGGCCCGATCGCTCCCGCGCCGATCCGGACGAACATCGTCGCGTCCGTGCGGATGCTCAGCACCGGCGCCTCGGCGGGGCCGCGTGCCGTGGTCAGCGCGCCGTGGTCGACCGTCAGGTGGAAGCTCTCCCCGTCCACCTCGAACTCGTAGGTCTCCGCCGCGTCCGGCAGGCGGCTCGCGTCCGCCATCGCCTGGACGGCCAGCAGTGCCCAATGCGGCCGCGTGATCATGTCCGCGCTCGGTTCGCCCAGCAGCCCGATGCCCCATTTCGACAGCGCCAGCACCGGTTCCCGCAGCTGTTCGCCCCGCGGGCCGAGCCGGTAGGCGTGTCCCGCGCCGGTTTCGGACCGTTCGGCGATTCCGGCGGCGCACAGTTTCTTCAGCCGGTCCGCCAGCAGGTTGGTGCCGATGCCGGGCAAATCCGCGAGCAACTCGTTGTAGCGGCGCGGGCCGAGCAGCAGTTCGCGCACGATGAGCAGCGTCCAGCGCTCGCCGACGGCATCGAGCGCGGCGGCCAGCCCGCAGTACTGCCGGTACTGCCGTTCTCCCCTGGCAGTGGTCGTCACCGCACTAGAGTACTACTGGATTTTCAAGTAGGGAGTGAGGGCGGTCCGGAGCTGATCCGGGACGGGGACCGGTTCCAGGCCGGTGGGGCCGCGCGTCATGCAGGCGACGGCTTGATGCCCCCGCGCCACCAGTTGCGGCACGGCGACTTCGCTCCGGTAGTAGTCGAACGCCATCGCGACGCGGTGGCCCTCGAGTTCGGTCAGGGTCATGCGCAGTTCGACAACGTCGCCCGCGGTCAGTTCGCCGAAGTACTCGCAGCCGCAGCCGGTGGTGACCACGGCGAAGCCGTCGGTGAGCGAGGCGAGGACGTCCGGGGCGTGCTCGGCGAGGAACCGTTCCCGGCAATGTCCTTGCCAGCGAACGTAATGCGCGAAGTAGACGTTGCCGACGAGGTTCGTTTCCTCCAGCGTGACGGGGTGGCGGTATCGGTAGGCCGGGGTCATGCGGAGCTGCCGACGGTGAGCAGGGCGATCGCGATCGGCAGCCGGTAGCCGTCCACAGTGAACACGGCGGAGGCGACCCGCGCGCGGCCGGCGGAGAGGACTAGCCAGCCTCCGTCGTAGGCACCGGAAAACCTTGCGTCCGAAGGGCTTGCGTTCACCTTGGCCAGGCAGCGCGTCACCGTCGAGGCTCGTGCGGCCAGGCGTTCGGGCGGCTCGGCGCAGGGGCCCGAAATCACCCGGAGCAGCCCTGGATCCGGTGGTTCGTGGGGTTCGACGAATTCCCAGGCGCAGACGGCGAGACCGGAACTGTCGACGGCGAACGGTTCGCCGAACGACACGCGCAGCGACGGATCGAGTCCGAGCGCCGCCGCGGTGCGGGTGATCGCGACGGACAGCAGCGGCGGCGGCCACGGTTGGTCGTCCGGCAGCGGGCCGGTGTCGGCCAGCCGCAGGCCGGTCCAGCGGACGGCGGTCCGGCCATTCTCATCCGTGGCCGCGACATTCCAGGTGTAACGGCCGTCGGCGGCGTGCTGTTCGGTGCCGCGCAGGTGCCACGGGCCTGCCGCGTGCGGATCGAAGTCGACGCGGTCGCAGGCGACGGGCAGCAGTCTGCGCGTCGGGACGCAAGCCTGCAGGACGTGCACGGTGGCGTCGTGGGCGGCGGGATCGCCGAGCACCGAGGCGAACCAGGGCTCGCCGTCGTCCGGGGTGATCACGGCCCGGCAGGACCACGGGTCCGGGACCGCGACCTCGGCGACCCGGCGGAATCGTCCATTGTGGAACAGCAGGCGGCCGTACAGGTCGCCGGGTTCGAGACGGCCGCCCTCCGCGACCACCGGCGGGTCTGCGGCGATTTCACCGGCGGACAGCGGGAAAGTGGCGATGAAGTGGTCGACGAAGAAGTCGGATCCGGCGCAGCGCAGCACGGTGGTGACGGCATCGCCCTCCCGCAGCGCGCACACCCGGACGACGGTCTCGCCGGTGTCGGGAACGATGACCGGCCGGTCGAACTTGACGTCGCACGCGGTCGTCAAGGCTCGGCCGGCGACGGTGGACGCAGCCTGTGCCATCGCTTCCAGCCCGACCACAGCGGGCAGCAGCGCCGCTCCGTCGACCCGGTGGCCGTCCAGCCAGGGGTCTGTGTGCAGGGAAAGCGTTGCGTCGGCGACGAGTTCGACGCCCGCATGCCGCGCCCGGATTCGCTGCAGGAAGCGGCCCGTTCCCGGCGAGGGTTCGTCGCCGAGCCGTCCGTGCACGGACACGTCGGCGGAAGTCGCCGGGGTGCGCAGCAGGCGCAGGAACAGTTCGGTCCCTTCCTCGACCGGGATCGGTGTCGCGCCGGTGCGGGCGAGGGCTTGCGCCGCGCCCATGCGTTCGGCCATGCCGGCGCCCGACCACGCGGACCAGGCGATGTCGAGCACCCGGCACGTCGGCAGCTCTCGCGCGAGCCGCCGGGCTTCGGCGCGCAGGATGCCGTTGGCCAGCGCGTAGTGGCACTCCCCCGGCATTCCCGCCGACCCGATCACCGAGCCGAACGTGACCAGCAGCCGCACCGATTCGGGCGCCACGGCGGCGAGCAACGCGCGGAGCCCGGCGACCTTGGGACGCAGATGGGCGTGGATCTGGCCAGCCGTCAGGTCGGCGAACCGGACGGGTTCGTTGATGCCGCTCGCATGCAGCAGCGCGGTGACCGGGCCGGTTTCGGCGGTGAGCTTTTCCACGGCGAGCGCGACCGCCTCCGGGTCGCCGACGTCGGCGGCTTCGTAGGCGACGCGGATGCCGTCCGTCCGGAGCCGGTCCAGGTTGGACCGGAGGACTTCGTCGGTCTCCGGGTGGGAGCGGCCGACGATCGCCAGGGAGAGACCGGTCGACCTGGCTAGTGCGTGCGCGCAGGCGTAGCCGATGCCCTTGCCACCGCCGCTGGCCAGGAGCACGTCTTGCTCGTCGAGCGGTGTTTCGCCGGTCGGCGCGGGCACCAGTTGTTCTCGTGGTTCGTACCAAGCACCGTCCTCGCCGAGGATCAGTTCGCGGAATCGGCCCGGCTCGGCGTGGAGTGCCGAGAAATCCTTGGCACCAGCCGGAACCTGGGCGAGGGTGATGCCGACGTCGGGATGTTCGCGGTGCAGCGAGCGGAGGAATCCGCCGAGCGCGCAGTCGTGCGCGACCACGACGAGGGCCTTGTGCTGCAAGGCTTTCTGCCCGAGATCGAGCAGCGTCTCGACGTCCTCCGGGTCGGTGACATACACGGTTTCGGTGGGACGCCACGGTTCCGGCCGGGCCGGGACCAGGGTCTCGGCGAAGCAGGCGAGCCACGGCCGCACGCCTGGAACGGGTGCCGCCGCGTCGGGTTCGGCGGTCTCCGGGAGCCGTTCGATCTCCGCGATCACCTCGCCGACCGAGCTGTCCGCGAGCGCCATCGACACCGACGGCAGTTTCCGCCCGAGCGCCGAGGCCGCCTCGACGACGAGCTGGGTGGCCCGCAGCGAACTCAGGTTGAGATCGGCGAGCAGGCGGGTCTCGGCGCCGATGAGTGCCGCGTCGAGTTCGGTGGCCTCGGCGAGCAGGCCGGTGACCGTCGCGGCGGCGTCGCGAGCCGGAGCGGGGTCCATGGCCGCCCTCGGGGCCGGAATCGCCGACGGGGCCGCCGCGCACGGATTTGTCAGGAACTCCGGTTCGTGGCTGAGGTCGATGGGCCGCGCGGCCCGCCCGGCGAACCATGGGACGAGGTTCGCGGCAGCACCGGCGGCGAACAGCGCGGCCGCCGCGTCAGCGGACACGCGGTCGCCGACGTCCAGGCTGACCGCCGGAGTCTCCGGACCGGCCAGGGTGCTCAGGGCCCGGCCGGGACCCGCTTCGCAGAACAAGTCCGCGTCGACAGTCTGTACAGCGGCCCGGAACTGCACCGGCGCGCACAGCTGCGTGACGAGCAGTTCGACGAGATCGTCCGCCTCGGTGAGCTGCCGACCGTACACAGTGGACAGCACGGTGCGCCGCACCGGCGAGATCTCGATACCGTCGAGGAACGCGCGCCACGGCGCGGCGCAGGCGGCCATGGCGGGACTGTGGAAGCCGTGGGACACCGGAAGCCACCGGACGCGGAACCCGTGTTGCTCAGCCGATTGCGCCACCACGCGAAGCTCCGCCACCGAGCCGGAGAGCACCTGAGACACCGCCGAATTGTCGGCGGCCAGCACTACCTCGGTTCCCGCGCACAACGCCTGTGCTTCGGCCGCGCTCGCCGCGACAGCGAGCATCCCGGTGCCGGGCGCGCCGTATTCGCCCATGATCCGGCCGCGTTCGACGGCCAGCCGTTCACCGTCCTCCGGGGACAGCGAGCCCGCCCAGACCAGCGCCGCCAGTTCGCCGAGGCTGTGCCCGATCGCGGCGCTAGCGGTGACGCTCAGTTCCCTGAGCCGGGAGAGCGCGGTGCGGCTGGCGCGGTAGATCGCGGGCTGGGCCAATGTGGTGTCGGCCGGTTCGGCACCGCTCGCGCCCTGCCCGGGGAACAGCAGCGCGACCCGGCCGGGAACGGTGTGTCCCAGCCAGAATCCCGGTGCCGTCGAGAGCTGTCCGCGCCGCAACGTCTCCACCGCAGCGGCGGCGCGAGTGGCGAGCGAGGCGAGTTCAGCGAGGGTTCGCACGACCAGGGCGGCCCGGACTGGTCCGGCCGTGTCCCGGCGGCCGTACTGGCAGGCGAGGTCGTGCATCTCGCCCCTCGACAACCGTGGCGCGGCCTCGGCGATCTGGGACAGTTCGGCAGCGACCCGGGCGGGGTCGGGCCCGCTGACGGCGAGGACGTCGTACTCCGGGGTCGGCCGGGCGGCCACCGGTGACGGCACGGACCGGGGCCGCGCCGGGGCGCCCAGCACGACGTGGGTGTTGATGCCGCCGAATCCCATCGCGCTCACCCCGGCGAACCGCGGGCCGTCCGGCCAGGGCTCCGGGGCGGACAGCACCCGCAGGCTTTCGCCGAGCGCCGGATGCGGCACCGCGCAGCCGGTGGTCGGCGGCAGCAATCCGGACGACAGGCTCAACGCGGCCTTGACCACGCCCGCGGCTCCGGCGGCCGCCTTGGTGTGCCCGATGTTCGCCTTGACCGAACCGAGCGCGGCGGACCCGGCTCCGGACCGGGCCCGGTTCAGCGCGGTCAGCTCCACCAGGTCGCCGACCGCCGTTCCGGTGCCGTGCCCCTCGTACAGGCCGATCGCGGCGTGCTCGACCCCGGCCATCTCGCCCGCACGGCGCAGCGCGAGCAGCTGCCCGTCCGCCTCGGGCCGGGTGATGCCGCCGCGGCCGTCCGAGGAGACGCCCCAGCCGAGGATCTCCGCGTAGACCGGCCATCCCGCCGCGCGGGCGTCTTCGGCGCGGGCGAGCGCGAGCATCCCGCAGCCCTCGCCCGGCCAGAACCCCGCCGAACGCTCGTCGTAGATCCGCATCTCCTCGGCGGCGAGCGCGCCGGCCTTGGCGAAGCCGACCAGCTCGAACGGGTCGAGGGACAGGTCCACTCCCCCGGCCAGCGCGAAGTCCGCGCCGCCGTCCCGCAGCGCGCGACAGGCGGTGATCACCGCGAGCATCGACGAAGCGCACGCACCGTCCACTGTGTACCCGCCGCCGTGGAAGCCGAAGTGGTTGCAGATCCGCCCGGCGATGGTGTTGGCGAGACTTCCGGCCAGCGTCTCGTCCCCGACCTCGGGGAAAGCCGCCAGATACCGCTTCTCGACCGCCGACAGGTCCGCCTCGGGCAGCGTGGTGCGCAGGACGTCGCGGACGTACGGCCAGCGCAGCCGCAGCGTCCGGGCTCGGGTCACCTCGCCGGTCAGGCTGTTGCCGACCACGACCGCCACCCGGTCCGCGTCCAGCCCGGCACCGGAGGGATGGCCTGCGTCGGCCAGCGCGCGGTCCGCGGTTTCCAGCGCCAGCCAGTGCGCGGGATCCGCGGCGCGGAAGGCCGGGCCGGGGATCCGGAAGGCCTCCCGGTCGAACACCCAATCCGCCAGGACGGCCGCCTGGGTGCTGTAGGTCCGGTCCGGGGCGCTCGCGTCCGCGCTCCAGTGATCGGCGAGGTTCAGCCGTCCCGGAGGAAGCTGCCGGAACGCGCGCCGCTGGTGGAGCACGGTTTCCCACAGCTCGACGGGATCGGCCGCGTCCGGATAACGGCAGGCCATCCCGACGATCGCGATCGGCTCGCCCGCTTCGCGGCGGGTCATGCGGGCTCCCGCGCCGGTTCCGGCTCCGCGGCAGTGCGCTGCGCCGGCACCAGGACCGTCCACTGGGTGCTCCGGCGCGCGGCGACCGCGAGCACGACCGCGCGCAGCGCACAGGTGATCGTCAGCGCGAAGAACAGGCCGAACACGACGTGCAGCTGCACCAGCAGGCCGTAGACCGCCGCCGTGGCGAGCCCGAAGACGACCTGGTTCCGCCGCGAGGACGGGGTGGTGCCGGGGTCGGTGATCATGTAGTTGGTGAACAGCACGAACGCCGTCCCGGTGAGCGGCAGCACCGCGCTCACCAGGGAAACGTCGGTGAACAGCGCGCGCAGCAGGGCTTGGGCGAGGAAGCCGCCGACCCAGCCGAGGATCAGCGGGACCTTGCCGGTGAGCTGGGCGTTGAGCATGGTCCCGGCGATCAGCAGCAGCGCGGGCACGACCGCGCCCCACCAGCCGGCGACCCATTCGGTGAACTCGTACGGCGGCGCGATGCCGACCCAGCCGAACAGCAGCAGGACCGCCACGATCCCGACGTTGCTCGGGTTGAGCACGTGCCTGCTCTTGCCGCCGACCCGCACCCGGACGACGTATTTCGAGGCGACCCCGACGACCGAGGCGAGCACCGTCGGCATGAAGCGGTCGTTCGCGTACAGGAGCATCGCGCAGGCCATGCCGGTGATGTAGGCCGGAAGCAGGAAATCGACGACCGCGCCGGGTTTGCCGAGGTACCGGGGCCGACGGCTGGCGGTGGCGGCTTCGACCGATTCCAGCACGATCTCCGCGGCCAGCGCGGCGACGACCGCGACCACCGGGGTGAGGTAGGCCTGTTCGAAGCCGAGCACCGTGTGCCCGAGCACGGTCAGCACGGTGATCGACGCCCCGAACCGGCGCAGGGCGGCGGAACGGCGTTCGCTCGGGGATTTGGTCACCGGTCCTCCTCGATGGCGTCGTCGTGACGGCCGCCCAGGCCGCGATGCCGGTCGGGCGGGTTGAAGCGGTTGCGTCCGTTGGCCGGATACAACGGCAGCGGATTCCCACCGCACGGCGCGGCCTCGACGCCAGATCGGCGCTCGCGCAGTGACCTGGTCATCGGCCCTCCTCGATGGTCCCGTCGGGGTTGAGCCGCAGCTGATGCCAGCCCGGCGGGAGCGACACCGAACCGGTGTGGCGGTGGCCGCAGCTGTCCCGCCAAGCCAGGCGGACCGGCACCGCGGCCGGGGGCTGGTTGCCCAGGCCGAAGTGCAGGTCGGGGGCGTTGACGCCGTTGTGCCCGTTGGCCGGGTACACCTGTTGCAGCCGCGTTCCTCCACCGGGTGCGGCTACCTCGGCCTCGGCGCCGATCGCGGGTGACGTCGGGCCGGGCGAACCCGCCTGGCACGCGTGGTCGCCGACCGGTTTGCGCAGGCGCAGCCCGAGGAACGCACCGGCTGGCGAGGTGTTCCGGTACAAAGTGGACGGTGCCCACTGGTTGGCGACGACGAAGTCGAGCCGTCCGTCGCCGTCCACGTCGCCGACCGCGAATGCGCGGCTGACCGTGTCGGTGCCGACTCCGACCTGCTCGGCGACGTTGACGTAGCGGCCGTCCGTGCCGCGGGCGAAGAAGGTGTTGCGGTCGTGTCCGGACAGGTCGGTTCCCTCGGTGAACCGCGGCCACAGCGCGGGGTGGCTCAGCACGAGGTCGTTCGACATCGCGGTCTCCTGCAGCTGCGCCCACCGGTTCACCGTTCCGGCGACGAAACCGGTCGCGTGCATGACCTCGTCGGCACCGGAGTTGGCGAAGTCGGCCGCCTTGACGTCCCACGACCATCCGGTCCGGGACAGGCCGAGGTTTTCGCTGTGGTCGTCGTAGGGTGCGACGCCGTCGCGCAGCTGGCTGGCGGTGGCGGCGCGATCCACTGTGGACTGGTAGGCGAAGTTGCTTTCCTGCAACGCGTACGGCTCGGTGATGTTGCTGACCAGGATGTCCGGGACGCCCTTTGCGTCGAGGTCCGCGAACGCCACTCCCATGCCCTTGAACGAGTCGTTGCCCAGCACCTTCGACTTCGGTGTCGTCGCGTGCCGTGTTCCGGTCGCCGCGCGGAAGGCGAAGCGGCCTGGGGCGGAGTCGTTGACCAGCAGGTGATCGGAGCCGAAGTCGTTGGCGACGTAGAGGTCCGGCAGTCCCCGGCCGCCGATGTCCTGTGCGCCCAGGGCGAGCGCCCATCCGGTTCGCACGTCCGGCGGGAACGCATCGGGTGCCTCCACGAAACGGCCGCTGCCGGTGGAGCGGAACAGGCGGAGTGTGCCGCCGTTCGCGGCGTGGGACAGGGAATCGTTCATCACCAGTTCGGACTGGTGCGCGGTGGGGTCGAGCACGCGTGCGCCGTCGGGAAAGTAATTGCCGAACACGAGGTCGGTGTGTCCGTCGCCGTCGAAGTCGCCGATTGTGGCGGCGTTGGTGTTCCAGACCTGCCACGGGCTGATCAGTTCGCGCGGACGGTACGCGGCCGTCGACGGAGTGTCCCCTGCGAGCCGTTCGAAGATCACGGGGGAACGGCCCCAGTAGTAGACGACCACGTCCTGGCGGCCGTTCTCGTCGACGTCCGCGGGCAGGCATCCCATCGGGGCCGCGAAGGACGGCATTTCCAGCCCGGACGGGACCAGCGTGAACGGCTGGTAGCGCGCACCGGTGCCGGGCGCGGGCCGGACCGTGACGGTGTCCGTGCGGGGGTCGACCAGGCACACGTCGTGCGCGGCCGGGCCGCCGTCCGCGGCGAACAGCGCTGCCGCCGCGCCGACCGAGGAGATCCACGACCGGATCGGCTCGTAGGCAGGGGCGACGGTCCGGACGCGCCGGCCGTCCGGGGCGTTGTCCGGGCTGACCGGGGACGCGGCGAACGAAAACTGGCGCGCCAGCTCGGTTTCCTCCGCCGAGGACGACTGCGGGACGACCGTGAACGCGAACACCGCCGCGCAGCCGAACAACGCGACCACGCGGGCCAGATGCCGGCGCAGAAAGGTTCTCATCGGCTCTTCCTCTCCCACAGATACCGGATTTCCGCGCGCCAGCGCTGGTAGTGCGCGAGCGTGGACGGGTCGGGGCCGAGCACGGCCAGCGCTTGGTCGGTCCATTCGGCGGCCACGTCGGTGTCGGCACCGGCCAGCACTTCGGCGGCCTTGTCGGTGTGCGCGGGCACGATGCCGCTGACCCGCCGCGCGGCGCAGGCGAACGCGCAGCCCTGTGCCAGGTGTGCCCGGAAGGTGCCGGACAGATCGGCGAGCCGGGCTAGTTCGCCGGCGTCGGCGCCGCCCGCGTACGTCGCGGCCAGGCCGATCCCGCTCCACAGATCCGCGTGCCGTTCGGCTGGGAACTCGGCGATCCGCAGCGCGACGCCGTCCGGGTCGGCGCATTCGCAGAACCACAGCGACCGGCCGAGGCCCTGGTCGCGGATCGCCCGGGCCCTGTCGCTCAGCCCGGGTTCGACGCGGTGGCGTCCGACTGTCCGATCCGTGTGGAAGAAGCCTTGGTGGAAGCCGAATCCGTCCCAGGACAGCCAGCGCAGCAGCGGATCCGTCGCCGGGGCACGGAAAAACGGACGGAGCCGCAGCCGTGCGTAGGCCCAGCCGATGCCGACGTGCACGAGATGCGGATAGCCGGCCGCCGGTCCGCGCAGCAGCGCCTCGACCCGGCCGCGCCGGACCGGGAGGAGCAGGTCCAGCAACGCGCAGCCCATGCCCGCGCCCTCGAACGCGAACCCGCGCAACTCCGGTTCGAGCGCGGACACCCGCTGCCCGAGCACGGCGCGGTCCGGCTCGACCGAGGCGTTGAGACCGGTCAGGAACGCTCGCCCGGCCGATTCCAGTACCTCGCGCGCGGGGCCGGGCCGCAGCCGGAACCGGCGCAGTCCGAAGTCGACCTGCTTCGGGTCCTGACGCAGCGCTCTGGCCGCGATCCCGGGGCTCACCGTGCTTCCCGCGGCTCGGCTACGACGCGTTCCATCAGCGCGGTGACCAGCGCGGGCCGTGCCTCCCGCTGGAAATCGACGTCCGGATGGAATTCCCGCACCGTGCCCTCCAGCACGAGCAGCGACAGAATCGGGAACACGAACTGCGGATCGGCGTGCAGGCCGTGCGCGCGCTGGAGGTCGAACAGCTTGGCGGCGAAGGAAACCAGGTCGAAGTCCGCCGCGCTGCGTCCGGTGTGCTCGGCCACCAGCGCGGCCAATCCGGTGCGGAACCTCGCCGTATCGGCACCCGGCGCCGCCGATGCGGTCGACAGCACGATGTCGGCGCAGGCTTCGCCGTCGCCCTGGCTCATGCAGTAGAAGAACGCGGCGAACTTCTCCCGCGCGGAGCCGGACAGCCGGACGGTGAAACCCGCGTCCAGCACGACAATCGAGCCGTCCGCGCGGAAGTAGAGATTGCCGGGGTGCAGGTCGCAGTGCACCACTCCGTCCAGGAAAAGCATCCGGTACACCGCACGCAACGCAGCGACGACCGCGTTCCGGCGCTCCTCCTCGCCGAGGTCCTCCGGACGACGGCGGGCCAGCCCGTCGACGAAGTCCATCACCAGGATGTCCTCTGTGGACAGTCCAGGACGGACCCCGGGCACGGTCACTCCGTCAACCTCGCCGAGCGCCTTCCGGAAACCTTCCAGCGACTCCGCTTCCCGCGCGAAGTCCAGCTGTGCGCGAATGCTCGCGGTGAGCTGAGCGGCGACAGCGGTGACCGGTACGCCGCGCAGCCTCGGCAGCCGTGCCATCAGCCGCGCACCCTGCTCCAGCATCGCGAGATCGGCCGTGAGCGACCGGACGATGCCCGGCCTGCGCACCTTCGCCGCCACCGCCCGGCCGTCCGGGAGCACCACCCGGTACACGCACGCGATACTGCCCGCCCCGACCAGCCGCGGCTCGCCGGTCCCGAACCGCAGCGCGGGCGGCAGCGCGCTCGGCGGAAGGGGACGAACCTGGTCGTGCAGACGGGAAAGCGCCCGGCACACCCGCGGCGGCAGGAGGTCCGCGCGGGTGCTCAGGAGCTGGGCCGCTTTCACGAACGCGGGCCCCAGCGCCACCACGGTGTCCGCCAGCCAGACGTCTCGCGCGAGCGATCGCCCGCGCAGCCAGGCCGCCGCCGTCGCCGGCCCCAGCAGCAGCATCCGCACGGCGAGGACCGCGAACGCCCGTGCCGTCCGCAGCGCCACCGCGCCGCCGCCGATCCTCCCCACCGTCATCGCTCCCCTTCGCCGTGCGGCCCGCTTGCCGCCTACGCGACGTTACAAGCGGTAGCGCGGCGAATGCGCCGAGTGAGCGGAAGACCATCCTTTCCAGCGAAACCGCACCGGAAACACCCGGCCGGGCAACGCCTTTCCCTATCGGGGCCTACCAGCCGGGCCATCGTGGCGCGCGCACGCGGCCGCGGTCACGGGCGATGACTCGGTCGGGGCAGTCCGCGGCCCGATCCAGCCCCCGCGATGCACCCTGCGTAGCCGCCGCCCGGCCGCGGACCCGCGTATTTCCCTTGCGCTGCGCGATTCCTACTCGACAGCAGCTGGGCGGTGGGCTTCCTGGCTGGACCTGGCCGCCGGGAAGCCGACCCCGAGCTGCTCCGCCGCGAGCGCGGTGCCTTCCAGCCGCGCACGGATCTTGGCGAACGCGGTGCGCCGCGAGGTCGACTGGTCGTCGGCGAACGGGGAGAACCCGCAGTCGTCGCACGTGCCCAGCTGTGCCACCGGAAGGTATTGCGCAGCACGCAAAACCCGGTCGCGCACCTCCTCGGCCGTCTCCACCCGAGGGTCGATCGGGTCGGTCACCCCCACGAACACCCGGGCTCCCGGCCGCAGGTGATCGGCGATGACGCGCAGGACGCGGTCCGGGTCGGCCTCGCTGGCGAGCTGGACGTAGAAATTGCCGGCAGTGTGCTGGAACAGCACGGGAAGCAGCTCCGCGTAGTCGACATCGAGACTGTGCGTCGAGTCCTGGTCTCCGCCCGGACAGGTGTGCACGCCGATGCGCGCCTGCTCGGATTCGCTGAACCGGGCCAGTACGCGGTTGTTCAGCTCGACGAAATCGCGCAGCACCTGTCCGCTGGGATCGAGCTTCAGGGACAGTCGTCCCTCGGTGAAGTCCAGCTGGACGACGTGCGCGCCCGCGTCCAGGCATCCGCGGATGTCGGTTTCGGCTTCGTTGACCAGGTCTTCGAGGAAGTTCTCGCGCGAATAGCCGTCGATCCCCGACGACGGGTACAGCAGCGACAACGCCGAGGGGGCGATCACCGCTTGTTTCACCGGAAGGCTCGTGCATTCCCGCGCGGCGCGCAAATAGCTCTCGGCGTGCGTCTGGTAGCGGAACGGCCCGGAGGTCAGGCACGGCAGCTGCCGCTGATGCCCGTCCGCGAACGGGATGACTACGCCGTCCGGGGCAAGGTTCTCCGCGCCCGCGATCGGGTAGGTGACGAAACTGGGCTTGCGCTGCTCGCCGTCGGTGACGACGGTCGCGCCGATGGCCGCCTGCTGCTCGATGGTCTCGCGGACGGCCCGGCTGACCACCGCGTCGAAGGCTTGGTCGCCGAGCTGGCCGCTTTCGTGCGCGGCGAGGGCGCCGAGCAATTCGGGCGAACGGGGAAGGCTGCCGATGGATTCGGAAGGAATCGTCATGCGGCCGAGCCTAAAAGCGGCCGCGCGGGGGCGGCCCGAATTGGACACGGGAGAACATCATTGTCCTACTTTCGGGCCATTGCCGGCCGGAGCCCGGCGACCGGCGCCGAGCTGCTCGAAAACCGCCGCGCCCAGTGCCGTCGCCGGGTCGGCGAGGTCGAACGAGAGGTCGAAATGGTTGCGGTGCGGCGCGACGACCTCCCGCACGATCGGGGCACGGTCCGCCACGGCGCGCACGAATTCGTTGTGCTGGCGGATGAATTCGTCGGTTTCCGCGCCGCCGCGGGCCACGACCAGCGGAGGCAGCCGGTCGGGCAGACGGCGGATCGGGCTGAGCCGCGCCGCCGCTGCGCGATCCAGCCGGAGCGGTTCGTTCACGTAGGTGCGCCGGACCGGTTCGAGGTCGTACACGCCGGACAGCAGGGTCGCCCCGGCGAAGACGTCGGCGGGGGCACGGCCGTCCGGGGTCCAGCCGTCGAGCAGCGCCATGGCGGTCAGGTGCGCTCCGGCGCTGCTGCCGCTCACGTGGATGCGATCGGCCGCCACGCCCAGTTCGGCCGCATGCTCGACCAGCCACCACAGGCCGCGCCGTACTTGATCGACGATGGCGTCCAGCCGGTACTGCGGGGCCAGCCCGTAGTTGAGCGCCGCGAACGCCACTCCGGCGGGCACCAGGCCGCGAGCCGGGAACGCGGAGTCGTCCTTGCCCAGTTCCCGCCAGTAGCCGCCGTGCACGAACACCATCAGCGGGGCGGCCGGGCCGGAAGCTGGGAAGAAGTCCAGCGTCTCCGGCGGTTCCGGGCCGTACCGCAGCGATTCCTCGACCGCCAGTTCCGCCTTCGCCCGGACGCTTTCGGCGGTGTACTCGGCCAGGAACACCGTGAGGTCGGCGACCCGGGAACTGGGCGAGTACTGCCGGTCCAGTTCCGCCTGGCCGTAACCGCGGTACACCTCGCGGCCGCCGCCGGTCACAGCGCGGTGCGAGCGGACAGCAGTTCCGGGAAGAACCGATGCTCGGCGACGCGGCGCAACCACGCCACCCCCGCCGTGCCGCCGCTGCCGGGTTTGCTGCCCAGCACCCGCTCGACGGTCAGCAAATGCGCGCTGCGCCAAAGGGAATACTGATGGTTCACATCCGACAGCGCTTCGGCGAACACATACAGATCGCGCTGCCCGGCCGGATCCCGGTAGATGCCCGCCCAGGCCTCCTCGACCGCCGGATGCGGCTGGTACGGCTGCGCGAAGTCCCGGGTCACGTGGTCCTCGGGGATCGGCGCGCCCCGGCGGCGCAGCAGCGCGAGGGCTCCGTCGTACATGCTCGGCGCCCGCAGCGCGGCGTCGACGTCCTTGTGGAGCTGGGAAATCCCCTCGTACGCCTCCGCCATCCGCGGCGATTTGTTGCCGAGCGCGAACTCCAGCTGGCGGTACATGTGCGACTGAATGCCGGACGCGACGCCGAGCTGGTCCCGGAACGCGGCGAACTCCGCCGCGGTGATCGTGCTGACCGGTTCCCAGCTGGCCACCAGGACCCGCTGGGTGCGCTCCATCCGCCGCAGGCACCACAGCGCGTCGTCCAGCCGGTCGTCGAACAGCAGGTCCCGCACGCGGTTCGCCTCGGTGAAGAGCAGTTTGAACAGCAGCTCCTGGACCTGGCCGACGGTGTAGAAGGCCAGCTCCGCCGGTTCGCCGGTGCGCGGGTGCTGAAGGCTGAGCAGCGCGTCGACGCTGTGGTAGTCCACGTACGCGGTGCTGTCCGGCCCGGCGGCCCCGGACCGGAAGTCGAACACCGGCTCGCCGCCGCTGTGTTCCGCTCTTTCCCGGCGCTCGTCCTCCGTCAACGGAATGTACGCGCGCGGGCCTTGAGCCATTTTCTTCGCGGTCACGACGACATGATTGCCGAGAGGACTGAAACTCCGCTGAAATTCGCCTGACCGCCCGCTCGCGGCAGATCCGGGGTTCCGCCCTGATGACCGTTCGCAGCCGGGCGCGTACAATCCTTGCCCCGCACTGTGTCTTGTGCAGCGGTGGCGGGACCTGTTACTCCATCCAGGTTTCAGCCCGGTTGCGAGGTCGACGCCGTTTCCGGGTTTCAATAGGCTGTTCGGGCAAGAACGCCGTCGCGCCGGCCGCGCGTGCGCACACTGGGGATCTTGTTCACGCCTGGGGGAGGCATCGTTGTGCACCCGGAAAATATCGGAATACCCGCCAATTTCGGAGCCACCCGGGGAAATATCTACGAAAACAGTTCCCTGGCCGCGAAACCGGACGATCCCGGCACGGTGCGCCTGCCGATCAGCGCCCTGCTGCCCGCCGACTCGCCGCGGCTCGACGGCGAGAAGACCGACCACGTCCAGGTGCTGGCCGAACTCGACGAGCGAGAACTGCCGCCGGTGATCGTCGACCGCGCCACGATGCGCGTGATCGACGGGATGCACCGGGTGCGGGCGGGCAAACTGCGCGGGCAGGAGACCGTGCGGGTCCGGTTCTACGACGGCAGCGAGGACGACGCGTTCGTGATCGCCGTGCAGCACAACAACAATCACGGCCTTCCGTTGTCGCTGGCCGACCGGACCGCCGCCACCGCCCGGATCATCGGCTCGCACTCCCAGTGGTCGGACCGGCGGATCGCGGAGGTGACCGGGCTGTCCGCGGCGACCGTGCGCGCGGTGCGGCTGCGTTCGACTGCCCCGTCCGCGCAGTCGAACACGCGGCTCGGCCGGGACGGGCGGCTCCGGCCGGTGAACAGCACAGTCGGCCGAATGCTCGCGAGCAGGCTCCTCGAAGAGAATCCGGACGCCCCGCTGCGCCAGATCGCCGAGGCGGCGGGCATTTCCGCGTCCACCGCGCTCGACGTGCGGGACCGGCTGCGCAACGGACGGGACCCGGTCCCGCGCAAGCTGCGCGAACGGCACTTCGGCCGGGACCGCCGTGCCCCGTCCGCTCAGGACGTGCCGGAGCAACGCGCGGGCGTGGACTGGGAATCCGTGCTGCACCGGGTGCGCTCCGACCCGTCCCTGCGGTTCACCGACACCGGACGGGCGCTGCTGCGGCTCTTCGACCCCCGGCTGCTGCACGCCGAGCAGCGCACGCGGCTGGCCGACAGCGTTCCGGCGCACTGCACCACGACGATCGCCCACCTGGCGAAGCTGACCAGCGAGGCCTGGGGAGAACTCGCGGCGGAACTCGAGCAGCGCGGCGAGGACGCGGTCGGTACTTGAGGCGGCGGTCCGTGAGGGGAACCTTCACGGACCCGAGGGCGGCCCGGTGCGGCTGAGGCAGAGCCGCCTGGGCCGAATGGCGGGACCGACGCCGCTCGCGCCGGTCCAGTGCGGGGTCGTCGTTCCGCGAAGGCCTCCCTCACGGACTCTGATTCCCACGCCAGGGACTTGAGCTGCGTGGCCCCACGCCTGCTGGACCATCCACAAAGGACGCCAGAGCCGCCGAAGCATCCGTTTGATGCCCGCATGACCGCGTCCGAAGGTCTGTGAGGGGAACCTTCACGGACTCTGATTCCCCCAAGGTGGCCCTCACGGACCTTCGGATACCGCAACACGGGAACCGATCCAGTCGCTCTTGAAGTCCGTTATGGACGGTCAGCAGGCTGGAGGGACCGCCAGCACGCGGTCGTCCTGCGCCAGGATCGCCTGGTGCAGGCGGCGGATGCCGCGACCGGGCTCCAGTCCGCTTTCCGCGGCCAGCCGGCGGCGGATGCCGTGGAAGACGTTCAGCGCCTCGGTCTGGCGGCCGGCCCGGTACAGGGCGAGCATCAGCTGTTCGCCGAAGCGGTCGCGTTCCGGGTGCGCCGCGGTGAGCCGGGTCAGTTCCGCGATCAGCTCCCGGTGCTCGCCGAGCGCGAGCCGGGCGCTGATCAGGTCCTCCCGCGCACCCAGCCGCCGCTCGTCGAGGAACGCGGCTTCCAGCCGGCAGAGCGGGACGTCCCGCAGGCCCAGCAGAGCCGGTCCGCGCCACAGTTCCAGTGCCGCGCGCAGCAGGTGCGCCGCTCGCGCCGGATCGCGGCCGGCCAGCCCGGCGCCTTGGTCGGCGAGTTCGGCGAAGGCGCGCGCGTCGATCTGCCGGGCCGGCAGCCGCAGCAGGTAACCGCCGCCGACGGTGCGGATCAGCTCGTCGCCGCGCCGGCCGGTCACCGCGCCGACGATCCGGCGCAGCCGTTTCACGTTGGCCTGCAACGTGTTCCGCGCGTCGCGCACCGGTTTTCCGGACCACACCTCCTCGATGAGCCGGGTGCTGGACACCGGGGCTCCCGGCGAAAGCGCGAGCACGGCCAGGATCGCGCCCACCTTCGCCTGGGTGATCTCGCGCACCCGCGGCCCGGCCGCGATCGTCAGCGGCCCGAGAACGTCGACGCGCATCCGCGACTCCCCCCGAACGCCGGAAAAACCGAATACCCTCCCCTGGGGCCGGAACGGTCCCGGCGCGGGCGAAACGCACTGCGTTCGGCTCTGGCCGCCGGTCTTGACGTTCTCCGTTCCGGCCGGGATATCCTCGCCCGGCATTGTGGATGTCGTCAATTCCCGCAATTCACTCATGGGGAGAGTCACAGCATGACCGGAGACAACCGGATCACGAAAATCGTCGTGCTCGGCGGCGGGACGGCGGGCTGGATGACGGCGTCGTACCTCGGCAAGGCGCTCGGGCCGGCGGCGTCCGTCACCGTTCTCGAGGCGCCCGCGATCCCGAGGATCGGCGTCGGCGAGGCCACGATCCCCAACCTGCACAAGGTTTTCTTCGATTTTCTCGGCATCCCGGAGGAAGAGTGGATGCGCGAGTGCAACGCCAGCTTCAAAATGGGGATCAGATTCGTCAACTGGCGCACCCCGGGCGCGGGCGAGGCCCGGCCCCGCCCGCACGAGGGCCGTCCCGACCATTTCGATCATCTCTTCGGGCTGCTTCCCGACCACAAGAACCTGCCGCTTTCCCAGTACTGGGTGCACCGGAAGCTGACCGGCGCGACCGACGAGCCCTTCGACTACGCCTGCTACGCCCAGCCCGCCGTGTTCGACCGGAAACTGTCGCCGCGGCACCGGGACGGCACGCGATGGGCCAGCTACGCCTGGCATTTCGACGCTTCCCTCGTCGCGGACTTCCTGCGCCGGTTCGCCACCGAAAAGCAGGGCGCGGTGCACGTCGAGGACCGGTTCACCGACGCGGAACTCGACCAGCGCGGCCACGTCACCGCCGTCCGCACCGAAACCGGGCGGCGGCTGGAGGCCGATCTCTTCGTCGACTGCTCCGGATTCCGCAGCCTGCTGATGAACCAGGTGATGCGCGAACCGTTCCTGGACATGGGCGACCACCTGCTCAACGACCGCGCGGTGGCCACCGCGGTGCCGAACGACGACGAGCGCGACGGGGTCGAGCCGTTCACCTCGGCGATCGCCATGTCGTCCGGCTGGACCTGGAAGATCCCGATGCTCGGCCGGTTCGGCACCGGCTACGTCTACTCCAGCCGGTTCGCCACCCAGGACGAGGCGACCGAGGAGTTCTGCCGGATGTGGGGCCTCGACCCGGAAACCCAGCCGCTCAACCACATCAAGTTCCGGGTCGGGCGCAACCGGCGGGCCTGGGTGCGCAACGTCGTGGGCATCGGCCTGTCGTCCTGTTTCGTGGAGCCGCTGGAGTCCACCGGCATCTACTTCGTCTACGCCTCGCTCTACCAGCTGGTGAAGCACCTGCCGGACAAGCGGTTCGACCCGGTGCTGATCGACCGGTTCAACCGCGAGGTCGAGACGATGTTCGACGACACCCGCGATTTCCTCCAGGCGCATTTCAGTTTCGCGCCGCGCGCGGACACGCCGTTCTGGCGGGCCTGCAAGGAGCTGCGGTTCGCCGACGGGTTCGCCGAGAAGGTCGCGATGTACCGATCCGGCCTTCCGGTGAATCTGCCGTTCACCGACGAATCGAACTACTACGGCAATTTCGAGGCCGAATTCCGTAATTTCTGGAGCAACGCCAACTACAATTGCGTATTCGCCGGCCTCGGCTTCCTGCCGGACAACCCGCTGCCGCTGCTCGACTTCCGCCCGGACGCGCTCGCGTCGGCGCAGGAGGTCTTCGACGACGTGCGCCGCCGCCGGGCCGAACTCGTCGAGACCCTGCCGAGCACGTACGAGTACCTCCGGCAGCTGCACGGCAAGTAGCGCGGGCCGGGCCGGGTCCGGCGTCCCGGCCCGGCCCGTTTTCCGGCGAGGAGAAGGGACACAGCGGTGACCGAGTCGTTCGCCTCGGACGTGGTGGCGCCAGGCACGTTCCGGTCGCTGATGGCCGAATTCCCCAGCGGCGTGGCGGTCGTGACGGCCATGGACGACGGCGTGCCCTGGGGTATGACCTGCTCGTCGCTGTGCAGCGTCAGCGTTTCCCCGCCGACGCTGCTGGTCTGCCTGCGCGCGCAGAGCCCGACGCTCTCCGCGATCCTGCGGCGAGGCGCGTTCGCCGCGAACCTGCTGCACGGCGGTGCGCGCGAGGTCGCGGAGCTGTTCAGCAGTTCCGCGTCCGCCCGCTTCGACCGGGTGCGCTGGACCGCCGGACCGGGCGGGCCGCATCTGCGCGAGGCCGCGCACGCCATCGCGGACTGCCGGGTGAGCCGCGTCGAGGACGCGGGCACGCATCTGGTCGTTTTCGGCGAGGTCTTCGACTCCGCCCGGCACGACGGGCACGCGCCGCTGCTCTACGGCAGGCGCGGCTACCACCGCTGGCCGGGCTGACTCAGCTCACCTCCTCGATCGCGGCCACCGCGTCGAAAGCGTCCACATGGGACACGTAGAGCCCGTTGAAGCCGAACCGCAGCAGGTTCGGCGGCCGCACGTCGCCGAGCACGCCCCGTCCGGCCAGTGCGGTCATGATCGCCTCGGCGTCCGGATGGCGCAGCGTGACCTGGCTCCCCCGGCGGCGGTGCTCCCGTGGCGTGACGACCTCGAAGCCGAGCCCGGACAGCCGCGCGTCGGCGCAGGCGATGAAGAAGTCGGTGAGCGACAGGCTTTTCGCGCGCACGGCGGCCAGGTCGACGTGGTCGAAGACGTCCAGCGCGGCCTCCAGCGCCAGCAGCGACAGGATCGGCGGTGTGCCGATGCGCGCCTGGGCGATCCCGGCCGCCGGCCGATACCCGGCGGTCGCCGCGAACGGTTCGGCGTGCCCGTGCCATCCGGTGAGCGGCTGGTCGAACCGCTCGTGATGACGGGCGTTGACGTAGAGGAACGCGGGCGCGCCCGGGCCGCCGGACAGGAACTTGTAGCCGCAGCCGACCGCGAAATCGACGCCGAGCGCGTCGAAGGCCAGCGGCAGCGCGCCCGCCGCGTGGCACACGTCCCACAGCACCACCGCACCCGCGTCGTGCGCCGCTTCGGTGAACGCGGCCAGGTCGTGCAGCTCGCCGCTGCGGTAGTCGACCGCGCTCGCGGCGACGACGGCCAGGTCATCGCCGGTCGCGCGAATCTCCTCGGCGAGCCCGGCCATCGGAACCTCGCGGACGGTCAGCCCGAGCAGCCGGCCGACCGACGCGGCCAGATAGCGGTCGGTCGGGAAACCTTCGCGGTCCACCAACACGGTCCGACGTCCGTCGCGCAGCCGGGCCGCGGCGGTGAGCGCGTTGAACAGCTGGACCGAGGTCGAGTCGCCGACGACGGTCTGCCCGGGCGCGGCACCGAGCAGCCCGCCGATCCGGTCGCCGACCCGCTCCGGCGCGGCCCACCAGCCGTCGTCCCACCAGCCGCTGATCAGGTCCTCGCCCCACTGGCGCAGGGTTTCGCCGACGGCGTCCGGCACGGATCGCGGGAGCGCGCCCAGGGAGTTGCCGTCCAGGTAGATCACGCCGCTGGGGAGCGCGAAGTGCTTGCGTTCCCCGGCCAGCGGATCGGACTGGTCGAGGCGGACCGCGTCGGCCCTGGTCGGGCGGGAACGGGATTCGGTCATGGTGGCGCAGTATCCCGGCGAACGCGGCGCGCGCCAATGTGCGGAACTCCGCAGGCGGTCGAGGCGTGGTCGCCAGACCATCCACAAAGGACGCCCGGCGTGGCAAAATGCCCGATTGGTGCCCGCGTGGCCAGGTCAGGAGGTCCGTGAGGGGAACCCTGAGGGAATCAGAGTCCGTCAGGGTTCCCCTCACGGACGACAGCCCTGCTCCCCTCGTCCGCCGGCCCACCGCGCTGCTTCGAGTTCTCCCACGGCTTGCGCAGGCCTGAGCCCCGGCCTCCAGAGGGGGGTTCCGGCAATCCTGGACATCCTTTATCCTCGATCTGTGCGAATGAGTTCCGGCGTGGAATGGGCCCTGCACTGCTACCTCGTGCTGGCGTGGACCCCGGGCCGCCAGCCGGTCCAGGTGTCCGACCTCGCCGCGGCCTACGACCTGCCGCAGGCGTACCTGACCAAGCACCTCCAGGCGCTGGTGCGCGCCGGGCTGCTGCGCTCGACTCCCGGGCCGCGCGGTGGTTATTCGCTGCAGAAGCCGCCGGAGGAGACCTCGGTGCTGGAAGTGGTGCAGGCCGTCGAAGGGGACGGCGAGATGTTCCGCTGCGCCGACATCCGGCTGCGCGGGCCGCTCGCCCCGGCGCCGTGCGGCGAGCGCGGGGACCGGGCGATGTGCCTGGTGCACAAGGCGATGTGGGAGGCCGAACGCGCCTGGCGGGACACCCTCGCCGGACAGTCCATGGCAGAGCTGGCCGCGCAGGTGGCCGGCGGGGTGCCCGGGCTGCTGGGCCGGGCCGGCGACTGGCTGGCGGAGCGGCAGCGCCAGCGGAGCTGAGGATCGACTGGGAGGAAAGAACTGTGTCCACTTCGTCGGACAGAGCGGCCGCGCCGGTCGACAGCGCCGTGAGCACCCGTCCGGTCCTGGCCCTCGCGACTGTGCTCGTCGCCGCGGTGCTGGTGCTGGCCGACGCGTCCATCGTCAACGTGGCCATTCCGGTGCTGCGGGAGGACCTCGGCGCGTCGTTCGGCCAGTCGCAGCTGATCATCGCGGTGTACCAGATCTGCTACGCCGCGCTGCTGATCACCGGCGGGCGGCTCGGCGACCTGTTCGGCAGGCGGCGGCTGTTCGTGCTGGGCCTCACCGGGTTCGTGCTGACCTCGGTCGCCTGCGGCCTCGCCCCGACGCCGGTGTTCCTGATCGTCGCCCGCGCGCTGCAGGGCGCGACGGCCGCGCTGATGTTCCCGCAGACGCTGTCGGTGATCCAGGTCGCGGTGCCGCGCGAACGCCGTCCCGCCGCGATCGCCGCGTTCGGCATCACCAGTGCCGCGGCGACGATTCTCGGGCCGCTGCTGTCCGGCGCGATCATCCAGCTGGACCTCCTCGGCTCGAGCTGGCGGCCGTCGTTCCTGATCAACCTGCCGATCGGCGCGATCGGGCTGCTGATGGCGGCCCGGTATCTGCCCGAATCCCGTTCCGAGCAAGCGAAAAAGCTCGATTTCGGCGGCGTCGTGCTGATCACCGCCGCGCTGGCCGCGGCCATCGTGGGGCTGATCGAGGGCAAGGACCAGCAGTGGCCGGCGTGGGCGATCGGGCTGATCGTGGCGTCCGTCCCGTTGTTCGCGCTGTTCCACTGGCGCTGCCGGGCGGTGCAGGCGCGCACCCAGTCCGCTCTGGTGCCGCCGGCGTTGTGGAAGGACCGCGGGTTCGTCACCGGCCTGATCGTCTACGTGCTGGCCTATTCCTGTGTGCTGTCGTTCTTCCTCTACCAGTCGATCACCTTGCAGTACGGCGTCGGCTACACCGCGCTGCAAACCGGGCTGACCTCCACCGCGTACGCCGTCGGCACCATCGCCGGGTACCAGATCGCGGTGCGCGTGCAGAAAAAGGTGGCCGGGCGGACGATCTGCTTCGCCGGTTCGGCACTGTGGACAGTCGGCACGGCCGGGATTCTCGCCACCGTCGCGCTGACCGGAGACCGCCTCAGCGGCTGGTATCTGCTGCCCGCGCTGGTGGTCGCCGGCTTCGGGGCCGGGTTCATGATCGGCCCGCTGCTGGGCACCATCCTGTCCGGCGTGCACAGTTCCGACGCGGGCGCGGCGTCCGGGCTGCTCACCACCGGCCAGCAGGTCGGCGGCGCGGTCGGCATCGCCGTGGCAGGCGCGGTGTTCCTCGGCGCGCTCGGCACTCCGGGCGAGGACGGGGCTCTGCACCATTACTCGGGCGCGTTCACCGCCGCGCTGATCCTGATGACGGCGGTGCTCGCGGTGAACACGGTTCTGGTCCGGTTGCTGCCGTCCGCGAAAAAACCGTAAACCACCTCCCCTCCCCCCGGCCGGTCCGGGCTCCCGGTGTTCCGGGCGCCCGGGCCGGCTTTCCGTTTCCCGGCGGGTGTTGTCGAACATTGCCCGTTCGGCTAGCGTCTTCCTCGCGAATTTTTCCGCATTTTCCTCGGCAATCAACAAGGGGTGGTCGAGTTGTGCGCTGCCGGTCGCGGAAAGCCCGACGACGTGCGGGCCTGGCTCGCGTCGCTGGCGGAGCTGATCCCGGTGCCGGACCGCTTCGCGCGGTACACGATGTCCCGCGACGCCACGCTGAACTTCCTGAAAATCGGCGAGCACACCCTGGACACGCTCGCCGGCGACGGCCTCCGTTTCCGCGACAGCGACGGAGACCGGTTTTTCGAGCAGCACGACGTCTGGACCCTCGGTTTCCATTCCGGGACGAACCGGTCCGTTTCCGAACTGGCCAGCAAGTCGGTGGTGCGGTTCTGCCGGGGAGCGGCCGGGGAATGGGTCCGGCCGATGTCCTGGCGGGTGCGCACCTTCGCGGCCTGCCCGGAGCGCGAAAAATGCGACGGCACATGGACGCACGCCCCGATCCGGCCGGATCTGGTGCACGGCCGGGTGCTCGAAACCACCGTCGGGCCCGGCGCCCGTGCGCCCGAGCCGAGCGGGCAAGTAGGCGGGAAACCGGCGACCGTGGTGCTGGACTGCGTCACGGAAAGCCGGGGCGAAAAGCTCCCGCTCCGGTCGCCGCTGGCGCGCCGGCTCTACCGGGAAACGCTCGGCGAATTGCGTTCCGGGGAAATCCGGTTCCAGGCCCTGCCCGGCGCGCTCGCCGCGCAACCGGATCTCGCCCGGTCCCACCGCATCACGAACTGCATGTCCACGGCGACCTATCTGGCCAAGACGCTGACCGAGGGCGGCCTGACCGCGCGGTCGCGCAACGGCTATCTGGCCGGGGTCGGGGCCATGCCGCACGGATGGACCGAGATCTACGAGGACGGCGTCTGGAAAATCCTCGATCCCACCGTGGCTTTCGTCGCCCGGCGGTGGCATCTGAAAGACGCGCAGGCCGACCAGTTCGACGAATTCTGCGCTGGCTCACCCTACAACCGGCTGATTCCGTTCGACTGCGAAGCCGGCGCGGCGCTGGTCTCGCACACCCACGACGCGGTCGCTTTCCCCGAGGTGCCGACCGAGGTCGACGCGAGGGCGGCGAGTGCGCGATGAGCAAGGCGCGCGAACTGGTCCGGTCGTGCCTCGGCCCCGACGACTTCCTCGACGAGGTGACCGACACCGAGGACCTGCGCGAGGCCGGCCTCAACTCGGGGGAATTCGTGCTGATCTCGCTGCGCCTCGAGGAGGAGATCGACCGGGCGCTGACCGACGAGGAACTCGGCCGGATCAGATCGATCCAGGACATCGACGCGGTGCTCGCCGAGGCGGCCTGAACCCGCCGGAGGCGTTGGGGGGAACCAGATGTGGCTCAGCGAAATCCTCGACCGGCACTGCCAGCAGCGAGGCGACGCGCCCGCGCTGGCCGAGAACGGCCGGGTGCTGACCTGGCGCGAACTGCGCGCGGCTGCCAGCGGGGTGGCGGCCTGCCTGGCCAGCCAGGGAATCGGCCTCGGCGATCGCGTCGCGGTGTACTCCCGCAACCGGAGCGAAGTCCTGGTGTCCTACTTCGCTCTCGCCTATCTCGGCGCGCCGTTCGTGCCGGTCAACCACGCCATGCCAGCGGCCGAGTACGGCGAAGTCGGCAAGCGGCTGGACATCGCGCACGTGCTGGGCGAAGCCGAAGCGCTGAGCCGCCTGGGCCTCCCCACCGGTTCCACGACTTCCTTTGAGGACAACGAATTCCAGCGGGCGATGACGACCGGCGAGCCACCGCCCGCCCCGGCGACGGGCATGGACGACACGCTGACCGTGCTGCTCACCTCGGGCACCACCGGGTTGCCGAAGGGCGTCGCACAGACTTCGGGCGCGCTCCGCCAGGCGACGCTGTCCTGGCTGGCCGAGGTGAAAGCCGACGACCGGATCCGGTTCCTCAACCTCAATTCGCTGTCGCACGGCGGAATCACGCTCACCTTCCACTACCTCGCCGCCGGCGCGACGGTGTTCGTGCAGCGCGAATTCCAGCCGCGGACGGTCCTGCGCGCACTCGCCGAACACGACATCACGCACATCTGGCTGGTGCCGCACATGCTGCGGTTCCTGGTCACCGCGTCCGCGACCGAACCGGTGCCGTTGCCGGCTTTGCGCGAGATCCTCTTCGGCGCGTCACCGATCACGGCGAAGCTGCTGGCCGACGCGGCGCGCACCTTCGGCTGTGCCTTCCGCAACGTGTACGGGATGACCGAGGCCGGCGGCACGTTCTGCACCTGGCTCTGGGACGGGACTGACGCGACGCGGGACGTCCCGCTGGAATCCAGCGGACGCGCCGTGCCGGGCATCCGGGTCGGCATCCGCGGCCCGGACGGGCACCCGCTTCCGCTCGGCGAAACCGGCGAGATCGTCGTCGGTTCGGCGGGGCGGATGACCGGCTACGTCGCCGATCCCGGCGCGACCGGGGAGGTGCTCGACGGCGGCTGGGTGCGCACCGGCGACCTCGGGCTGATGGACGAGCACGGCTACGTGCACCTGCGCGGCCGCAGCAAGGACCTGATCAAGCGGGGCGGGCAGAACGTGTTCCCGGCCGAAATCGAGCAGGTCGTCGGCCAGCTCGCGCAGGTGCGCGAGGTCGCGGTGGCCGGGGTGCCGGACGAGACCTGGGGCGAGGTCCCGGTGGCGTACGTGGTGGCCGAGCCCGGCGCGGTGCTGTCCCGCCGGGAGATCGCGAAGCATCTGCGCGAGCGGCTCGCGTCCTACAAACAGCCCGCCCGCATCGATTTCGTCGAGGCACTCCCCCGCAACGGCGCGGGGAAAGTGCTGCGCCGCGAACTGACCAGGCCGAACGGAGCTTCCGCGTGAACCTGAAATCGTTGTGCGCGACCAGATTTCGCGGCCTCGACCCGGGCCGGGTCTTCGCGACCGGAGCGAAGCACCATCCGGCCGCAAGGGTCGTCCTCGACCACGACCTCGCGCTGTACCCCGAAGCCGGGCGTGCGCTCACCTTCGCCACGCTGGCCGCGCTGGTCGACGACCTCGCCGGACGGCTGCGGACAGCAGGCGTGACCCCCGGCCACTACGTCGCCGTCTACGCCACCCACAGGTTCGACCTCGTGCTCGTCGCATGCGCCGCGTCCCGGCTCGGCGCGGTGCCGGTCATGCTCGCGTCCACTTCGGACGGAGCGACGGCGCACGCGCTGCTGGCCGCACTGGACCGGCCCGCGTTCCTGGTCACCGACCCGGCCAAGCTGGACGGCGAACTGGCCGGCGTGCCGGTGGCGGACCAGGTGACCGGCGTCCTCACCACCTCCGGAGCGCGCCCGGGCACCACCGCGCTCGACAGCCTCGCCCCGGACGGGCGGCCATTCCCCCGAGTCAAGTCGCGCGACGAACCCGCGCTGGTCACGCACAGCTCCGGCACCACCGGTCTGCCCAAGCTCGTCGTGCAGTCCGCGCGGAGCCTGTACTGGCACTACCGGCCGCAGATCCGGCGCGCCCGGGTCCTGCGGCTGACCGGCCCGCTCGCCACCTGCGCCTCCTTCGCGCACGTGCGGATCTGGCCGATGCTGGCGATCGCCGGGCGGATCGGGCAGACCATCGCGTTCGTCACCGACCCCGAGCCGGGCAACGCCGCCGAGATGCTCCTGCGAGTGCAGCCCGAGGTGGTCGAGGCGTATCCGAACGTGCTGCAGCGCTGGGGCGAGCTGGCTGGCGACCCGCGCGAACCGCTGGCGGGCATCCGGCTGTTCCGCAGCACCTTCGACGCGCTGCACCCGCAGATCATGCTGCGGCTGCTGGACGCCTCGCGCCGTCGGCTGCCGCTGTTCTCCAACGGCTACGGGCAATCCGAACTCGGCGGCATCGTCGGGTTCGTCGGCACGAGGTGGATGCTGCGCCGCTACGGCACCCGGTGCGTCGGCTACCCAGTCACCGGTGTGCGGATCAAGGTCGTGCACGAGGACGGGCCGGACCGGCCGGGCCGGATCTACGCCAGGGCGCGCGGCCGGGCGATCGGCATCATCGGCGAACAGGAGCAGTACGAACGGCGGTTTTCCGACGGCTGGTGGGAACTCGGCGACGTCGGCAGGCGCGGCCGCTTCGGCGCGCTGTACCTGCTGGACCGCGAGGTCGACCGGATCGACGGGGTGGACAGCACCCTGTCCATCGAGGACACGCTGCTGAGCAGGCTGCCCGAACTGGTGGAGATCGTGGTGGTGCGGTCGGCGGAGGGCACGCCGACCCCGGTGGTGTGCACCCGCGACGACCGGCCGCTGGACCCGGTGCGGTGGCGGGAGTCCAGCGCCGAGTTCGCCGGGCTGGCCGACCCGCTGCAGGTGCGGTGGCGCGACCTGCCTGCCACCTCGACCTGGAAGATCCGCCGTCCGGAACTGCGCAGGCGGATCGAGGAGGGCACGCTGCCGCTCGTCGGGGGCCTGCCGTGACCGCCCGGTCGGTGGCCTGCGTCGGCGCCGGCCCGGCGGGGCTGCTCGCGGCCACCCAGATCAAGCTGGCCCGGCCCGGCTGGCAGGTGCTGGTTTACGAGCGCGCGCCCAAGGACGTCACCTACGGCTACGGCGTCGTGTTCTCCGACGTCGCGGTGCGCACCATCGAGTACCTCGCCCCGGAGCTGGGCGCGCTGCTGGCGAACCAGACCCGGTGGGACGACGTGGAAATCCGGGCAGGCGGCGCGCGGTACCGGATACCCGGGCACGGGTACGCCGCGTTGTCCCGGCACCGGCTGCTCGGCGCGCTGGCCGGGCGGGCCGCCGCGGTCGGCGTCGACCTCCGCTACGAAACCCCGGCAACGCTCGACGACCTGCGCGGCGAGCACGACCTGGTCGTGGCCGCGGACGGGGCGCACAGCCAGATCCGCGGGCAGCTGGCCGAAGAGCTGGGTGCGACTGTCCGTTATGGACGGTCGAAATTCGCCTGGCTGGGCACGACGGCCAGCTTCGACGCGATGACGTTCGTCTTCGAACGCACCGAGCACGGGGTCGTGGTGGCGCACGGCTATCCGCACGAGGACGGGCTCAGCACGTTCGTCGTCGAGGTGCCAGGCGATGGCCCGGAGCGGGGGCTGACGCAGTGGGCCGAGGTGTTCGCCGACCACCTCGGCGGGCAGGCGCTGCGGGCCAACGGCCTGCGCTGGGAGCGGTTTCCGGTGGTGCAGCTGCGAAACTGCGTGCACCGGAACGTCGTGGTGATCGGCGACGCGGCGCACACCGTGCACTACTCGGTCGGCTCCGGCACGCGCATGGCTCTCGAAGACGGCTTTTACCTCGCGCGCTCGCTGGCCCGGCACGACGAACTGGCCCCCGCGCTGGCCGAGTACCAGCGCCGCAGGCTGCCCAGCACCGGCGAGCTGCAGTCCGCCGGCGAGCGCAGCATGCGCTGGTTCGAGGACGCGCCCAGCCACCTGAACAAGCCGCCCGCGCAGTTCGCCGTGCATCTGCTGACGCGCGCGAACAGCGTCCCCCTGGCCACCTTGACCGCCGAAGCCAGCCAGCTCGCCGAAGACGCGACCGAAGCGCTGGCCGGTCCACTGTCCGATCGCGATCTTCTCGACCTGCCGCTCACCGTGGGCCCGGTGCGGCTGGCGGGCAGGCTGGCCGTGGAAGCACCCGGGTCGCTGATGGTGCCCATCGCGGTAGTCGACCCGACGCGGCTGGCCGACGATCCCGCGTGGTCGGCGGATTTCGCCGGAGCCAAGGTGATCAGCGTCGACCTTGGCCCGTACCGGGAAGATCCCGCCGAGGAACGCGCCAACGCGCGGCGGATGACCGCTGCGCTGCGCGACCTCGACCGCCCGGAAGACACGGTGCTCGCCATCCGCTCCACCTTGGCGAGCACGGCCGACCTGCCTCCCCCAGCGCTGCTCGCCCGGCTGCGCGAACTGTGCGCAGCGGGCTGGTGCGACCTCGTCGACCTCGCCGCCGACGACGGTCCGCCCGCGCTGGCGGCGGCGCTGGAAACCGCCGACCTGGTGCGCCGGGAAACCGGCAGACCGGTGATGCTGAGCCGGTTCCGGGCCGCCCACGACATCGTCCGCACCCACCTGCTCGCCGGGCGAATCGATCTGTGGTGCGCCGAATCAGGGGCGCGGCCGTGACCGAGCACGCAGTCCGCGCCGAATCCGGTGCCACGCTGGCGAAACTGCTCGACGTGGACGAGTTCCCCGGCGACTGCTTCGCGGGCCAGCCGCAGCCGTGGCCGAGGCACCGCGCCTTCGGCGGTCTGCTGCTGGCCCAGTCGATCGCCGCGGCCGGGCGCACCATGCCGGAACGCGCGTCCGTCCACTCGGTACACGCCGTCTTCGTCAACCGCGCCGATCCGGAACGGCAGACGGAGTACGCGGTCCGGCGGGTCCGGGACGGGCTGGCCAGCGGCCTGCGACAGGTGTCCGCACGGCAGGGCGATCGCGAAGTGTGCGCCGTGACGGTGGCCGGTCAGCGGCGCCGCGACAGCAGCCAGTACACCTCGGCCCGTCCGATCACCGTCCCGCCGGAAGACCTGCCCACCCTCGGCGAGCGTTTCGCCACGGCGGGGGCGGAGGTGCCCGGATCGCGGGTCCTGCCCGAGACTGTCGACTTGCGGCACGTCGAGCCGCCGCCGTACCTGGCACCGCCGCGCAGTCCGGTCCCGCCGCGCCAGCTCGCCTGGCTGCGCATCACCGAACCGCTGCCGGACGATCCGCTGGTCGCGGTGTGCGCGCTGGTCTACTCCGCGGACCTGCTGATCGGCGAGCCGGTGTTCTTCCTTCCGGACTGCGCCCGCGACCCGGCGGCGGCCGACCTGGTCAGCCTCGATCACGCGCTGTGGCTGCACGGCGGGTTCGACGCCGGCGAATGGCTGCTCTACGACCAGGAATGCCTCGCCGCCACGGACGGCCGGGTGCTGAACCGGGCGAGCGTCTACCGCCGTTCCGGCGCGCTGGTCGCCACCATGGCCCAGGAGGGGCTGCTCCGCGTGCGGGGGCGCCGGTGACGTCCGGCCAGGTGGTGACGCTGCTGCTCGACCTCGCGGTGATCCTCGTCGTGGCCAGGGCGATGGGCGCGCTGGCGAGGCGGTTCGACCAGCCGCCGGTGATCGGCGAGATCCTCGCCGGGATCGCGTTCGGGCCGACGCTGTTCCACGGCGCGATCGCGGACGCCCTGTTCCCCGCCGGGGTCCGGCCGATGCTGTCCGCGCTGGCCAACGTCGGCGTCGTGCTGTTCATGTTCCTGGCCGGGCTGGAATTCAGCCGGAAGCTGCTGCGCCGGCGGCTCGGCTCGATCGCGGCCGTGTCCGCCGGTTCGACGCTGGTGCCGTTCGCGCTCGGCACCGTGCTGGCCGGGTGGCTGGCGGCCCGCCACGGCGGCGGGCACACCCTCGGCTTCGTGCTCTACGTGGGCACCGCGATGTCAGTGACGGCGTTCCCGGTGCTGGCCCGGATCATCGGCGACCGCGGGATGAGCGGGACCCGGATCGGCGCGCTGGCGCTGGGCAGCGCCGCGGTCGGCGACCTGCTGTGCTGGTCGATGCTGGCGGTCGCGGTGATGACGCTGGGCGGCGGCGGGCACGATCCGTGGCGGGTGCTGCTGATCGTGCCGTTCGCGGCCGCGGGCTTCCTGGTCGTGCGGCCGCTGCTGGGCAGGCTGATCCGCTGGCAGGCCCGGCGCGGCTGGATCCTGGAGATCTTCGCGGCCGTGCTGATCGGCCTGCTCGTCTCGAGCGCGTTCACCGAATGGGCCGGGCTGCACTTCCTGTTCGGCGCGTTCCTGTTCGGCCTGCTCATGCCCGAGGACGTCGCCGAGGTGCGCGAGGGCGTGGCCCAGCGGATCGAGCAGGTCGGCACGACGCTGCTGCTGCCGGTCTACTTCGTGGTGGCCGGGCTGCAGGTGGACCTGTCCGGCGTCGGCCTGGCCGGGCTCGGCGAGTTCGGCCTGATCCTGCTGGTGGCGGTCGGCGGCAAGTTCGCCGGCGCGCTGGCCGGGGCCCGGCTGGCCCGCGAGGACTGGCGGCGGTCGGCCACGCTGGCGGTGCTGATGAACACCCGCGGCCTGACCGAGCTGATCGTGCTGAGCGCCGGGCTGCAGCTGGGCCTGCTCGACCGGACCCTGTACTCGCTGCTGGTGCTCACCGCCGTGGCGACCACCGTGATGACCGGTCCCCTGCTGCGCCTGGCCTACCCGCGCCGGCTCCTCGACGAGGACCTCGAGGCCGCGCTGGCCGCGGCTCCCGCTAGCCCGGAATGCCCGCGGCCTGGGCGATGACCCGGTCGAGGCTCAGGCTGTAGTCCAGGTTCAGGTGGTTCGGGTCGTAGTAGACGACGACGTTCCCGATCACCGCGTAGCAGCGCCGCTGGTCGCAGAAGTAGTCGGTCAGGTCGAGCAGCCGGACCTTCGGGTCGGTGCTCGCCTTGGCCGCCGCGGTCAGCGGGTCCGGCGGCTGCGCGACGGACCGGTCGACCGCGCACTGGCGAGGGTCATCCGGATTCAGCAATACACAGTCGTTCGGACGCACAAGTCCGTTGAGCGGCGGGTCGGCCAGCACGAATACCGTAGCCCCGGCGGCGGTCCACTTCGACCAGTAGGCGTTCAGCCCCTCCTGGTACTGCTCCGCCTGCGACCGTCCGCTGTGGTCCTGGGCCGGCTCGTGCCTGCTGTAGAACGACGTGAACACGTACGCGGGCCGCGTCGCCGCGATCTCGCCGGTCATCGACTTCGTCCAGGACATGCACCGCTGGTCGGCGACGGTCTCGCGGCCGTACTGCACGGCCCGGATGCCGGCGAACGGGCAGCCGCCCAGGTAGCTCGTGTACAGCAGCCAGTGGTTCTTGCGCGCGATGCTCAGCAGCGGCCCCTGCCACTGCTGGGCGTGCGAGTCGCCGACCAGCCAGACCACCGTCGGATTGGCCGCGCCCTGGCTGAAGTCGCATTTGGTGGTGGTCTTGGTGCCGTCGCTCGCCGAGTACTGCGACATCAGCGGCGGGCAGTCGGCGGGCGCGGTGTAGTAGCGGTTGGCCGGGCCCATTTCGACGGTCTTGGCCGGGCCGAACGGGTCCTCGCACCCGCTGCCCGCCATCAGCGCCCTGGCGCCGTGGCAGGGGCTGTCCCGCTCGGCCGTCACCTCGCGGGCCGCCTGGTCGACGTGCCGCTGGTACGTCCAGGTCAGGCCGCCCGCCGCGACGCACACCACGAGCATCCCGGCGGCCATGCTCGCGAAGGTCATCCCGGTGGCGCGGCTCAACGGCCGCCAGGTCCGGACCGGGTCCTCGACGAGCCGCTTCGACGCGTACGCCGCGAGCAGGGACGCGGCCACGACGCCCAGCTTGACCTGCCAGGTCAGCGCGCCCGCGGCCAGCGCGTCCGGGAAGGCGAACGGGGCCAGCAGGATCAGCGGCCAATGCCACAAGTAGAGCGAGTAGCTGACGTTCCCCAGCCATTGCACCGGCGGCGACGAGGACAGCGGCGTGTGCCATTGCCGTCCCTCGCGGGCCCCGGCGAGGATGACCAGCGCGGTGCCGACGGCGGGCAGCAGGGCGGTCGCCCCGGGGAACGCGGTCTGGCCGTCGAACAGCACGGCGGCCACGGCGATGGCGGCGAAGCCGGCCAGCGAGGCGAGGTTCGCGGCGATCCGGGGCAGCACGAATTTCGCGCCGCCGAAAGCCAGCACCGCGCCGAGCGCGAATTCCCACACCCGCACCGGCGTCACGAAGTACGCCTGGCTCTTGGACACGTCGGTGAACCAGATGCTGAACCCCAGCGAGGCGGCGCCGACGACCACGACGCCGGCCAGCCGCGCCCACCGCGCCCGGATCTTGAACAGCAGCAGGAGCAGCAGCGGCCAGCACAGGTAGAACTGCTCCTCGACCGACAGCGACCAGTAGTGCTGAGACAGGCTCGCCGAGTCGGTCAGGTGCGAGTAGTCGACCGAATGCGCGGCGAGCAGCCAGTTTTCCCAGTACAGCGCGCTCGCGACCGCTTCCTGCGCGTTGGCTTCCCAGCGCGGGAACGGCATCAGGAGGTACGCGGCGACGAGAATGAAGGCCAGCACGAGGAACGCCGCGGGCAGCAGGCGGCGCACGCGGCGCGCGTAGAACCTCGCCAGCCGGATCCGCCCGGTGCTCGCGACCTCGCGGATCAGGTGCGAGCTGATCAGGAAGCCGGAAATGACGAAGAAGACGTCGACGCCGACGTAGCCGCCGCTCAGGCGCGCGGGCCACAGGTGGTTGAGCACGACGAGGCCGACGGCCACCGCGCGCAGAGCCTGGATGTCCGGCCGGAACGCCGGTCTTCGCTCTCCGCCCGGCGACTGGGAGGGCCGCACCGGCCCGCTCAACGTCCCCGTGTCCACTTTCCGCCCCTTTTCGCGCCGCGCTGAAAACTCAGTGATGCTAGCGGGAGCGGCCGGTGCGCCCGGCACGGGGAGTGCGGAATCGCAGGGCCAGCGCGGAAAACCGGCCACAAAGGACGGCGGGTGTCCCTTGTGGCCGGTCGCGGATCAGCGCCAGCCGAGCTCCGGAGCGACGTGCGTCAGAATGCTTTCCAGCACGTGCGCGTTGTAATCGACGCCGAGCTGGTTCGGGACGGTCAGCAGCAAGGTGTCCGCGGCCTGGACGGCCTCGTCCTCCTTCAGCTCCCGCACCAGCCGGTCCGGTTCGGCGGCGTACGAACGGCCGAAGATCGCCCGGGTGTTCTCGTCGATCATGCCGACCTGGTCGCGCGAGTCGCGGTCGCGGCCGAAGTACGCGCGGTCGAGGTCGTTGGTCAGCGCGAAAATGCTGCGGCTGACCGACACCCTCGGCTCCCGCTCGTGACCGGCCTCCTTCCACGCCTCGCGGTAGGCCTCGATCTGCTTGCGCTGCTGGACGTGCAGCGGTTCGCCCGTTTCGTCGTCTTTGAGCGTGGAGCTTTGCAGGTTCATGCCCAGTTTCGCCGCCCAGACGGCCGTCGCGTTCGAGCCCGAACCCCACCAGATGCGGTCGCGCAGCCCTTCGGAATGCGGTTCGAGGCGCAGCAGCCCGGGCGGATTCGCGAACATCGGCCGCGGGTTCGGCTGCGCGAAACCCTCGCCGCCGAGCAGCTTGAGGAAGACCTCGACGCGCTCGCGGGCCATGTCCGCCTCGGTCTCGCCCTCGGCCGGCGCGTAACCGAAGTACCGCCAGCCGTCGATCACCTGCTCGGGGGACCCCCGGCTGACGCCGAGCTGGAGCCTGCCGTTGGAGATGAGGTCGGCGGCGCCGGCGTCCTCGACCATGTACAGCGGGTTCTCGTAGCGCATGTCGATCACGCCGGTGCCGATCTCGATCTTCGACGTCCGCGCGCCGATCGCGGCGAGCAGCGGGAACGGGCTGCCCGCCTGCCGCGCGAAGTGGTGCACGCGGAAGTACGCGCCGTCGACGCCCAGCTCCTCGGCCGCGACCGCGAGGTCGATCGACTGGTGCAGGAAGTCGGCGGCCGACCGGGTCTCGGAGTGCGCGCTCGCCGACCAGTGGCCGAACGAAAGGAAGCCAATCTTCTTCACGGATGCTCAAACGTTCAACTACCTCTGCGCATTCCCGGGCGAGCCGGAGGTGAAGGCCGCCGCACCCGCCGACACCCGGCAAGGGCACCCGAAATGACCGATTCATGACCACAAAACCGTTTCCTCCGGTCCGTGAAGGACTCCTTGAGGGAATCTGATTCCCTCAAGGAGTCCTTCACGGACGACCACTCCCATGCCAGGGACTTAAGGCAGTGCGGGGTGCCGTTGAGGCTCGCCTGCCCAGACCGAGGGGTTGACCATGGCCGGTGCCGCCCTCGGCGGGTCCGGCGGGCGCGAGTTGGGTCGTCCGTGCGGGGAACCCTCACGGACTCTGATTCCCTCAGGGTTCCCCTCACGGACCTTCGGCCCAGGCCTGCCCACCGCACCTGCCTTCGCTCTGCTTCCCTCGCGGACCGCTATCCGGCGTGCGGAGCGGGACTGCCGAGCGCCCGGTCGACCACGTTCCGCAACACCTTCCGCACCGCCGGGTCCACCCGGAGGGCGCCGTTGAAGGTCATCGACGACGCACTGAACGCGAAACCGCCGCCCGGCAGCTCCTTGCACACCATCGCGGCGCCCGCGCGGTCGGTCGGGTTCGTGCCCCGCGCGATGACCTCGTCCGGCCGGACCTCGCCGTCGAGGCCCTGGAGGGTGTCGAACTCCCAGGCGCTCGCGGCGCCGTTGCGGCCGTGCGCGCCGAACTCGCTGCCCACCGTCAGTCCGGTGCCGGCGAGGAACGGGTGGTCGCGCAGCACGCGGTACGGCGCGAACGTCATCCAGCCCTGGTACTCGTAGTTCACCCCGAGCAGCTGGGACTCCGGCAGGCCGTAGTGCTCGCGGAACAGGTCGCGGCTGCCGTCGGCGGCGCGGAAGGTCAGGGTGGTGCCGGCGGCGTCGAACTCCGCGCGTTCGTAGATCTGGTTGCCGCCGGTGCCGATGACGCTGCCCCCGGCCGCGAGGTAGTCCGCCAGGTTGGTGCGCATGGCCATCGAGAAATACTCCGGGTGCGAACCGAGCACGATCGCGCGGTACGCCGCGAGCCAGCCGCCGGTGTGCAGGTCGTGGTCGGTGTAGCAGTCGAAGCCGATCTGCTCGCCGCTCAGCCAGCGCAGCAGTTCCAGGTCGCTGTACAAATACAGGTCGTACTGGCCGCTCGGCGCGGTCTGCCAGGTGTAGCTCGGCCGCAGGAACGAGATCGCGCGCCGGACGCCGATCTGGCCCTCGGAGTACTGGTCGTGGCCGCCCCAGCCGTTGTACGCGTGGTAGGTGTTGGTCGGCAGCACCACGGCGATTTTCTGCGCGGGCGTCGCCGGCCGCACCACGAACGGGATGTGCTGCACCCGGTCGAACCGGCCGGTCAGCCGCGCGGCGTACACCCCCGACGGCCAGCTCGTCGGGAGGTCGGCGGCGTAGCGCTCGGCCCAGCCGCATCCGGCGGAGCGGTAGTCCGCGGCCACCCGCTGGATGCCCCCGGCGACGGTGGTGATCCCGGTGACCGCGACCGGCGTGTCCCCGCCGGGCGCGACGCGCACGAGCTGCGCGGTGACCTCGCTGAACGCCGTGGACAGCGCGATCGACACCCGGCCGCCGGCGGGCACGCTCTGCCGCTGCGGGTACCCCTGGAGCCCGGCGCTGCGTTCGACGGTGAAGCCTCGCCCGACCACGACGCCAGTCGCGTTGTTGATCCACCGCGGCCCGCCGTCGGTGTCGACGGTCTCGTGGTTGGTGAGCCGCAGCTCGACGAGGTCGCCGTCGTCGCCCGGCACCGTGGACTGGTCGATCCGGATCAGGTAGACCGCGCCGTTGCCGCCGCCGGCGAACAGGTCGCGGCGGAACAGCTCGAACCAGTTGTTGTCGCCGATCACGACGGGCTGCCCGCCGTTCGACCATCCGGTGCCGTCGCGGTAGCGGAACCAGCTGAGCGAGCCGGTGCCGCTGACGGTGTAGACGACATTTCCGGTGTCGGAGAACAGATAGCGCGGGATGTTGAATCCGTTGCCGAGCGGCTTCGGTGTTTCGAAAGTGCCGTTGATCCGCCGTGACCGGTACAGGATTCCGTCGGCGTCCACGCACCAGATCACGCCGCCCGGTCCGCCGAAAATCCGCGGGAAGGCGTTGAATCCGGTCCCCACGACGACTCCGGTGCCGTTGTTGGCCCACGTGCCCGCGCCAGTGTCCATATTGGACACGATCCGCTGGTAGTACAGCACGGTCCCGTCCCCGCGCACGCCGTAAAGGACGCCGTTCAGGTCGCCGAGCACGGTGACGAAGTCCTGCCACCCGGACCCGATTTGCACCCCGGACCCGTAGTTGGCCCACTGGTAGGTGGCGGTGGGCCAGCCGCGGTGGCGGTACCAGTACAGAGCGCCGTCCGACTGGACCGCGTAGACGACGCCGTCGCCTCCGCCGACGAGACGGCTCCATCGCTGGTGCGGATCGAACGTGTCCGCCGTTTCCGCCGCGGGCGCGTATTCCTCGGGTGCTTCGGCTTCGATGACCGGCAGTTCCGGACGGCCGTTGATACTCCCCATGTCTCCCCCATGAGTTCCGTGCGCACACTTCTCCTTGGGTCACGCACGGGGGACGGGACGGCGTTCGCCGGCGGCCGGGACGACCACCCGAAGAGCCCAACGCTCAGCGGGCGAGCCGTTCCAGCAGGACGACGGTCACGGTGTCCCCCGCTTCCTTGCCGATCGCCTTCCGGATCGTGGCGTTGACCGGGAGCTTGTGGGTGCCGTCGCCGAGCGCCATGAAGGAGCTGCGGAACGGCTCGCCGTCGACGGTCCCGCGCACCTTCACCAGGCCGCGGGTGCCGAAGAACTCGGCCGAGCCGGGCCAGACCAGGTAGGTGTGGCCGCCCTTGGCCGGGCTCTTGCGCAGGGTCGCGGTGAACTCTTCGTTGATCTCGCCGGTGTTCGCCATGGTCTCGTTCTCCTCCTGGTCGGATGGCCGTTCACCGGGAGGTACGAACCTGGCGACGGGATTTCGACACCGTAGCGGCAGGCAATTCCGGCCGGGTGCCGGAGACGCCGCTCGTCTCCGGCACCGGACCGCTCCCCCGCTACCGCGCCCCGCGCCGCACCACCGCCGGAACCGGGCCGCCGGTGATCGTGAACTGCGAACCCGGCTCCCGGACAATGTCTCCCGCCGCCGAGCCAGTGATCGCCACGTTCGTCAACGTCGCGCTGCCCCGCGCGCCGCTCATCGCAGACGTCGGTTCGGCACCGGAGACGCCGCTCGCCTGCTACCACGCCACCACCGGAACCAGCCCATCGGCGGTCGCGAACTGCGAACCCGGCTCCCGCACGATGTCCCCCGCCGCCGAACCCGAGCCACCACATCCGTCAGCGCCGCACAGCCACCAGCACCACTCGCTCGCACACGCCGACCCGGTACCGGGGACACCACCCGTCCCCGGCACCGGACCGCTCCCCCGCTACCGCGCCCCGCGCCGCACCACCACCGGAACCGGACCGCCGGTGATCGTGAACTGCGAACCCGGCTCCCGGACGATGTCCCCCGCCGCCGAACCGGTGATCGCCACGTTCGTCAACGTCGCGCTGCCCCGCGCGCCGCTCATCGCCAAAATTCCCGCCCCGTTGTTCGACTTGTCGATCTTCACGTTGCTGATCGCCACCCCCGGCATCGCGCCGCCGCCGGTCTTGAACTGGATGCCGTCGTAGGTGGAGTCGTGGATCTCCGTGTCGCGCAGCGTCACCCCCGGGATGTCCTTGCCCTGCGCGAAGAACGTGATCGCGCCGAACTTCTGCTGTTCGCCCCAGAACACGCCGCCGCAGCGGTACAGGGCGTTGTTCGCGATCAGCGTCTGCCCGGAGAACGGCAGCGGGTCATGATCAGTGGCCAGCATGATGCCGGGGTAGTTCATCGTGTCCGACACCAGGTTGTTCTCGATCTTGTTGCCGTACCCGCCGTAGATCGCCAGCCCGTTCGCGCGCCACGGCAGCTGGATCGTGTTGTTCACGAACGCGTTGTCGTGCGCGATGTCCACCGCCGGGTCCTTCACGTACTGGTTCGCCCACACCGCGAGCGAGTCGTCGCCGGTGGTCCGGAACGACGAGTTCGCCACCCGCGAGTTCCGGGTGCCGTTGGTGAAGTTGATGCCGTCGGCGTAGGTGTCCCGGATCCGCATGCCGCTGAACTCCAGGCCGTCGGCCGGGCCCCACCGCGCCGGGAGGTTGCTGTAGTCCCGGCCGACCCACACGCCCACGTTCGCGTGTTCGATCCACACGTTCGAGATCTTCGTGCCGGTGCCGAACCGGCCGTTCAGCCCGACGCCTCCTTCCGCGCCGCCGTCCCCGCCGCGGATCCGGCCGGAGCCGAAGATCGCGAGGTCGGAGATCTGGACGTTCTTGTCGATGTCGAAGCCGAAGTTGCCCTCGTGCGGATGGTTGATGCCGCCCGCGTCCTGCGGCTGGATCAGCGAGTACAGCTGCGAATGCCACATCCCGGCACCGCGGACGGTGACGTTCGAGATGCCGATCTGGTTGTACTGCCCGCCGCCGTTGGGGACGTTCGGGTCGTCGGTCAGGATCTTGCGTTCCTGCCGCCACTGGCCCGGCGGGATCCAGACGCAGCTGATCACGCCGTTCTGGTCGTCGGTGACCGCGCGCTGGATCGCCTCGGAATCGTCCTTGCCGTCGTCGGGCACGGCGCCGTACTCGGTGATCGACGTGCAGTCCGCCGGTTTCTGGGCGGGCGGCGCGACCTGTTCGAGGTCGATCAGGTCGATGACGTAGAACGCCGCGGTGTCGCCGCTGTCGCGCTGCAGCTTGAACTTCGTGCCCGGCGGGTACGACTGCGACAGCAGGGCGTGCGACTCGTCGAACAGCCGGCGCGCGTTGGCTCCCGGCGTGTTCGTCAGGCCTTCGGGGTCGTCGGTGCTGCCGTAGAGCCAGCTGTGTTTCGACGACAGGTTCAGCTTCTGCGCGAAGGTTCCGTTGACGTACAGGCTGATCGTCGCGTCCTGTCCGCCGCCGCCGGGCGCGTCGGGGATCGAGTTGCGGACCACGATCGAGTTCGACTGGTTTGTCGAGGTGAACTCCACGTACTGGCCCTGGTTCGCCAGCCGCACGGACTCTCGGCCGGAGGACTCGGTCGCGAAGTTCGTGTGCCCGAAGGTGCGGAGCGGGTCGGTCTCCAGCAGCTCGCCTTGGTACTGCGCGGATTCCGCCTCGTACTCGACATACGGCACCGCAGCGCCGCGGCCCACCACCATCGCCCGAGAGAGGCCGTTGTTGGCTTCGTTGGTCTCTTCGACGGTGTCGGTCGCGTCCGCCGTCGCGGTGAGCGTCGCGTTGGCGGCGGTCCAGGTGCCGGGCATCGCGACGTTCTCCGTGGCACCGGCGGCGATCGCCGGGGCCTCGGCGGTCAACGTGGTCGCGCCGGCGGTCAGGCGGGTCGTGGAGGCTCCCGCGCCGCTCGTGCCGCGGTTGTGCACGGCGACGGTGAACGTCACTGCCGCTCCGACGGCCGGGTTCGGCGGGTTCGACGTGATGCCGGTGATTTCCAGGTCCGGTCCCGGTGCCTGCGCGATCACCAGCTGCGTCGGCGAGGTGAAGGTGTTGTTGGTGTCGTCCTGCTCAATCACCATGTTGGCCGGGTCGACGGTGGCGGCCACGCGGTAGGTGCCCTGCGGCCGTTTGCCCGCCTTCACCGTCACCGTGGTGGACGCGCCGGCGGCGAGCGGGCCGACCGGCGCGGCTCCGACGACGGTGCCGCCGAGGCTGACGTTGACCGTGGTGGCGGCCGCGTCGGCGGAGCCCGCGTTCCGGACGGTTGCCGACACGGCGAGGTCGCTGCTTTCGGTCGGGTTCTCCGGGGTCCACGCCGTGCCGGTGACGGTCAGGTCCGGGTTTGGCGCGGGAGTGCCGAACACCTGGAACTCGGCGGCCTGCCCGCCCGGTGCGCCGGAGTTGGCGAAGAACCGCAGCCGCACGTCGGCGGCGCGGCCGGTGACCGGGACGGTCACAGTGTTCTGGCTGGCCGGGTCGAAGCGGTGATCGGCCCGCGGCGACAACTTGGTGAACTCGGCGGCTCCCTGGGCGCGGCCGAGGATTTCGAAGTTCTGCGTCCGCGCGGCCCAGATCGGGTCCGGGTTGAGCTTCACCACGATCGAGTCGAGGTCAGCGTCGGCGCCGAGCTTCGCTGTCAGGGTGTTCGGGTAGCCTGCGGAAGACTCCCAATAAGTACCGAGGTTGTTGTCGTTCGCGTTGGCGGCCGCGAACGAACCGACCGTCGAGGACGCTTCGATCGGCTTGCCCGCGGCGAGGTTCTGGCCGGTCTGCGTCCCGGCGCGGACGACGTGGTTGCTGTCCGCGGACTCGTTCCCGGCGGCGTCCTTGGCGCGCACGAAGTACTCGATCCGCGTGCCCGCAGGCCGGGTCTCCGTGAAGGCGGTGCCGGTGACCGTGGTGACGGGCGTGCCGTCGCGGTAGACGGTGTAAGCGGTCACGCCGACGTTGTCGGTCGACGGCGACCAGGTCAGCTTGACCTGCCCGGAGCCGGGTTCGGTCAGCGCGACGTTCCCGGGCGCGGTCGGCGCTTGCGTGTCGCCGGTGTCCGGGCCGTACAGCTCGAACTCCGAGAGCTGCGCGGCGGGCCACTGCGTGTTCGCGGTGACGTCCAGCCGCACGTAGCGGGCGGAGGCGGTCACCGGAATCGTGACCATGCCGGAGGCGAAGGTGTACCCGGTCGACCGGACGAGGTCGGTGAACGACGTGCCGTCGGTGCTGCCGCGCACGGTGAGCGTCTGGGTGCGGGATTCCCACGAGGCGGGCAGTTTCAGCACGAGCCGCGACAAGGGCTTGGCCGAGCCGAGGTCGGCCTGGATCCACTGGGGAAACGCGTTGTTGGCCGATTCCCAGTAGGTGGCCTGATTCCCGTCAAAGGCGTTGGCGACGGGATAGCCGGGCTGGACGCTGCTCGCCGACACCGTGCGCGTCAACGGCACATCGGCGGCGGCGCTGGCAGCGGGCCCTGGCGACGGGCCGCCAGCGGCGGAAGCGGGGTAAAGACCCCCGGCAAACAGCCCTGCGGCGATGAAACCCGCGACGAGGCGGGGCAAACGCAGACGTGTCATGGCCTCTTCTCTTCTTTGAGACGGCGGAGGAAGGGCGAGTGCCCGCCGGGGCGACCGGCGGGCACTCGCGGTCAGTTCCGGTTGATGACGAAGGTGCTCGTCGTGTTCCGGATGTCCTGGTCGTTGTCGCTCAAGGCGAGCCCGGTGAACGTCGCCGAGCCGACGGCCGGGCCCTGACCGGGTTCCGGCAGCTCGTTGGCCCAGATCCCGATCCCGGACTTGGCGTCGAACTCGTCGCCGCTGCGGTGCGCCCCGCTGATCGACACGTTCGCGAGCGTCGTGTCCTGGACCGGGTTCTCCGGCTGGCCGCCGGTGTACTTGGTCTGGAACATGATGCCGCTGTAGGTCGGGCTCTGGATGTCCACGTCGGACAGCCGGATGCCGCGGAACTCCTTGGACGCGGAGAACATCCAGATCGCCGGGAACGTCTGCTTGCCCCAGAAATGGCCGCCGGCGCGGACCAGCGAGGCATTCTGGACGGTCGTCGGCTGCGGCCCGAACCCGAGGAAGGGATAGCCGAAGTCGAGCGAGCTGAGCGTGATCCCGGAGTACGTCAAGGTGTCCGCGATGTAGAGGTTCCGGAAGGTGTTGTTGTACCCGCCGTACACCGCGAGGCCCGCCGCGCGCCACGGAAGCAGCACGGTGAGGTTTTCGAACACGTTGTCGTACTGGTTGCCCTGGTTGAGGTCCGTGGCGGCGAACAGCGCGAAGCTGTCGTCGCCGGTGGAGCGGGCCTCGTTGTTGGTGACGTGGTTGCCGGTGCTGCCGTTGGTGAAGTTGACGCCGTCGGCGAACGTGTCGCGGATGCGGGTGTTCTTCACCGTCGAGTTGTCCACATTGGTCGCCCAGAGCAGGCACATCTGGTGCTCCACCCAGATGTTGTCGATGGTCATGTTCGTGACGCCGGTGAAGTTGAAGACCTTGCCCGGGCCGTCGATGCGGGAGGTGTAGTTCCCGAACACGGCGAACCCGCTGAACGTCGACCCGCTCGCGCTCGCCTGCGCGTCGAAGCCGATGTCGGTGTTCTCCTGTCCGGCGGGCGCGGTGAACCTGGTGAACCACGGCCCGGCGCCGAGCACCGTGACCGGCTTGCCGTACACGGTGAACTTGCCGGACACCGGGTACTGCCCGGCGGGAAGGTAGACGCCGGTGAGGTTCGGGTCCTGGCGGACCTTGTCCAGCGCGGCCTGCACGTCCTGCTGCGTGAACCCGGCCGGGACCGCGTAGTGCGCCGGATCCGGGTTCGCCGTCGCGGCGGCCAGCTCGAAGTTCACGAAGTCGATCGCGTAGTTCGCGCTGTTCGCCGCGTCCTTCTGCAGCTTGATCTTGTGCCCGGCGGGCACCGTCGTGCCGAGCAGGAGACTGGCCTCGTCGTAGATGTGGCGCGCCGGTCCCGCGCCCGGCGAGTTTCCTGGGGAAGCTTCCGGACCGTAGAGCCACGCGTAGTGCGAGGTGAGGTCGATGGCTTTGAGGAAGGTGCCGTCGACGTACACGTTCAGTGTCGAGTTCTGCCCGCCGCCGCCCGCGGCGTCCGGTATCGAGAACCGCGTGACAAGAGTGTTGGTCGCCGCGCGGGTGGTGAACTCCACCGACGAGCCGGTCGCGTTGAGGGTCACGGCTTTGCGGCCCGACGCTTCGCCCGCGAGGTCGCCGATCGTCCGATTCGGACCGATCACCGACGCACCGCCCGCGACGACGCCGTCCTCGGCCTCGTACATGTCGTACGGCATGTTCGCGCCGCGGCCGACGAACAGCGATTGCGTGCTGCTGTTGTTGCCCTGCTTAGCAGGCAACTCGTTGGCGTCGTTCGCGACGACGGTCTTCACCGCGTACCGGCCGTTGGCCGCCGTCCAGCCGCCGACTGCCACCGGCGCAGTCGCTCCTGGGGCGAGAACACCGGAGTAGGAACCGCTCAGCGTTTTGACGACCGTCCCGGTCTGGTCGGCGATCGTCACCGTGACGCCGTGCGTGCCCGCCGAGGAAGCGACCGTGCCCTGGTTGCGCAGTGTCGCGGTGAAGGCGACGGAGTTGCCCGCGGACGGGTTGTTCGGCGACCACGCTGTAGCCGCGACGAGGTCGGAACTCTGCACCGGACTGACGGTCAGCGGCGTCGAACTGGTGTAGGAGTTGTTGTCCTCGTTCTGTTCGACAACGGTGTTGGCTTCGTCGACCTTCGCGGTCACGTCGTAGTCGCCGGCGTCCCGGGTGCCGATGTTCGCCGACACCGTCGTGGACGCTCCGGCCGCGAGCGCGCCGACCGCCGCCGTGCCGACCTTCGTCTTGCCCAGGTAGAGGTTCACGTCGGTCGCGGCCGAGGCCGCCGTGCCGGCGTTGCGGACCGTCGCCGACGCGGTGATCGCGTCGGTCTCCACCGGCTTCTCCGGCGACCAGGAGACCCCGGAAACCGTCAGATCCGGATTCGGCGCGGGAACGCCGAAGACCTGGAACTCCGCGGCCTGGCCACCGCTCGCGCCGGAGTTCGCGGTGAAGCGCAGGCGGACGTCACTGGCGCGGCCGCTGACCGGGATGGTGACGATGTTGCCGCTCGCGGGGTCGAACCGGTACGTCTGCGCGGCCACCAGCGTGGTGAAGTCAGCCGCGCCCTGGTCTCGGCCCTCGACGGCGATCGTCTGGGTCCGCGCGCTCCACGCCGGGTCCGGGTTGAGCTTCACGACGACCCGGTCGAGGTCAGCGTGCGAACCGAGCGCCACGGTCAGCAGGTTCGGGTACGCCCCGCTCCCCTCCCAGTACGTGGTCACCGAGTCGTCGTTGGCGTTCGCCGCGACATACGTCTGCTGGGTCGACGAAGCCGTGATTGGCTTGCGCAGCGCGAGATTCGTGCCGCTCTGGGTGCCGTTGCGGGTCACCGTGGCGCTGTTGGCCGACTGGTTGCCCGCTGCGTCGCGGGCGCGCACGTAGTAGGCGACGCTCGCGCTGGCGGGCTGATTGTCGGTGTAGGTAAGCACATCCCCGGCGACGCTGCCGCGGAGCTGGCCGTTGGCGTACACGTCGTAACCGGTGACGCCGAGGTTGTCCGTCGAGCCCGACCAGGTCAGCCGGATCTGTCCGCTCGCGGGCTCGGTGTAGGCGAGGTTGCCGGGCGCGGACGGCGGCTGCGTGTCGCCTCCGGCTGGGCCGTGCACCTCGAACTCCGACAGCTGCGCGGCAGGCCAGCCGGTGTTGGCCGTGACATTCAGCCGCACGTAGCGGGTGCTGGCGGTGAGGTTCACCGTGACGGTGTTGCCGGTCGCCGGGTCGAACCGGTAGCCGGCCGACGGCACGAGATCGCTGAAGCTCGCGCCGTTCGCGCTGCCCTGCACCGCGAAGGTCTGGGTGCGGGCCTCCCAGTTCGCGGGCAGCTTGAGCACGAGCTGGGCGACGTTCGCCGTCGTGCCGAGATCGGCCTGGATCCATTGGGGGAACTGGTTGTTCGCGCTCTCCCAGTAGGTGGCGCGGTCGCCGTCGCCGACGGTGGCGACGGGGTAGCCGGGGAGCTGGCTGCTGGCGGTGTACGTCGCGGTGGCGGCTTGCGCGGCGGGCCGGACCGGGGTTTCGGCCGACGCGCTGGTCGCCGGCCAGGCGGGCGCGGCCAGCAGCAAGGACAGGGCGCAGGTCGCGACGCGAGTGAGGAGTCGCTTCGTTCTCATGGGTTTCCTCTGATCCAAGGAGGAGGGAGACGACGTGCTCGAGAACGCCCCGCGCGGCGCGGGACGACGGGGACCGGGGAGCGGACGGGCGGCGAACCCGTCCGGGGGCGCACGGGAACAGCACGGAACAGTCGGCATGGCACCTCTTCGTTGAGGAGCGGCTCGGATCTAGTCAGGGATTTTCACTGATTCGTTCAAGAATTACAACCGAATGACGACGGGAAGTCAACGATGTTTCCGCCAGCGCACCGCGCGCCACCAGCGCTTTCTCTCCGCTTGCACAGCTCAGGCACGCCCAGTCGGAAATTTGCGCTCGTTTGCGGTAACTTTCTCTCATGACACGTCGTCTTGCCGAAGTAGCCCGCCAGGTCGGGGTCAGCGAAGCCACGGTCAGCCGGGTGCTCAACGGCAAGGCCGGGGTGTCCGCGAGCACCAGGGCCGCCGTGCTCACCGCGCTGGACGTGCTGGGCTACGAGCGGCCGACCCAGCTGCGCGGCGAGCGCGCCCGGCTGGTCGGGCTCGTGCTGCCGGAGCTGCAGAACCCGATTTTCCCGGCGCTGGCCGAGGTCATGGGCAACGCGCTGGCCCAGCAGGGCTTCACGCCGGTGCTGTGCACGCGGACCGCGGGCGGGGTGTCGGAGGCGGAGTATGTCGAGATGCTGCTGCAGCAGCAGGTGTCCGGCGTGGTGTTCGCCGGCGGGATGTACGCGCAGGCCGACGCCGCGCACACGCACTACCACCATCTCGTGGAGCGCAGGCTGCCGACGGTGCTGATCAACGCGGCAGTCGGCCACCTCGGCCTGCCGCAGGTTTCGTGCGACGACGCGGTGGCCGTGGAGCAGGCCGTCGGACACCTGAGCTCGCTCGGCCACGAGAAGATCGGCCTGGTGCTGGGGCCGAGCGACCACGTGCCGTCGCGGCGCAAGCTCGAGGCGTTCCGGGTGCACGCCGCGAAACTCGGGCTCCCGGTGCTGGACGAACTGGTGGAGCACGGGATGTTCTCCATCGAGGGCGGGCACGCGGCCGCGGCCCGGCTGTACCCGCGCGGAGCGACGGCGGTGCTGTGCGCGAGCGATCCGCTGGCACTGGGCGCGATCCGCGCGGCCCGGCGGCAGGGCCTGTCCGTGCCGGGCGACATCTCCGTGGTCGGCTACGACGATTCGGCGCTGATGAACTGCACCGACCCGCCGCTGACCACCACGCGCCAGCCGATCGAGGCGATGGGCCGCGCGGTGGTCGAACTGCTGGTGAAACGCATCAACGGCGGCGAGGTGGCGGTGGAGGAGCTGCTGTTCGCCCCGGAGCTGGTGGTGCGCGGATCGACTGCTCGCCGGAGCGGGTCGTGAGTGGCAATCCCGGCTAGAACCGGGATTGCCACTCACGACCCCACCTGTCCACATCTTGCGCCTTCCAGTCCACTTCTTGCGCACTCAGCCTTCGCGGCCTTATGGTGACCGCCGTCACCTGCTGTCCCCGCGAGATGAGGCTTGAGATGAGCAGACCCTGGTCCCCCGCCGCTCCCCGCCGGATGTTCGCGCTGCTCGCCGCAGTCGGCCTGGCGCTGGGCACGACCGCCTGCGGGAGCGGCGCGGATCCGGGCGGCTCCGCCGGGGGCAAGGTCACGATCACCGTCACCGGCCAGCCGCCGACCAGCCAGCCGTTCGAACGCGGCGTGTTCGACGCCGACGTCAAGGAGTTCGAGGCGGCGCACCCGAACGTCAAGATCGAGCCGCACGAAGGGTTCATGGACCCGAAGACGTTCGGCGCGAAGCTGGCCGGCGGGCAGCTCGAAGACGTCTACTACGTCTATTTCACCGATCCCGCCCAGATCATCGCCCGGCACCAGGCCGCGGACATCACCGAGGCGGTCAAGAAAGTCCCGCACGTCAACGACCTCAAGCCGGAGCTGCTCGACAACTTCCGCGGCGCGAACGGCAAGCTCTACGGCCTGCCGACGATGAACTACACGATGGGCCTGCTCTACAGCCGCCCGCTGTTCCAGAAGGCCGGGCTCGATCCGGACAAGCCGCCGCGGACCTGGGACGAGGTGCGCGCCGCCGCGAAGAAGATTTCCGCACTGGGCAACGGAATCGTCGGGTACGCCGACTACAGCAAGAACAACCAGGGCGGCTGGCACCTCACTGGCTGGCTGGCCTCGATGGGCGGCTCCGTCGCGCGCAAGGACGGCAGCAAGTGGGTCGCCGACTTCGACAACGAGAAGGGCAAAGCCGCTCTCACCATGCTCCACGACCTGCGCTGGACCGACGATGCCATGGGCAGCAAGCAGTTGCTGGAAGCCCAGGACGTCCAGCGGATGATGGGCGCGGGCCAGCTCGGCATGTACATGGCCGCCCCGGACAACGTCCCCGTGCTCGTCAAGCAGTTCAACGGCAAGTACGAGGACTACGGCATCGCCGGGATGCCGGACGGCAAGGGCACGCTGCTCGGCGGCGAGGGCTACATGATCAACCCGAAGGCGTCGCCGGAGAAGATCAAGGCGGGCCTCGAATGGATCCAGTGGAAGTACCTCAACCCGGACCGCTTCGAGAAGCACATCAAGCAGTACGTGGACGGCAAGCAGCCGGTCGGCCTGCCCGCCGAGCCGACCCCGGACGTCTGGCAGGGCGCGGTGCGCGAGCAGCAGCTGGCGCTGAAAGCCAAGTACGCCAACGTTCCCGCGAAGAACTACCAGTCCTATGTGGATACCACGGGCACGATCAAGGGCAGCGTCGAACCGCCGAACGCACAGCAGGTCTACGCGATCCTCGACAGCGTGATGCAGGCGGTGCTCACCGATCGGAACGCGAATATCGACCAGCAGCTCTCGTCCGCGGCGGCCAAGGTCACCAGTGTCCTCGCCCAGGTCAAGTAGCCTGCTCGCCTGGCCCGCGACGTCCTCGTCGCCGGCCAGGCGGCCGGCCGCCTCCCCCGCCGCCCGCCGCCGGGCCAGGCTGCGCCGCGCGCTCAAGGAAAACCTCACCGCGTACGGCCTGCTCTGCGCCGCGCTGCTCGTGTTCGCGCTGTTCTCCTGGTACCCGATCGTGCGCGGCGTGCTGCTGAGCTTCCAGCAGGTCGACTTCGTCAACCCGCCCACGTGGGTCGGCATCGACAACTTCGCCCGGCTGTTCGCGGACCCGCTCTTCGGCGTCGCCTGGCGGAACACGCTGCTGTTCACCGGTCTCGCGCTGGTTTTCGGCTTCGCGGTGCCGTTCCTGACCGCGGTGCTGCTCAACGAGATGCGGCACGCCCGGGCGTTCTTCCGGCTCGCGGTGTACCTGCCGGTGATGCTGCCGCCGGTGGTGACCGCGCTGATGTGGAAGTGGTTCTACGACCCGGGCTCCGGCCTGTTCAACTCCGCGCTCGGCGCGGTGGGACTGTCCGGCCCGCAGTGGCTGGATTCGAGCGGCACCGCGATGCTGTCGCTGGTGTTCGTCTCGACGTGGGCGAACATGGGCAGCACCACGCTGATCTACCTGGCCGCGCTCGGCACCATCCCCGGCGAGCTGTACGAGGCCGCCGAACTCGACGGGGCCGGGATGTGGAAGCGGCTGCGGCACGTGACGTTCCCGCAGACCCGGTTCGTGCTGCTGATGCTCCTGCTGCTGCAGGTTGTCGCCACCATGCAGGTGTTCACCGAACCGTACGTGATGACCGGCGGCGGCCCGGACGACTCCACGGTGACCGTGCTCCTGCTGCTCTACCGCTACGCCTTCGTCTACAACGACTTCGGCTCGGCGAGCGCAATGAGCCTGCTGCTGTTCGTGGCGCTCGGCGCGTTCTCGGCGCTGTACGTCCGGCTCACCAGGAAGGCGGACCAGGCATGAGGACGCTCGTCTCCCCCGGCGCGCTCCGCAGCCGCCGCGGCAAGGCGGTGTACGGCGTCGTCTTCGCCTGCACGCTTCTGGTGTTCGTGCTCGCGTTCCTGTTCCCGCTGTACTGGGCGGTGACCGGGGCGATGAAGACGCCGCAGGAACTGGCGCAGACCCCGGCCACGCTCGTCCCGCACGAGTGGCATCCGGAGACGTTCGGCGAGGCCTGGGACCGGCTCAGCCTCGGGAAGTACTTCCTCAACACCCTGGTCGTCGCAGGCGGGGCGTGGCTGGCGCAGCTCGCGATCGATGTCCCCGCCGCGTTCGCGCTGTCGAAGCTGCGGCCGAAGTTCGGCAACGTCGTCCTCGGGCTCATGCTCGCCACCCTGATGCTGCCCGCGGCCGCGCTGCTGGTGCCGACCTACGTCACCATCACCGATCTGCCGCTGGTGCACCTGAACCTGATCGACAACCCCGCCGCGGTGTGGCTGCCCGCCGCCGCGAACGCGTTCAACGTCTATGTGCTGAAACGGTTTTTCGACCGGATCCCGGACGAGCTGATCGAAGCCGCGCGGCTCGACGGCGCCGGGCCGGTGCGCACGCTGTGGCGGATCGTCCTGCCGATCTCGCGGCCGATCCTGGCCGTGGTGTCGATCCTCGCGGTCGTCACCGCGTGGAAGGACTTCATCTGGCCGCTGCTGGTGTTCCCGGACACCGGCAAGCAGACGCTTTCGGTGATGCTGCAGCGCGTGGCGATCGACATGCCGCTCAACGTGCTCACCGCCGGGATGGTGCTGGCCAGCCTGCCGATGGTGGCGCTGTTCCTGGTGTTCCAGCGCCAGATCCTGGCCGGCCTCACCGCGGGCGGGCTCAAGGGCTGACCCGGCCCGCTTCTCTCCGGCTTTCCCCACCACGAGGAGGGTTCTTTCCGTGACCGCATCCGCAAGACACGCCGCTGCCGGCTGGTGGCGCACCGCGGCGATCTACCAGATCTACGTGCGTAGTTTCGCCGACGGCAACGGCGACGGCATCGGCGACCTCGCCGGCGTCCGCGCCCGGCTGGACCACCTGGCCGCGCTCGGCGTCGACACGCTCTGGTTCACCCCGTGGTACCCGTCGCCGATGGACGACGGCGGCTACGACGTCGCCGACTTCCGCGACGTGGACCCGCTTTTCGGCACCCTCGCCGAGGCGGAGGCACTGATCGCCGAAGCGCACGGGCGGGGCCTGCGCGTGATCATCGACATCGTGCCGAACCACTGCTCCGACGAGCACCGCTGGTTCCGCGAAGCACTGGCCGCCGGCCCGGGTTCGGCTGCGCGGCAACGGTTCTGGTTCCGGCCCGGCCGAGGACCGGACGGCGCCGAACCGCCGAACAACTGGAAGTCGCGCTTCGGCGGATCCGCGTGGACCCGGGTGCCGGACGGCGAGTGGTACCTGCACCTCTACAGCTCGCGCCAACCGGACTTCAACTGGGACAACCAGGACGTCCGCGCCGAATTCGAGGACGTCCTGCGGTTCTGGTTCGACCGCGGCGCGGACGGGTTCCGCATCGACGTCGCTGACGGCTTGGTGAAGGACGCGCGGCTGCCGGACGTCGCCGACGGCGACGAGACGCCGTTCTCCGATCAGGAGGGGCTGCACGAGATCTACCGGTCGTGGCGGAAGATCGCGGACAGCTACCCGGGCGAGCGGGTGCTGGTCGGCGAGATGTGGCTGCCCGACCTGTCCCGCACCGCCCGGTACCTGCGCCGGGACGAACTGCACTCGGCGTTCAACTTCGATTTCCTGGTCTGCCCGTGGGATTCCGCGCGCTTCCGGGAGGTCATCGAGCGGACCTTGGAAGCGCACGACGCCGTCGGCGCGCCACCCGCTTGGGTCTTGTCGAACCACGACGTCACCCGGCACGTCACGAGGTACGGCCGGGCGGGCGACACCGGCTTTTCGTTCGCGGACCGGCTGCACGGCAGCTCGGTGGATCTGGTGCTGGGCACCCGCCGCGCCCGCGCCGCCGCGCTGCTGACGATGGCGCTGCCCGGCGGGATGTACGTCTACCAGGGCGAAGAGCTGGGGCTGTGGGAGGTCGAGGACCTTCCCGCCGAGCTGCGGCAGGACCCGGTGTGGGCGCGCACGAACGGCACCGACCCCGGCCGTGACGGCTGCCGGGTGCCGGTGCCGTGGTCCGGCGACGAACCGCCGTTCGGCTTCGGTCCCGGCGGTGCCTGGCTGCCGCAGCCGGCGGAATGGCGGGCGTACACGGCTGAAGCGCAGGCCGCGGATCCGGCGTCGATGCTCAGTCTCTATCGCGCCGGACTTCGGCTGCGCCCGGTGGACGCCGGGAGCCTGGAGTGGCTTTCGCTCGGCGAGGACGTGCTGGCCTTTCGCCGGGAGCCGGGGTTCACGTTCGTGCTCAACTTCTCCGGTTCGCCGGTCCCGCTGCCGCCGCACGCGGAGGTTCTGCTGGCCAGCGACCCGGTGACCGGCGACCTGCCGACCGACACGGCGGTCTGGCTGCGCTCCTGACCAGCGCCGCTGGCGGGCCGCGGCGGTGCCGCAAGCGCGAGGTTCGCTGTCCGTGAGGGCCACCCTGGGGGAATCTGATTCCCTCAAGGTGGCCCTCACGGACCTGCAAATACGGCCACAAACACCTTAACCAGACATTTCATCCCGCTTGAGTCCATTGTGGACAAAGGTAGGCCGAGGCGACATGGCGCAGGTTCCCGGCATCGGCTCTGCACCCTCCGGACCCCCTTCGCGGACGGACCCCGGCGGTGCTCCGCTGAGCGGGATCTCCTTGACAGCGTCCCAGTGCGCGCCGACGATGATTCATCAGATGTATCGACCGGATGCTCGCTCGATTTCCCTGATGATCCAGAAATTCCCCGCCAGGCATCGGACCACTGGACTTCACCGTGGAGGTTCCATGACGACCTATCCTCGCCGGCACGCGCTCGGCATGGCGCTCGGCGGCGCGGTGCTGCTCGGGCTTCCGGGCACCGCGACGGCCGGGCCCGCGCAGCCGGTCGTCACGGACGGCGCGGGCACCCCGGTCGTCCCGCCGCCTCCGCCGGTGCCGGTCCCGCTCGACGCGTGGTTCGACAACGACGGCATCGACTCCGCGAGCGCGCACGACGGGAACTTCGACGGTTCCGGCTACACCTTCCCGGCCGAGCAGATCCCGGCGGGCAGCACGGTCACGGCGGGTGGCGTGCCGTACCTGCTCGGGTCCGCCGCCGCTGGGGCGAAGAACAACGTCATCGCGCTCGGCCAGCGGATCGACCTGCCGAAAGGCCGGTACTACAACGCCGCGTTCCTCGTCGCGTGCAGCTACGGCAGCACCGGAGGCGACGCGACGGTCCACTACGCCGACGGCAGCACGACCACTGCCACCCTGTCCGGCTCAGACTGGTACGGCTCCGGCGGCGCCCTCGCGTCGACCTTCCGCTACGGGCCGGGCGGCGTCGCCGACCAGAACCCGGTGTCGATCGGCACCGCGCAGGTGTGGATCGACCCGGCGCGCGACGCGGTCGCGGTGACCCTGCCCAAAACCGCCCAGCCCGCCGCGAACGTGGCGAGCCTGCACGTGTTCGCGCTGACGCTGCAGCCGGTCGCGCAAGGCCGTTCGGCCGCCGTCCTCGACGCGCGCGCCACCGCGAACCTCCTGCAGGACGGCGGACCGCAGGCCGTCGAGGCGACGATCGTCAACACCGGCACCGTGTGGCTCACCGAGCGCGACCGGATCACCGTCACCCTCGACGTCCCAGGCGGCCGGGTGCGCACGCCTGCGCCGATCACCCGGCTGGCCCCTGGCGAGCAGACCGCGGTGCGGCTCGGCCTGACCGCTGATCGCGGCCTGCCGGCGGGAACCCCAGCCACCGGCCGGATCCGAGTGCTCGCCGACCGGTCGACGATCGCCACCCGGACGCTGCCGGTCCCGCTCGGCATCCCGGATTTCCGGCCGACCGACGCGTCCCTGTCCACCCACCGCGCGCCGTATTGGTTCAACGACGCCAAATTCGGCATCTTCATCCACTGGGGCGTGTACTCGGTGCCCGCGTGGGCTCCGGTCGGGCAGCAGTACGCCGAGTGGTACTGGAACAACCAGCAGGACCCCAACGGCCCCACCTACGCTTACCACGCCAAGACCTACGGCGAATCGTTCGTCTACGACGACTTCATCCCGCAGTTCACCGCCGCGAAGTTCGATCCGCGTTCGTGGGTGCGGCTGATCGAGGACGCGGGCGCGCAGTACTACGTGCTCACGTCCAAGCACCACGACGGGTTCGCCTTGTGGGACACCAAAGTCAGCGGCCGCAACGCCAAGAAGCTCGGGCCGCGCCGCGATCTCGTCGCCGACCTGTTCGCCGCCTCGCGCAGGTACACCCCGGGCCTGCGCAACGGCCTGTACTTCTCGCTGCCGGAGTGGTTCAACCCGGACAACCCGTGGATGGGCCACGCGCCGCGCAACCCGTACACCGGCGCGCCACTGCCCTACACCGGCTACACCGCCGGCCGCGATTTCGTGAAGGACCTCCAGGCGCCGCAGGTGCTGGAGCTGATCTCCGGCTTCGACCCGGACGTGCTGTGGTTCGACATCGGCGGCGTGAACGACAGCCGGGAGGTGCTCACCGAGTACTTCAACCGGGCGAAAAACCGGCGCAGGCCCAAGGACGTCACTTACAACGACCGTGGCGGCATCCCGGACCACGACTTCACCACGCCCGAGTACACGACGTACCCGAACACCGTCGTCGCGAAGTGGGAATCGAGCCGAGGCCTCGACCCGTACTCCTACGGCTACAACCGCGCGACGCCGGACGACAAGTACATGACCACCGACGACGTGGTGCACACGCTGGTCGACGTCGTGTCGAAGAATGGCAATTTCCTGCTGGACATCGGCCCGGACTTCGACGGCACCATCCCGGCGGTGATGCAGCAGCGGCTGCGCGAGACCGGCGAATGGCTGCGCACCAACGGAGAAGCCATCTACCGCACCACGTACTGGTCCCGGATGGCGCAGCTCGGCGACCTCCGGTTCACCGTGCGGCCGGGTTCGGCGTTCTACCTCACGTCGCTGGTCGCACCCGGCTCGCAGCTCGTCGTCGACGCCCCGGTCCCGATCCGGCGCGGCGACCGCGTGACGATGCTCGGCCACGGCGGGCCGCTGCACTGGACCCAGCATGACGGCCGGTTGGTGATCGACGTGCCTGCGTCCGCACGGGCGGCCGGGCGGCACGCGTGGGTGTTCAAAGTGGACTGGCGCTGACGGAGGTGGCGGCCCGAGCCCGACCGCGGGCCGCCACGTCTGCGTCCGAACAAAACCCGCGCCCGCTCCGCTTCAAACACAACAACCCCAGCAGCTCGCCGTCCTCATCGACCACCGCGAGCCGACGGCGCGGCATCCCCAGCCACGTCGCGTACAGATCCGCCTCCGGCCCGATCACCCGGCCGGCCAACCGGCCCGCCCGGTACGCCGGAAGCGCCTCCGGCAGCCCGGCGAGATCCGCCCGCTCCACGACCCCCAGCAGCGTCCGCCCGGCGACCACCAGCGCGGCATGCACGTGGTCGTCCTCGAAGAGCGCGCGCACCTCAGCGACGGTGGCCGTCGCGTCGAGGACCTTCGGGGCGCGGAGCATCGCCTCGCCGGCCGTTGTCGCGCCGCGGAAATCCGGGGCGGTCACTGGGGGTTGTTCCACTCCGCGTCGGCCTGGTCCGCCGCTTCGGTGCGCTCGCGCGCCAGCTCCAGCGCCCGTCGCGCGGTGGCCTCGTCAGGGTACGGACCGAGCCGGTCCACGCCGCGCGACTGACGGCCGCGCTCGACCTCGTGCGTGCGCGTGTTGTAGTACCACTGCTCAGACATCGTCCTCTCCCCACGGGATTGTCCGGGAATCCGGTGTCACGTCGCAGGTGCGTTCGTCCGCGCCCCTCGCCCGCACGACAGTCCCGGTGCCGCAGCCGCGCCAGGCGACCTCGATCCCCTGCGACTCGTCGCGGCTGGGCCCGATCGGGCCCCACGCGGCCGTTTCGACCGGAGCGACGTGGAAGCTCCGCGCGTCCGCCGCGACGCCGTCGACCTTCGTCACCTCGTAGGCGAAGACCGCGACCCGCTGCCCCACCGCCGGGGATCCCGGCGGCCACGGGTTGTCGAAGAGCCCGCCGCCCGGATTTCCCATGGTGGCGGCGGCGATGCGGCGTGGTTCGGTCATAGTGGTCCCCTCAAGTCTTGCGCGCCAACGGCTTTCAGTCGCCGCGCGCGGAGTCGGCGCGCAGCGCTTGCATCGCGGCGACCAGTTCGGCGACGTCGCGCGGGTCGGTGAGCGACCGGTCGGTGAGTTCCCGGATCCGGCGCAGCCGGTACCGGACGGTGTTGGCGTGGCAGTGCAGGGCCTGCCCGGCGCGGTCGGCCGAACCGCCGCGGGAGAAGTACGCGTCCAGCGTTTCGAGCAGCACTTCGCGTTCCTCCGCGGGCAATTCCAGCACCGCGCCGAACACCTGCTCGCCCAGCCGGCGGCCCTCGTCCGGGTCGTAGGCGACGAACGCGGCCAGCGGGCTCGGGTCGAACGCGCGGACCTCGCCCCGTTCCGGCGGGATGCCGGACAGCGCGGTCCGGGCCAGGTGGACCGCACGCGGGGTATCGGCCAGCGAACGGAACAGCGGGCTGACGCCGGTGCGGGCGAGCGCCAGTTCGCGCAGCAGGGCGAGCAGTTCGTCGTACTGGTCCTCGCGCAGCGACACCACGCCCGCCTGCAGCGTCGGCGAGAGATGCCACGCCGACACGATGCCGAGCTGCCCGAGCCGCCGTTCGACGCCGACCAGGCTCTCCTCGGCCAGCCCGCGCGTTTCGGCCGCGACCACGGCCAGCTTCCCGTCCAGCGACAGGCCGAGCAGCCGCCCGGCCTCCCACGGCCCGGCGTCGGACACGCGCTGGCCGGTCAGCAGCGCCTCGGCCAGCGCGGACCGCCGCCGCTGCTGCGCGACGAGCAGTTCCGCGCTCGCCGCCCGGTACGCCTCGGTCACGCGCACCGCGTGCTCGTCGGTGACCTGCCACAGCAGGCTGGCGACCTCGATCAGCACGTCGGTGTTGCCGATCTCGCGGGCACGGGCGGCCAGCAGGTCCCACAGCATCGCGCAGGCGATCCGGTACACCTGCAGCACCTCGGGCAGCGGCGCGCCCTGGTGCGCGCGGCGCCGTCCGGTCTCCTTCGGCGCGCGCTGGTCCGGGGGCTCGCTGCTGGCCAGCGCGTCCACCATGAACCGGAGGTTCACCGCGACCGACCGGTGCAGGTCCGCGCGCGGCACGATCTTCTCGTCCCGGTACAGCTCGATCCGCTCGCAGCTCGCCGCGCAGACGTCGTCGATCAGCCGGGGCAGCCGCTCGTCGGCCCACGCGACGAGTTCGGTCAGGGCGGCGGTCCGCACAGCGCTGTCCTCCCGGTCGGCAATGCCCGGGATGCTACCTCCGCCGGAGCCCTCGTCACGACGCACGCCTTCCGGCACGGCTGCCACGCGGATTTCCTTTCCCCGAAAACGAGGGCCGATTTCCCGGTCCGGTCTACTCGGGCGAAACGGTACCGTCAAGGCCGGCCGCACCATTTTCCCGCGCTATTGTGGAGCGGAACAGAAATGTTTGTCGCCGCCCACAACGACGTTGTCCGCATTCCCCTTCCGGATGCCCTCGCCGGGTCGTTGTGCTTGAATCGGGAAGAGAAGCACAGTTTTCGGCCGAGAGGGTTACGGTGGACGACCAGCAGCGCGACGACCAGCCGGAGTTCAAGCCTTACCACCATCCGGCCGCGGGCTGGGGCGCGGCGAAAAGCGTGACGCAGTTCCTCGTCCGGGAACGGGAGCTGCTCGCCGGCCCGCGCGCCATCGTGAAGATGAACCACGAGAACGGCGGGTTCGACTGCCCGGGCTGCGCGTGGCCGGACGACACCAAGGGCCTGCATCTCGACATTTGCGAAAACGGCATCAAGCACGTCACGTGGGAGATGACCCGCAAACGCGTCGGCGCGGAATTCTTCGCCGAGCACACCGTGTCCGAACTGGACGGCTGGAGCGACACCGCGCTGGAGGCGCAGGGCAGGCTCACCGAACCGCTGCGCTACGACGAGAAGACCGACCGGTACGTGCCGATCTCGTGGGACAAGGCGTTCGAGGTGGTCGGCGCCGCGCTGCGGGGCCTCGACTCCCCCGATCAGGCGGCGTTCTACACGTCCGGGCGGCTCGGCAACGAGGCGACGTTCCTGTACCAGCTCTGGGCCCGCGAATTCGGCACGAACAACCTGCCGGACTGCTCGAACATGTGCCACGAGGCCAGCGGCCGCGCGCTGCAGGCCGCCATCGGCACCGGCAAGGGCACCGCCGACATCCACGACTGGGAGCAGGCCGACGCGCTGTTCGTGATGGGCGTCAACGCGGCGTCGAACGCGCCCCGGATGCTCACCGCGCTCGCCGAGGCGCACCGGCGCGGCGCGCAGATCGTGCACGTCAACCCGCTGGTCGAGGCCGGGGCCACGCGCACGATCATCCCGCACGACTTCGCCCGGATGGCCACCTTCCGCGCCACCCCGACGTCCACGCTCAACCTGCAGCCGCGCATCGGCGGCGACCTCGCGCTGATCCGCGGCATGGCGAAGGCGCTGTTCGAAATGGCCGAAACCGATCCGCACGCGATCAACACGGAATTCCTCCAGGCTTATACCTCCGGACTCGAGAAGTACCGCGCCGTCTGCGAAACCACGTCCTGGGCCGAGCTGGAACGGCAGTCCGGACTGGCCGAAGCCGAAATCCGGGCGGCGGCGAAGATCTACCGCGCGGCCGAGCGGTCGATCATCAGCTGGTGCCTCGGCGTGACCCAGCACGAGCACGGCGTCGACACCGTCCGCGAAATCGTGAACCTGTTGCTGCTGCGCGGAAACATCGGCCGCCCCGGGACCGGCCCGTCGCCGGTGCGCGGGCACAGCAACGTGCAGGGCAACCGCACCTGCGGCATCGACCACCGCCCCACCTCGGAGTTCCTCGACAAGCTCGCCGAAGTCTGCGGCATCGACCCGCCGCGCCACCACGGGCTCGACACCGTCGGCACCATCGAAGCGATGCACCGCGGCGACGTGCGCGTGTTCGTCGGCATGGGCGGCAACTTCGCCCTCGCCGCGCCGGACACGCCCTACACCGCGGCCGGGCTGCGCAAGTGCGAGCTGACCGTGCAGGTGAGCACGAAACTCAACCGCAGCCACCTCGAACACGGTAAGCAGGCGCTGATCCTGCCCTGCCTGGGCCGGACCGAAAAGGACTTCCAGACGGCCGGGATCCAGTCGACGTCGGTCGAGGACGCGATGAGCATGGTCCATCTGTCCACGGGGATGAAGAAGCCCGCATCGCCACACCTGCGCTCCGAACCCGCGATCATCGCCGGAATGGCCAGCGCGACGCTGCCCGGCAGCGCGACGCCGTGGGCGGACTACGTCGGCGACTACGACCGGATCCGCGACACAATGGCGCGGGTGCTGGACGGTTTCGAGGACTTCAACACCCGCGTCCGCGCACCGCTGGGCTTCCGCATCCACCAGCCCGCGCGCGAACGCGTCTTCCACACGCCGTCGCAGCGGGCGGAATTCTCCACCGCGGACCTGCCGGACGTCGTCCCCGCCACCGGCACGCTCGCGCTGGGCACGATGCGCTCGCACGACCAGTGGAACACCACGATCTACTCGGACGACGACCGGTACCGGGGGATCAAAAACCTCCGCACGCTGGTGTTCCTCAACGCCGAGGACATGCGCGACCGCGGTCTGGGCGAGTTCGACGAGGTCGACATCACCGCCACTGCGAAGGACGGGACGACGCGGTCGCTGCAGCGGTATCGCGCTGTGCCGTACGACATCCCGCGGGGGTGCGCGGCCGGGTACATGCCGGAGATGAACGTGCTGTGCGCGATCGGCGACTACAGCACCCAGAGCGACCAGCCGATCATGAAGCATTTGAAGGTCACTGTCGAACGCTCTGCATGACACCGATCGATACCTCGCCGCCTGCACTGCCCTGGTTCGCGGTCTGTGAGGGGAACCCTGCGGGAATCTGATTCCCTCAGGGTTCCCCTCACGGACGTGAAGCTTGCGGACGAGCGGTCCGGCAAGGGGCGCGCACCAGCACCGCCGCCCCGATGCCGGCCGCGACGCCGACCAGCGTGTCAGCCACCCGGGCCGTGAGCAGGGTGGCCGGTTCGGCGGGAGCGGCCAGTTCCGTCATCACCAGGATCAGCGGGGTGAAGAACCCCAGCGCGACGCCGTAATGCCGGGACATGAACAGCTCCGTCGGGAACAGCAGCACGATCACCGCCAGCGCCAGCGGCTCCGCCCCGAATCCCGGCAGCAGCAGCAACGCCGTGACCGCCAGCCCGGCCAGCGTGCCGAGGACCCGGTGCGCGCTGCGATCCAGCACGCTGCGCAGCCCCGGATGCAGCCGGCTGCGCGGATCGGCCGCCGCGAGCGGCACGGCGGCCGACGCCATCGCCCAGTTCGCGTGGTCTACGCCGAGCAGCAAGCCGACCACGCCCGCGGCCGCGATCGCCGCCGCGTAGCGGGCCGCGTGCACGAGGGCGCAGGCGAGACCGCAGTCCGGCGCGCACGTCGTGGTCGCCGGGGCGGCGGAGCGGTCCGGTCCGGTCAGTCCAATGAGGACACATCCGGCGATCGTGCCCGCGCACAACGCGATTCCCGCCCACGGTTCTACTCGGCCAGCTGGCACCAAGGCGATCGCGCCGAGGGCGAAAATGCCGAAGAACGGGCCGCGCGGGCTCAAGTCCAGGCGATTCGTCACCAGCGCGCAGCCGAACGAGAACACGGCTTCGGTGACCACCAGCAGCCACGGCGGCGCGTGACACGCCGACAGCAGCACGCCCAGCGCGACCCCGCTCAGCAGCACCGCACCCGCCTGGAGCTGGTGCCGTAAGCGGAGCGCGCGCGTCTCGGCCCGGCCGTACATCCCGGCGAACGAGCCGAACGCGGCGAAAATGATCAGGTCCGGGCGGCCCGCGGCGAGCAGCGCCAGCCCGGGGACCAGCAGCCCGGCCGCCACCCGGCCGGCGTGCCACCAGTCGCCGTCGAACGAGCGCGCGGGCGCGGCCGAGGTCGCCACCGGCACCGGTCCTCCGAGTGATCGTCGCGTTTTCCGAGTCCTCCGACGATACCCGCGCGAACGGCGGCGACGGCGATCCTTGTGGCGCTCCACAATGGATTCTGCGCCGGCGGCCAATCAGCCGAGCTGCCCGAGCGTGCGGGCGATGTTCTGGTCCACGATGTCCAGCATCCCGGCCCGGTGCGGGAAATCGCCGTCGAGCAGCCGCAGCGGTCCGGCCACCAGGGAAAGATACTGGGCGAGGCGGTAGAACCGCATCCGGTCGAGGTCCAGCTCGGAATTGCGGAAGTAGCGGTAATCGGCGCCGAAACGCAGTTCCAGGAAGACGTGCTCCCATTCGACGTCGAAGAACATCGCGCCCTCGATGTCGATCAGCACCGGTTCGTCGTGCTCGTCGACGAGGACGTGGTCGGGGCCCAGTTCGCCGTGGATCAACCGGTCCTCCCCGCGGGGCGCCACGGCGGCGTGCCGCTCGCCGAGCAGCTCCGCGAGACGGCGCTCGACGGCCGCGATCGGCTCCACCCGGGCGGCGGCCTCGGCGAGGTGGTCCAGCGCGCGGCGCAGCACGAGGTGTTCCAGCGGGCCGGTTCGCGCGCTCCGCGTACAAGAGTGCAGGGTCTGGACGGCCTCGCCGAGCCGGGCCAGCACGTGCCGGGCGCGGGGCGGGTCCTGGTCCATCAGGGTTTCCAGCGAGCCGCCGCGCACGTCTTCCACCAGCGCGACGGCATCGTCGAGGAGAATCACCTCGGGCACCCGGACCCCGGCCTCGGACAACGCGGCGTGCGCGGCCGCGAACAACCCGACGCCGCCGCTGTGCCCGAACGGGTCGCCGTCCTCCGTCGCCGCTTCCGGCCAGTAGTTTTCGCCGGCGTTCCACACGTAGGCGACGCTGGTCGTGCGGTCGTCCAGGGTCAGCCGGTAGACGCCTTTTTTCGAGCCGCCGCGCAGGCGTTCCGCCGAAACCAGCTCACGCGCGCCGAATGCGGCGCGCACGACGCCGGCCAGCTCCCGGGTAACGGTCATATCCCGCACCCTACGGACCATGTCACTCTTGACGGGAAACGTGGTACTCCCTGCCGCTGGCCCGACGGTCCCCGGCGGTTCCGGCGCACACTCACCCCTCGAAAGGACAAGAGACCACCAGCCGCCTCGGGAGCCTCCAGTGAGACGCACCAGAATCGCTCTCTTCGCCCTGCTCGTCCTCTGCGCCGCGAGTCTCAGCCCCGCCGCCGCGTCGGCGAGCACGGGCCGGAACGCGTTCGCCCTGTCCAGCACCGCGTTCGCCGACGGCGGCTTGATCCCCAAGGCCCACGACTGCGCCAGCAGCGGCGACGGCGACCCCAGGAAGAAGAACGAGTCCCCGCCGCTGGACTGGTCCGGCGGACCGGACGCGGCCAAGAGCTACGCGATCGTCATGCACGACCTCGACAACGGCATCATCCACTGGGTCATCTACGACATCCCGGTCGCCGCCGCCGGGCTGCCTCGCAACGTCGACCACGCCTACCAGCCGTCGGTCCCGGCCGGATCCCGGCAGGCCTACTACCGCGGCAGCGCGAACTTCTTCGGCTACCAGGGCCCGTGCACGACGAACCACACCTACGAATGGGCCGTCCACGCGCTGAACCGGGCGACGCTGAGCGAACTCAACTCCAACTCCTCGACCAGGGTGGCCAAGAGCGCCATCAACGCGGCCACCATCGCGACCGCCTCGCTGCGCGGCGACTCGTGACCGGGCCGGGCGCGGTTCAGAAGGAGATCACCTGACGGACCGCGCCCCCGTCCCGCAGCCGCGCGAAGCCGGTGTTGATCTCCTCCAGCGCGATCGAGTGCGTCAGCAACGCCTCCACCGGCAGCAGCCCGGCCTGGTACAGCGCGATGAACCGGGGCACGTCCCGCCGCGGCACGCACGAGCCGAGGTAGCTGCCCCGCAGGGTTTTCTCCTCGGCCACCAGGCTTTGCGCGGGCAGGGTCAGCCCGGCCGACGGGTCCGGCAGGCCCACCGTGACCGTCGTCCCGCCCGGCCGGGTCGCCTCGTACGCCTGGCTCAGCGCGGCGACCACGCCGGTGGTGTCGACGGCGTAGTCCACGCCGCCGCCGGTCCGCTCGCGGATCTCCGCGACGTCGCCGGTCAGCACCGTGGCGCCCAGCGAACGCGCCAGCTCCCGCTTGCTCTCGACGGGATCGATCGCGAGCAGGGTGCTGGCACCGGCGGCCTTCGCGGCGAGCAGCGCGGACAAGCCGACGCCGCCGAGACCGAACACGGCCACGCTGTCGCCAGGACGCACGTCGGCCGCGTTGAACACCGCGCCGGCGCCGGTCAGCACCGCGCAGCCGAACAACGCCGCGATCTCGAACGGCAACGCTTTGTCGATCCGCACCGCCGACCGGTCGGACACGACCACGTGCGAGGCGAACGCCGAAACCCCGAGGTGGTGCAAGGGATTCCCGGCTGGCGACGACCACCGGACGTCCCCGCCGAGCAACGTGCCCTCGCGGTTGGCCGCCGCGGCCGGACCGCACAGCGCGGGACGGCCCGCCGTGCACGGAGCGCAGTCGCCGCACGACGGCACGAACGTGAGGACGACGTGCTCGCCGGGCCGGAAGTCGCTGCCCGGACCCGCTTCGACCACCTCGCCGGCCGCCTCGTGCCCGAGCACCATCGGCACCGGGCGCGGACGCGATCCGTCGATCACCGACAGGTCCGAATGGCACAGCCCGGCCGCGCGCACCCGAACCAGCAGCTCGCCGGGCCCGGGCGGGGCCAGCGTCAGCGTCTCGATCTCCAGCGGTTTCCCGACCTCGCGCAGGACCGCGCCGCGGACCTCCATCACGCGCTCACCGGGACGCAGCGGGTGACCTGCCGCTCGGACAGCAGCGGCACAACCTCGCCGAGCACGATCCGGGTGAAGTGCTCCGACGCGCAGTGCGCCGCGAAGTCTTCCTCGCCCTGGTACTCCTCGACGATGACCACGACCCCGTCCTCGATTCCCGTGTGGACGGTGTAGCGCAGGCACCCCGGCTCGCGCCGCGACGCCTCCGCCATCGGGCCGAGCAGTTCGACGACCCGGTCCCGCTCCGCGGTCACATACCGGGCCACCACTACGAAACTCATTCTTCTCCTGTACGCAGCCGGGACCGGGTCAGCGACCACAGCCCCGGATCGGAGGACGCGGCAGCCGCCGCGCCCATCGCCAACGAATGCGCCACCCCGTCGCGGTCGGTGACGAAACCGGCCGCGACGAACGGCGACATGACCTCTCGCGCGGCCGCCGACATCCACGGGATGATCGGCGCGGGCATCAGCTCCACCAGGTCCGGCCCGCTGCGCTTGACCGCCTCCAGGCTCCGGTTCAGGTTGGACCGGTCGGTGACGAACACCTTGTGCATGGTCAGCATCGACAGCGCCCGCGCCCGTTCGATCGGGGCGACCCGGGTGCTGACCACCCCGGCCGCCCCGATCTCCTGCAGGAAGTCGACGCCCGCCCGGTCGGTGGCGAGGCCGGGGCACGAATCGATGTTGACGAACACGAGCTTGTCCCGCCCGGCCAGCGCCGCCACGATCTTCGGCAGCTGCCCCACCGGGACCGACGCCAGGATCCCGACCCGGGACGCCGCGGCCACGAAATCCGGCACCTTCGCGACACCGACGACCGACGCGCACACCGGGACGTCCTCGAACGCCGCCGTGATCTTCTCGTTCATGCCGTCCACCGTTTCATGCCGTTCCGCGACTGTCCGTGAGGGGAACCCTGGGGGAATCAGAGTCCCTCAGGGTTCCCTTCACGGACCTCAAGACCGACTCAGCTCGCCGAGTCCAGCGGGTTCGGGCCCAGCTCGGTGGGAAGGCCGAGCTTCCCGGGGTTCAGCAGGCCAGCCGGGTCCAAAGCGCGCTTGACCTCGACGAACGTGCCGAATCCGGTGCCGAGGGCGTCCGCCAGGTACGGCCCGCGCAGCAGCCCCGACCCGTGGTGGTGGCTCAGCGCCGCGCCGTGCCGCACCAGCACCGCGTTCGCCGCGTCCCACGCCGACCGGTACCAGTGCCGCCGCTTCTCCGGCTCGACGTCGCCGCGCAGCGAGAAGTACAGGCACGCGCCGTCGGTGTAGGCGTGCGACTGGTGCGCGGACGCGGCCAGCGTGCCCGGCACCGCCTCGATCGCGGCCACCACCTCGTCGTAGATCGCCGGGAGCGCGGACCACGAACCGGCCATCTCCAGGGTGTCGGCGACGAAACCGGGGCCCGGGGTGAAGCCGTCGGCGGACTTGCCGACCAGCATCCGCTCGTCCAGCCAGCGCTCGAACACCGGCTGACCGTCCATTTCGGACCCGTTCGCCGCGCATTCCTCGGCGCTGACCTTGATCATCGCGTCGACCAGCACCGGGTCGCCCTCGTCGGCGATCAGCAGCAGGTTGGTGTCCGGCTGCCCGAAGTGCGTGCCGCTCTCGTGCTTGTCGTACAGCCGCATCGCGGCCGGGGTGGCGCCGCGCTGCATGATCCGGCGGCAGGCGTCGAGACCGGCGGCGAACGTCTCGAAGCCGTACGCGATGGCCTTCGAGTACGTCGGCAGCGGGTGCGTGCGCAGCCGCACCGCGGTGATCACGCCGAGCGTGCCCTCCGAGCCGACGAACAGCTGCCGCAGGTCCGGGCCGGTCGCGGCGCGCGGGTAGTCGCCGAAGCGGGCCAGCGTGCCGTCGGCGAGCACGACGTCGAGGCCGACGACCATGTCCTCGATTTTCCCGTAGCGAGTGGACAGCTGGCCCGCGCCGCGGCAGGCCACCCAGCCGCCGACGGTGGAGATCGCGAACGCGGACGGCCAGTGGCCGGTGGTCGCGCCGTGCGTTTCCTGCAGCTCCTTCTCGAAGAGGTCGCCGAACATGCCCGCCTGCACTTCGACGATCTGCGATTCGGCGTCGAAGGAGACGATCTGGTTGAGCCCGCACACATCCAGCACGACACCGCCGTACACCGGCAGCGCGGCACCGGTGACGTTGCTGCGGCCCGCCGACACGGTCAGCGGCACCCGGTGCTCGCCGCACAGCCGGACCGCGGCCTGGATCTGCTCGACGGTGCTCACCTCGGCGATCACCGCGTCCGGGGTCGCCGGGGCGCCCGCGGTCTCGCCGATCATCGAGCCCGCCCACCAGTCGCGGGTGCGCAGCACGACCTCGTCGCGTTCGGTGTGCACCGCGTCGGCGATCCCGCGCAGCGCCTCGGTCACCTCGGCGGGCACGGCCACGGCGGCCGTCTGCAGCGACGCGTCGCCCGCGCCCACCTCGGTGCGGGCGCCCCAGCGCGGCGGCGTCGGCGCGCCGACCACGTAGTTGCCCCGGTTGAACGGGTGCGTGACGGTCTGGCGGCTGATCATGCGTTGGCTCCCAACAGGTTGTCTCCGAACAGGATCGACTTCTCCCGGGCGACGTCCGCCCGGTACTGCTCCACTTGCGCGGCCACGGTTTCCGGGCTCAGGCCGAGTTCGGCGCCGAGCAGCTCGCCGACGAGCGGCGCGGCCTCGACCGACGCGTCCCGCGCGAACAGCCGCAGCCGGGTCCGCCGCGACAGCACGTCGTCCACCGAACGCGCCATCTCCGAGCGGGCCGCGAACACGACCTCGGCCTTGAGGAACGGCTGCCCGTCGATGAGCGGCTCCCCCAGCTCCGGGTTCTCGTCGACCAGCGCGCTCACGAACCGCGCCTCGGTGCCGTAGCGGCCGCCGAGGTGCGCGGCGACGCCGCCGGTCGCGGCGGTCGCCTCCGCGTCGTATCCGGCGCCGCCGATCAGCGGCAGGTTCTTGGTGCGGCACTTGGCTTTCCGGCCCAGCAGGCCGAGCGCCTTGTCCACGACCAGCTCGCCCATGTGCCTGCTCGTGGTGAGCTTGCCGCCGGTCACCGTGACCATGCCCGCGGACACCGTGATGTGGTGGTCGCGGCGCATGTCCAGCGTCGCGCCCTCCTTGCCGCCGACGAGCGGGCGCAGGCCCGCGTAGCTGCCCAGCACGTCGCTGGCGTCCAGCTTGGTGTCGAAGGCGATCTGGGCCCCTTCAAGGAGGAAATCCATCTCCTCGCGGGTGCAGTGCACGTCGTCGGTCGAGCCGGTGTAGTCGGTGTCGGTGGTGCCGACCACGACCACGTCGCCCCAGCGAGTGCAGGTGGCGCGGCGCGCACGGCCCGGGATCGGCACGGTGACCGTGCAGTCGTTGCGGATCTTCGCCCACGGCAGCACGATGTGCACGCCCTTCGCCGGCCGGACCTGCGGCTGGTGCCCGCTATCGGCCATGCCTTCGACCCGGTCGGCCCACACGCCGGTCGCGTTCACCACGACGCGGGCGCGGATGTCGATCTGCTCGCCGTCGGCCTGGACCGTGGCACCGGTGACCCGTCCGCCCGCGGTGCGCAAGCCGGTCACCTCGGCCCCGTTCACCACCACCGCGCCGAGCCGGGCCGCGCTGCGCACGATCGCCAGCGTGAGCCGGGCGTCGTCCGCGCGGCTGTCGTAGTACATCAGCCCGCCCTTGAGGTTCTCCGCGCGCAGCGTCGGGGCGTGCGCGAGCACCTCGTCCACGGTCAGGCGCTGGTGCAGCTTGCCGATCCGCCAGCCGCCCGCGAGGTCGTAAGTCCACAAGAGACTCTCGAACGCCTTGGCGATGCGGGCGTCGAACACCCCGTCCTTGGCCAGGATCGGGAACAGGAAAGGCAGCCGCTGCACCAGATGCGGGGCGTTGCGGCGGAACCGCTGCCGCTCCAGCAGCGAATGCCGGACCAGGTCGAGGTTGCCCTGCTCGATGTAGCGCAGCCCGCCGTGCACCATCTTGGACGACTTGGACGAGGTTCCGGACGCGAAGTCGTCGCGCTCGACCAGCGCCACTTTCAGGCCGCGCGAGGCGGCGTCGAGCGCGGTGTAGGCGCCGGTGACCCCGCCGCCGATCACCAGCACGTCGAACGAGCCGGTCTCCAGCCCGGTCAGCGCGGTGCGGCGGTCCAGCCGCAGCGGCGCGGACAGCGTCGCCTTCGCGGCGGCGGCGTTCGGCCGTCGGGACGGCAGTGTGAACATGAGCTTGTCTCTCCACTCAAAAATTGGTGAACGTCCACTGAGGACGGTCAGGACAGCGAGGCCGCGAGCACGTCCTGCCAGCGGTCCCGCAGTTCGCGCCGTTCGTCCTCGGGCAGCCGAGGCTCGAAGACCTCGCCTTTGCCCTGGTGCGCAACGGCTTCGGCCAGCGACGGCCACACGCCCAGCCGGACGCCCGCGAGATACGCGGCGCCCCGCAGGCTGGCGGTCGCCGAATCGGCCACTCGTTCGATCTCGACACCGGCGAAATCCGCTTGGCTCTGCAGGAGCACGTCGCTGGCGGCCAGCCCGCCACCAGACCGCAGGCGGGTCACCGGCCGGTTCATCGTCGTGCGCAGCGCGTCGACGGTGTCGCTCACCGCGTGCGCGATCCCGTCGAGCACCGCGCGGGCCACCACGTCGCGGGTGGTGGCCAGGCTCAGCCCGGTCAGCACCCCGCGCGCGCCCGGCCGCTGCACTGGCGTGCGCAGCCCGGCCAGCGTCGGCACGAACCAGGTCGACGTGCTTCTCGGCTGGGCCGCGGCCAGTTCGCTGATCTCGGCGGCGGACCGGAACAGCCCGAGATCCTCGGTGAGCCACCGCAGGGCGGACCCGGTGGTCGAGGTGTAGGCCTCCAGGCTGAACCGGCTGTGTCCCGCGCTGCGCCAGCCGACCAGGCAGAGCACGCCGTCCACCTTGCCGAGCCCGTCCGGCGGTTCGTCCCCGGCCAGCGCGCCGACGAACGTGCCGGTGCCGTGCACGCAGGTGCCCTGGCCCGGGGTCAGCGCGCCGAGCGCGATCAGCGAGGCGTGCTGGTCGCCCATCACCGCGGCGATCGGCACCTCGATGCCGAGCAGTTCCGGGTCGGTGTACCCGAAATCGCCGTCGTCGTCGACCGGCGGCGGGGCCAGCTCGGCCGGGAAACCCAGTGCTGCCAGCCATTCCCGGTCCCACGCGTGCTCGCGCAGCCGGTAGCCGCCGAACGCGACGGCGTTGGTCGCCGACATGACGTACCGGCTGCGGCCGCTGAGATGCCACACGAGCCAGGTGTCCACCGAACCGAACCGCACGCGATCGGCGGGCACGTCGAGCTGGTCGAGCTGCCGCGCGGCCCACAGGAACGGAGCACGGGTGCCGACCGGACGGCCGGTTCCCGCCCACAGCACCGGATCCCACTCCGGGGCGAGCTTCGCCAGCTCGTCCGCGTACCGGGTGTCCTGCCAGACCACGGCCGGGGCCAGCGGCTGCCCGGTCTCGCGGTCCCACAGGATCGCGGTGGCCCGCTGCGTGCACACCGACATCCCGACGATCTCGACGCCGTTCTCCCCCGCCCACGCGATCGCCTGGCGGGCGACGCCGACGGTGCGCTCCAGCAGCTGCGCCGCGTCCTGCTCCACTCGCGACGGTTCCGGATGGACGACGTCGACGGCGGTGTAGAACGACGGCCCACACACGCCGTCCTCGCCGACGACGGCCGCCCGGGTGCCGGTCGAACCCTCGTCGACGGCCAGGATCCCGCGCCGCGTCATGCCGTCCTCCCCGGCAGCGAGATCTCCTCGTCGTCCGGGTCGACGCCGCTGCGGGTCGGGTCCCAGCGCACGATCAGGCAGGACACCAGGCCGAGCGCCGGCACCACGGCGAGCAGCGCGATCGTCGGGCCGAGGCCCATCGCCTCCTTGATCTGCGGGAACACGTACAGCCCGACGACGCTGCCGAAGCTGCCGAGCATGCCGGTCACGCCGGTGCCGAGGGTGCGCACGTCGCTGCGGTAGGACAGCGCCGCGATCGACTTGCCGTTCGCGCCAGGGCCCGCCGAATGGAAGAAGATGAACAGGAACGGCAGCAGGAACCCGATCGCGATCGGCAGCTTCCCGAAGCCGAGCCCCATCACCAGCAGGATGGCGAACGCGAAGGCGTAGCCGATCGCCGAGCTGACCCGCAGCCCGATCTTCCGGCCGAAGTACGCCGACAGCGCGCCGCCGACGATCCCGGCGACGTTGAAGATCATCGACCCGAGCGTGGCCGTTTCGAATTTGTCGCCGAAGATCGCGAGGCTGATCACCGGGAGATACCAGCCGACCGCGAAGTACTGCATCGCCTGGGTCAGCGAGATCGCCGTGGACAGGAACGTGCGCGGCAGGTAGGGCTTGCGGAACAGCACGCCCGCCTGCCGGAACCCGATCTTGCGCTCCTCGGCCGCTTCGCCGCCGCTGGGCGTTCCCGGCGTCACCTGGAAACCGTAGATCCGGCGGAGGCTGCGCGCCGCCTCGGACAGCCGTCCCTTGGCCGCGAGCCACGACGGGCTTTCGGCGAGGAACGCGACCTGCAGCACCAGCAGCGCGAGCGCGAAGACCCCGGCCGAGCCGACCGACCAGCGCCAGATCTCCACCGAGACGCCGGCCTGGTAGAACGCCAGCGTCAGCGCCAGGTTCACCGTGGTGGCCACGTACCAGACCGACTGCCACAGGTTCAGCCGCCCGCGCAGCTTCGCCGGGGTGTACTCGGCGAGCAGCGCCATCGCCACCGCGAAGTCGATGCCGTAGGCGACGCCGACCAGCCCGCGCCCGGCCCAGACCGCCTCGAAGCTGCCGCCGGTGGCGGTGAGGACCGCGCCGAGCCCGGCGATCGCCTTGGCCGCGATCAGCGGTTTGACCCGGCCGATCCGCGCGGCCAGCCAGCCGCCGACCGGGTTGAACACGATGGCGACCGCGGGCGCGGTCGCGGTGAGCAGGCCGACCTGGCCCGCGCCGAGCCCCAGCTCCTTGGTCATCGGCGCGAGGCCGGCGCCGAGCGCGGCGTTGGAGTAGGCGTCCAGGAACAGTCCGCCCAGGACCAGGTACCACAGCAGGTTCGCCTTGCGCGGCAACTTCGACAACGTGTTGATCAGCGCGCTGACCTGCGAAACGTTCGCGATCGATCGCGACGCCCGGACCGTGGGTGAACTCATGGACCGCCAACTTTCTGCGCTGGCTGTCAGCGATCCCGGCAATGAAAAAAACAGACACGACGAAGACCGCTGACAGTGGCTCTTCGTCTGTGCCTGTCTGTGAACGCAACATTAAGTCGGTGTGCCGCGCGAGTCAAGGCACCCCGCGGTTGCCTGCGCTTCGCCAGGCCGGGCGGCGGGCGTTGGTGATCCACCGGAGCACCCACTCGGCCGGGCCGTACTGGAACACGCGCAGCCACAACGCACTCGCCGCCATCTGGAAGACGAAGAACAGCACTGCCAGTCCGGCGAGGGCCAGCGGCGACAGCGAACCGGCGGCACCGAGGCCGATGCCGGTGAAAACCAGGATCCCGAACAGCGACTGCGCGAGATAGTTGGTAAGCGCCATCCGCCCGGCGGGAGCGAGCGCGGCACGGACGCCAGCGGTGCGCGGATTGTGCAGCACCCGGAGCAAAGTAGCGACGTAAGCCGCCGTCAGCAGCGGCGCGGTGGCGACGCTGGCCGTGACCGCGAGGGTGTTCCCGTTGCCGCCGCCCAGTGCGTAGAGCACCCCGCCGGCCAGACCGATCGGGAAGCCGATCAGCTGCGTCTTGCGCAGGACCGGATCGTCGCCGGTGATCCGGGAGAACAACCGGCGACGGCTGGCGACCACGCCGAGCAGGAACATCGCGAGCGCGGTCGGGCCCTGCAGCGAGGCGGATTGGATCAGCAGCAGCGGCAGGCCGCGCAGGTGTGCCGCGATGACGCTGCTCCACCCGCCGAGCAGGTCGCCGGTCGTCCGCTCGGCGCTGGCCAGTGCCTCGGAGCCGGAAGGCAGGAATGCCGAGCTGTCCAGGAAAAGGCTGCCGACCAGGGCGCTGAGCAACACGACGCCGTACACCGCCGCCGCGACGCGAAGCGCGGTCCGGTCCCGGATGCCGCGCATCCAGAACAGCACCAGGCAGACCACGGCGTAGGTGGCCAGGATGTCGCCGGCGGAGAGGAACACGAAGTGCAGCGCGCCCAGCACGAACAGCCCCGCGATCCGGCGCAGCATCCGCGGGGCGAAAGCCGCGCCCGCGCGTCGCGCCGCGTCCGCCTGCAGCATGAAGCTGTAGCCGAACAGGAACGAGAAAAGCAGGTAGAACTTCATGTCGACCAGTACCGACGACAGCGTCCGCACGACGTCGTCGGCGGTCGAGGAGAAGGCCGGGTCGGCCACTAGATTGCCGGGATAGCCGGAAGCCATGAAGGTGATGTTGACGACGAAGATCCCGATCAAGGCGAACCCCCGCAGGGCGTCGACGTCATGCACCCGTGTTCTCGCCGCGGCGAGCTATCCGGTCACGCGGGTCCCCCTTGGTCGGCAAAACTATTAATATACGAAGGATACTATCCCATGGACACTAATTGGCGGAAGGCGTGGCATGGCTGATCCGGAAATACCCGCCGACCTGCGGAGACTGTGGCGGTTGCGCGCGTCGTCGAAGCTGGGCCGGACCCCCGAACTCGACGTCGACCAGGTGGTCCGCGCCGCCGTCTCGCTGGCCGGCCGGGACGGGCTGGAGGGGGTGACCCTGCAGAAGGTCGCGCAGGAACTCGGGTTCACCAAGATGTCGCTCTACCGGCACATCGGCTCGAAGGACGACCTGTTCGAGCTGATGGCCGACCACGCGACCGGACCCGCGCCCAGCCTCGACGCGGACCTCGGCTGGCGGGGAAAGGTGCGGCAGTGGGCCGCCGCGACCCGCGAGCGGTACGCCGAGCACCCGTGGCTGATCGACATCCCGATGTCCGGGCCGCCGCGCGGGCCCAACGCCGTCGGCTGGATGGACGCCCTCCTGGAGGCCTTGCACGACACCGGGCTCGACCTCGGCACGCAGGCCGGCGTGCTGACCGTGATCAGCGGGTATCTCCGGAACTCGATCACGCTGACCCGGCAGTTCGAGGAGCGCACCGGGCTCAGCCAGGCTCAGGTGGAGGAGAATTACGGCCGGGCGCTGGGGACGCTGGTCACGCCGGACCGCTTTCCGAACGCCGCACGGCTGTTCGCAGTCAGCGTCTTCGAACCAGAGGCGTCTGGCGGCACCGCGGCGGAGCGCGAGTTCAGCTTCGGCCTCGAGCTGATCATGGACGGCGTCGCTGCCGCCATCGAACGGGGGTCGTGAGTGGCGATGCCGGTTAGAACCGGCGTCGCCACTCACGACGACCTCCTACAGCACCTTCTGCAAGAACGCCTGCGCGCGAGGATTCGCGTTCCCCTCGGAGAAAAACTCGCCCGGCGGCAGATCCGCCGCGATCTTCCCGCCGTCGACAAACACCACCCGGTCGGCGACCTTCCGCGCGAACCCCATCTCGTGCGTGACCACGAGCATCGTCATCCCGTCCTTGGCCAGCTCGGACATGATGTCGAGGACGTCCTGGACGACCTCCGGGTCCAGCGCCGAGGTCGGCTCGTCGAAGAGCATCAGCTTCGGGTCCATCGCGGCCGCCCGGACGATCGCGACGCGCTGCTTCTGCCCGCCGGACAACCGGTTCGGGTAAGCGCCGGCGCGTTCGAGCATGCCGACGCGCTCCAGCAGGGCGCGCGCCTTCGCCTCGGCCTCCTCTTTGGACCGCTTGAGCACGTTCATCTGCGGCAGCACCACATTGCGCAGCACGGTCATGTTCGGGAACAGGTTGAAGTGCTGGAACACCATGCCCATCCGGGACCGCAGCCGGTCCAGGTCGACGCCGCGGCCGGTCAGTTCCTCGCCGTCGAACGAGACGCTGCCGGACGTCGGGGTCTCCAGGAGGTTGAGGCAGCGCAGGAAGGTGGACTTCCCGCCGCCGCTGGGCCCGATCACCGCGACCACCTGGCCGGGCTCGATCGCGAAGTCGATCCCGTCGAGCACCTGCACGTCGCCGTAGGACTTGGTCAGGCCGTGGACTTCCAACAGTGCCATCAGATGTACACCGCCATCTTCTTCTCCAGGGTGCGCGTGGTGACGCTGATCAGGTTGGTGAGCAAGTAATAGAGCAGGCCGATGAACAGGTACACGGTCAGCGCGTCGAAGGTGCGGGAGATGATGGTCTGCCCCACCAGGAACAGCTCGTGAATGGTCACGAAGGACACCAGCGCGGAGTTCTTCGTCAGCGACACGAATTCGTTGCCCAGCGGCGGAAGCATCCGCAGGAACGCCTGCGGGATGATCACGTGCCGCATCGCCGACACCTGCGACATCCCGCACGACCGCGCCGCTTCCAGCTGGCCGCGGTCGATGGACTGCACCGCGCCGCGGAAGATCTCGGTCACGTACGAGCCGCTGTAGAGGCCGAGCGAGATGATGCCCGCGGTCATCGGCGGAAGCTGCAGGCCGAGCTGCGGCAGTCCGAAGTAGATGAAGAACAGCTGCACCACGAACGGCGTCCCGCGGATCACCGACACGTAGACGTTGCCGATCCACCTGATCGGCGCGATCTTGCTGAGCTTCGCGAACCCGCCGAGGGTGCCCAGCAGCAGGCTCAATGCCAGTGCCAGCAGGATCACCTGGAGGCTGACCAGCAGGCCCTGCCACAGCTGTCCCGAGGAATCGACGATGGTGGAGAAGTTGAACAGCGAATGCCCGCCGGACTTGGCCGCGGTGCTTTCCGCGCCGAACCACTTTTCGGTGGCCTGCTTGTAGGAACCGTCGTCGTGCATCTGCTTGAGCGAGGTGTTGAACGCGGTCCGCAGCTCGGCGTCGGCCTTCTGGAAGGCGTAGCCGTAGTTCTCCTCGGTCAGCCGGTCGCCGACCTGCTTGAGGCCGCCCTGCTGCGCGATGAAGTACTTCCCGGCCGGCGCCCCGGTCACGACCGCGTCCGCCTGGCCCAGCTTGACCGACGAGAACATCTGCTCGTTGGTCTGCGCGGTGATCAGCTGCGCGGCGGGCTGGTGCTGGGTGAGCCAGTCGACGGACTTCGTGCCCACCTGCACCGCGACCCGCTTGCCGGCCAGGTCCTTGAGCGAGGTGACGGAGTTGTCCTTGTCGGAGACGAAAACCGCGAGGCCGCCCGGGTAGTAGATGTCGGAGAAGTCGACGGCTTTCTGCCGCGCGGGGCTGATGTAGATCGCCGACGCGCCGACGTCGATCTGGTTCGCCTGCAGCGCCGGGACGATGTTGCCGAACGGCATCTGGACGAAGTCGACCTTCTTGATGCCCGCGCGCTCGGCGAGCGCCCGGACGAGGTCGATGTCGAAGCCGAGCTGGCCGCCCTTGGCGTCGGTGAACTCGAAGGGCGGGAACGTGGCGTCGGTGCCGACCCGGAGCGCGGTCTGCCCGGACCGCAGCGCGGCGAGCTTCCCGCCCTGCGGTTCGGCCGCGTTCGCCGTGCTCATCGCGCTGGTCGGCAGGAACGCGAGCAGGCAGGCCAGCAGCACGGCGCCGAGCCGCGGCCAGATTCGCTGAGGGGGCATGTTCAGTGTCCTTCCGGGACCGGACGGCCGGTCGCGAGCGTGTGCGCGAGGCGGGCCGCGATCCGGGCTGTGCGGTTGTCGACGTCGAAGACGGGGTTCAGTTCGGTGATGTCGGCCATGGCGAGCTTCGGGTCTCTCGCGGCCAGCCGGCACACCTCGAGGACGACCCCGGCGGGTACGCCGAGTGTCGAAGGGGCGCTGACCCCTGGCGCCTGCGCGGCGGGGAGCACGTCGAGATCGATCGACAGGTACAGCGCGTCGACGTCCGCGATAAAGCCCCGGACGAAGTCGAGAACTCGTTCGAGATGGCGTTCCTGGCAGTCGAGGTCCAGGAGGTGGCGGACGTTCAGCTCGCTCGCCGTCTCGAACAGCGCGGCGGTGTTGCCAGGCTCGCTGATGCCGACCACCGCGTAGGAGAATTCCGCGCCGCGCTCGGCTTCCCAGGCGGCGATCTGCCGGAACGGGGTGCCCGAGGACGCGCGGTCCGCCGTCCGCAGGTCGAAATGCGCGTCGAGGTTGAGCACGCCGAGGCGCCGGCCGTCCAGCAGCCCGCTCCGGGCGAGCCCGAGGTAGGAGCCGTACGCCGTCTCGTGCCCGCCGCCGAGCACGATCGGGAGGTTCCCGTCGCTGAGCTGCTTCGCGACCAGCTCGCCGAGGTTTTCCTGCCCCGCTTCCAGCTCGTCGCCTTCCACGACGACGTCCCCCGCGTCTCCAATGACGAACTCGGGCCGGATCGCGAACGACGCCAGCGCCCGCCGGATCGCGTCCGGCCCGGCCTGCGCCCCCGGGCGTCCGCCGTTGCGCCGGACCCCGGCGTCGCTGGCGAACCCGATCAGGGAAACGCCCGGGCCGCCGGAGAATTCGTTGACTGCGTGGTGCCATCGGCGATGTTCCGGACCGCTGCCGTCGTCGCGTCCGGTCCACTTGGCTGTGCTCACACGTGCTCCTGCAATCTGCTGATGTCCTGCGCGGCGGCGTGGGTGAGCGTGACGAGGGAATCGCGGCGCGGGCGCACGCGGAAATCCGGGGCCATCGTGCTCACCGTGCCGACGAGGGCGCGGTGCCGGTCCAGCACCGGGACGCTCACGCCCCACACCCCCGGATCGACCTGTCCGACGCTCTCGGCGAACCCCTGGTCCCGCACGCGGCGCAGGTCGCTCTCCAGCTTCCCGGCCTGCTCCCCGCTCAGCCCGTGCGCCTCGGCGGCGGCCGCGACCCGCTCCTCCGGCAGGTACGCCAGCAACGCCTGCGCACTCGCCCCGAAGACCAGCGGCTTGCTCAGCCCCGGCGAGAAACTGCACCGGATCACGCGGGTCCCCTCGGCCGCCTCGACGCACAGGACGTCGTTGTCCCTGGCGATGAGGAAGGCGGCGAGTTCGTCGGTGTCCGCCGCGAGCTGCCGCAGCCGCCGCTTGACGCCGCCCTGGCCGAGCGCCTCGCGGCGGTAGTTCTCGGCCATTTGCACCGTGAGCGAGCCCGCGCAGTACCGGCCGCGGGTGCGCGCCTGGTGCACGAGCCCGATCTCGACGAACGTCGTGAGGTACCGGTAGACGGCGCTCGACGGAATGCCCGTGCCGACGGAGATCTCCTCCGCCGTGGCGCTCTCCCGCTCGGCGAACACCGCCAGGATCCGCGCCGCCCTCGTCCCGGCTCTCCGGTTCGCATCCGCGCTTGTCATGGCGGGCACGCTACGTCGCGGCTCCGCGGGTGCCCAGCGCGTTTTCCCAGTTAATGGGAAGTTTATTCCCGGTGATTGGCTGTGTGCGGAGCGGAGCGATCAGCTGCCACCGGACTGCCCCACGCTGCGCCGGACCCGCGGGGTTCGTCCACAAAGGACGCGGCCGCCGCCGAAATGCCCGATTGATGTCCGCTTGACCGGCTCTGCGGGTCCGTGAAGGGCACCTTGAGGGAATCAGGGTCCCTCAAGGTGGCCCTCACGGACGACAAGCCCACCCTCCCCGGACAAGAGCCGTGCCGACCCCCATTGACCCGGGCAAGCAGGTCAACCGCACCCGTAACGCCGCCTTCGGCTGTCCGTGAGGGGTCCCTTCACGGACTCCGGTTCCAATGCCGGGGACTTAAGCCGGGTGCTGAATTGCCCGGTTGATGCCCGCGTGACTGCATCCGAAGGTCCGTGAGGGGAACCCTGCGGGAATCAGAGTCCGTGAGGGTTCCCCTCACGGACAACCCAACCCCGCACCCCGCCGGACCCGCCGAGAGCCATGTCGGCCCTGGCTGGTGCCTTCGACCTGGGCAGACGAGCCTCAGCCGCACCCGTGACGTCGACTCAAGTCCCAGGCATTGGAATCAGATTCCCTCAAGGACCCCTTCACGGACCGTCCCGCCGCGCACCGAGCCAGGCCCGGAAACTCGCGCGACACCAGGCGAACCTCTCCGGAATACTCCCCCCCGTGTTCCTGACCGTCACCACGACTCATCACCCCGCCTCCGACCTGGGCTTCCTGCTGCACAAGCACCCAGGCCGGGTGCAGTCGTTCGACCTCTCCGCCGGCCAAGCGCACGTCTTCTACCCGGAAGCGACCGACGACCGGTGCACGGCCGCGCTCCTGCTGGAAGTCGACCCGGTCGCCCTGGTGCGCGGCAAGACGGGCGCCGGGGACGGGTTCACGCTGGGCCAATACGTGAACGACCGGCCCTACGCCGCGTCCAGCCTGCTCTCGGTGGCGTTGAAAGAGGTCTTCCGCACCGCGCTCACCGGACGGTGCAAGTCCCATCCGGAGCTGGCGACCAGCCCGATCCCGCTGGACATCCGCGTGCCCGCCTGCCCGGGCGGCGCCGACCTGGTCCGCCGGTTGTTCGAGCCGCTCGGCTGGGCCGTCGAGGCGACCCCGCTCCCGCTGGATCCGCACTTCCCGCAGTGGGGCGATTCGCGGTACGTCGACCTGCGGCTCACCGGCGAGATCCGGCTTGCCGACGCCCTCAACCACCTCTACCTGCTGCTTCCGGTCCTGGACAACGCGAAGCACTACTGGGTCGGCGAAGCCGAGATCGACAAGCTGATCCGCGCGGGCGGCGACTGGCTGGCCGCGCATCCGGACAAGGAGCTGATCACCCGCCGTTACCTCGCGCACCGCCGCGGGCTGACGGCCGCCGCGCTGACCCGGCTGGCCGAAGTGGACGATTCGGCTCCTGAGGAGATCGACAACGCGCTCGCCGCGCCCGTCGTCCTCGACGAGCCGGACCGTCCGGTGCCGCTCGCCCAGCAGCGGCGCGGCACGATCATGGCCGTGCTCCGCTCGCTCGGCGCGCACACGGTCGGCGACTTCGGCTGCGGCGAGGGCGCGCTCGTGCGCGATCTGCTGGCCGAGCGGTCGGTCGAGCGGATCGTGGCCACCGACGTGTCGGTGCACGCTCTGCAGGTCGCGGCGCGGAAGCTGCGGCTGGAGCGGATGTCCGAAAAGGAGCGGGCCAGGCTGGAGCTGTTCCAGTCCTCGCTCACCTATCGCGACGACCGGCTCGCGGGCCTCGACGCGGCGGTGCTGATGGAGGTCGTCGAGCACGTCGACCCGCCGCGGCTGGAGGCGTTGGAGCGCACCGTGTTCCAGTTCGCCGCACCGCGCGCGGTCGTCGTGACCACGCCCAACCGCGAGTACAACGTGCGGTTCGAGTCGCTGCCCGAGGGCAAGCTGCGGCACCGGGATCACCGTTTCGAGTGGACTCGCGCCGAGTTCCGCGCGTGGGCGGACCGGGTCGCGAGCAGTTACAGCTACGCCGTCCGGACGCTGCCGGTCGGCGCGGACGATCCCGAAGTTGGCCCGGCCACGCAGCTGGCCCTGTTCACGAAAGGCGGCGAAGCATGAGCGAGCTGGATATCCCCAACCTGTGCCTCGTCGTGCTGGTCGGCGCGAGCGGGTCGGGCAAATCGACGTTCGGCCGCACGCATTTCAAGGCGACCGAGGTGATCTCGTCGGACTTCTGCCGCGGGCTGGTGTCCGACGACGAGAACGACCAGTCGGCGACCAAGGACGCGTTCGACGTCCTGCACTACATCGTGGGCAAGCGCCTCGCCGCCGGGCGGCTGACCGTCGTCGACGCGACCAACGTACAGCCCGACGCACGCAAATCGCTGGCAGCGCTGGCCAGGGAGCACGACGTGCTGCCGGTGGCGATCGTGCTGGACCTGCCGGAATCCCTCTGCGCCGCCCGCAACGAAGGCCGCGCGGACCGGACTTTCGGCCCGCAGGTGATCCGGCGGCAGCGAGACCAGTTGCGGCGCGGCTTGCGGAGCCTGCCGAAGGAAGGCTTCCGGACGGTGCATGTGCTGCGCACTCCGGAAGAAGCCGCCGAAGCGACGATCAAGCGCGTCCCGCTGTACAACGACTTGCGACACGAAACCGGGCCGTTCGACATCGTCGGCGACATCCACGGCTGCCGCGCCGAACTCGAAACGCTGCTCGTCCAGCTCGGCTACGTCCTCGAACGCGACGACCAGGGCCGTGCGGTCGGGGCGCGGCATCCGGAGCGGCGGGCGGTGTTCGTCGGCGACCTCGTCGACCGCGGTCCGGACACGCCGGGCGTGCTGCGGCTCGTCATGGGCATGGTGCGCGCGGGAAATGCCTTCTGTGTCACCGGAAACCACGAGCACAAGCTCCTGCGCGCGCTGCGCGGCCGGAACGTGCAGGTCACCCACGGCCTCGCCGAGTCGCTGGAGCAGCTCGCCGCCGAACCGGACGGATTCCGCGCCGCGGCACAGGAGTTCATGGACGGCCTGATCAGCCACTACGTCCTGGACGGCGGACGGCTGGTCGTCGCGCACGCGGGGATCACCGAACGCTTCCAGGGCCGGGCTTCCGGGCGTGTGCGGAGCTTCTGCATGTACGGGCAGAGCACCGGCGAGACCGACGAATTCGGCCTTCCGGTGCGGTATCCGTGGGCCAGCGAGTACCGGGGCCGCGCCATGGTCGTCTACGGCCACACCCCGGTGCCCTCGCCGGAGTGGGTGAACAACACCCTGTGCCTGGACACCGGATGCGTGTTCGGCGGAACGCTCACCGCGTTGCGGTACCCGGAAAAGGAGATCGTCTCCGTCCCGGCGGCCGAGGTCTACTACGAGCCGGCCAAGCCGTTCCCCGCCAACCCGGACGCGGCGGAGCCGGTCGCGCGCCGCGACCCGGGCGTCCTCGACGTCACCGACGTCCAGGGCCGCCGGGTGATCGAAACCGTTTACCAGAAGCGGATCGGCGTCCGCGAGGAGAACGCGGCCGCGGCGCTGGAGGTGATGTCGCGGTTCGCGATCGATCCGCGCTGGCTGGTCTACCTGCCGCCGACGATGTCGCCGGTGGCCACCGCGACCGCGGACGGGCTGCTGGAACACCCGGACCAGGCGTTCGAGTATTTCCGCGCGGAGGGCGTGGATTCCGTGGTGTGCGAGGAAAAGCACATGGGCTCGCGCGCGGTCGCGCTCGTGTGCCGCTCGCTCGACGCGGCCCGTGCCCGCTTCGGCGCGCCCGGCGACACGCTCGGTGCCGTGTGGACGCGGACCGGACGGCCCTTCTTCGGCGAAACGCAGACCTCCGAGGTGGTCGACCGCATCCGTGCGGCGGCGGAGAAAGCCGGACTGTTCGACGAACTCGGCTCGGACTGGTTGCTGCTCGACGGCGAACTGCTGCCGTGGAGCGTGAAGGCCGAGCAGTTGCTGCGCGAGCAGTACGCGGCGGTCGGCACTGCGGCCCGGTCGGCGCTTCCGGCTGCGGCGACGGCGCTGGCCGCAGCGCACGAGTCCGGCCTCGACGTGTCCGCTTTGCTGGAGCGCACGCGTTCCCGGGCGGACAACGCGGACGCGTTCGCGGAGGCGTACCGGCGCTATTGCTGGCCGACCGACGGACTCGACGGCGTCCGCTTCGCGCCCTTCCAGGTGCTGGCCTCGGCGGGCCGCGCCCACCACCAGCAACCACACGACTGGCATCTCGCGCTGGCCGACCGGCTGGTGGAGAGCAGCGACGGCTTCCTCGCCCCGACCGGACGGCTGCCGGTCCACACCACCGACCCCGCCTCGGTCGCGGCGGCCGTCGAGTGGTGGACCGCCCTCACCGGGCGCGGCGGCGAGGGCATGGTGGTGAAACCGGCCGCCAACCTGGTCCGGGGATCGCGCGGGCTCGTGCAGCCGGGCCTGAAAGTCCGGGGCCGCGAGTACCTGCGGATCATCTACGGCCCCGACTACACCGAGGAGCACCACCTGTCCCGGCTGCGGCAACGAGGCCTCGGCCACAAGCGCTCGCTCGCGCTGCGCGAGTACAGCCTCGGCCTCGAAGCGCTGGACCGGCTCGCCCGCGACGAGCCGATGTGGCGCGTCCACGAGTGCGTTTTCGCCGTGCTCGCACTGGAATCCGAGCCGGTCGACCCTCGCTTGTAGACAGTCGGGTCAAGCCGTGTAAGGCGAACGCTGCTCCAACGACGGGCTCACGTCCGGATGCCTGCCCTCCTGGCCGGGCACCGGCGTGACCGTCGGAGCCTGCAGGTCCTGCTGCGCCCGGCGGGCCGCCCGGTCGTCGCGGTGGGCGATCGCCTCCGCCACGTCCTGCTCGCCGCGGATCCGGGCCAGCGCGCCGAGCGTCGCGGCGTGCGCCAGTGCCAGGACCAGCAGCAGCACGCCCACCCGGCCCACGACGCCCGGCAGGTCGCTGCCGCCGATGTCGACGGTCGAGATCAGGGCCAGGATGCCCAGCGTCCCGAGGTGGAAGAGCACGGTGACCAGCCGCGTCATCGAGGCGCCCGCCCCCGGGTCTCCGTAGGCGTTCGCGAGGTAGCGGCGGCCGCTGCGGTAGATGATCTGGCCGTCCACCAGGACCAGCGCTATCCCGATCGCCAGGAACGAGAGGTACGCGTTGGTGCTCATGCCGGATGCTCCTTTCGCTGCCGTGCTCCCCGCCGGGTACCCGGCTTCCGCATCCGGAAACGGAGTTCTCGTGTGCTGCCAGGCATTCCGGCGGCGATGATTGGCGCGGCGCGGCTCCGGGTAACCCGGCACCCATGGTTCAGCGCAGTGCGGACGGAGTGAACGTGCTGACCGCGGCCGTGCCCGTGGTCGAATTGCGCCTGCCGGCGAACGGACATCTGCTGTTCCTGGCCAGACCGGTGGCCGAGGACCTCGCCGTCTCGGCGGAGTGCACCCTCGACGAGGCCGCGGATTTCCGGCTCGCGGTGGAGGAAGCGGTCGCGGCGCTCGCCGTCCGGGCGGACGACGGCGCGGTGCTGGAATGCGCGTTCCGCTGCGCCCGCACGATCACCGTCACCGTCTCCACGACGTCGTCGGTGGCTTTCCCGCCCGGACCGGACGAGATCGGGTGGCACATCCTGCGCGCGCTGACCGATTCGCTCGCCGCCTGGACCGAACCCGCGCCCGGCGAGGACGGCTGGCGGCTGTGCGTCGAATTCGCCAAGGAGCCGCTGCACCAGGAGCCCAGGACGGGAGGATCATGAAGACCTCCGCGCGATCGCACGCCGACGGCTACGAGCACTGCGCCGGGTGGTTCGCCGAGCTGAGCGCCCTTCCCGGCGCGGGCGAACGCCGGGACCGCTTGCGCCGCAAGCTGATCGAGGAGCACCTCCCGCTGGCCGAGCACATCGCGCAGCGGTTCGGCGGGCGCGGCGAACCCCGCGACGACCTCGTCCAGGTGGCCCGGCTGGGCCTGGTCAAGGCCGTGGGACCGGTTCGACCCCGAGCGCGGCGCGGACTTCCTGTCCTTCGCCGTGCCGACGGTCATGGGCGAGGTCCGCCGCTACTTCCGCGACGCGGGCTGGTCGGTCCGCGTCCCGCGGCAGCTGAAGGACCGGCACCTGGCCGTGAGCCGGGCCGCGTCCGTGCTGGCGCAACGGCTGGGCCGCGCCCCGACCGCGCGCGAACTCGCCGAGCAGGCGGACCTCGACCTGGACGAGGTGACCGAAACCCTTGTCGCCGGGCACGCCTACCAGACGAATTCCCTCGACTGGACCCTGCCCGACGAACCGGACGCCGGCACGCTGGGCGACACGCTCGGCGAGAACGACGTCGAATTCGAACGGGCCGAGATCCACGAAGCCCTGAAACCCATGCTGCGCGAACTGCCCGCCCGCGAACGGTCCATCATCGCGATGCGGTTCTTCGGGAACATGACGCAGTCGAAGATCGCCGAGCGGATCGGGCTGTCCCAGATGCACGTGTCCCGGCTGCTCGCGCAGACGCTGGAGAAACTGCGCGGAATGCTGGAGGAGGAAACGGAGTAACCGATGCGCCGAGCCGACGACCTGCTGGCCGAACACGGCACGACCTACGCCGAGGAAGCCGGGATCACCCTGGCCGACAAACCGCAGCCGCTGTACCGGTTGCTGGTTCTCGCCACCTTGCTGTCGACGCGGATCAGCGCCGACCTCGCCGTCGCCGCCGCGCGCGAACTGTCCCGCTCCGGCTGGCGTTCCCCGGCCGCGATGCGAAATTCCACGTGGCAGCAACGGGTTGACGCACTCGGCCGCGCCCGCTACGTCCGCTACGACGAAAGCACCTCGCACCATCTCGGCGAAGCAGCCGACTTCATCCACGACCGCTACCGCGACGACCTGCGCCGCATGGCCGACACCGCCGACGGCGATCCCCAGCGCCTGGAAAAGCTGCTCACCGAGTTCCCCCGGATCGGCCCGACCGGCGCGCAGATCTTCTGCCGCGAAGCACAAGCCGTCTGGCCGTGGCTGCGCCCGTACTTCGACCGCAAGGCCTTGGACGGCGCGAAGAAAGCCGGTCTCCCCACCGATCCGGACCGCCTGGCAAAACTAGTACCCGGCCCCGACCTGGCGAGGCTGGCCGCCGCCCTGGTCCGGCGGGGCCTGCAGCGCTAACCCGGGTGCTCCTCCACACCCTCACGCACAATCGCCACCGGACACGGCGAGTGGTAAGCCATCGCATGGCTCACCGACCCGAGAAACGCGCCCCGCAGCGCACCGCGCCCGTGCCCGCCGACCACCAGCAACGTCGCCGCTTCAGCATGATCCAGCAGCACCTCGGCCACCCGCCCGAGCGCCACCTCCCGCTGCACCACCACGTCCGGATGCCGCTCGCCAAGCCCGGTCAGCGCTTCCGCAAGCACCCTTTCCCCCTGGTCTCCCGGGTCCGGCTGCCCCTCGCCACCAGAACGAGCCGGACCGAACACATCCTCCGGCGGCTCCGCCCACACGTGCACCGCATGCAGGACACACCCGTGCCGATCAGCGAAGTCATACGCATACCGCACCGCCGCAACACTGGCCGGCGACCCATCGACCCCCACGACAACCCGGCGCTGCCCTTCCCCCGCCGCCCGCACCACGACGACCGGCCGCGCGCACGTGTGCACCAGCTGCGCAGCCGTCGACCCGAGCAGCAGCCGGGACAGCCCGCTCCGCCCAGACGCCCCCACCACGATCAGCTCGGCCTGCCGCCCAATGTCCGCCAGCTCCCAGCTGGCCCGCCCGAGCCGAACCCGAGTACGCACCGAAAGCCCAGGCCGCTTCTGCCCGATCGCCGCCGCCGTCTCGGCCAGCTCCCGCTCCGCATAGTCCACAAAGGACTGATCCGCGACAATCTCCCCCGCCACCGGCGTAATCACCCCAGGCACGAAGTCCACGTTAGGCGAAGGCAACGTCATCGTCCGCACGACAACCAGGCACGTCCCCAGCGCCTCCGCCTCGGCAGCCGCCCATTCGACCGCCAGCCGCGCCCCGTCAGACCCGTCGTCCCCCACCACGACACCCGGCTCGGCCCGGTTCGCTTCATCCATCAGCCGGCCTCCTTCGTCTCAGGCTTTCCTGCGGAGTACCCGATCGCCCCAGGCGACAATCCGCCCTCAACGCAGCTCAAGCGTCCCAGCGACCACACGTCCGGCGACGAGACCTCCTCCCAGCCCCCCGTACCCGCGCCCTGGCCCTGCCGCAACCATCCGCGAAGGACCCCTTCACGGACTGAGATTCCCATGCCAGGGCTCAAGCCGGACACCCTCAGCCCGCCAACCGTCCACAATGGACGCAAAACCCAGCGAAATGCCCGATTAACGCGAATATGACCGTTTCTTCAAGTCCGTGAGGGGCCCCCTGAGGGAATCAGATTCCCTCAGGGAGCCCCTCACAGACCTGAGCCGCCCGAAGCGCCCCAATGTGGCATTGGGTGCGTCCCAGGCACCCAATGTGGCGTTGGTTGCATCAGATGCACCCAATGCCACATTGGGGCGCTAGCCCCACCCCAGCGAAACCTCCGCCAACGCACCCGGCCAGCGGTGCACCCAGCCCCTCCCCCGCACCCCGATACGAAGCCTCCCTGCGGTTCGGGGGTGCTTGTCAAGGCATCTTTCCCGCCTTGACAAGCACCCCCGAACCGTCAGCACACTCGGGCTTCGGGGTGCCCGCCGCACCAGAGCCAGCAATGTCGCCGCCAGGCGACGAGCCAGCCCCTCACACCGGATCCGGCTCCCCGTCCAGCTCCACATGCCGAGCCGCCAACGTCCCAGCCAAATGCACCAGCTTCACATTCAACTGCTGAGAAGTCCGCCGCAGCAGATCGAACGCCTCCTCCGCATCCAACCCCCGCCGCGCCATAATGATCCCCTTGGCCTGCCCAATCACATCCCGGCTGTCCAACGCCCGCCGCAACTGCGCCTGATGCAACTCAGCCCGAGTCACCGCATCAGTCTCCGCCACCGCCAACGTCGCATGACTGGCCAGCAGCAGCACCACATCCCGATCAGCCTCAGCCAGCCCGCCAGGCACCCGAGAATAAAGATTCAACGCCCCAGAAAACCGAGAAACAGCATCATCGGCCAACGCAGTAGCCAACACCGCCCGCCACCCCAACCCGGCCACCGTCGGAGACCACCGCGCCCACCGCTCGTCCAGGCTCAGATCCGGACACTCAAGGAACTCCGGCCGCCCAGGCACCGCCGCGTCATGACACGGCCCCTCCCCCAACTTGTACTGCAGCAAATCCAGCTCAGCAGCCGCAGAATCGGTATACGCCGCAGTATGAAAATTCCCGTCCGGCGCCCGCAACGTAATCGACACCAGCTCCGCGGAAGGCACCAACGACGCAGTAGCGTCCACGATCACCTGCAAAACCTCGCCCACCGACCCCGCAGCCAGCAGCATCTCGGTAAGCGACCGAAACCGCTCCCCAGACGGCCGCAGCGACTCGTCCTCAAACGCCAACGCCGCAGACGCGGTATCGGCGACCGCAACGCCTTCCTCCTCAAGCACCCGCCGCGCCACCCCGCCTTCCCGGCAGGCGAACACCGCCTCGCTAGTCCCAGCCGTATCCCGCAACGCATCAAGGTCCTCGCGAGAAAACGCAGTCAATTCGCTCAATTCGAAGACCACCAGCCGCGGCTCCGCGGACAGCACCTCGCCGACTTCGGCGCGCAACTCACCCGGGTCCCCACTCAGCCGCACCACCGCCGAATAGTCGACCGCCGCCCTGCTCTCAGCTTCCACGTGTCCGACCGTACCGGCAGCAGCCCGAGGCGGGCACCGCGAAACCGGTCAACGAGCAGCCACTTCCGCAACACAACCGACCACCCGCAGCTCCCGGTCCAGCCCGAGAACCCGCAACGGCCGCAGCACCGCCCGCTGCCCGGCCACGAGAACGAACGGAACCCCCGCCGCATCAGCCGCCCGGGCAGCCCCGGTCAGCACTTCCAGCCCGCTCACTGAACAGAACGTCAGCCCGCTGACATCAACTATCAACCGATGCGGCCGCAACGAGATTTCATCAACCAGCACTTCGCGCACCCGAGCGGTGGAACGCACATCCAGATCCGCGGAGACGGTGACCACAGTCTCGTCCGCGGTTGCGGTGATCAGGGTTCTCGCCGACGTCCCCGGCAGGTAAGCGAGCGTTTCGTGCACCATGGAGCCCTCCTCGCCGATGCGAGGCCGAACCGCCGTGCGCGGCCCGGCCCTGGACCCGCGACAGCGGGCCACGATGGGTCAGGCGACGGCACGTGGGCTGAACCGCTCCCAGCTCGACCGTACCGCAGCACCAGGCCCACCGCACTGACAACGACCGAGAACTGTTCCGTACCAGTACCGATCCGCCGCCCCAACAGTCCACCCCGGACACCGCACACCGAATCCGCCCGGCCAGGTTTCGCCCGCGCCGACCCGGGTATCCGCGCGACATGGCGACCACCCGCGCAGCCGCGAGCCCGGATTTGTCCGAACTGCCCCCGGCCGACGTCCGCCCCGCGCGGGCGTCGGTCCGTGACACCGGGCGCATCGCCGCGCGGGTGGTCGCCCCCACCGTCGGCATCGGACTGGTCAAACGCCGCCCCCGCGCGATGGCGGCGGCGCAGAAACTGCAGCTCGACCGCTCGGCCATCAGCCTGCTCCGCGACCTGCGCGAGCGCTACGGACCGGGCCCGCTCGAACTCCCGCTGCCCGGCCGGTCGATCCGGCTGCCGCTGGACCCCGGCCAGGTCGGCGAACTGCTGGCCGGCGCGCCCACCCCGTTCAGCCCGGACACCGCCGAGAAATCCGCCGCGCTGCGCCATTTCCAGCCGCACGGCGTGCTGATCTCCACCGGCAGCGCCCGCGCGCAACGCCGGAAGCTGAACGAAACCGTGCTCGAACCCGGCCGCGCGGCGCACGAACTCGCCGGAACCTGGGCGGAAACGATCCGCTTCGAAGCGCACGAAATGCTCTCCGGGTTCCCCGGCCTCGACGCGACCCAGTTCACCGAGCACTTCTGGACGATCATCCGCCAGCTCGTGCTCGGCGGCGACACGACCGCCGACCGGCGCGTCACCGATCTCCTCGACCAGCTGCGGCTCGACGCGAACTGGGCGTTCGCGCACCCGCGCCAGGAGGAGAACCGCCGCCAGTTCCAGTCCCTGCTCGACCGGCAGCTCGGCCTGGACCGTCCGGGCAGCCTCGGCGCGGCGATGAAGAACCAGCCCGCCGAACCCGGCCTCGACCCGGTCGGACAGGTGCCGCATTGGCTGTTCGCCTTCGACGCCGCCGCCATCGCCACCCTCCGCGCGCTCGCCCTGCTCGCCACGCATCCCGACGAGCTAACCGCGGCCCGCGACGAGGCCGCCGAAGCCGATCTCTCGACGCCGCAACAGCTTCCGTACCTCCGTGCCTGCGTCCTGGAGTCCATCCGGCTGTGGCCCACCACACCCGCGCTGCTGCGCGAAAGCACCGAGGACACCGCTTGGGGCCCGGCCGGAACGGCGTTCCTCGTGTACACGCCGTTCTTCCACCGAGACCCGGAAACGTTGCCGTACGCGGATTCCTTCGTCCCGGACATCTGGCTGGACGGCCGTGCCAAGGCCAACCCGGCCCTCGTGCCGTTCAGCGCCGGGCCCGCTGTGTGCCCCGGCCGCGACGTCGTGCTCTTCACGGCCTCGACGCTGCTCGCGAACCTGCTGCGGCTAGCCGGTTTCGCGCCCCGGGGAACCGCCGCCGACCTGCAGCCGGGACGGCTCCCCGCGACGCTGAACCACTTCGGGATCCGGTTCGCGCTGTCCTGAGGCTTACTTCAGCCGTTCGAGCAGCGCGTCGCAGAACGCGGGCAGGTCCTGCGGATTCCGCGACGTGATGACCCCGTCGTCGGTCACCACCTCGCGGTCGACCCACTCCGCGCCCGCGTTGCGCAGGTCCGTTTTCAGCGACGGCCACGACGTCACCGTCCGGCCGCGCGCCAGCCCGGACTCGGCCAGCAGCCAAGGACCGTGGCACACGGCCGCGACCGGCTTGCCCGCCGCGGCCGTCTCCCGGACCAGCGCGACCATCGGCTCGCTGCCGCGGATCTTGTCCGGCGAGTATCCGCCGGGCACCACGACCGCGTCGAAGTCGGCCGCGCCCACGTCGTCCACGGCCTGATCGGTGGTGATTTCGGTGCCGTGCAACGCGGTGAGCCTCTTGCCCCGCGCCAAGCCGACGACGACCGGGTCGTGCCCGGCCGAACGCAGCCGTTCGCACGGCACCCGGAACTCGTCGTCCTCGACCATTTCGTCCACGAGCACTGCCACACGGGCCATGCTGATCTCCTTTCCGCGAAAGTCTTCCGGTGACCCAGGACTCATCCAGGGCGCCCGACGTCACCGCGCCACGAGCCGGTCTCGCGCCCGCGCTGCTCGATGAACTCCTTGAACCGCAGCATGTCCCCCTTGACCCGCCGGTCCAGGATGCCGAGCTTGTCGGCGGCGTTCTCGGCGAAGCCCTCGGGGTCGATCTCCATCTGCGCGGTGACGCGGGTCTTGGTGTCGGCCAGCCGGTGGAAGGTGATCACGCCGGCGTGGTCCGGCCCGGAGTCCGAGCGCCACGCGACCCGCTCGTCCGGATGCTGTTCGGTGATGGTCGCGCCGAACTCCCGCCCGACGCCGCCGAAACGGGTGACCCAGTGCGTGTGTGTCGCGTCGAGCTGGCGGATTTCCTCCACGCCCTCCATGAACTCGGGGAACGATTCGAACTGCGTCCACTGGTTGTACGCGGTGGCCACCGGCACGTCGACGTCGACGATCTCGGTGATCGTGCTGCTCATGCACTCCTCCTCGCTGAACGGGTACCGGGGCCCCGGTTTCCCGGGACCCGGCGGGGCGAAACCGGCGCGATTGCCCGGCCGCGCTCCGGGTACCCGTTCAGCGGAAAGGAGGCGCCCATGCGAGTCGTGATCGTCGGCGGAGGGTTCGCCGGGTACCACGCGGCGCGAAAGCTGCTGCGGACCCTCGGCGACCGCGCCGAAATCGTCGTGCTGAACCCCACCGACTACTTCCTGTACCTGCCGCTGCTGCCCGAGGTGGCGAGCGGGATCGTCGACCCCCGACACGTCGCGGTGTCCATTCCGGACACTCTGCGCGGCGTGCGCTTGGTGCTGGGCACCGCCGAGTCGGTCGACTTCGACGCGCGCACGGTGACCTATGTGGACCCGGAGGACCGCGAACGGACGCTGGACTACGACCGGCTGATCCTGGCGGCGGGCAGCGTAAACAAGCTGCTGCCGATCCCCGGCGTCGCCGAATGCGCGCACGGTTTCCGCGGCCTGCCCGAAGCGCTGTACCTGCGCGACCACGTCACCCGCCAGATCGAACTGGCCGCCGCGACCGACGATCCCGCCGAACGCGACGCCCGGTGCACGTTCGTGGTCGTCGGCGCGGGCTACACCGGGACGGAGGTCGCCGCGCAGGGCCCGGAGTTCACCGCGGCGCTCGCGCGCCGGCACCCGGAACTCGCCGGGCAGCCGATCCGCTGGCTGCTGCTGGACATCGCCGAGCGCGTCCTGCCCGAATTGGACCCCCGGCTCGGTGCCACCGCGGACCGCGTGCTGCGCGAGCGAGGCGTCGAAGTCCGGATGAAAACCTCCGTGGAGCAGGCAGACCGCGAAGGCGTGACGCTGACCAACGGCGACGCCGTGCCGACACACACGCTCGTCTGGTGTGTCGGCGTCCGCCCCGATCCGCTGGTCTCCGACCTGGGCTTGGAAACCGTGCGAGGCCGCCTCGTCGTCACCCCGGAGCTGAACGTGCCCGGCCGCGACGACGTGTTCGCCTGCGGCGACGCGGCCGCGGTGCCCGATCTCACCCGCCCCGGCGAAACCACCCCGATGACCGCGCAACACGCGCAGCGGCAAGGGAAACTGGCCGGGCACAACGTCGCCGCATCGCTCGGCACCGGCCGCTCGCGCCGGTACCGGCACCACGATCTCGGCTTCGCCGTCGACCTCGGCTCCGGCGAAGGCGCGGCCAACCCGCTGCACGTGCCGCTGGCCGGGCTCCCCGCTCGCCTGGTGACCCGCGGCTACCACCTGCTTTCCCTTCCGGGAAACCGCCTGCGCACCGCCGCCGACTGGGCGCTGGAAAAGACCGGGCGGCGCCAGACGGTGCAGCTGGGGCTGGTCCGTTCCGGTTCGGTGCCGCTGGACACGGCGTCGCCCGAGCTTCCCCGCACCCGCTGACCCGGAGGAGGAATCCGAAATGGACACTCACGAACTGCGCGCACTGCTGACCGACGGACCGTTCGTCTCGGTGCACTTCGACGAGTCGCACGACACCGAGGACGCGGCCAAGCAATTACGGTTGCGGCTCAAGGAAATCGAGGCGGCGTTGGAGGACCAGGCCGCCGACCGGCCGACCGTCGAGGCGGCGCTGCGCGCGATCGAAGAAAGCCCACCACCGGTGGGCCGGGCCGGACGCACCATCGTCGCGGCCCACGGCACCATCCTGCTCGACCGGCGGCTCGCCGCGCCGCCGCCAACGCAGGAAGCGCGCTACTCGGCACTGCCGTACTTCCTGCCGACCGTAAGCCACCTCGAAGACGCCCCCGCGCATCTGGTGGTGCTCGTCGACCGGACCGGCGCGGACATCGAGGTGCACCGGCCCGACGGCAGCGTCGAAACCGAGACGGTGCAGGGGCAGGAGCACCCGGTGCACAAGGTCCGCGGCGGCGGTCCGGCGCACCGGGACATCCAGTCGCACGCCGAGCAGACCGCCCGCCGCAACCTCGCCGAGGTCGCCGACCACGTCGCGAAGGCTGCCGAACGCTTCGGCCCGCGAGCGATCGTCCTGGCCGGCGAAGTCCAGGCCCGCACCGAACTGCACGACCGGCTGCCCGAACCGGCCCGTTCGATCGCCACTGAGGTCGACGCGGGCAGCCGGGCCTCCGGCGCGGACCGGTCCGAACTGGACCGGACGGTGCACGAACTGCTTACCGGGCAACGGTTGCGCGAGCTGGACGACCTCGCCGAACGCTTCCGTGCCGCAGCGACCCGCGACTCGGCGCTGGCGGTCAGCGGGTTGTCCGCGGTGACCGCCGCGCTGGCGGAGGCGAACGTGGCCACGCTGCTCGTCGGCGACTCCGGCGAGGCCAGCGTGTACGCCGGTTCGGAACCGGCTCAGGTCGGCGTCGCCCGGCCCCGGCTGGACGCGCTCGGGGCGGCGGATCCGGCCTTGCGCCGGGCCGACGAAGCGCTGCCGTACGCCGCGGTGGCGGTCGGCGCGGACGTCGTGGTGATGGACGAACGGCTCGACCTCGCGGACGGCTTCGGAGCCTTGCTGCGCCACCCGTAGCCACCGTTCCCGGCAAACGTCCGTGAGGGGAACCCTGAAGGACTCTGATTCCCTCAGGGTTCCCCTCACAGACCGCGGCGGAAGACCTACCGGAGCGCGGGCAGCAGCTCCCGCCGCGCGAACTCCAGGAACCCCGGCTGGTGCTCGGCTCCGCCGATCTGGACCAGCGCCAGGTCGGTGAACCCCGCCTGCGCGAACTGCTTCGCCGCGTCCACGATCGGCCCCGCGTCCGGACCGCACGGGATCCCCGCCGCCACGTCGTCCTCGCGCACGTACTGGGTAGCCGCGTCGAACGCCTGTGTTCCCGGCAGTTCGGCGTTCACCGGCCAGCCGGAGCCGAACCACCGGAACTGCTCGTGCGCCCGCCGGACGGCCGCCCCGCGGTCCGGGTCCCAGCAGACCGGCAGCTGGCCGATCTTGCGCGACTGCGGCCCGAGCCGGTCGTGGTCCCATTCCGCGCAGAGCTCCGCGTCCGGTTCGACCGCCACCATCGCGTCGGCCACCGGCGCGAACCGCCGCGCCGACTTCGCGCCGGACACCGCGATCGCGATCGGCACCCGCGTCGGCGAGAGGTCCCACAGCTTCGCCGAATCGGCCCGGAAGTACTGTCCGGCATAGGTGAACTCGCCGCCGTCGAACAGGCCGCCGATGATCTGCACCGCCTCGGCGAGCCGGTCGTGCCGCACCGACGCCGACGGCCAGCCCATGCCCACGACGTGCTCGTTCAGGTTCTCCCCCGCGCCGAGCCCGAGGGTGAACCGGCCGTCGGACAGCAGCTGCACGGTCGCCGCCTTCTGCGCGACCACCACCGGGTGGTAGCGCATTGTCGGGCAGGTCACGAGCGTCATGAGTTCGAGCCGCTCGGTCGCCTGGGCCACCGCGCCGAGCACGCTCCACGCGTAGGGCGCGTGCCCTTGTTCGGCCAGCCACGGCGAATAGTGGTCGCTGCAGGCCGCGAAGTCGAACCCGGCCTCCTCCGCGCCGCTCGCGCAGCCGACCAGTTCGCGCGGCCCGGTCTGTTCGGTCATCAAGGTGTAGCCGATGCGCATGTTCTCCCCGTTCGACTGGTTCCCCGCCCGGGAACCTCTTCCGCCGCCCGGTTACCCCGCACCGCCCGGCTTCACCCGCGTTGCGCGCCCGGCGGGTGCAGCGCCGCCTCCACCGTCGGGTACAGCGGCAGGCTCCGCTCCAGCCCGGTGAGCTGGATGGGCCGCATCGTCGCCCGGCCGGCCGCGACGATGCGCAGGCTGTCGCCGGCCGCCCGGTCCTGGGTGATGGTCACCAGCGCGGTCAGCCCGGCCGAGGCCAGGAACTCCACCTCGGCCAGATCCACCACCAGCACCGCCGGATTCTCGGCGAGCGCTTCGTCGACCGACGCGGTCAGCAGCGGCGCGGTGAGCATGTCGACGTCGCCGCGCACCGTCAGGACCACGGCCGGAGGCCGGTCGGCACGCTCGACACGGAACGCGCGCGCCGGGTCGGTCGGCTCGTTCATCGCCACAGTCCCCTCGTCCGCCGCCGGGTCTTCGGCCGCCCCGTCCATGATGCCCGTCCGGCGGCAACCGCGCAGGAACTGTTTTCGCTCCCGTTTCCAGGGTTTCACTCGTCCGAGTGAGGGTATCCGGGAGTGAGCACGACGAACGCCTCATTCCCCACCGAGAGAAGGAAAGACGAGGTTCTCCCCGTGATTGTTCTCGGCGTCATTCTGCTCGTGATCGGATTCGTCGCCTCGATCCAGATTCTGTGGACGATCGGCATCGCCCTCGTGGTGATCGGCGCGATCCTGGCGGTGCTCGGCGGGACCGGGCGCCGGATCGGCGGTCGCGCGCATTGGTACTGATCCCGTGAAAAACCGGGGCCGCGGTTCCCGACCACGGAACCGCGGCCCGAATGCTCCGCTCAGCGCGCGGCATATTCCCGCGCGGCCTGCGACGTGGGTATTCCCCGTTCCCGGGCGTATGCGAGAACCGCACCCGTCGTGCCGGCGATCGCGTCGATTTTCGCATTCACCGCCGTTTCGTCCATTCCGAGTTTCTCGTGCCCGCCGCTACCGGGGGGGACTGCTGGCCGTCGAAGCGCAGCCCCGTAACCGAATCCGGCGCGACACCGGCCTGAAGCGCGGCCAGCACGCCCCGCGCGGTCGCCGCACTCGACGCGTCGACCCGATGTCCGGCCCGGACGGGTCAGCTGCACTGGAACTCGACCCCGACCGGCCGGTCCGGGCAGCGCGGGCACACGAAGAGGTAGACGTCCCCGACGTCGCCCAGCATCACGTCCAACCGGCCGGATCCGGACCGGTCGGCGGGGACGACGCTTTCCTCCACTGTTTCCGGAGCCACCGCCAGCCGCTCCTCCGCGAACAAGGAGTAATGAGTGGCAGTGGTGTCGAATTCCTCGTCCAGCCCGATCTCCGTGCTGGTGGTGGTGCCGTTGACCAGCGCGAACCGCACCTGCTTCACGAACTCCCTCCCGGCCCGTTCCTCCAGCGGCATCCACGTCTCCCAGTTGCCGCTGCCCGCCTCGGCGGAGGCGACCGTGAGCAGATGGTCCATGCGGTGCCCGCGCTCGCACTCCGGCCACTCCGGGGACTGCACCCAGCTGATCCAGCCGCCGACCTTCGAGCCGGGCGCGACCGACAGGTGCCGGTAGTAGTCCCAGTCCTTCCCCTTTTCCCACGCGTCGATCCGCGCCCGCAGGTCGTCGGAGGCCAGGTCGTCCCAGTGCGGATACTCCACCACCCGCTCCGGCCAGACGCGGCACGGCGACGGCACGTTTTCCTCTTCGACGAGGGCGAGATCCGGCTCCGGCGCGGCGCGCACGGCGGTCACGCTCGCCGAGTCCCGCCACCGCACGAGCGGCAGCGGGCCGTAGTGCGGCTCGTGATCGGTCGCGCACCACAGCACCTGGCACACGTCGGTCCCGTCCGGGAACGGCAGCTCCGGGACGTCCCGCGCGTAGAACTGCGCGATCGGCACCATCGGCAGCGACCGGGCCGGATCGTCGGCGAACTCCACGCGCCGCAGCTCGCGAATGCTCTTTTCCAGCCTGGCGAACTCGTCACCGAGACCAGGGGTCCCTGGGTGCTCGTACATCTCGGCGCGGACCTCAGCGAGCCGTCGCTGCAGCCGCTGCCCCTCCGCGCTGGGCAGCGGCCGGTCGTCCGGATGGTCGATCGAACACACCGGCCACGCCTCGTCCTCGGGCCACAGCAGCGGCCCGCCCATCGACGAATCCCGCACTGTCACCGAGTCCTGCCACGGATGCAGCCGTACCGTCGTCCGCTCCGTGCCGGAAAGCTCCGGAAACACGCTCGCGATGTCCACCGGCTTGTCCGGCGTCGTATAGCCCGCCACTCTGACCTCCCCAGTCAGTCCCCCGCCGAGCCTAGCCAAAACCGGTCAGCCGAGGCTGTGAAACGGTTTCGCGCGAGCCCCTTCAGGAAAGCGGCCAGTTCCGCAGCGCCGCGTCGGCCACTTCCTGCAGCTCGTCCCGGCCGATCCCGCTCGCGGCCTGCACGGCGATCCCGAACGACAAGCTCGTGACGTAACGGGCCAGCAGCACCGGATCCGCCTCCGGCGGCAAATCCCCCTCGTCCACCGCCCGCCGGAACCGCTCGCTGATCCGGTCGCAGCCGTCGGTGCGCCAGGCCGCGAGCAGATCGCGGACTTCCCGCCCGGACTCGCTGGTGGCCAGCGCGCCTTGAACGCCGAGGCAGCCGTGCGGAGCGGACGGCCGCGTCGTGGTCCGGACGGTCCCGGCCAGGATCGCGGTCGCGACGCCGAGGGCGGTCGGTTCTTCCAACGCCCGGACCAGGTACGCGCTCGGGCCTTCGTCGTAGCGCTCCAGCGCCTTGCGGAACAGCTCCGCTTTGTTGCCGAAGGTCGCGTACATGCTGGTAGTGGAGATGCCCATCGCTTCGGTCAGCGTCGCGAGGCTGGCCCCTTCGTAGCCCTGCTCCCAGAAAACCAGCAGGGCGCGTTCGAGGGCTTCCTCCGCGTCGAATCCGCGCGGCCGGCCGGTCTGGCGGCGCTGACTGGTCTCCACGCCGGCAGCCTACCTCTTTTGTATCGATCGCTGCAGAACCTGCTACGGTCGAGTTCTGCATCGATCGCTACAAAACTCCGAGGAGACGGTTCACGTGGGATTGCTTGACGGCAAAACGGCTCTGGTCACCGGTGCCAGCGCCGGAATCGGCCTGGCCAGCGCGGTGCGGATGGCGGCCGAGGGCGCGCACGTATTCCTCACCGGAAGGCGCAAACCCGAACTCGACGCGGCCGTCGAGACGATCGGCCCGGCGGCGACCGCGGTGCACGGCGACATCTCGGACCTGGCCGGCCTCGACCGGCTCTACGAGACGATCCGCGCCCGCGGACAGGGCCTGGACGTCCTCTTCGCGAACGCCTCCATCGCCGAGTTCGCCTCGCTCGAGCAGATCACCGAGGAGCACTTCGACCGCCTCTTCGGCATCAACGTCCGCGGCATGCTCTTCACCGTGCAGAAAGCGTTGCCGCTGCTCAACGACGGAGCCTCGGTGATCTTGAACGGTTCGACCAATGTGGACGTCGGCGACGAGGCGTTCGGCGTGTACGCGGCGTCCAAGGCGGCTACCCGCTCGTTCGCCCGGACCTGGGCCAACGAACTCAAAGGACGCGGTATCCGGGTCAACACGGTCACGCCCGGCCCGACCGACACCCCGGGCCTGTCCGGGCTCGCGCCGGACCCGGAGCAGTCCGCCGCGATCAAGCGGGGCTTGGCAGCCCAGGTGCCGCTGGGCAGGCTCGGGCGGCCGGAAGAAATCGCGGCGGCGGTGGTCTTCCTCGCTTCCGGGCAGAGCAGCTTCGTCACCGGTTCCAGCTTGTACGTCGACGGCGGGCTGAACCAGATCTGAGTCCCCGGCCGGGTTCGCTCTCGCCGGCGAGCCCGGCCGCTTCCCCGGTCAGCCCAGGTCCGCCTCCGGCCGGATCTCGATCGTTGTCCCCGGGTGATGCAGCTCCAGCACCACCAGCTCGTTGCGCCCCTTCCGCCACAACGACTTCGGCGCGTACAGCGTCTTCTGCGGCCCGATCTTCCAGTACCGGCCCAGATTGAAGCCGTTCAGCCACACGACGCCCTTCTCCCAGCCGGGCAGGGCCACGAAACCGTCGGCCGGGTCGGCGATCACCGCGGTCGCGCGGTGGAACACCGGGCCGGGTCCGGGTTCCGCGGCGGCGAACCGCAGCCGGGACAGGTCGTCGAGCGGCAGCGGGCGGATTTCCCAGCCGAACAGTTTCTGCTGGGTGTTCATCGCGACCCAGCCGTCGATGCCCTTGCGGTCGGCGAGGTACGGGCCGTAGTTCACCCGGCCCATCGCGTCGACGAGGATGTCCAGCCGCGTCCGCGGTTTCTCCAGTTTCAGGTCCAGCGTCGCGTCCGGATGGTTGCGGTCCAGCACGCCCAGCTGCACCCCGTCAACGAAAACCAGCGCCCGGTCCGCCAGGCCGTGGATGCTCAGCGGGCCGGAATGCGGGCCCTGCACCGTCGTACGGTAGTGGATCAGGCCGGTCGACTGGCCAAGCCGTTCCATCGGCACCGGCTGCGCCGAACGGACCACAGTGGACAGTGCAGGCAGCGAGTCCAAAAGGGACACTGACTCGCCAGGGGGCACGGTTTGCGCAGGCAGCCGCGGCGAGCGAGCTGGCGGCGGGACGGCCGGGAGCTTGGTGTACTTGGTGATGACTGGCTGCAGCGCGGCGAACTTCGCGCCGACATCGCCTGCCTCGCCGACCGGGGAATCGTAGTCGTAACTGGTCACGGTCGGCTGATACTGCGTGCCGGAAGTGTTGGCACCGGCGGTGAATCCGTAATTGGTGCCGCCGCAGGCCATGTACAGGTTGACTGACGCCCCGGTGGCCAGCAGCTGGTCGATGTGGGCGGCAGTTTGCCCCGGATCGGTCGTGTGGTGCGCTTCGCCCCAGTGATCGAACCAGCCGTCCCAGTACTCCGCCATCATTACCGGGGCACCAGGGCGGAACGCCTTCAGCGCGGCAATGCTCGGCGCCGGATCTCCGTCGCCGGTCCCGACTTCCAAGGTGCCGGGCAGTTCACCGAAGCGCATGAAGAATTCGGAAGCACCGTCGGCGACGAAAAGCAGGCTGGTGATCCCCCGCGAACGCAGGCTGTCCCGCAGGTGCGCGAGATAGCCGGTGTCATTGCCGTAGCTGCCGTATTCGTTTTCGATCTGCACGGCTACGACCGGGCCGCCGTGCTGCGCTTCCAGCGGGGCAAGCTGCGGGATCAGCTGGTCGTACCACGCGTCGACCGCCCGGAGATAAGCCGGATCGGCGCAGCGCAGTTCCAGGTTCCGGTCCGCGAGCAGCCAGGCGGGCAGGCCGCCGAACTCCCATTCCGCGCAAATGTACGGACTCGGCCGGACGATCACCTGGAAGCCGAGTTCTCCGGCGAGCCGGATGAACGCCGCGAGATCGCGCGGGCCGCGGAAATCGGCGCGGCCCGGCGTCGGCTGGTGGAAATTCCACGCTACATAGGTTTCGACGGTATTGAGGCCCAGCGCTTTCAGCCGGGTCAGCCGGTCGCGCCACTGGTCCGGGCGCAACCGGAAATAGTGGATCGCGCCGGACACGATCTGGAACGGCTTGCCGTCCAAAAGAAACCGGTCGCCGGACACGCTCAGCCCGCGCCGGCCCGCCGCACCCGCCGGTCCGGCGAACACCGTGCTCGCGGCGACCGCGGCCGCGCCGCCGAGGAAACTCCTCCTGCTCACGTCCATCCCTCCCCCGCTCAGCCGACCGTCGCCGCACGGACCTGGACGAGGAACGCGTCGAGCACGCCGTCGCCGACGAGCGCCTGCCGCACGCCCCATCGGTTGCTGTTCCCCGTCTTCACCGCCTCCGCGCGCTTGACCAGCGCGTCCGCGGTGGCGGTCAGGCGTTCGGCCGTGGTGTCGTCCCCGCGCGTCGCCGCGGCGAGGGCGTCCAGCCGGGTCACCATCGCGTCGCCCCACAGCGCGGTCGCGTCCAGCCACGGACTGGCCTCTCGGACGAACGCGCTCTGTACATGTCCATCCCGGATTACGTTGGGAGCATTGCGGATCTGTTCAGCGTACGAACGCAACTTGCCCAGCGCACTGTGCTCGCCAGCGTTCCAGCGCTGCCAGAAGTCGGCGACGCGAGCGGCGAGCACCGGTGCCTGCGGCTGCCACGGCGTGGGCCCGAAGACCGGTGCCAGGTGTTCGAGATCCGCGAAGACCTTGAGTGCCGCCGTCGCACGCTCATCGCCGCCCGCGAGCCTGCCCAACGCCTGCGGCCACGACCGTTCCGGCGAGTAACCAGCGTCGTTCCAGGAGAAGTCCGCGACGCCGAACTCCGCGATCTCGCTGGCCGCTTCCTGGTTCATCGGATTCGAGACGATCCCGTTGAGATACTTCGACAGTCCCGCTTCGCGATGCGCGTACGGCGCGAGCAGCAGTCGTCCGGCCGACTGGTCGAAGTCGTTGACCGGGTAGTTGTCCCAGAGGAACACTTTCCGTCCATACACAGTGGACACTTGCTGGGCTTCGTCGTTCTTCACACTCGGCGGCACGACCGCGGTGCCGGTCCATTGCACGACCACGGACGGATCAAGGTGCTCCCGCAGCTCCGTTTTGTACGGTGAATCCGCCAGATCGCTGTACTCGGTCGGCACTGTCTGCAAAGGACGGACGCCGTCGTGGGTCCGCACGAAGTTCTTGGTGATCTCATTCAGCAGCGAGACCTGCGCCTTGCCCGCGGCGGCCTGGCCGGGTGCCCCGAACGCCTTCTGGTCGGCAGCGCAATTCCACTTGGTGTACGAGATGTCGTCGAACGGCAACGAGAACGACCGCACGCCGAGGTCGTAGACAGACTGGAACTTCGCCTTCACCGCCGCGACGTCCTGCGGCGACGAGAAGCAGATCGACACCCCGGGCGACAACGCATAGGTGAAGTCGACGTGATTAGCGTTCGCCGCCTGCACCAACTGCCGAAGGGTCGCCAATTCCTGCTGCGGATACGGATCCCGCCATCGCGCGCGGAGGTACGCGTCGTCTTTGGCGCTGTAGATGTACGTGTTCGCCTTGGTCTCGCCGAGGAAGGCGATCTGCCGCAACCGGTCCTCGTTCGTCCACGGTGGACCGTAGAAGCCTTCAATCGACCCGCGCAGCGCCATGTTCGGCCAGTCCCGCACTGCGACGCCGCTCACCGCCCAGCCGTGTCCATTTCGGACGAACAGCTGCCGCAGCGTCTGCACACCGTAGAACTGCCCGGCACCGTCCCGGCCGTTGATCGTCACACCGTCGCGCCGCACAGCAAGGGAATACCCCTCGGCCTGCGCCGGCGCATCCCCGCTATTGCCGAGCCGGACGACGAACCCGCGTTGCGAACCGGTGCTGATCTTCTTCACCCCGTGCTGTTTCAGCAGGGAAATCAGCAGGTCTTTCGCCGGTCCGTCAGTGCTTCCGTCAGTGGCGAGCGCGACCGCCGACGGCAACGTGACGTCCGCGGTGTCACGGTTGATCTGTTGCGGCGTAGGAGAAACGACGGGCACCGAACCCGGCCGCGCGGCAGCGGGCTGGACCATAGTGAGGGCACTCGTCGCGACAACAGCGGCGAGCCAAGCTCTGCGGCGTACAGTCATGGCTTCCTCTCAGGCGGCGGGAACAGTGCGGTACAACGCGAAAGCAGCCAAATACGGCGTCGCCCGCGATTGGGTGACGACCACGCGCAGGTGGCTAGCGGTGACCGGCGACGGGAGCGTGACGAGGCGGTTGGCGCCGATCGTCGTGACAGTCGCGATCGTGCGCCAGGAACCGTCCACTTCGGCCTGCACCGTCGCGCCCTCGACGTGCTGGCCGCGAGTGATGTCCTCCCCCAGGCGAAGCTGATCGAACGTAACGGCCTTCGGCAGCACGACGTCCATCGTCCCGGCGAGCGCACCGCGCGGCGGCGACCACGACGTCGTGAGCGAGGAGTCCGTGACCGCGCTCAACCCCCGCGCACCGGCGGCGAGATTCTGCGCCTGCGTCCTGGCGATGGCCTGCCCGAAGGACGCCAACGCGGCGACATCAGCCGGAGCGACCCGGCCGTCCGGACCCGGGGGAACGTTCAGCAGCAGCGATGCATTACGACCCACCGAGGCACGGTACAGCTCGACGAGCTGCGCGGGCGTCTTCGGCTGTTCGTCCGGGTGATAGAACCAGCCCGGCCGGATCGACACGTCGGCCTCGGCCGGAGCCCATTCCAGATACCGCACGGACGGGTCGGCGAGCACCTGCCGGGACCCGAGGTCGGCTCCCTCCGCGCCGCCAACGAACAACTCCTCGTTGTGCGCGGTGTTCGGATTCCCCGTCGTCGGCAGCGCGCTCCACTCGGTCTGGCGGGCCTGACCTTTCTCGTTGCCGACCCAGCGGACGCCCGCCGGCCCGGCGAACGTGACCGTGTCCGGCGACAGCGCGTGGATCATCCGGAACCAGGTCGTGAAGTCGTAGTTTTCGCTGATTCCGTTGCCGCGCCAGGGATTTGCCCCGTCCAGCCACAGCTCGTCGATAGGCCCGTACTGCGTGAACAGCTCGTAGATCTGGTTCAGGTAGTAGGCGTTGTAGTCGTCCTCGGTGACGGTGAACTTCGGCAGCTTCCCGGCCGCGAGTGCCGCGGCCCGGTCGTCATCGGGGACCAGCGACGGAATCGTGCGCACCTTCGCCGCACTCCCTGTGCCGTACCGGCCCTGCCCGGCAGGCGTATTCGCCCGGTCGTCGTAGGTGGCCTGCTCCTCGATGCTCAACGGCTGCCCCGCAGCGACCTTCGCCTCGACCCGTTTCACCTGGTCGGCGAAGAACTGCGCGGGCAACTCAGCCCCATCCGCCGGCGACAGGTACACGCCAACCTTCAGCCCGGCCTTCCGGGCGGAATCAACGTAGTCACGCAGAATGTCCCCGCGCGGATTGGCGCAGCCAGCGGCGCGGACCTGCCAGTACGCGGACGGATCCTGCGCACGACCGCTCTGCGCCGCTGCACGGGCTTTCGTCACAGCGTCGTCGGCGCACCCAGGCGTGACCCACCAGGGGCTCGCGATGACAGAGTGGTTCGTGTAGCGCGTCGGGTAGAGGACGAAACCGTCGTGATGCTTCGCGGTCAGCATCACCTGCGTGACGCCAGCCGCTTTCATCGAGCGCATCCACTGCTCGGTGTCGACTGCCGGGGGCGCGAACGTCGACTCCTTTTCCGCGCCGGAGCCCCATTCCCGGTCGGTGAAGGTGTTCATGCCGAAGTGCGTGAACGCGGTGACCGGCCGCTGCTGCCAGGCGATCTGCCCAGACCGCGGCACGGTCGCGGCGGCCTTGGCGAGAATCCGGTCCATGCCGTCGCATGCCCGCACGGTCTGGATCGCCGCGGGCCGGACCGGTCCGTGGCAGCCGGTTCTTTCCGCTGGGACAGCCGTTCCCCCGGCCGCCAGTACCGCGGCTAACGCCAGGCTCGCGGGAATCGACACGGCGGTCCTCCTGTCGGATCCGTGACCGAACGGTGACGGCGGGGAGCGTAAGACGGGCATCCATCGGATGTCTAGACCTGATCGGCGGAGCCACCCCCGCTTTCACCCAGGCGCCGGGGCTTGGATCACACCTGTTCCAAGCTCTGGCGCTCCCCTCTGCTGACCCTGCTGCGGATCACCAGTGATCTGATGGGTCGCGATGGAGTACCAAGGTCGGATGGGACATCCAGGCACCCCGGTTCCGGCCGCGCTGACCAGCACCGTCCGGCGCTGGCGGGAGGAGGGCGAACCGGCCCAGCCAGCCGTCCGCTGGTCCCGCGACGCCTGGCGCAAGCACTTCCCGGACCGCCACGCGTTCCTCGACGCCCTGCCCGACCGCGTCGACCGCGCCGAAGCCACCCGGCACGCAGCACACGCAACGACCCCTGCAGGCGCGGAACAGGCGTTCCTGGCCGCGATGATCTGGGGATACGGCCGCGTCGGCTACGGCCCCTGGCGCACCGCACGCGTACTGTCCGAAAACCCGGACGCACCCGCGCGACTGGCGGAAGTAGCACTCGTCGCCCGGGAACACGGCGGGCTGGCGGCTTTCCGCGACCTGGCCAGTGGGCCGCTGCGTTACCTCGGAGTCGCTTTCGGCACGAAGTACCTGCGGTTCGTCACGGCCGCCGCCGGGCAGGCCAGCGCCCCGATCCTGGACGCCGTCGTGCGCCGCTGGCTCGCGACGCACACCGGCCTGCGCCTGACGATCGACGAATGGCGGCCCGCGAGCTACGAAAAGTACGTCGCGCTGCTGACGTCGTGGTCCGTGCAGCTTGGGCTGGCCGCGGACACGGTGGAGGAACTGATCTTCCGGTCGGCGGTGAGCCAGGGCCAGTGGAGCGAGTCGTGGGCTGGCGCCGAGGAGACGACGGGCCAGGCGCAAGTCGCGCTGCTCGAACTGGAGCGGCTGTTCGACACTGCGGATGCCGGGTCAGCGCGGGAGGCTCGGCCGCACTTGGACGAACTGCACCGCCTCATCCAGCGCGGCTGGACCCGCCCGCAGGGCTAGCCGTTGAGGAACCGCTCCAGCTCCCCCGTCACGAACTGCGGATTCTCCTCCACCAGCCAATGCCCCGCCCTCGGCACGTCCGCCGCTTGGACGATGTCGGTCAGCCGCGGGACCACAGTGGACCGAATAGCGTCAAGCTGCCCTTGCGCAGTCAGGAGCAACGTCGGCACCTTCACCGGCCCCGCCGCCACCGTGTCGCGGACATCCTTGTCCAGCGCGCGATAAAGCTCGAAACCACCAGACAACACCGACGGGCGGCTATACGTCCGGGCATACTCGGTGATCTCGGCATCAGTGAACGGGGAACGGTCCGAGGTGCCGCCGAACGCGGTCCCGCCAAAGGAAACCTGCGGGTAGAACAGCGCGAGGTATTCGCGGACGTCGTCCCCCACGACCGCCTCGGGAACCCTTCGCTGGGAATGGAAAGCGATGTGCCAGCTCAGCGACCGGTAAGTGGTCGCGTTGATCGCCGGCCCCGGCAATGGCAGGTCGAAATATCCGAGGCGGGAGGTGTCGCCCGGGAATTGGCTGGCGTACTGGAAGGCCACCGCCGCACCGAAATCGTGCCCTACGACGGCGGCGTTCCGGATTTTGAGCCGTTCGGCGATCAGAGTGTGCACGTATCGCGCGAGAGTGGCCTTGTCGTATCCGGTCGGGGTGCCGGTGCTGTCGCCGAGGCCGGGGAGGTCGATCGCGTAGACGGTGTGGTGTTTCGCGAGGGCGGGCATGACCGGCCACCAGCCGTACCAGGTCTGGGGCCAGCCGTGGACCAGCACGACCGGACTGCCGCTTCCGCCGGTGACGTAGTGCATGCGAACGCCGTCGACGTCGGCGAACTCGTGCCGGAACGTGCGCTGGAACGCCGGGTCGTTCTGGGTGGCGACGGCATACGGCTGCGGCTCGGCGGAGGTTGGCGTCGAGCAGGCCGCGGTGCCGATCACGAGAAGGAAAGAGAGGGCGTAGGCCGCGATGGTGCGGGATCGCTGAGTGCGGCGAGACAACGGCGGGGGTGCGGTGATCATGCGTTCCTGTCCTGGGAAAGAGCGAGGCCGGCGTCGGAGCGCGACGCCGATATGGCCCCAGTCTCGCCAGCCGTGCTGCGCCGTGACACGGAAAATTGCCGGTTCGGCAAGTCGGTCTCGAGGCCGGATGAGTGCTGGCGCCAGGACCGCGCCGCTGGACCGCCCGTCATTCCGCCGCGCCGAATCGCACCTCTCAAGCGCGGGCCCGTCCCGCCTGATGTCTTTGCGCCCCAACGGCCCCGCCCATCGCGAAGCGACGGCGCGCCAGGCGGCTGCCCGCCCTGCCGGAAGGTGACCGGCCCCCGCCTGGGGGTCGCGGGGGCCGGTCGGTCTTCGCGCGGGTTCAGGTCTCGTCGTTCACCGCGCGGCGGGTCGTGGAGCGGCGGTCTTCGATGTCCTGCCACCGATCCCCGTAGACCACCTCGGTGATCGCCGGGTGACGCAGGAATTCGTGCGGGAAACCGAGAGAGGGAGCGCTGACTTTGTCCAGTCTGGCCAGGTGCTCGCCGGTCAGGTCGAGCTCGAGGCTGGAAAGGTTGTCGGCCAGCTGGGATTCCTTGGTCGTGCCGATCACCGGGATGACGACGCCGGGACGAGCGCGCAGCCACGCCAGCGCCACGGCGGCCGGGGACCCGCCGCACTCCTCCGCGACCGCGACGACCTCGCGGACCGCGGCGCCGGTCGGCTCGCCCGCCGAATTCCAGCCCGCTACCCGGTTGAGCCTGCCGTCCGGAGCCGAGCGCAGGTACTTTCCGGTCAGCGCGCCCTCGGCCAGCGGCCCCCAGGCCAGGACTGCCAGGTCGAGACCGCGTGCCATGGGCAGCAACTCCCGCTCGGCGGTGCGGCCGAGCAGGTTGTACCGCATCTGCACCCCCGCGAAGGGGGTCCAGCCGCGCAATTCGGCCATCGTGACGGCCTGGGCGATTTCCCAGGCGAACCAGTCCGACACGCCGACATAGCGGACTTTGCCCGCGCGGACCTGGTCGTCGAGCGCGCGCATCACCTCCGCGACCGGGGTGAAGGTGTCGCGCGCGTGCACCCACAGCACGTCGATGTAGTCGGTGCGGAGCCTGCGCAGGCTGTCCTCCAAAGAGGACATCAGGTTCTTCCGGTGGTTGCCTGCCGAATTCAGGTCGCCGGGGCGGGTCATCGAGGTGAACTTCGTCGACAACACGAACCGGTCGCGGCGCTTCGCCAGCAACTCGCCGAGCATCGACTCCGATGTTCCGTCGGTGTAGTTGTTCGCGGTGTCGACGAAGTTGCCTCCCGCGCCCGCGAACCGGTCGAGAACCCTCGCGCTGGTCTCGCGCGGCGCTCCCCACCCCCAGTCCTCCCCGAAAGTCATCGTGCCCAGGCACAGCTCGGACACGCGCAGACCGGTCTTGCCGAACAGCGTGTAGCGCATCGCTCCCCCTCGGACGGCCGGACGGTCAAGCCGCCGGCGGTGTCATCGCCGACAGCGCGGCGTAGATTTCGTCGTCGAGCCGGACCGCGCCGGCAGCGCAGTTCTGCTCCAAGTGGGCCAGCGAACCGGTACCCGGGATGGCCGCCATCACGGGCGACCGGTGCAGCAGCCACGCCAGAGCCAGCTGAGCGGGGGCGAGACCGGTTCTCGCCGCGAGGTCCGCGAGCGGGCCGCCGGAAACCGCGAGGTCGCCGGTGTTGAGGGGAAACCACGGCAAAAAGCCGATTCCCTCCTGCTCGCAGTAGTCCAAGACAGCTTCGTGTTCCCGGTCGGCGACGTTGTACCGGTTCTGCACCGAGGCGATCGGCGCCGCGCTCCCGGCACGCCGCAGCTCGGCCACGCCGACTTCCGACAGTCCGATGTGCCGGATCTTGCCCTCGGCGCGCAATTCGGCGAGCGCGCCGACGGAATCCTCCACCGGCACGTCCGGGTCGACGCGGTGCAGCTGGTAGAGATCGATCGTCTCGACCCGGAGCCGGGCCAAGCTGCCCTCGACGCCGGCGCGAAGAAACTCGGGCCTGCCGTTCGGGACCAGCGTGTCGGCGCTCGGACGGTGGATGCCGCCTTTGGTGGCGATGACCAATCCGGACGGGTACGGGTGCAACGCCTCGCGGATGATCTCTTCGGACACGTGCGGCCCGTACACCTCCGCGGTGTCGATCAAGTCCACGCCCAGCTCGACAGCCCGGCGGACGACCGCGCGAGCCTCCTCTCGATCGGCGGGCGGGCCCCAGACGCCCGGGCCGGTGACCCGCATCGCTCCGAATCCGAGCTGATGCACGGGCAGGTCGCCGCCGAGCAGGACGACTCCGCTCGCCGCGGCGGGGCGATCGGTCTCCGTCATGGTCACCATGGACGAGTTCCTCTCCGGATTGCGGGTGGGCCGGCTCAGGCCGCGGGCTCGCGGTTCTTCCCGGCGAGGACGGGGACCAGCAACAGCGATGCCAGCGACAGCACCGGACTGGCGACCAACGCCCACGTGAACGCCGTGCTGTAGCTCGCGGGGTCGGTGGCCGAGCCGAGGACCGTGAAGAAGATCAGGCCGATCACCGCGACTCCGAAGGCCACGCCGACCTGCATGAGGGTCTGGATGACACCGGACGCGGAGCCGGCGTCGCGCTCGGGAACGTCGTGGAGAGCGGCCCCGATCAGCGGGCTGACGCCCAGACCCTGGCCGAGGCCGATCACGAACATCGCCGGCGCCAGCAGGAGACCGGTCATGCCGGCTCCCGCGACGATGACGCAGGCCAGCAGGATGACGTTGCCGACGACGTTGACCGCGTAGCCCAGGGTCAGCACGTGGTGGCCCGCTTTGCGCTGAATGCGCGGAGCCAGCATCGACCCCAGGCCGAACGCCACCGCCAGCGGGCTGAAGGTCAGTCCGGCGTACAGAGCGGAGTGCCCCAGGCCGTTCTGCAGTTGCAGCGGCAACAGGAAGAACAGTCCGCTGTTGCCCGCGAAGAAGATCAACGCGATCGCGTTGCCCGCGCTGAAGGTGCGGATCCGGAACAGCGACGGCGGCACGAGGGCGAACCGCCCTCGGTCGGTGCGGCGCTGCTCGTAAGCCAGGAACGCGGCGAGCACGGGCGCGGCGAGCACGAGGAGCACGATGATCCAGACGGGCCATCCGAACTCGCGGCCCTGGATCAGCGGGAACGTCAAGAGCGCCAAGGTGACGGTCAGCAAGCCCAGCCCGGGCAGGTCGAGCTTGGGGCGGACGGTCGCCCGGGTCCGGGGCAGCGAGATCGCCGCGAGAGCCAGAGTGGCCAGCCCGACCGGAACGTTGATCAAGAAGACCGCGCGCCAGCCGAGGCCGAACAGGTCAGCCTCGACGAGCAGTCCTCCGACAAGCTGGCCGGCGACCGACGCCAGCGAGATCGTGGCTCCGTAAACGGCGAACGCGGTGGCCCGTCGTTTGCCGGTGAAGCTGATCTGCAGGATCGACAGCACCTGCGGGTACAGCAGTGCGGCTCCGACCGCCTGCACGACGCGGAACACCACCAGCATGGCGGGGTTCGGGGCGAGCCCGCAGGCCAGCGAGGCGATGCTGAACAACGCCGAGCCGATGAGGAACAGCTTGCGGTGACCGTGGATGTCGCCGAGCCTGCCCGCGAGCACCAGCAGCAGGCCGTAGACGAGGACGTAGCCGCCGATGATCAGCTGGATCTCGGAGAAACTGGCGTTGAGGTCGGTGCGAATGGCCGGAGTGGCGACGTTGACGATGAAGTCGTTCAGCATCGACAGGAACGTGCCGGTCATCACCGCCACCAGCATCAGTCGCTGGCGGCCGGTCAGGCCTGCCGGTTCGACCTGCTCGGCCCCGGCTCCCGGGGCCGTGGTCTGCGACGCGGACATCAGAGTGCACCTCTCGTGACGCGGATTGGCTTGCTGTTGTCGATCATGCTGCGGTCCGCGAGGCGGAACAATCGCCGAGTTGACAACGAGCGATAAGCTGGACTTAGCGATCGGCGGCATCGGGGGGCAGGGTTGGAACTGCGCGAGATCGAATGTTTTCTGGTGCTCGCCGAGGAGATACACTTCCGGCGCACCGCCGAACGGCTGCACCTTTCGGCCCCCCGGGTGAGCCAGACGATCCGCTTGCTGGAGCGCCAGGTGGGCGCCCCGCTGTTCGAGCGAACCAGCAGACGGGTCCGGCTGACGTCGCTCGGCGAGCAGTTCTACCGGGAAATGCGTCCCGCGTACCAAGAGCTGCACCGGGCGTTCGAGCGGGTCGCTTCCGCCGCGCGGGAGGTCGACGGCCTGCTGCGCCTGGGATTCCTCGGCTCGGCGGCCAACGAGCTGACCGCCGACATTCTCGGCCGCTTCCAGGCCCGTCACCCCGGCTGCCGGGTGACGATGAGCGAGGTGCGGTGCGCCGATCCGCTCGGCCCCCTGCGCGCAGGCGACGTCGACATGCTGATCACTCGCCTGCCGGTGCACGAAGAAGACCTGACGGTGGGCCCGGTCCTGCTGTCGGAACCGCGAATGCTGGCGGTCCCCGTGGGCCATCCCTTCGCCCGCCGGGAGTCGGTCAGCGTCGAGGACCTGGCCGAGGAGACAGTGGTCGACGTCGCGGGCCCGGCCCCCGATTACTGGTGGGAGTTCCACGCGCCCACGCGCACGCCCAGCGGCAAGCAGATCCAGCGCGGGCCGGCGGTGGCCACCTTCCAGGAACTGCTCGCCCAGATCAGCACCGGTCTCGGCGTCTCGCCGGTGGTGGAGTCGGTGTCCCGCTACCACGCGCGTCCCGACGTCTCCCTGGTCCCGATCCGGGACCTGCCGGACTCCGAGGTGGCCCTGGTGTGGCGCACGAACGCGGAGACCGCGCTGCTGCGGGCATTCGCCTCCGTCGCCGCGGAGGTGACGGCGGAAGCCGGCCGGGCGTTGATCCGGTCCACGGCCTGACCGCTCACCCGGCCGCACGTTCGTCCCCGGCGAGGCTCGCAGAGGTCGGCATCGGCAGCCGGGTTGCCCGGGATGGTGCTCCGGGTCGACGTCAGCAAGCTGGGGCTGACCCGCCGGTCTTCCGGAACCTTCTACACGAAGGCGATGGCGATCGACGCCTACGAGGTCCTGCGCCAGTTCGTGGACGCACTCGGCGATCTGAACGGCGTGCTCCTGGTGGTGGTGCTGCCGCGGGCGCTGGCATGCGACCGCAGGCGCGGGCTTCCGGCCTACCGCGCGTTGTATCAGCGAGTGGTCAGCGAAGTGGCGGACCGGGAACGGCCGAATCCGTACGCCGGCCTGGTCCAGGTCGGCGCGACAGCCGCATGAACCACACAGAGCAGTTCCGGGCCCGTACGGCCGTGGAATGCCTGCGCGCCGGAGTGCCCAACGCAGTGGCGGTGGAGCTGCTCGGCACGGGGCAGCCCCGGATCGGGACGGCGTTCGATCAGCTGCTGCGGCAAGTCGACGACGGCGGCACCGCGGCGATGAGCGTCGGCGGCGGTTTCGGGGCGGGCAAGAGCCACTTGCTCACCGGCCTGCGCGATGTGGCGCTGCGGACCGGACACGTGGTCAGCACGGTCGTGGTCAGCAAGGAAACGCCGCTGTGGGACCCGGTCAAGGTAGCGAAGACCGCCCTGACCTCAGCCTCGGCCCGGACCCGGCGCGGCCCCGTGCTCGAAGAACTCGCGGCCGGGCTGGATCCCGAGGGCCAGCGGTACCGAGATCTGCTCGGGTGGGCGGAATCCGGGGAATCCTCGCTGGACGCGCGATTCCCCGCGTCGCTGCGACTGCACGCCGAGGCCAGCGCCCGCGGCGAGGACACCGCCGGCGCGATCGAACGGTTCTGGTCCGGCGACCAGCTCCCCGCGACGGAGCTGAACCGGGGCCTGCGGGCGCACGGACTCGGCCGGACCCGGTTCGAGCGGGTGCCCCCGGCGGAGCTGGCCAGGCAGCGGCTGAGGTTCGCCCACCGGCTGATGACCCTGTCCGGCTACCAGGGCTGGGTCGTGCTGTTCGACGAGGTCGAGCTGGTCGGCCGGTATTCCCCGCTGCAGCGCTTCCGCGCCTACTCCGAGATCGGCCGCTGGCATCTGGGCCTGGACCGGATGACCTCGATCGGCTCGGTGTGGGCGATCACCGAGGACTTCGGAGCGGCGGTGCTGGACGGCAAAGGCGACCGGGCCGAACTCGCCAGGCGGGTCAAGGAGCAGGGCCGCGAGGCGGCAAGCCAAGCCGCGACGGGCATGGCGGCGCTGGACCGGGACGTGCTGCTGCTCGACCGCCCCGACGGCACCGCGCTCGGCAGAGCCTACCGGCGCATCCGCGACCTGCACGGACTCGCGTACGACTGGACGCCGCCGGACGTGCCGGGGCTTCCGAGCGGAAGCACTCACCAGTTCCGCCAGCACGTGCGCGGGTGGATCAACGAGTGGGACCTGGTGCGCTTGGATCCCGGCTATCGGCCGCGGACCGTGTTGAACGATCTCTGGTAGCCCGCCGATCGAAGCGCGGAGCGGCACATCAGCCGGAGCGAGATCAAGCCGATGCCATCGGGTTCTTTCCGCCAGACGGCCAGCACGCTCGCACCGGTGTGATCTCAAGGCAGCGAGTCCTTGATCATGTGCTCCAGCTTCGCCGGCGTCCCCCCGGCCGTGGCACGGAAAATTGCCGTTCCGGCAAGGTTGCGCCCGATGCCCGATCGATCAACCCTTTTATCCGAACAGGCACGGACGGGTTCGGGGCGTTTCGGGCCGGGTAGTGATCGTTCAGGGACGGTCGCCAGCCAGCGCGATCGCCGGAACCGGAGGGATTGTCCATGAACGTGCGGAAACTCGCCGCGACCGCAGCCGTCTGCCTCGCCATCACCGGCGGCTCGCTGCTCCTCAGCGGGACCGCGTTCGCCAGCCACCTCGAATACCAAGGCCCTTACGACACCCCGGACCAATGCGTCCAGGCGCTGCGCGCGCTCCCGCCGGACCCCACGGTGGACGGCGCCGAGTGCATTCCCATGAACGGCAAGCACTACATCGAGATCTCGCACACGAACTGAGGCCGCGGGTTTCCCCGGTTTTCGAGCCGGGGAAACCCGCCGCTCAGGCCTCGCCGCGCCCCAGCCCGCGCGAATGCCGTCCGCTCTCCATGTGCTCCATCAGCAGCGATTCCACGGCATCCACGTCCCGCCGGGCGATCGCCTCGTACAGCTCCCGGTGTTCCCCGCCACCCGTTCCAGGTCCTCGTGCTGGCCCAGCAGCCACCGCATCCGGCTGCGGAGCGTGAGTTCCAGCTCGTCGAGCAGTTCGTTCCCCGCCATCGCCGTTACGGCCTCGTGGAAATCGGCCGCCGCGCGGCGGGCCGTCACCGCGTCTCCGGCGGCGGCCGCCGATGTTTCCTCGTCCAGTGCGGCACGGAGCTGCTCCAGCCCGGCGCGCGAGTGGCGGGTCGCCGCGAGCTTGAACGTCAGGACTCCCAGCGCCGCGCGCACTTCCTGCAGGTCCGCGATGTCGCTCGCGGTGAACTCCCGCACCGGAACCCGGCTCACGCCGAGGTCCGCAGCCAGGTCCCGTTCGACGAGCTTGCTGCCCGGCTTGCGAGCCCCGTCCAGGATCTCGTCCCGCAGCCGCCGGACGACCCGCTCCGTCTCGGATTCGACGCCCTGTTCCATCCGGCCACTCTCGCACCGCCGCCCGGACCGTCCACTGTGGCCAGGGCAGTGCTCAGCGAGGATTCGCCTTCCGCCACGCCGCGTAGTCCGCCACCGCCGCCCGCACGTCGAACTCCGGCGCGAAGCCCGTTTCCTCGCTGAGCCGCGAAATATCCAAGTACGGCCCGGTTTCCCCACCAGGCTGAAGCCGATCCGGCACCCCTGGCGCGACCTCCGCCAGCGCCTCCGCGAACTGCCGGTTGGTCACTGGCCGCCCGCTCGACACGTTGTACGTGTCGTACTTCAGCGAAGGCGCCGTCGTCAGCAACGCGATCGCGCGGCCGGCGTCCGGGGCGTAGCAGCAGTCGAAGCCTTCGTCCGCGATCAGCGAGCGCGGTGTTTCCCCGCGCAGTCCCGCGTTGAGGTACGACGGAATCGGGAAGAACGGCGACTCCGGGTCGACCAGCGGCCCCCAGACTGTCCCGATCCGCAGCACCACCGGCTCGACGCCGCTCCCCCGCAGGCTGTGCGTCGTCAACGGCTCCACAGCCTTCTTGAACGCGACGATCAGATGCGGCAGATCCGCGGTCGGCAGCGGCAGATCCTCGTGCCAGCACGGTTCGTCGCGTCCGATGTAGACCCCGAGGCTGCTCGCCACCGCGAACCGCCGCACCTGCCACGTCCGGGCCGCCTCCAGGGCGTTGGTCAGGCCGGCGAGGTCCGTCCGGAAGAACGCGACCGGGTCCTCGCCGGGGATGCTGCCCGCCAGGTGGACGATCGCGCTGATGTCGTAGCGGTCGCCGAGCGCGAGGAACGCGTCCCGGTCGGTCACGTCGAGCGTCTCCACGGCGACCCGGCCGGCCAGGAACGAGGGGACTTCAGTCCGCCGGTGCCCGGTGACGAGCACGTCTTGCCCGAGGTCGGCGAGCGCCCGGGCGGTGTGTGCGCCGATCATGCCGAGACCGCCGGTCACGAGAATTGTCATGCCGCGAAGCTATGATGCGACCGGCCGCCGGTTCTTGAACAAAACGCGCATCAGAAGTGCGTGCCGCCGTCGATGCGGACCTCGGTGCCGGTGATGAACGCGGCGTCCTCGCTGGCGAGCATCGCGACCACCGACGCGACCGTCTCCGGGCCGGCGAAACCCTGGCCCAGCGCGGGAAGCAGCTTGCCGAGCAGGGTGAAATCGGCGTCCTCGGGGAAGCCGGGGCCGACGCTCTGCTTGCTCTGGCCGCTGCCGTCGGTCATGCCCGACGAGATCGAACCGGGCTGCACGGCGGTGAACCGGATGCCGTCCTTCGCGTACTCGGACGCCAGCGCGTGCGTCATCGACTGGATGCCGCCCTTGCTCGCCGCGTACGCCGCCATGTACGGATGCGCGAACATCGCCGACGTCGAACTGAAGTTCACCACCGCGGGCGCGGAACCCTCGCGCAGCGCTGGGATCGACTCGCGGATCACCAGGAACGTGCCGACCAGGTTGACGCGCAGCACCTGCTCGAACGCCTCGAGCGGCATCTCGTGGGTGTGCGCCGACCGCAGGATGCCCGCGGCGTTGACCAGCGCGTCCAGCCCGCCGAGCCGCTCGACCGCCGCCGCGACTCCGGCCTTGACCGACGCTTCATCGGCCACGTTCACGACCACGGTGCCCAGCCGGTCCCCCACGTCGCCCGCCTTCTCGACGGTGTCCGCGAGACCCGCTTCGCTCACGTCGGCGGCGATGACGCGCCCGCCCTCGGCCAGCATCCGCAGGACCGTCGCCTGCCCGATCCCCGAGCCGCCTCCGGTGACCAGCACGCGGCGTCCTTCGTAACGGTTCATAGTCCGCTCCTTTCCTCCACTGGTCACATTACGCCTAAGTGACAGTTTGTGCCACCTTGACTCCTGGCGCAGGACTGGCAGATGTCCGGTATCGTTGTCCGGTGAGCGGAAAGCCCCCGACCCTGACAGAACGGCGCAAAGCGGCGACGCAGCTCGACATCGCCCGCGCCGCCGCCCGGCTGTTCACCGAGCATGGCGCACAGGGAACGACCGCGGAAGCGATCGCCGCGGCGGCGGGCGTCGCGCCGCGCACCTTCTACCGTTACTTCCGCACCAAAGAGGACGCGGTCGCGCCGCTGCTGGTCGTCGGAGCCGATTCGTGGCGCGAGCACCTCGCCGCCACCGCCGAAGGAACACCGCTGCTGAAGGCGGTCGAAGACGCGATCCGCAAGACGATCTCCGCCGCCGACGCCGCCCCGGAATTCAGCTGGACCCGAGGCCTGCTGCGCGCCGCGAGCGGGGACGATTCGGCACTGGCGGCCGTGTGGCACCGGGTGAACGGCGAATCCGAAACCCGGCTGCGCCCGGTGCTGGCCCGGCTGGCTCCGGAGACGGACGACGTGACGGTGCATCTGGTTGCGGCGGCGGCGACGGACGCGATCCGGATTTCGCTGGAGATCTGGGCTGGGACGGACGAGAAGGCGGCGCCGGTGGAGCTGGCGGTTCGGTGTTTTCGTCGGTTGTCGGGCGGGGTCGTGAGTGGCGATCGCGGTTAGAACCGTGATCGCCACTCACGACACCCCTCAACGGAACTCGTGCACGACCTCGATCTCGCCGACCAGGTGCGCGTTGAACTCCGCCAGCTCCTCCGCGGGCACCCACAGCTCCAGGATCGTTTCGCCACCCGCCTGCCGCACCGGATAGCGGTCGAGGAAAGCCGTCTCCACCCGGAAACGAGTCACGTACCCGGCGCCGTCGAAGCGGACGTTCCAGTCCCGCGCGATCTTCACCGCGTAGTCCTCGTTCAGCACCGGATAGAAGATCGGCTGGTCCGGCAGCCGCGGCGGCCACGCGCGCCAGCCGGACTGGCGCACCAGTTCCAGCTCGGCCGGACCGGTCGGGCGCCACAGTTCCGTCGTCGCGTTGTCCATTGCGTCCCCCTTTCCACGGCACGGTAGCTGTCGGCCACCCGCACGGGCGACCGGTTTTGCTCCGGTCTACCAAAGCTCGACTCCGGCACGGCAGTCGCGCCAGCCGTGTCCAAATCGGACAAACACCCCGTCGCCCAAAGCTTCCACCGATGCCAGAAGATCCAACGACGCCCGGCACAGTGGCGAGCCCGCATCGTTCCCGCCCGCACCCTTGACAACCCGCCACCAGCCGCACTTATGGTATACCAAACAACGAAGGGTGTGCGCGCTGAAGCGTTCCGCAGTGGTGGCCGCGGTGGCCTTCACCCCCTACGTGGCGATGATCGCCGGCCTGCCCTGGTTCAGCGGCGGCGGCCGGGTCTGGCTCCTGCCCGAGATCGGGTTCTGGATCCTGCTCTGGGTGGCCCTCACGCCCGCCTTCCTCGCCGTCGCCGACCGCGTCCGGCGCACGGGTTCCGCCGAAACCGAGCAGGAGCAGCGGTGAACGCGGGCGCGGTCGTCGCGCTGGCCGTGGTGGCGCTGGCGGTGGTCATCGGACTCGCCGCGCGCGGCAGGAAGCAGATGGACCTCGAACAATGGACCGTCGCAGGCCGGTCCTACGGGACGCTGCTGTTCTGGGTGATCCGGTTCCGGTCTGCCGTCCGTCCACAAAGGAGCACACTTTCGGCAAAGCGCCCGGTTTATGCTCAGCGGCCCTGCGGGGTGCGCCGGGAGTGCGTCTGCCCAGGCTGAGAAGGACGTGCTGACTGCTGACCGACGGGCCGGGCGGGCGGGAGCGCGGTGTGCGGTCTGTGAGGGGCACCTTGGGGGAATCTGATTCCCTCAAGGTGCCCCTCACAGACTCACAGAAACGCCCAGATAGGCGTCAATCGTGCATTACCCCTAGGTTGGCGTCCCGCGTGGACAGTCGACAGGCTGAGGCCGCCCACCTCCAGCCCCTGGCATGGGACCACAAGTCCGGGAGGGGGCCCCTCACGGACAGCGGTCGGGTCACTCCCGGAACGCCGGGAAGGTCGGCGGGAACAACTCCCCCGGCTCCCGGCGTTCGACGTCCCGCTCCGAGTACGCGGCACGCATCTTCTCGAACAACGCCTGCGCACGACGGCGGAGGTCCTGCTCGTCGACGCCCGGCACGTGCCCGTCCACCAGCACCGGCTGGCCCGCGACGACGGAATGCGTTGCCTGGCGGGCGGTTCCGCTGAGCAGGAACGTCCGGATCGGGTCGTCCCGCACGCCGTCGCGCAGGTCGCCGACGTGGAACGCGACGAGGTCCGCCTGCGCACCCGGAGCCAGCTTGCCGAGGTCGTCGCGGCGAAGCGCGCGGGCACCGCCGAGCGTCGCGGCTTCGACGTACCACTCCGCCGGGGCCGCGTCGGCGCGGCCGTCCATCACCTTCGCCAACTGCACGCCGACGTCCATGCCGCGTACCAGGTCCGGCGGGAAGGAATCCGTGCCCAGACAGAGGTTCAGGCCTGCCTCGCGGTAGTCGCGGAAGGAGCGGAGTGCGTGGCCGTAGCGGAAGGAGGTGAGCGGGCAGTGGATCACCGACGCGCCGGCCGCGGCCAAGGTCGCGACGTCACCGCGATCCTCCCCGTGCACCTCGGGGTGGCGGTCAAGCACCTGACCGTGCGGGATCAGCAGCCGTTCGCCGAGCAGACCAGTGCGCTTGAGCATGTCCAACGGCGTTACGCCGTAACGGTCCAGGATCAATTCCCGTTCCAGAACGCCCTGCAGGCAGTGGAGCCGCACGAGGACGTCGCGTTGCCGCGCCGCGTCCGCAGTTGCGCGCATGAGGCCTTCGGCGAGAGTTTCAATGCGGCACGGAAGCAGCACACCGTTAACGAGCGGATCGTCGAGTTCCTTTGCGTGGTCGAGGAACCGCAGCGCGTCCGCTAGCCCCTCCTCGCCGCGACGCTCGTCGAAGGCGACCGTCCGCGAACCGTCCACAGTGGCCACATTGACGCCGGAACGGTAAGCCGGGCCGAGGTATCCGCGCAGCCCGAGGCTTCGTGAGAAGTCCGCCATCGCGACGAGTTCCTCGTAGGGTTCAGCCCAGGAAGAGTGGACCTCCGACGCGATCGGCATATACGTGGTGATTCCGTGCAGCGCCAGTTGAACGAGCGCGTACTCGCGAATGGTCTGCCGTTCCGCCGGGGTGAACACGTCGCGGCGGCGGTTCGCGAAGTAGTCCTCGGACCACTGCAACCCGGCCGCGCGGTCTGCGGCCGCCCAGGAATCGAGGACGAGATGGTCCACATCGGTCAGCGCGTCGAGGTCGATCAGGCCGGGAAGGACGAGCGCGTCGCCGAGGTCGACGTCCAGATCGGCGGTTCCGGCATACCGCGGGCCGACGTAGGTGACGACGTCGTTCTCCCAGACGACCTCGCCGTTTTCCAGCAGGGCGTGCTGTCCGTTCTGGTGGGCAAGCACGTGGCGGGCACGCCAGCGAGTGCGCATCGGAGTCCTTCCGCTCGGTGCATTTAGGTATACCAAACGACGGAACCTGGCGGCCAGACCTTGCCGGAGGCGGGTTTTTCCGGAAACCTGGAGGAAGGTTCGCCGATACTGTCGGTGACGGCGAGAGGGGATCGGATGGAGCCGGGTTTCGCGTCGGAGTCCGACCGCGTGACGGAACAGCTGCGCGACGAAATCCTCGACGGCGCGCGGGCTCCCGGCAGCAAGCTGGTCGAACGGGATCTGGCCGCGGAGATGGGCGTGAGCCGGGTGCCGGTGCGGGATGCGTTGCGGGCGCTGGGAAACGAGGGCCTGGTGACGCCGCGGCCGCGGTCGTGGTCGGTGGTGCGGGAGTTCACCGCGTCGGATGTCGCGGATCTCAACGAGGTGCGCACGGCGTTCGAGGGCTTGACGTTCCGGCTCGCCGCCCAGCGCCGCACCCGCGAGGGCCTGGCGCGGCTGCGGGAAGTGCTGGACGCGGAGCTGCAAGCCGCCCGTGCCGGCGACGCAGTCACCGCCCGCCGCGCGGCCGCGGACTTCCACGAGGTCGTGACGTCCCTTTCGGCGAACGAACTGCTCGGCGAACTGGAGCGGACGCTGCGCAGCCGGATGCGGTGGTTGCTCGGCCAGCACGACGACTTGACGGCCATGGCGGCGGAACACGAACTCCTGTACGAGGCGATCGTGGACCGCGATGTGGAGCGAGTGGAGCGGCTGGTGCTGGCGCATCTTGCGACGGGGACGAGCGAGGCGGCACGACGGCATTCGGCGGAGGGGGCTGCTTCGGCGGGGTGAGCCTTCGTCACCGCCGCCGCGCTGCCCTCACGCACCCCCGCATGGCCGCGCCCGGAGGTCCGTGAGGGGACCCCTGCGAGAATCAGATTCCGTCAGGGCGTCCCTCACGGACCTCCGCGGAAGCAGAGCGCGCGGCCTGGTCCGGCACCCGTCAGAGATCGGCGACCGCCAGCCCGTCCGCCACCACGACTCCGTTGTGCAGCACAGTCCGGTCCTTCCCACGGTCCATCACCGCACTGGTCGGAGTCTCGCCGTCCACCAGCAGCAGGTCCGCACGATCGCCAGCGGCCACTCCGGGCCGGTCGGTGATGCTCGACAGGCGGGGGACGTCGTGGCTCATGATCGACGCTCCGCCCATCGTCGCGACGGCCAGGGCCATTTCGATCAGCTCGTCGCGGCGGAAGCCGTGCGTGAAGGCCAGTTGCCAGGTGCGGTCGAGGAGGTCGCAGTTGCCGTACGGGCTCCAGTAATCGCGCTGCCCGTCCTCCCCCAGGCCGACGCGTACACCCGCCGTCGTCAGGTCCGCCAGCGACAGCTGCCGGTCGACGGACGGTGCGACGGTGGCCATCGCGATGTCCAGCTCCGCGAACGTGTCGATCAGGCGGCGGCTCACCGCTTCCGAAACCGAGCCCAGCTCGTAGGCGTGCGACATGGTCACCTTGCCGCGCATGTCCAGGGCTCGCGCCCGCTCGATCACCAGGTCGGTCGAGAACACGCCGAGATGTCCTGGTTCGTGCAGGTGGATGTCCACCTCGACGCCGTACTTCTCGGCCAGCCCGAACACGACGTCCAGGTGTCCCTTGGGATCCTTGTCCAGCGAACACGGATCGATCCCGCCGACCACCGACGCGCCCGAGCGCAGCGCGGCCTCCAGCACCTCGGCGGTGCCGGGTTCGCGCAGGATCCCGGCCTGCGGAAACGCCATCACCTCGACGTCCGCGTGCCCGGCGAACCGCTCCTTGGCCGCGAGGACGGCGTCGAGTTTTTCGAGCCGGCAATCCACGTCGACCTGCGCGTAGGTGCGCACCCGGGTGGTGCCGTTCGCGATCATCCGCTCCAGCGTGCCCGCGACGCGTTCGGGCAGCGGGACCTCGGCGTTCCGCCAGTTCTCGCGGTCGTTCAGCATCATCGCCCAGACGCCGGGGGCCCCGGTGTGCGGCCGGAACGGCAGGCCGATCCGCGTCGAGTCGAGGTGGACGTGCACGTCGCTGAACGACGGGAGCAGCAGCCGGCCGCGCCCCTCGACCGCGTCCGGGCCGGGCGCCGCCGCCGGATCGTGCGGCCGGACCGCGGCGATCCGGTCGCCGGCCACCTCGACGTCGCTGCGCTGACCGCCCCAGGGGCGGACGTCACGGATCAACACGGAGAGCACCTTTCTCGACGGGATCACTTTGGTATACCAAGAGTACCCGAGGGGTGCGCAGCGGGCCGGAGGGACGAGAGGTCACCGATCGGCTGACCGCGTTCAGCCAGCCAGCAATCGCAGGAGCCGAGCCGTCTCCGAGGCCACTGCGGTCCGTCCCAGCCGGACGTACTTCCGCGGGTCCACGGCCTCCGGCTGGTCCGCCAGGAACTGCCGCACCGACCGGGTGAACAAGCCGTTCAGGTGCGTCGAGATGTTCACCTTCGCCATCCCGCTGGCCACCGCGCCGCGCAGTTCCTCGTCGGACAGCCCGGACGAACCGTGCAAGACCAGCGGGACGGGGACGGCATCTCGCAACCGGGTCACCAGCGAACGGTCTACCTGGGCGGTCCGTTCCACCATCGCGTGCGAGGTGCCCACCGCGACGGCTAGGGCATCGACGCCGGTCGCGGCAACGAAGTCCGCGGCTTCGCCAGGGTCGGTGCGGGCACCGGGAGCGTGCACACCATCCTTTCCGCCGACCTCACCCAACTCGGCCTCGACCGCTATACCTGCTTCGTGGCACAGGTCGGCGATTTCCCGGGTCGTGCGCAGGTTTTCCGCGTAGGGCAGGCGAGATCCGTCGTACATGACGCTGTCGACGCCCAGTGCGATGCCTTCCCGGATCAGGGACGGGTCTTCGATGTGGTCCAGGTGCACCAGCACGTCGACGGACGCGCGCCGGGCGATTTCCAGCGACGCCACGGTGATCGGGGCGAGACTGCCGTGGTAGCGGACGCAGTTTTCGCTGATCTGCAGCACCACCGGCAAGCCCGCCTGCTGCGCGCCTTCGGCGATGGCCTCGGCGTGTTCCAGCATGATCACGTTGAACGCGCCCACCGCGGAGCCACGCGAGCGGGCGGCGGCCAGCAGCCGGGGCAGGTCGGGGCGGGTGATCATGGGGTGGCTCCGTTCAGGAATCGTTGGTAGGCGGGCAGATCCACCTCGCCGGCGACGGGGCGCAGGACGGCTGCGGCACCTAGTGCGGCGGCGGCGCGAAGGGCTTCGATCAGGGGGCGGCCGGCAGCGAGGGAGGCGGCTAGTCCGGCAGTCGCGGCGTCGCCGGCGCCGGTGGGGTTGCCGTGCACGTCGGGGATGGCGGGGACGGTCAGGACGCTGTGTCCGGTGTAGGCGGCGATCCCGTCGGCTCCGCGGGAGACGACGACTTGCCGGGCACCCAGGCGGAGAAGTGCGGCGGCACCGGCGGCCTCGTCAGCGGCGGACGTGGCGGCGAGCAGTTCGGACTGGTTCGGCTTCACGACGGCACCGGCCCGGGCCGCGGCCAGCAATGCCGGACCGGACGCGTCGACCAGCGTCGGCACCCCGGCTTTCCGGGCGATACCGACCCAGTCGGCGACCAGGTCCGGCGAAGCGCCGCGCGGCAGGGAGCCGGACACCACCAGGAAACCGGACACGCATTCGGCCAGACGCGCGCCGAAGGCCGTCCATTCCTCTTCGGACACTTCCGGGCCGGGTTCGGTGTAGACGGTCGGGTGGCCGTCGCCGGCGATCGTGACGGTGGTGCGGTTTTCGCCGGAGATCGGGACTGCGTCGAAGGGCACGTCCAGCGCGTTGCCGAGCCACCGGCCCGCGTCGCCGCCCAGCGGGAGCACCGCGCGGACCGGGACATCCAGCGCGGCGAGCACGCGCGCGACGTTCACGCCCTTGCCGCCGGGGCGGCGCAGCACCTCCCGCACCCGGTTCGTGTCGCCGGGCAGGTGGGTGCCGATCCGGTAGGTGACGTCGACGGCCGGATTCGGGGTCAGGGTGACGATCATCGGGAATCAGGCGAGGATGACTGAGCGCGTGAGCGAGCGCGGGCGGTCGGGGTCAAGGCCGCGCCGGGCGGCCAGCGCGACAGCGAAGCGCTGCGCCACCACGAGGGCGGCCAGCGGGTCGAGGTCGTGGTGCACGAATCGCGCGCCGGTGCGGGCGACGTCCTCGGCCAGCCCGGCGGGGGCCGGGCCCAGCGACCACACGAGACGGCCTGGTTGCGCGATCGCGATCGGGCCGTGCCGGTAGTCCATGGCGGGGTAGGACTCGGCCCAGAACTGTGCTGCCTCGCGCGTTTTCAGGGCGGCCTCGTAAGCGAGCCCGACAGCGGGGCCGCGGCCGACGAAGGTGACCTGTTCGGCGTCGAGGAGGTCGTCGATCGGCTCGGCCAATGCTTCGGCGCAGGCCGTCGCCAACTGCTCGACGTCGTCGCCGAGACCGGCGCGCAGCAGGGCGAGCGCGGTGGTGGCGAACCGGGTCTGTACAACGGATTTCTCGTCGGCGAAGGACAGCTCGACGACCTCGTCCGCGAGCGCGGCAGCGGGACTGTCGCCGACCGCGGTGATCAGCACGGTGCGCTGCTCGGGCATGGCGGCGAGCAGGTCGATGATCTCGGTGGTGGTGCCGGAGCGGGAGATCGCCACGACGCGGTCGTACTCGCGCGACGCCGGGTATTCGGAGCCGGCGAAGGCGTCGGTGACCCCGTGGCCGCGTTGTTCGCGGGCGACGGCGTAGCTCATCGCGATGAACCAGCTGGTGCCGCAGCCGACGACCGCCACCCGTTCGCCCGGCTGGGGCAGGGCAGCGGACGGGGCGAGGGCGGCGGCCGCGCGCCACATCTCGGGCTGGGACGCCAGTTCAGCGGCGACGAAGGGGGCATCCGGAAGGGAGGACACGGGATGGAGGCCTTTCGATCCAAGGGGACGTGATCACTTCCGTCACCATACTTGAGCACTTTTGCTCAGTCTACGACTTAGAGTGCAGATTCAATCAGCCGAGCGCTCGATCCTGGACTCTAGGATGAGCGGCGGACCGCCCCCGACCAGGAACGAGAGACCCGGCATGACGCCCCAGCAACGCCTGAACGCCCTGCTCGAATTGGTGAGCGAACGGGGCAATGTCACGATCTCGGAGATCGGCAGCGCGCTCGACGTCTCCCCCGCGACCGCGCGGCGGGACCTGACGATCCTCGTCGACCAGCGGCTGATCACGCGCACCCACGGCGGGGCCGCCGCACTGGGCACCGGCTACGAACTGCCGCTGCAGTACAAGATCGCCCGGCAGGCCGAGGCGAAGACCGCGATCGCCGCGCGCGCCGCGGACCTGGTGCAGCCGGGCGAAACCGTCGGCATCAACGGCGGCACCACGACCACCGAGGTCGCCCGGGCGCTCGGCAAGAGCGAGCGGTTCATCCGCGCCGACGGCGAAGCGGGGCTGACCGTCGTCACCAACGCGCTCAACATCGCCTACGAGCTGTCCGTGCGCGCGCACGTCAAAATCGTCGTGACCGGCGGCGTCGCCCGCCGCCAGTCCTACGAACTGGTCGGCTCGCTCGTGTCGGACGCGCTCTCCGCGTTCGCGCTGGACACGGTCATCCTCGGCGTCGACGGGCTGAGCGCGCAGTACGGCGCGACCACGCTGCACGAGGGGGAAGCCGACGTCAGCAGGCATTTCAGCCAGGTCGCCCGGCGCGTGATCGTGGTGGCGGACGGGACCAAGCTGACGAAGGCGACGTTCGCCCGCATCTGCCGGCTCGACGCGATCGACGCGCTGGTCACCGACGCCGACGTGCCCGCTTCGTTCGCCGCCGACCTCGCCGCGGCCTCGGTGGAGCTGGTCGTGGCCAGGTGACCGATCCCGTCGTTGCGCATTTCTGATTGATTTGCCATGATGCAGATCAATATCACGCAGACGTGAGGTGGCGACGTGGTGAATCCCGGGGTGCTGCGGGTCGGCGTAGTCGGTGTCGGCCTCCGCGCCGGAATCGCGCGGCACGTAGCGGAATCCGGGGTCGCGGCGGAGATCGTGGCCGCTTCGGACCCGCACGAGCGGGGCCGCGAGCGAGCGCGCGACCTGTTCGGCGCGGTCGACATCGTGGCCGGGCACGCGGAGCTGGCGAAGCTGGTCGACGCCGCGATCGTGACCGCACCGGACTGGACGCACGCCGAGATCGCCATCGACCTGCTGCGCGCCGGAGTGGCGGTATACCTCGAAAAACCGCTCGCCACCACGCTTCCGGACGCCGACGCGGTCCTCGCCGCCGCGCGGGAGACCGGCACCCCGCTCTACATCGGACACAACTTCCGCCACTCGGCGGTCGTCCGCGCACTGCACGGTGTGGTCGAACGCGGCGAGATCGGCGAGGTGAAAGCCGTGTGGTGCCGCCATTTCGTCGGCAACGGCGGCGACTACTACTTCAAGGACTGGCACGCCGACCGGCTCAAAGTGAACTCGTTGCTGCTGCAGAAAGCCAGCCACGACCTCGACGTCATCCACTACCTCGCCGGCGGCTTCACCCGCCGTGTCACCGCGATGGGCGACCTGGCCGTCTACGGCGGCATCACCGACCGAAGCGGCCAGGGCGACCGGCTCGCCGACGACTGGTTCTCCTTCGACAACTGGCCGCCCGCCGCGCAAACCGGCCTCAACCCGGTCGTCGACGTCGAAGACCTGTCAATGGTCCACATGCGACTCGACAACGGCGTGCTCGCCAGCTACGAACAGTGCCATTTCACCCCCGACTACTGGCGCAACTACACCGTGATCGGCACCGAAGGCCGCGCGGAGAACTTCGGCGACACCGGCGGCGGCGTGGTGAAGGTGTGGAATCGCCGCCGCGAATGGTCGGCTGAGGGCGACCGCGAGCACCCGATCGACGGCGTCGTCTCCGGCCACTCCGACGCGGATCTCCTGACTATGACGGAGTTTCTGCGCTACGTCACCCGCGGCGACCCGCCGGAGCTGTCGCCGGTCGCCGCCCGCGAGGCCGTGGCGGCGGGCGCGCTCGCCACCCAGTCCCTGCGTTCCGGCTCCGTGCCGGTCGATGTCCCGCCGCTGCCCGCCGCGGTGGCCGCCTATTTCTCCCCGCCGGAAGGAACCCGCAGATGACGTCCCCCGCCCGTCAGCTCCGCCCGCACCGCTAGGAGGCACTCCCATGCGCGTGCGAACCCTGACCCGCCGCGGGTTTCTCCGCGGCGCGGCGGCCGTGGCGCTGGTGCCCGCCGCCGCGGCGTGCGCCGAGGCCCCCGCCGCCACCACCGGGCCGGTCACCGTCGAAATGTGGCACGGCCAGAACGACACCGGCCTCAAGGTCCTCAAGCAGCTGGCCGCCGCGTTCCAGCGCGAGCACCCGGACATCCGGATCGACCTCGGCGGCGGCGTGCTCGCCGACGCCATGCTGCAGAAGGTGACCGCGGCGCTCGCGTCCGGTTCCTACCCGGACATCGCGTACGTCTTCGGCTCCGACCTCTCCAGCATCGCCCGCAGCCCGCGGGTGGCCGACATGGACGACGTCGTGCACGGCGGCGCGCAGTTCTGGAAACCCGCGCTCGAAGCGGTCACCGTGAACGGCCGCGTCCGCGCGGTGCCGGCGATGCTCGACTCGCTGGCCGTCGCGTGCAACAAGAAACTGTTCCAGCAGCACGGGATTCCGCTTCCGGACGATTCCTGGCGCTGGCCGGATTTCGTGGCCGCCGCGAAGAAACTGACCGACCGGAACCAGGGGCAGTTCGGCACGGCCTGGCCCGGCGCGGGCGACGAGGACACCGTCTGGCGGCTGTGGCCGATGATCTGGGACCTCGGCGGCACCATCGTCGGGCAGGACGGCCGCAGCATCGGCTTCGCCGACAGCGGCGTGCAGGCGCTCGAGGTCATCCGGAGCCTGGCCGCCGACCGCAGTGTCTACATCGACCCGAAACCGGGCTCCGAGCAGATGTACCAGGCGTTCGCCTCGGGCCGGATCGCGATGGTGCCGACCGGGCCGTGGCAGCTGCCCGACATCGTCGACGCGGGCCTCGACTACCACATCGCCCCGCTCCCCACGTTCACCGGAAAGCCGATCACCATCTCCGGGCCGGACACCTGGACGGTGTTCGACAACGGCGACCGCCGCCTCGCCGCGGCCAAGACGTTCCTGCGGTGGCTCACCGCCCCGTCCCAGGACGTCGTCTGGGACGTCGGGGCGGGCAGCCTCCCGCTGAGTGCCGAGTCGCAGCGGCTTCCGGAGTGGCAGCGCAAAACGAAGGACACCGCGGGGCTTTCCGTGTTCGTCCAGTCGCTCGAAAACTCGCACGTCCGCGCCAACCACCCCGCCTATCCGCAGGTTTCGCAGGCCGTCGCCGCCGCGATCGTGTCCGTGCTGCTCGGGCGCGCGACCCCCGCCGACGCCATGCGCGACTGCGCTTCCGCGGCCAACGCCGCCCTCGTCATCCCCCGATAGGACCCCCGCTCATGTCCGTACATCCCGGCCCGATCACAGTCGCTCCGGCCGCCAAGACCCGCCGGCGGCGCGAGACCGCCGCCGCCTGGGCCTACCTGAGTCCCTCGGTCGTCGTCATCATCGGCCTCGGGCTCGTGCCCGTGGTGTGGTCGCTGATCCTGTCGTTCCAGGCCGACGACCTCGTCACCCCGTCCCGGTTCGTCGGCGTCGACAACTACGCGGCGCTCGCCCAGGACCCGCACTTCGGCCAGGCGGTCGGCAACACGCTGCTGTACACGGCGTTATACGTCCCGCTCAGCATCGTGCTCGGCCTCGCGCTGGCGCTCGCGCTGAACCGGCGGGTGCGCTTCATCGGCGCGTACCGGACGCTGATGTTCGTCCCGTTCGTGCTGTCGGCCACCGCGCAGGGCGTCCTGTTCTCGTTCATCCTCGACCCGGAATTCGGCGTCGCGAACTCGGTGCTGCACCGGATCGGCCTGAGCCCGCAAGGGTTTCTGACCGATCCGTCGCAGGCGCTGCTGGTACTGGTGGCCATCACGCTGTGGAGCGGCACCGGCTTCTGCATGGTGGTGTTCCTGGCCGCGCTGCAGGATGTGCCGCCGTCGCTCATCGAAGCCGCGCGGCTGGACGGCGCCGGCCCGTTCCGGATCCTGCGGCACGTGACGCTGCCCGCGGTCCTGCCGGTGACCACCTTTCTCACGCTGTGGCAGCTGATCCAATCGCTGCAGGTATTCGACCTGACCTACGTCACCACCAAGGGCGGGCCGCTCGGGTCGACCACGGTGATCGTCTACTTCATCTGGCAACAGGCCTTCCAGAACTTCACCGCCGGATACGGCGCCGCCGCCGCGTACGTGCTCGCCGTCGTGCTGCTGGCGCTCGGGCTGGGCGTCCGGTTGCTGCGTCGTAACAAGGAGGCTCGATGACGACGCGCGCGCAGGTCGCCCCCGTTTCCACCACTCAGCTGCCCGACGTGCTCCGCAGGCGCTGGCGGCTGCCGTTCAGCCCGTGGCATCTGCTGCTGGCCCCGCTGGCGTTGCTGTTCGCGGCTCCGCTGGTGTGGCTGCTGCTCAGTTCGGTGATGAGCAACGCGGAGATCAACCGGTTCCCGCCGTCGCTGTGGCCGTCCGGGATCGACTTCTCCGGCTACCGGTACGTGCTGGAGAACGCGCTGTTCCTGCGCTGGTTCACCAACTCGCTGATCGTGTCGGTCGTGACCGTGGCGGCCAACCTCGTCTTCGGCTCGCTCGGCGGCTACGCGTTCGCGCGGATGCGGTTCCGCGGGTCGAAGGTGATGCTCGGGCTGATGATGGCGACCATGGCGGTGCCGTTCCAGCTCACCATGATCCCGACGTTCCTGGTCATGAAGAAGCTCGGCCTCATCGACTCGCTCGGCGCGCTGATCGTCCCGTCGCTGGTCACGCCGTTCGCGGTGTTCCTGCTGCGGCAGTTCTTCCTGTCGCTGCCGCGCGAACTGGAGGAGGCGGCCTGGATCGACGGCTGCTCGCGGCTGCGGGTGCTGGTCCGGATCGTGCTCCCGCTGTCCCGGCCGGCGCTGAGCACGGTCGCGGTGCTGACCTTCCTCAGCACCTGGAACGACCTCACCTGGCCGCTGATCGCGATCAACCACGACACCCAGTACACGCTGCAGCTCGGCCTGACCACCTTCCAGGGACAGCACCACACCAACTGGGCGGCGGTGATGGCCGGGAACGTGATCACCGTGCTGCCGGTGCTGCTGGCCTTCCTCGGCGCGCAGAAGACGTTCATCCAGTCCATCACCTCCAGCGGCCTCAAAGGCTGAACCGCACTCCTCCAGAGGAACCACGCATGCCGCACCCCTTCGACCTGCTCGTGCTCGGCGACGTCAACCCCGACGTCGTCCTCGGGCCGCTGACCGGCGACCTCGACTTCCGGCAACGGGAGAACCTCGTCGGCCACGGCACGCTCACGCTCGGCGGGTCCGCCGCGATCACCGCCGCCGGAGCCGCCCGGCTCGGGCTGAAGGTCGCTTTCGCCGGGCGGATCGGCGACGACGCCGCCGGTCGCTTCGTCCGCGACATCCTCGCCGAGCGCGGCGTCGATACCCAGGCCCTCACGGTGGATCCGTCCTTGCCGACGCCGCTCACCGCGATCCTGACCCGCGACGGCAGCCGGGCCATCGTCACGAGTTCCGGAGTGCTGGACGCGGTGTCGGCCGCGGACGTCCCCGAGCATCTGCTGGCGAGCGCCCGGCACGTCCACGCCTCGTCCTACTTCCTGATGCCCGCTCTCGCCGCCGGGTTGCCGGAGCTGTTCCGCATCGCCCGGTCGCACGGCGCGACGACCTCGCTGGACACCAACGACGATCCGGCGCGGCAGTGGGATCCGCTCGGCATCCCGTTGGTGCTCAAGGAAACCGACTTCCTCTTGCCCAATGCCGCCGAGGCACTGCAGCTGTCCGGAAAATCCAGCCTGCTTGACGCTGCGGCGCATCTAGCCGCGCACGGTCCGTCGGTCGTCGTCAAGAACGGTGCCGACGGCGCGATCGCCCACCACCGCGGCGAAACCGTCACGGTTCCCGCGTCCCCGATCACCCCGCTCGACACCGTCGGCGCCGGAGACAGCTTCAACGCCGCGTTCCTCGCCGCGACGCTGCGCGGTCTGCCGCTTCCCGACGCGTTGCGAGCCGGGGTCGCGGGCGGCGGCCGGTCGACGCTCGCGCGCGGCGGGATCGACGGCCAACCGACCTGGAACGAACTTTTCCCCCTCACCGAAACGGAAAGCGCATGACCACCAAGATCACCTTCGTCGGCGCCGGCAGCGTCGTGTTCACCCAGGGCCTGCTCGCGGACCTGTTCGCCTATCCCGAACTGGGCGAGGTGCACGTCGCGCTGCACGACATCGACCCGGAACGCCTGCGCGTCGCGCACGCGGCAGCCGGCCGGATCGCCGAAGCCCGCGGCGCGAAGCCCGTCCTCACCGCGCACGCCGACCGCCGCGAAGCCCTCGCGGGCGCGGACTTCGTCATCAACATGGTCCAAATCGGAATGGGCGAGGCTACCCGCGTCGACTTCGACATTCCCGCTCGTTTCGGCGTGAAGCAGACCATCGGCGACACGCTCGGCGTCGGCGGGATTTTCCGTGCCCTGCGCACCTTCCCGTTCCTGCGCGAACTCGGCGCGGACATCGCCGACGTGTGCCCGCAGGCGTGGCTGCTGAACTACACCAACCCGATGGCGATGAACGTGCAGTACCTGTCCGAGACGCTCGGCTCCGATCGCGTGGTCGGTCTCTGCCATTCGGTGTACTGGACGGTGCACGACCTGGCCGCGCTGCTGGAAGTGCCGCTGTCCGAGGTCACCTACCACGCCGCCGGGATCAACCACCAGGCCTGGATCCTGCGGCTGGAACACCAGGGCGCCGACCTGTACCCGCGGCTCGCCGAACTCGCCGAGGACCCGCAGCTGCGGCGGCGCGTCCGGTTCGACATGTTCCGCAAGCTCGGCTACTACCCCACCGAAACCAGCGAGCACTCCTCCGAATACGTGCCCTGGTATCTCGGCCACGCCAGCGAAATCGAACGGCTGCGGCTGCCGATCGGCGCGTATCTCGACGTGGTGGCGGAAAACGAAGCCGAATACGAGCGCACCCGCCAGGCCGTCGAGCGCGACGAACCGCTCACCGTCGAAGGCACCAACGAATACGCGCCGCAGATCATCCACAGCGTCGTCACCGGCACGCCGCGCACTGTTTACGGCAACGTGCTCAACCGCGGGCTGATCCCGAATCTCCCGGCGACCGGGGCCGTCGAGGTGCCGTGCCTCGCCGACGCCACCGGCATCCGGCCCACGCGCGTCGACGCGCTCCCGCCGCAGCTGGCCGCGCTCAACCGCACCTACCTGAGCACGACGGAACTCGTGGTGCGCGCGGCGATCGAGGACGATCCGCGGCACATCCGGCACGCGGCGATGACCGATCCCGCCACCGCGGCAGCGCTTCCGGTGGAACGGATCTGGGAACTGTGCGACGAAATGGTGCGCGCGCACGGCGACGCGCTTCAGCCGGGATTGCGCGCGACGCTGGGCAGCTGATCTCGTGAGCGGCGCTGCCGGTTCTAACCGGCATCGCCACTCACAAGGCCGGAACTGTCCTTGACGGCGCGGCGCGGTGATCCGCTAAACTTCTGGTGCCTGCCGGACGGGCAGGCGCCAGAAGTACGCCCAGCCGGTAATGCGGTTTCCCCGCGAGCCCGGACCCAGTCGCCAGGATGTTTTCGGAACCTCCGAGGCGGGGACGTACTCACCCATCGCTGGAGTCACCAGATGCATTCGCTTCCTGGTCGGATTTCTCGCGCGACCGCGGCGGCCGCGCTGCTCGTCGGCAGTTCGGCGTGCGCGCTCGGAACCGCGGGCACGGCGGAAAGCGCGCCGCTGCCCTCGGCTCAGGTGCGGGACATTCCGCTGCCGGCCCCGCACGCCGGTTTCGATTACCAGATCGGCGGCCCCTACGCGCCGCCCCCGGGCGTCCAGGTGGTCAGCCGCGACCACAGCGCGCCGGCGGAGGCCGGGCTGTACAACATCTGCTACGTCAACGCTTTCCAGGCACAGCCCGACGCCGAAAACGAATGGGGCGACCTGGTCCTGCGCGACGCCGACGGCAACGTCGTCAAGGATCCGGACTGGAACGAGGCGCTGCTCGACCTGCGCACCGCGGACAAACGGGGCCGGATCGCGGACAAGGTCGGCGTCTGGATCGACGAGTGCGCGGGCAAGGGCTACCAGGCCGTCGAGCCGGACAACTACGACAGCTTCACCCGGTCGCAGGACTTGCTCAGCGCGCAGAACGCGCAGGACCTCGTCAAGCTGCTTTCCGCGCACGCGCACGGAAAAGGCCTCGCGATTGCCCAAAAGAACACCTCGGAGCTGGCTTCCTCGCGGGCGGCGAACGGTCTCGACTTCGCCGTCGCCGAGGAATGCGGCGAACAGGACAATTGCGCGGAGTACACGCAATACTTCGGCAACCACGTGATCGTCATCGAATACACCGAAGCCGGGCTCCGGAACGCGTGTGCCAAGTGGGGCAACACTCTCAGCGTCGTCCGCCGCGACCGGGACGTCACGCCGAAGGGCGATTCCGCCTACGTCCGCGAAACCTGCTGAGACTTCCGCCACCCTGCCAGCGCCGTTTCGCGGACGCTGGCAGGGTGGGGGAATGGACGACGATTACCCGTTCGACAACGCGAGCGCTCCGGCGAACGACCGGATGTCCGCCCTCCAGGCGAGTTACGACGCGGCGACGGTCGAGCACCTGGCGAATCTCGGCGTCGGCCCCGGATGGTCCTGCTGGGAGATCGGCGCGGGCGGCGGGTCGATCGCCCGGTGGCTGGCCGAGCGGGCCGGGGCGGACGGCCACGTGCTGGCCACCGACGTCGACACCCGACTGCTCGCCGATCTGCCCTCGAACACCTCGGTGGTGCACCACGACGTGCGCGAAGAACCGGTGCCGGACCGGAAATTCGACCTGATCCACGCCCGGCTGGTGCTGATCCACTTCCCGGAACGGGACGAACTGGTCGCCAAACTCTCCGCCGCGCTCGCCCCCGGCGGATGGCTGGTCCTCGAAGAGATCGAAGCGCGCGGGCAGACCGTGCTGGAGACGCCCGACGAGGCGAGCGCCTCGGTTTTCCGTTCCGTGCAAGGCCGGATCATCGACCTGCTCGAACGAGCGGGCAGCGACGTCGAGTGGGCCGGACGGCTGCCGGACGTGCTGGCCGGGGCCGGGCTGCGCGAGATCGGCAGCGGGCGCGTGACGACCCGGTGGCCGGGCGGCGGGACGGAAATCCGGGTGCTGGCGGCGAATTCGCTGGAACTGGCGGACAAACTGGCCGAGGAGGGCGTGCCGGCGGAGGAGCTTGAGCAGTTCCGGAAGGTGCTCGGGGATCCGCGGTTCACGGTGTCGTCCTATCCGCTGGTGTCGGCCTGGGGGCGCGGCTGATCCGGTGGGCTGGGGCAGTTCCGCCGAACGCTCGCCGATTCGAGGTGCGCTCGGCGGGATCGCCTTGATGCGAACGGTTCTGCCGGTGCTGGCGGGAATGCCGGTCTCAGCGGCCCTTCCTGCCCGGCTGACGGCCAGCGGTGCCCACCGACTCCCCTGAGCGCTCGCCGATCCGACGCGCTCTCGGCAGGATCGCCTTGATGCCAGCGGTTCCGCCGGTGCCGATGGGGATATCGGCCCGGCCCGGCAGACGGCCACCGAGCCTGCAGTCTGGACTATCCCCACGCCAGGGACCTCAGGCGGCGCTGTGGGCACCCTTGAGGCTCGTCTTCCCCGGCCAAAGAACCTGGCCAGGGCCGGTGCCGCTCGTGGCGAGCCGACGGGTCGGCGTCGGCGGGTCGGCGGCAGCGAGTCGGGTCGGGTCGGCGGCAGCGAGTCGGCGGCGGCGTGTCGGGTCGGGTCGGCGGCAGCGAGTCGGCGGCGGCGGGTCGGCGGCGGCGGGTCGGGCCGGCGGCGGGTCGGGCCGGCGGCGGGTCGGGCCGGCGGCGGGTCGGGCCGGCGGCGGGTCGGGCCGGCG